>JACZJN010000025.1 GCA_014860565.1 Bacteroidota bacterium
CCTGAGAGAATGCGTCGTTCGTCCGCCTATTTCCCCTTTTTCTGGGGCAGGCTCCGCACGAAACGATGGCAGCGGGAAACCCACTCCGCGAGAACTGCATCATCCGCACAGCCCGCGGGATCGACGTACACGTATCCCTTCATCGGCTTCCCGGTGAAATCCATTTCCCGCACATGCGGCTGCGTGAGCGCATGTGCGTGGTGCTCCGGTCCGACGCGCGCCATGAGCACGTCTCCGAGAACACCGACGAACATGTAGTCGTGGGACATGAAGGCCAGACCGCCGAACATTTTCTTCTCGACGATGCCCTTCTCGGATTGCAGAATCTCTCTCACTCGCTGCGCGAGTCCTTCATCGTATGCCATTGGCGTTTCCTCTCATTTCTTCGTGTCCGGGACAACCGCATCGCGGATCGCCAGCGGATAGTCGTTCGTCGCGATGAGCTTGGTGACGTCAAAGCCCTTGGCAGTGAGGCGTGCTTTCAGATCCTCGAGGGGAACGGCATCCCAGCGGGGCTGCCGGGCCATGATCCACAGGTACTCGCGGCTGGGGGCGCCGACGGCGACCCACTGGTAATCCTTGTCGAGTTCGAGAATCCAGTAGTCGCCCTTGAACGGCCAGAAGAACGATACTTTCAACTTGCTGTTGTTGCTGCCCTCGACCACCCAGGCCTTGCCGGTGACGCTGTCTTCCTCGCCGCGAACGCTGTCCTTGCGGCAGCGGTTGATCACACGCACGGTTTCGGCGTCGATGATCTCGTACTCGGCGGTGGAATTCCAGCAGTTCTTCTGGAATGAATTGGGCAGCCGCATGATTTCATACCATTTGCCAGCATAACGGTTGAGATCGACGGAACCGACGGTGTCGAGAGGAGGATAGTTTCCGCCGCAGGCGGGAAGAAGGGCGCAGAGAAAGACGAGAATGCGTTTCATGGGGATCGTACGGATGTAAAATTGTGAACGTGTCAAAAAGGCAAAAGGTCAAAAGGGTTAAGAAGTTGAGAGGTTAGGAAGTTAAGAAGTCGTGAGTGGAGTTGAAAGGGGGGCGGTTTTTCGTCCCCATGTCACAAAGAGGTATGCCTTGTGTGTCTCTTGCATTGTGTCGGCATTGTGGAACGGACGCGTTCCGCGAAAACAGAGCCCCATCATTAGACAACGGTTCCACTATGCATACCATGAAAAGCACCCTTTTCATCGCGGGTCTGCTGTGCCTGCTCGCAAGCACCGCGTCCGCCCAGAAGGACGCACTCTCGAGCTCTACACGCGGCGGCGGACAGCAGCCCGCGGCGGAAAATATGAACGGATCCGATAGTCCGTTTACCGGCCCCGCCGGGGGACCCTCCCTTGCCTGGCACAATTTCCGGCAGCATCGCACCGCAAACGACATCGCGCCCGGAGTCGTTCTGACCTGGGATATTCCCGTGACCGCGCTGCCCGAAGACCTGACACTGAGCGTTCGCCCCGGACTCAGCTACCTCCATCCTACCGTGCTTGTCGACGCGGTTGCGCGGTTGCAATTGCGTGACCATGTGGCGGTGATCGCGGGGTTGAGTTTCGATTTCACCGGCGACCGGGAATTCCGCTTCGAGGAGTCCACTCCCGAGTGGCGGTGGTTCAACGAACACGACAGCTTCGGCAAGCGCAGCTTCGCGCAGCTGGGCCTGCAGATCCCCACGGGTTTCGCATATTACGAACTCCTCTATCGCGTCCAGCTCGAGAAGGGGTCACATGCCTACTACACAGACGCCGCCCGCAGCTTCCAGATTCCCGCGGGGTACCGACGGTATTTCATCCTCTCGGTAGGCATGGGCGTGTGGCTGTGATGCCGGGATGGCAGACGCCGTTTCCCTCAGACGAACCGGCGTGCGGGTCGAAAGGGCATCCACAATAAAAAAACCCGTACGATGCGAAACATCGTACGGGCTTGAAAGGTGGTTCGCCCTGCGGGCGTATTGCCTACCGCCTACTGCCTACCGCGGCGACGCAGTCGCCTCCACCGGTGACGCAGTCACCCCCACTGGCGGCGCAGCCGCCTCCTGCGGCGACGCAGTCGCCTTACAGCAGTCCCTTGTCGTGACGGGCCTGGAGCTTTTCGAGCATGTCTTTCGTCATGCTGTCGAGATCGTAGGAGGGATTCCAGCCCCAGTCTTCGCGGGCGGGCGTGTCTTCGACGCCATCGGGCCACGAGTCGGCGATCGCCTGACGGAAATCAGGCGCGTAGTCGATGGTGAAGTCGGGGATGATCTTCTTGATCGAATCGGCGATTTCCTTGACCGTGAAGCTCATCGAGCCGACGTTGTAGTCGTTGTGGCGCTTCAGGTTTGCAAACGGCGCTTCCATGAGATCCATGGTCGCCTTGATGCAGTCAGGCATGTACATCATCGGGAGACGCGTGTCTTCGCGGACGAAGCAGGTGTAATGCTTGTTCTTGATCGCCTCGTAATAAATGGCCACGGCGTAATCGGTCGTGCCGCCGCCGGGCAGGGTCTCCGAGGAGATGATTCCCGGGTAGCGAAGGCCGCGGCTGTCGAGGCCGTATTTCTTCACGTAGTAATCAGCCAGGATTTCACCGGCCACTTTCGTGACACCATACATCGTGGTGGGATGAAGCGCGGTGTCCTGCGGTGCGATCGACGGCGTGCCGGGACCCCACACTGCGATGGAACTCGGCATGACGATACGTGCCATTTCGTACTTCACGCCGAGATTGAGGATGTTCAGCGTGCCGTTCATGTTGACGTCCCACGCCATCGTCGGATTCTTCTCGCCGACGGCGGAGAGAATCGCCGCCATGTGCACGATGGTGTCGATATCGTATTTGTTGATCATTTCCTCGACGGTCTCGATCGTGTTCACGTCGATGAAATGGAAGGGACCCGATTCCTTCAGTTCCTTGCTGGGTTCGGTTTTGCGTCCCGTTGCGACGACGTTTTCCGCGCCATATTTCTCGCGGAGTGCCATGGTGAGTTCGGATCCGATCTGTCCGACGGCACCAGTCACAAGAATTTTCTTGATCTCTTTCATGTACTCTTCCTGGATAATTGCTCTAATGCGTTATGCGTAGAAAACGGGGAGGCGTCGTTCCGGATCTTTCGCATCCGGAACGACGCTCCGTATATCAGATCATGCCCAGTTCTTTTCCGACCTTCGTGAAGGCGGCGATGGCGCGGTCGACATGCTCGGGGGTATGGGCGGCGCTGAGCTGGACGCGGATGCGATCCTTGCCCCGCGGCACGACCGGGAAGGAGAATGCGATCACGTAGATGCCTTCGGCCAGGAGACGGTCGGCGAACTCCACCGCGAGCGCGGAGCAGTTCTCGTACTTGCCGAACATGATCGGAACGATCGGGTGGTCGCCCGGAATGATGTCGAAGCCGGCAGCGGTCATTTCGCTCCGGAAACGTTTGGTGTTGGCTTCCAGACGATCGCGCAGTTCGGTCGAGGCGGTGAGCAGTTCGAGTGCCTTGAGCGTGGCGCCGACGACGCCCGGGGGAACCGTGTTGGAAAACAGATACGGACGTCCCTTGTTCCGCAGCCAGGCGATGATTTCCTTCTTGCCTGACACACAGCCGCCGGACGCGCCACCGAGGGCCTTGCCGAAGGTTGTGGTGATGATGTCGGTGCGTCCCATAACGCCGCAGTACTCATGGGTGCCGCGGCCGGTCTTGCCGAGGAAGCCGGAGCAATGGCTTTCATCGTGGAGCACGAGCGCGTCGTATTTTTCCGCGAGGTCGCAGATGACGTCGAGCTTCGCGATCTCGCCGTCCATGGAGAATGCGCCATCGGTGACGATTACGCGGAAACGGCAGTCCTTCGCTTCCTTCAGGCAGCGCTCGAGTCCCTTGGCCATTTTACCCGTGCCGGGATCTTCGGCTTCGGTATCGCCGAGGTGTCCGTGATTGTAAATCCAGCGCTGGGCCTTGCTCAGGCGGATGCCGTCGATGATGGAGGCATGGTTGAGCGAATCGGTGATGATCGCATCCTGCTCGCCGAACAGCGGTTCGAACACGGCGCCGTTTGCATCGAAGCAGGAGGAGAAAAGGATGGTGTCTTCGGTGCCGAGGAACTCCGATACTTTCTCTTCGAGTTGCTTGTGGATGTCCTGTGTTCCGCAGATGAAGCGCACGGAAGACAAGCCGAAGCCGCGTTTGTCGATGGTTTCATGTGCCGCCTTGATCAGGTCGGGATGGGACGAAAGTCCGAGATAATTGTTTGCGCAGAAATTGAGCACCTTGCTGCCGCGGACAATGATCTCCGCGCCCTGCTCGCTTTCGATGATGCGCTCGTTCTTGTACAGCTTTTGATCCTTCAGAGACTGAAGTTCCTCGCTGAGAAACTCCTTCATCTTCCCGTACATAAATCAGCTCCTTATGAAAAAGTGATGCGTGGAAACAACAACGTTCGATTTCAGGGGAGAAACTCACGAAAATGCAGGCATTCACCGACGTGAGCACGCGTCGTCATTGCAACTGACGCTGATTACAAATATATGGGTTTTCTTCGCAATTCCCGATGCAAATATCCGAGGGGGAGGAAGCGGAGGAGTAAGGGAGGGTGCAGAGAACACGGAGAAGATTTTACTACGGAGGCGCAGGAGGCACGCGGAGAGATTTTGTCGGATGGAGCGTCGTCCCGAGTAACGGCGATTCGCCGAAGGCGGATGACGCGTATCGAGGGACCGTGCCTCGATACGGTCGCTGCCGCGAACTACTCGGCATGACGAAGTGTGAAAAACACACTACGGTTGTCAACATTGCCGTGGATAAAATCTGGCGCCCCTCCCTAAAAAACCCTCCGCGCGCCTCTGCGTGACTCCGCGGTAAAATCTTCTCTGTGGCCTCTGCACCCTCCCTCCCTTTCTCCTCCCTTACCTCACGTACGCGGTTTTTTTGTATTTCTTGGCCATGTCGTGCGAACCCTTGAAATCGGGCATGCGCAGCACTTTGTCGTATTGCTTGAGCGCGTAGCTGCGCTGATCCATCATGTCGTGCAGCTGGCCCATGCGAAGATTGGCCATAATCATGAAGCCGGATGGTTCGTCGTCGACCTTGCGCGACAGCTTGTCGCATTCGACGAGATACTTCATAGCCTCCGATGGATTTTTCTCTAGCATGCTGTTGTAGCCGAGATAGTACTGCGCCTCGCGCTGCATGCGTGTGCTGTAGCCGCGCTTGCCGGCGTCGACGCGGCGCACGATGTCGGCAAACACCTGCGCGGCGCGTTCCCAGTTGCCGAGCTTGATGTAGATGCGCCCGAGATAGCGATGGAATACCGGGTTGTCGGGAAATTCGCCAAGCAGCTTCCGCACGTACGTCAGCGCGGAAGACGGCTTGTTCTCGTTGCTGTAATAGACCTGCATCAGGAAATACATCGCCTCATAATTGGCGTACTTCCCTTTCTCGGCGGCCTGCCGCAGTTCCTTCAAACCCAGTTTCTTGTTGCCCTCCGGAAGAAATACCATCAGCGGCTTGAGCACGGGATAGCGATCGGGCAGCACGGCGGCGTAATAATCGTATATCCCGGTTCCAAACGCCAGGTCGGCATTGTCGGGTGCGAGTTCCGCGGCATCCATCACCACCGGCAGCGCCTCCTTTCCGGTCGTCGCGGCTTTGACCCAGCTTTTCCGGTTGGCCAGAAGACGTCCCTTGAAGCCGATGGAACCACCCTTGAAAAACAAACCCGCGACGTCGTTTTCGTTTTTATCGAGCCGCTCGTCGCACATATCGATGACGGCGTCCAGCATGTCGTAAAAACGGTCGTCGCGCGATTCGTCTTCGATCTCGATCAGAATGCGCCACCACTCGACCATGGCAAGGAAAAACGGTCCTGCCGGATGATCGGGATAGGCCTTCGCCACTTTCTGAAAGGCAGCGTCGGCGGATTCGAACTTCATGTTGTAGGTGTCGTGGATGCCGTCTTTAATCAGCGCATCGATGGCGGGATCGTCGATCCATTGCGCGTGCATGGCGGCAGGCGCAAGGAGGAGCAGAAGCAGGGCAATGTATTTCATTCTCGAACCTCTATCGTTTCCTGGAGCATTGTTTCGTCGGGAAGCGGGGCCACCAACGCGCGAACGCGTGGATGATGCAGGGCTGCTGTTGCAGCGAGAAGCAGCAGCGTGACCAGGATGCCGCCTTCGGGACCGAATGCCCCGCCGCTGATCCACTCCGCGCCCCGCGGAGTCGTGACAAAGACACTGCGCTCGATGATGCCGCTCACGGGGAAGCCGAACACCGGACCAAGAAAGAAATTCCACCCGATGTGCATGCCCACCGACAACCAGAGCGACCCGGTCACGATGCGCGCGACTCCCAGCCAGATGCCCGCAAGAAAGATGTTTGCGAAACCGATCCAGCCGATGCCCGGATTCAGGGCGTGCATCAGACTGAACAATCCGGAAGTCAGCAGTAATGCGAGCGCTGCGCTGCCCTGCTTCTGAAGTACCCGGAATGCATATCCGCGCACCAGAATCTCCTCGGCGAATCCGACCAGAATAAATGAAGCAAACCCGTAGAGGAGGAGTGACAGGGTGTGTGCGATTGTCACATGGCCGGACAACATACGCGCGCCGCCGAAAAGAAGTTCCAGTACCAGAAGAATGCCCTGCAGCAGCAGAGTGATGCCAAGACCGAGGAGAAGCTGCCGCAGCGCTCGGGGATGCGGCCGCAAACCAATGAAATCAAGTATTGGCCCGGTCTCTCGCAGGGGGATCCGCTCTATCGCCCAGGCGCAGAAAAGCGTCGCGGCCAACGCAGCGGAGAGCGTGATGATCGGTGTGGCAAATCGCCAGTCGGCCTCGCGAAAAATCCCGAAGAAAGCGATTCCGCCAAAGATCATCGCGAAAAAGGCTACCGTGCCGTAGGCGCTTACTTTCCAGAAGACGCGGAATTCTCCATGCAGATACCAGAAGTTCGTCTCCCCACCGATACCCGCACTGCGAGTAAGCGGCGCGATGGGAGACGCAGGCACGGTGTCCCTCTCCACCTCGGCTATGGAATCCCGTTCCGTACTCAGATCCTGTGGTTCCGGACCCTTCGATTCTTCCATGTATAGCCTCCAGAAAACCCGATGATCGAAACAAACACCAGATAATATGCATGCAGCACTTCCCCTGCCAGCAGGTCCGACAATCGCACCGGCTGACGGAACAGGGCAGCAGAAGCATACAGGACCGAGACGTCCGCTATTATTTTCAGCACGAAGAAGAACATTCCCGCGGCCATCGCCGCGGGAGATGAAATGCTCACCAGTGGTGCCGTGGCGGCAAAGAGGAAATACACGAAGAGCATCACGAGAAACGATACAAACCGTCCGTCGTCGTAGCTCCTTCCCTTCGAGGCCCAACGGATGCGCTGACGCAGAAACGCGCGAAGCGTGGGTGCGCCCGAGGTGCGCACGACGGACGCGGGGGCGGTCGCGAACTGTGCGTTGCCGCCCTCCCGATACACGATTTTGTGCAGAAGAAATTCGTCGTCACCGCTGTGTACGCCATCGTTTCCCTCGAAACCCGCGACCGCGGCAAACAAAGCGCGGCGATACGCGAAGTTCGCGCCGTTGCAGAGCCGTGGATAGCCGATACCGAAAAATCCCGCGCCGACTCCCATCAGACCAAGGAATTCCAGAGCCTGCAGACGCTCGAACAGCGTCGTGCGCTCCTGGTATACCACCGGACCCGCCACGACGTCCGCTCCGTCAAGAAACGGTGCGGACATAGCGCGCAGCCAGTCTTCGTCATGCGTGCAATCGGCATCGGTGGTCACGATGATGTCTCCGCACGCGGCCTGCACACCCTGCGTAATCGCCGCTTTCTTTCCTTCTTCCGGCATGGCCAGGAGGCGAAATCGCGCGTCTCCCAGGATCGCGGCGGCGGCGCGCTCATGCGTTGCATCCTCGGAATGATCGTCAAGAAGCAGCACCTCCATCTTCGCCACCGGATATCGCTGGGCGCGCAGCGATGCGACGAGACCATCGATCTGCTCCGCCTCGTTCCTCGCCGGTACAAGCACCGTCACCGCGGGCAGGCGTGCATCGTCAACAGAGGGCAACTCTCCCTGTGGCTGTTGCGCAATGTGCCGCAGACCCGCGCGCAGGCGAAAAAGAAACAGCATGTACACGGCAGTCAAGGCGGCGAGGAGGGTGAAGAAGACGTAGGCAATCACTGCATCGCCTCCAGAGGCGGTCGGACTTCGCTGCGCGGCGCGCGAAACAGCACGGTGAGTCCGGCGATACTGGGAAGAAAAATGTTGATGGCGAAGAGAAGCAGGGATGCGTTGAATGCCGCCGCGGCGAGTATCCCCGCATGCCCGAGCACAAAGACACTCGCGCCCTCGCGGATGCCGAGTTCGCCGATGGTCACTGGCGGGATCACGGTCTTGAGAAGCATGATCGTGCTGATGCCGGTCAACGCAGTCAGTGTATCAACCGGACCAAATGCCGAAAGCAGAAGAAAGAACTGCAGAAGAAACGTGAGGTAGAACAGCAGCGAAAGCAGCAGCAGTGCGCGCAGGAGCGGCGCATCGAGCCCACGCAGCAACCTGCGAATATCGCCGATCCGGCGGCGAAGAAACCCGTCGTGCCGGGTACTATTCGCTGCGTCAGCGGCCGGATCCGTTCGCGGGACGGCTGCACGCCAGCGGAAGCGAAGAAACACAGCTGCGGAGATCACGATTCCGAGCAGAATCGCCGTCAGGATAACGGGATTCATGAACGGATGTCGCCAGCAGAACAGTAGCAATCCACAACAACCGACGAGCACGGTCACGGCCATTGTCGCCAGCTTGTCCACCGCGGTCAGCCCAACAAGCGTCATTCGATCCGTCGCGGTGAGGACCCCCTTCTCGTCCCTGCCGTTGGTTGCAGCTGCAGTCCGCGGATTCCGGTTGCGAATTCCCGCGGCACGTCCGCCGAATTCCCCGATGCGTGCCGGAGTAACGATGCCGAGGGTGAAGCCCAACAGCAGCGAAGAGCTCACATCGCCCGGCGAGACAAAAGGGAAGCGGCTGCGCACGAGCAGCCGCCATTTTTGATACTGAAAGAAGAGGTTGATGGGAAGCAGCAGGACCGCCGCGGTAATCAAAAGCGGATTCGCACGCGCAAGGACCGATGCAATCGCGTTGCCCTCAAGGGACTTCATCAGAAATGCTATCAGCACGGCGGCCAGCAGCAGTTTCCCTGCCCAGGGCGCCCAGCGGCGTATTTCCTCGCGCCGCAGCTGCATCAGGACGATGCTTGCGTGCCTTTTGGCGCTGCGGTTCGCATGGATTTCATCACCATATCGATATCCTGAATCAGCTTCTTCTTTTCATAGCGCGGCGCGAAAATGGAGCCCTCGATGAAATAGATGCGCTTCTGCGCTTCGTCGTAAAAAAGATAGCTGATGAAGGGACCGCCCATGCTGTAATCGCTCATGCGCCAGAGTCCTTTCATTCGGATGGCGAAGCGATTGAGAAAATTCACTTCGTCGTACTGAAGGAAATTCGCCGTATCGATGACGACCCAGGCAGCGTCATCGTAGGTGCGATAGAGGCCCTCGGTCAGGCGATTGCGTGTCTCGAAAGCGAACTCGTTGGTCAACAACGCCGTGTTCGTGGTATCGATCCAGTGCACCATCAGCCAACGTTCCGTTTCCTTGGGTGCCTGCCTGCGCAGCAGTACGGTGTTTATCTCACTGCTGTCCTTGGCGATAAACCAGCTCTTGATGAGAGTGAACGAAAAGCCATGCTCATCGAGCAGCTTTTCCTCGATATCGTTTTCGCGCGGAAGATTGCGCAAGCGTGCAAGCTCGCGTTCGTCCCACGCCTGTTTGAAATAGTACTCAAGCTGCTGTGCGTTCGCGGCCATGAAATCGCGCAAATCCTGCATCGATTTTCCGGTCAGGTGCACGACAGTCTGTCCGCGATACCACAGATCCCTTTTCACGAACACATGCTCCTCGCCCTTGTTCACCAGTTCCCGAACAGAGGAATCGAGCGCGGTGCGCATGTACTCACCCATGCGTCCCGTGGCGTCGAGAGGCGCGACGATAAGGATATTGCGGTCGCGTTTGTGATTGAGGAGTTCCGCCAGGTCATAACGCTGCCAGGTGAACCAGGTCTCCGGCTGCGGAGTAAAGAAAGGCTGTCCGAAAGAATTCTCGATAACGTCTGCGAGATCTTCGTAGTCGCTGCTGTCAGCGATAATTGTGATGACGTCGTTTTCCCCGATGGCCTCGGGTTTGGTGTCAAGCCCGCAGGACGTTACGCCCAGCAGCAGCGCGGCGAGAACGACGGAAATGCGGATTGTCATGTCAGCCATCCAGAAGGTAAATGTTCAGTTCCGGGAGAAATACGAGATACATCAGCCACAGCGCGGCGCCGATGGCGATGGGAATGGCAAAATTGTCGTCGATGATGTCGAAGGAAAACACTTCGGCCAGCGCCCCGACAACCGCCGCCACGATGGCGACCAGGTATTCCACAAAAAGATGTTGCACCTTTGGCGTGAACAGAATCACGATGGCGGCGGAAATCACGAAAGCCGAGGATCCGGCCAGCGTTTTGTCGTTGAATTTCTTTGTCCCGAAGCGCCGTCCGACCAATGCGGCGGTGGTATCGGAGATGATCAGAATGGTAAATGCGGTAATGGTGATGAGCTTGGGAAACACCAGCACGCAGACCGCCGCGGAAATGAGCACCCAGCTCGCTCCGTTGAGTGTCTTCTTCTTCAGCGTCTTCTCATGCGGTCGCAGCATGCGGCCGAACACTTTGTTGTACAGCTTGAACGTCGGCTGGTGATACGAACGCAGAACGTCGGCCACGACGAAAACCAGCGCCAGCGGTATGATCAACGCGAGCATGAGTTCCTTCGACAGGAAATAGTACGCGACAGGAATGGAGAGCGACATCATGTGAATGCCCTTCCGTATCAGCTCATACTGAAACGAGACATGATGGCTGCTGGCGGTAGCCGCTTGCGGTTCGCTCATGCGCCCTCGCCCGATGTCGTTTCCTTTCCTTCCTGACGCTTAATTTCCTCGACGGCCTTGCGGATTTTGTCTGCCCGCTCCTGGTCAATGCGCAGGCGCTCCTCGCCCTCGCGGCGGACGTCGTCATCACCATTCGAGGATATCTTCTTCGGAGGCAAATCCTCGCCGCGCAGGATCGCGTCGATTTCCTCGCTGTCAAGAATTTCGCGCTCCAGCAGAGCGTCGCTGAGCCGGTCGAGCGTTTCACGGTGCTCGAGCAGCAGCTCTTCGGCTCGGTTCATGCCGTGCAGCACGATCACGCGCACCGCCTCATCGATGGCGATGGCGGTCTTTTCACTGTAATCACGATGCTGGGAAATTTCACGGCCCAGGAAAATCTCCTCCTGCTTTGCACCGAAGGTGAGCGGGCCGAGTTCGCTCATGCCCCATTCGCAAACCATCTTCCGTGCCAGTGATGTCGCGCGTTCAATATCGTTGCCGGCGCCGGTGGTGAGCTGTCCGAAAATCAGCAGCTCCGCCGCACGTCCGCCCATCGCATAGGCGATCATCGCTTCGAGATATGGCTTGGAATAGGTGTGTTTCTCGTCGATGGGGAGATACGTCGTCACGCCAAGCGCCCGCCCGCGGGGAATGATGGTGACCTTGTGCACGGGATCGGCTTCGGGAATCATCTTCGCGACCAGCACGTGGCCGGCTTCGTGATAGGCGGTCATCCGCTTCTCGGCATCGGATATGATGAGGCTCTTGCGCTCCATGCCCATCATGATCTTGTCCTTGGCTTCCTCGAAATCACGCATCGTCACGGCTTTCATATTGCGGCGCGCCGCGTAAAGGGCGGCTTCGTTGACGAGATTGGCGAGATCTGCGCCGGCCAGACCCGGCGTGCCCTTGGCCAGAATTTCGATGTCGACATCAGGGTCGAGTGGGATTTTACGCGTATGCACCTTGAGAATGCCGAGGCGCCCCTTCACGTCGGGACGATCGACGACGATCTGGCGGTCGAAGCGGCCGGGACGAAGCAGTGCCGGATCAAGGACGTCGGGACGGTTCGTCGCGGCGATGATGATCACGGTGTTGCCCTGCTCGAAGCCGTCCATCTCAACCAGAAGCTGATTGAGTGTCTGTTCGCGCTCGTCGTGGCCGCCGCCGAGTCCGGCGCCGCGCTGGCGGCCGACCGCGTCGATCTCATCGATGAACACGATGCACGGGGAATTTTTCTTGGCGTTTTCGAAAAGGTCTCGTACGCGGCTGGCGCCGACACCCACGAACATCTCCACGAATTCCGCACCGGAGATGGAGAAGAACGGCACGCCCGCCTCACCGGCCACGGCACGCGCGAGCAGCGTCTTGCCGGTTCCCGGCGGACCGAGCAACAGCACCCCGCGCGGGATCTTTCCGCCGAGCCGCTGGAACTTGTCCGGCTCCTTCAGAAATTCGATGACTTCCTGCAACTCGTATTTCGCCTCGTCGGCGCCCGCGACATCGGAGAAATTGACCCGAATGGAATTTTCATTGATCATCTTCGCACGGCTCTTCCCGAAAGAAAAGAGTCCCTTCTGTCCGCCGCCGGCGCCGGCCTGCATGCGGCGCATGAAGAACAGCCAGACGCCGATGATGAGAATCCAGGGGAGGAAGCCGATCAGCGTCTGCGTCCACAGCGAATCCTTTTCCTCGAAGCTGACTTCGATACCGCGCTCGATCCATTCGCGCTGGATTTCTGCGTCCACCGCGCCAAGTGTGACGACGAACTCGGCGGATTCCTTCGCTGCTTTCGCGTCCTTGTCCTTCAGCGGGATGCTCGTATTCAATGTCCCGTGGAGTTCGTAGTCGTTGAAATTCGACTTCTTCACAACGGCCTTGAGGATTTTCACCTCCGTGTCGTCAAGCGTCTTGACCTGGCCGGTCAGCAGTTTCTGATACTCGGAATAGGTAATGGACGGTACTTCACTCTTCGGATTGAACATCGAAATCGCGGCAAACACGAGCACCAGCACGAGCAGCCAGGTGAGAATCACCTTGGAATACCGTGTCCAATTGTTTTCGTCGGGCGGTCGGGGGGCCTGCTTGTTGTCGCGTTTCGGTGACGGACGCGGACCGCCCTCGTTGTCGTTGCCGGCCATATGCCAGCTGGGGGTTCTGAATTCCTGCATGGAGTGCTATAAAGATGAAGGTATGTTATTCGTTTCCGGAACTTCCGTTGCCGTCGAGGATGTAGATCGCCGGCAGGTTGCGCGCTTTTTGCGCGTAATCGAGTCCGAATCCGACCACAAACTGCGGCGGAATCTCGAATCCGACATAATCGAGTTTGTGGGCGATTTTCGTGCTCGCGGGTTTATGCAACAATGTAACAATTTTCAGTGAAGCGGGGTTCTTTTTTTCAATCCACTTCTTCATGAATTCAATGGAATAGCCCGTATCGACGATATCCTCTACCAGTACGATATGCCGCCCCTCGACCTCGCAGTTGAGATCCTTGACGAGTTCGACCTGTCCCGATGAGATTTTCCGTTCGCCATAGCTGGAGAGTTTGAGAAAATCCACTTCGAGGTCGATGGTGACATGGCGCACCAGATCCGCAAAGAACATGAATGCACCGTTGAGCACACAGATGAAAATCGGTGTATGGCCATCCAGATCCGCGCTGATTTGCGCGGCGAGCTCGCGAATGCGGTCCTGCAGACGGTCAACGAGAATGTACGGGACAAAGCGGTCGCCATTGATTTCGATGCTGGGGGGGATGGATACATTAGATGTCATGTGTCGCTCTGTCGTTAGTGAGAAATCGAAGGCGTCCGACGTGCCTTGTCTCGGGCCGGACGGCCGCGTGCTGTGCGAGCCGTACACCACAGACCCAGATGATGCCGTGTTCTCCGGTGAGAACCGGGATGCGCCGCCGTCGTGCAAGAACATATCCGCCGTCAGCAAGGAAATCACCCACCGTTTTTTCACGCCCGAAGCCCAGGGGCTCGAAACGGTCAGCTTCAGTCCAAGGTCGCAACCGCCAGCGAGCACCCGCCGCATCGAGGTCGATCAGCTCTTCAGTGGGATCGGACGAGAATGCGGGCCGATCGCCGCCGAGATCTTCGGCTGTAAACCGCCACGCTCCCCATCGAATGTCACTGGCCGGTTCCACAGCCACCGGCGGTGGTGCCGCTTCTTCCTGGAGCAGGCGGAGTCCGGTTTGATCCCGCACGGCAGTGATCCCTTCACGGAGCAATGCCGTGGAACCTGGCTGCGCATCCAGAAGCCGCAGCAGGGTGAAGCTCTCTTCGAGTGTCGCTTCCGTCCCGCGCAATTCAAACAGCGTGAAACGGCAAACCATTAATTTCTCAAATTCGGCGTTGTCATTCAAGGAATTTCCCCGTACCAGAATCGTACCCCCATCGTGGTCGACGCAGCGTCGGACAAGTTCTGCGGTGTGTGCGCGAAGGAACGTGGCCAGCGATTCGAACAGTCGCGCGCTGTCGCCGACCGCGCCGACCCACCCCGGACCGAGTACGGAGGTGATCTCAGGTGTCACGTGATGCCGCAGGGCGTTGCGTCGATACTTGTCGCTGTCGTTGGAAGCATCGTGCATCCAGGCAATGTCGCGTGCTTCAGCCCACTCGCGGATTTGCTGCTGCGTGACAGCGAGCAGCGGACGCGCCACGCGTCCGCGTACCGGACGAATGCCTGCCAGTCCGTCCGGTCCCGCCCCGCGCAGGAAGTGCGCGAGCAGCGTCTCGGCCTGATCGTCGGCATGGTGCGCGGTGAGGATCACGGAAGCGCCTGCCTCGTTGCACATCTCCTCGAGCGCTTGGTAGCGCAGACGGCGGGCGGTATCCTGCACCGTGGCTCCCGTGCGCAGGGCTTCCCCCTGCACATCGACATGCCTCGATAGAAATCCCGTGCCGAGCTGCGCGGCAAGATCGCGCACAAAGGCGAGTTCCGCGTCCGCCTCGGGCCGCAGGCCGTGATGCACCGTGGCCAGTGAGACGCTGCAGTTCCACGCAGCGGCGAGGTTGGCCATGATATGCGCGAGCACGGTGGAATCGCATCCGCCGCTCGCGGCCACAAGGAAATGCGTCCCCGGCCGATCCGGCGTTCCGGGTGCCAGCAGGCGATGTGCGCGGAGGAATTCCGCGGCCCTGGATTCAAGATGGAGACGATCGACGTTCATTGCTCCGATCCGGCCGCGCCTTCGTCCTGCATGTAATCGAGTTCGAGATTCTTCAGTGCCGTGAAATCCTCCGCAAGCGCAAGCAAATTTTTCAACCCGCTCTCGTTGACCTCCAGCGCATGACGCTCGACCATGGTGCGGAAGTCCTCATCCGCGTCAACCACGAAGGCGCTGACCATGCCGTGGAAATCGTTGACCGCGCGCGAAAATTCCGGCTCCAGTTTGTCATAGAGTTCGGTTTCCTGTGTCTGGCGTCTGATCGTGATATAGAGGTTGCGCAAATATTTTCCATGGAAGGCGAGAGCGCCCAGCGCATCCTGCTTCCCGCTGTTCTGTGCATGCTGCATGAATTGGGCAAAGAGCCGCTCGTCGCGCAGACCGTCGTTTGCATACTGCTGCAGAAACTCGAGGATCATCTCAACCTGCGGGGAAATCTCCATGTCCGGACCTTTCTTCTATGGTTTATCCTGATAAAGTACGAAAAATCGCGCGTTTCCCCTTGAAGGGCGATTTCGAGCCTCGTACTCAAAAGAGAAAATCGCAAACGAACCTGAGGGCGTGCTCCTTCCAATGCGCATGCGGAGGAACCACAAAGGAATTCCGGTTGTACAAAGAATCTGTGCGTTCGTTTCACACCCGCTCCAATACCTGCAACCCCTTTGATTTTGTTGCATTTCTAGCGATAAAAAAGTAGTTTGACGTCTTGATGGCACATCAGTCAAGAGCCCTGAGCTTATTCTATCTCTTCAATAGCCTTCGCGGAGTATTATGAGACGCAGTTCCCTCCACCTGCTGGTTGCACTCCTGTTTGTACCCGTATTCGCCCATGCTCAGCCCTCAAAGACGGCTGAAGGCATCTCTTTCGTGTACGCGAATGCCGAGGCCGCATCTGTTTCGCTTGTCGGCGATTTCAATGCCTGGTCGAAGGAAGCGCATCCGATGAGCAAGGCAGGCGACGGTACCTGGTCGGTGACCGTTTCTCTTCTTCCCGGGACCTACCAGTACGCGTACTCGGTCGATGGCAGCAGCATCGAAATCGATCCCAAGAATCCGCTGACCTTCGAATCCATCGACGGCCGGCGTTTGAATTCTCTTGTCTCGGTCTCTGATGACGGCAGCCTGCTCACCCAGGGATATCCCGTACGGATGAATCTTGATGACACGTACGAGAAAAAGGGCGGGACCGTGTATCTGAATATCGTTTTCCGTCACCACGTCCCCCTTTATTACAGCGCGGCTACCGATCGCATCGAGGCACCCTTCGTGCGTCAGCATGCGCTGCGCGATTATTTCCAGATGGCCGACGTGATCCAGCGCTATCCGAACGTCCATGCGACGGTGGTGCTCTCTCCGACCCTGCTCTGGCAGCTTCAGGAGATTTATGTCAAGCGCCTCGAACCGTATATCAAGAAATACCGTGCAATGAATCCGTCGACAGCCGACATGGACGGCGCGCGTTTCCTTCGCGAAATGAAAGGCAAGACCGATCCGTGGATCGACGCCTGCCTCACGCCCGCCGAACAGTTGACCGAGAACGACAAGGCGTGGCTGTACAAGAACGAGTGGAACGCCTTCACCATGAGCGAAGTGCGCCTGTACCGCTTCCCCGAACTGATGGAGCTGTACACCAAATGGCGCGACGCGAAGGGCAATCCGAGCTACACCGTCGATGAACTGCGCCTTCTGAAATTCTTCGCCATTTTCTCGAATTTCGACAGCGAATTCTACGAGCGGCGCGTGCCCCTGATTCAGACCGGTACCCGCATCTACCGCTCGCTCGACCTGCGCGACCTCGTGTCCTTCCGCAGCGACGGCAAATACTACCTCAAGCGCGCGATCACGGAAGACGATTGCCAGCGCATCGTCGCCTCGGCCTGGTATATCATGGCCAGTATTCAGCCGGCATTCGACAAGACGAAATTCGACAGCCGCGCGATGATCGGACAGCTCGAGCTCGCCGCAACGTCGTATTCCGACGCCATCCTGCCGTTGTTGATCAACTCCGACGTCGCAAAGCAGGCGGATCCGGGCATCGGGCTGCCTGCAGCCTACATGCATCCCGAGGATGCCGATGCGCAGCTGAAGATGAGCCTCACCGCATATCAGAAATATTTCAACTACAAACCCACGGGCTACGTCGCTCCTTTCGGTGCGATCTCGCCCGCGGTGATTCCCCTGCTGAAGGATAATGGCTTCGACTGGTTCGTCTCCGACGAGCAGGTGCTGAAAAATTCTTCGCCGAAAAATCTGCCGAGCACGATTCCGTATTCGGTGACGGTCGACGGCAAGACGATGTACGGCGCGTTCTCGAATTCCCTGCTGACCAATCGCCTGAACTGGAGCTATCGCAATTACTACGCGGAAAACTCCGCCAACGATTTCATCAGCAACGTGCTTGCGATGGCGCCGAATAATCCGAAGAAGCATGCGCTGGTGACCATCGTTATCGACGGCGATGACGCCTGGCAGTATTACCAGCGCGACATCGACGGCAAGGGCATCATGAACGGCATTTACCGCAAGCTGAATAAACTGTTCAAGACACGCGCGATCGTCTCGGTGACGCTCAGCGAATACGTGAAGGGCAACCGCATGCGCGGCATTCCCGCCAACAAGATCGAAGACTTCGATTCCATCAAGGAACTCGCCGCGGGCTCGCGCTTCAACGGCAAGTTCAACATGTGGATCGGCAGCCGCGATATGAACAAGGCATGGGATTACCTGCGGCAGGCGCGCGCCGATCTCGGCAAGGACGCCGCACCGGTCACCACCGTGGAATATCTTGACAACTTCACCAAGCAGCCGATGAACTTCTTCTACGCCGCGACCAGTCCCCACTGGATGCAGGAGTTCAATAGCAGTTCGTTGCAGGCGATGCCCCCGAAGCCGTTTGAACTGCAGTTCCGCAACCAGCTGGCCGACGCCTACGCGCTTGCCGGATTGGCGAAGCCGACCAAATTCGACGCCTTCATCAATCCTGCCGATTTCAATCCCGAGTGGAGCAAGCCACGCAAACGGACGACCGTGACCTTCCTCTGCAAGCTCGTGGATCGCGAAGCGATCACATCGGTATTCATTGCCGGCAACCGCAAGGAGCTGTCGAACATGGAGCCGAATACGATTCGCATGTGGGACAACGGCGAGAATGGCGACAAGAATTACGGCGACAACCAGTGGACACTGATCGTCGAGCTCGATGCTGGTGATCTGCTCTACAAGTACTGCAATTCCGGCGGTCAGGGCACCTGGGACGGCGCGGAAACCTTCCCCGATGAATGGCGCCGGGTCAAGATCGAAGGCGACAAGATGACGATCGAAGACATCTTCGCACGCATCAAGAACAAGTATTGATTCTTTCGTGAAACGACGAGGCTGTCTTCATTTCTGATGGCAGCCTCTTTTTTTTTCCCCGCGAGACGCATGGACTCACCGCTTCCACTCTACAATCAGACGCATTTCACGCGCCAGGATCTGATTGACGCGATTGCGACGAAACTTGATCCGGTCGAATTGACCACCGTGCTCGGCGCGTACGAGATGGCCAGCAGCGTGCACGAATATCAGCGGCGCAATGATTCTACCCCCTATTTCTGGCATCTCTCGCGCGTTGCGCGCATCGTCATCGACGAACTGCACTACCTCAATGCCGATGTCATCAGCGCGGCATTGCTTCACGACGTGCTCGAGGATTCCGACATCATCACCGCCGAGGTCCTCAAGTACAATTTCAGCGCCTACATTTCCTACATCGTGGAGGTGCTGACGAAAAACATCCGTCTGCTGGGGATGCAGCGGGAGCAGGAAGACAGCGACTATGTCGAACGCCTGCGCTTCAGCAGCATCGACTGCAAAATCATTAAGTTTGCCGAACGCCTCGATAATTACCGCTGTCTTGAATTCGGCGTCAAACGCAATCCTTTCGGCTACATCGAAGCCACCGAGCGTGACTATTACCCGATCGCACGGGAAGAGCAGAACGAAATGCTCGATCGCATCGTTGAGGAAATGGACCGAATCAAGCGCAAACTTTTCTCCTGAACACTCCGCCCCATGCGCATACTCATTCAACGTGTCAGCCGCGCCCGCGTCACTGTGGGTGAAGCCGTTCCCCGCATCTGCGGGGAGATCGGTCCGGGACTGCTCGTGCTCTGCGGCGTGCGGCACGGTGATACCGACGACGACGCCGTGTATCTCGCCTCTCGCGTGGCGCGTTTGCGCGTGTTCAGCGACAGTGAGGGCAAAATGAACCTGTCGCTGCTTGATACGGGCGGCGCTGCCCTGGTTGTCTCCCAGTTCACGCTTCACGCAGACACGCGCAAGGGCAATCGTCCCAGCTACGGCCATGCCGCCGAGCCCGTGCTTGCCGAGCGGCTCTACGATCGTTTTGTGGAAGAACTGCGCACGCTGCTCGGGAGCGATCGCGTGGGCACCGGGGAATTCGCCGCCATGATGCAGGTCGAACTGGTGAACGACGGGCCGGTCACCGTCACCGTGAAAAGCAAATCCGAGTACGCGGCAGGGAACGGAGATGACTGAGCACTCGCCCGGCCGGCGCGTTCTTCTCGTCTTTCTCGACGGCCTCGGCATCGGAGCGAAGGACCCGCGCCGCAATCCGCTGTTCAACGCGCGTCCCCGCTTTCTGACTTCCCTCCTCGGAGGCACACTCCCTTCCCTGGGCAACCGCATCATTGAAAGCAGCGAGGCGATGTGTGTCCCGCTGGATCCGAATCTGGGCGTGCGGGGACTTCCCCAAAGCGGTACAGGACAGGCGACACTCTACACGGGCATCAATGCCGCACGCATCATCCATCAACATTTTGGTCCGTATCTGTATTCGACGCTCAAGCCGATCGTCGAGGCACACAGTATTTTCGCACAGCTGAAGAACACCGGTCACAGCCATCCCGTCGCGCTGGCCAACGCCTTCCCGCAGCGCTTTTTCGATTATCTGGAAGGTCCTCGCCGCCGCATCGTCGCAGGCATGTATGCCGCCCTGACCGCGGGCGTGCGCTTCCGTGATATCGACGACTTGAAAAACGGTACCGCCGTTTCCACCGACATCACCGCCGAGCGCTGGAAGGCGATCGGACATCCCGATGCCCCGGTAATCACTCCCTACGAGGCAGGCGCCACGCTCGCACGCGTGGCCGATGCACAGACGTTCACGCTGTTCGAGTATTTCAGCACCGACAAGGCCGGACATGAAATGAACAGCGCGAAAGCGAACCACGTGCTGGGTGAAGTCGACGAACTGCTTCGGGGCATCTACGATCATGTGGACCGCACGCGCACGCTGGTCATCGTGACCAGCGACCACGGCAACATGGAGGAAATCGGCATCAAGACGCATACCCGCCACCCGGTGCCCGCCATCCTGTTTGGCGACTGGAAGGGATTTCCGAAGGACGGACTCGTTTCTCTCTCGCATCTTGTTCCCTCCATTCGTAGTTTTTTAGGATAGGACACCGGGCGGCACAGGGAAACGCGCCGCCTGCTGACACGATCGATCAGGGAGAATCATCATGCGTCATCCGTGGCGCAGCGTCGCGCTCCTTCCGGCGATGCGCATATTCCTTTTCCTCGCCGCTGGCATCCTCCTGCAATGGCATGCGCCCTGCGGAGAGCATGTCTTGAGAGTCGCCGCTGTCACAGTGCTGGCGCTCTCCATCATTCTGCTGCTGGCCGAACGGCGGCAGCCGCTGCTGCAGCTGCCCCGCGACGTCACCCTGACGCTGCTCCTCCTTCTGTGCGGCATGCTGCTCTGCGCGCATGCGCTCGCGAGCTTTCCGCTCGATCTTCTGCCCTACGCGGACTTGAAGGAGAAGGTACAGCTTCGCGGGACGGTCGTCTCGAATCCGCGGGTCGCGGATGATCGACAGCGCTGCACGGTCGAGGCCTCGCAGGTGATTGTGGGCACCGATACCGTGCGGGTAGCCGGACGCGTGCTGCTCTCGTACAATCTGAGCCGCTACGATGATCGCGACACGCTCGTGCCTCTTCGCATCGGCGACATCATCCAGGCGCGCTGCAGATTGCGAACACCGCGTCCCCCTCGTAATCCCCATGCCTTCGACGCGCGCAGCTGGGTGCTGCAGGAAGGAGCGCTGCTGCAGGCCTCGGTTTCGAAGGGTGGCGATGTACATCGACATGACGCAGGACACGCATCCTGGTGGAGGCTTCGCATCGCCGCCTTGCTCGTTGCGCTGCGCGATGGTATCACGTGCCTGTACCGACCACGGCATGCCGCGGTTATGAGCGGTCTTCTGCTCGGCGACCGCAGCGGCATTGACGAGGATACGTTCGACGACTTTCGCCGTTCAGGTATCATGCACATCCTCGCGGTATCGGGACTGCATGCGGGCATTGTGCTGATGATGGCGTTTGTTCCGCTCGAACGTCTGCGTTTCCCGCTGCGCGCCGCAGCCGCGCTTTCCTTTCTCTGGACCTTTGCCGCGGTGACCGGCTTCGCTCCTCCGGTGACGCGGGCGACACTCATGGCGACGCTCTTTCTCGGGGGTGTCCTGCTGCAGCGCGCCGGCAGCAGCATCAACGCGCTGGCCGTCGCAGGTGTCATCATCACGGTGATTGATCCTCTGGCAATACTCGGTCTGAGCTTCCAGCTTTCATTCGGCGCGGTGCTCGGCATCCTGCTCTTCCATGACCGCATCCAGTGTTCTCTCACCGCACTGCTCCCGCGTCGTCTGCGCGGCAAGGCAGCCGGCGCAGTGCTCGCACTGGTCGCACTGACCATCTCCGCGCAGTCGCTGACGCTGCCCATGCTGGCAATGAATTTCGGACAGCTCAGTGCATCGGGATTGCTGACGAATGTCATCGCCGTTCCGCTCGTATTCGTCGTCGTCTGCTGCGGCATTCTCTCCGTGCTCATCTTCCCACTCTGGGTCACGGCGGCGAAGCTGTTTGCCGCGACGGCGGCGGCGGCATTGGATCTGATCATCATCGTTTCCAACCACCTGGCGGCGGTTCCCGGTGCCGTCATCGACCTTCCCGCGCTTCCATCCGCGGCGATGATTCTGTATGTTTCCGCTATCGCCTATCTTTCCGCAACCCCGGGTCGCATGCGTCAGAAACTCGTTCTCCTCACCCTTTTCATACTCACCGCCATCGTCACCGGCTCGGCGCTGACACCCTCCGCGCTTCCGCGTCTGCGAGTGACGTTCCTGGATGTCGGTCAGGGCGACGCGACGCTAATCGAGATTCCCGGGAGCGATCCCTGGCTGATCGATACGGGCCCCGGCGGCGCGCATGGCAACAGCGGCACACAGACCATCATCCCGTATCTGCGCGCCAACGGCATCGGCCGACTGGCCGCGATGGTTATCACGCATCCAGACGACGACCATCGCGGCGGCGCGGCGGCGGTGCTCGAGGGCATTCGGGTCGACAGTGTGTATATCAGCTGCAGCTGGCCAACGGAGGGCGAGGCCGGAACACTGCTCGCATTGATGAGGACGCGGACACGTGGAGTACGAGACGTGCGGGCGGGCGAACGCTTCACCCCGGGCGGACAGGCGCGATTGTATGTGCTTTCACCTCCCGCGGATGGGGATTGCGTCCCGTCAAACGAAAATTCCGTCGTGATTATGCTGGTGTACGGAAAGACTCGCTTTCTTTTCACCGGCGATGCCGACGTCGCAGCCGAGCGGCGTATGATCGCGCGCTACGACACCTTCCTTCGTGCCGATGTGCTCAAGGTGGGACATCACGGCAGCACGACCAGCACAAGCCCGGGCTTCGCCGTGAAGGTGAAGCCGAAGCATGCCGTGATCTGTGTGGGACGCAATAATCAGTTCAACCACCCGCGGCAGGAAGTACTCAACCGCCTGCGGCTGGTGGGTGCACGGATTTATCGCACGGATATCGACGGAGCGGTGATCTTCGAATCGGACGGACATCGCGTGTCCAGACTCCGCTGGTCGAAATAGACACCCCCTCCGACCAACGCCCCCTGCCGGTGATTCGTCACTCGTCTTTTCTCACTACTCTTCCATTTCCCTTGCCATGCGCAGTTCATTCATGATTTCATTCACCTGCGCACGCTCGTCTTCGCTGTACCCCACCTCGGTCAGTACCAGTCCGTGCGCGGGTGCAAGCATGGGTGCGCGGCCCCGATCACGTGCGGCAAGCATCGAGATGAATTCTTTCGGCGTGATGCGCTGGCGGCCGACATGCACGATGCCGCCGACCAGACACCGCACCATGCCCTGCAGGAAGCGGTTCGCCCGGATGCGAAAGCGGCTCACGAGTTCGTCACTCTCCCACGACGCATCGAACACGTGGCAGTAGTGATGCGGCATGCTGGCGACATGTTTGGAGAAAGTCGTGAAGTCATGTGTCCCGCGCAGGGCGTCGACCACCTGCCGTATGGCATCATGATCGAGCGAGGCATAGAGTATCCATTGCTGGCGGCGGTCGAGTGAGATTCGTTCCTGAACAATCGTGTATTCGTAGGAACGGGAGGAAGCGGTAAAACGGGCATGAAACTCCGGATCAACTTCCACGGTCTCGCGGATGGTGATATCGAGAGGAAGTTCCGCGTTGAGGGCCCGTGTGACCGTCCCGGCATCGAGCCGGCTGTGGAGGTCGAAATGCGCCACCTGTCCCGTCGCATGCACGCCCGCATCGGTGCGGCCCGCCCCATGAACGCGGACGGACTGCTGAAACAGCCGCTGCAATGCCAGCTCCATTTCTCCCTGTACCGAACGACCGTTCGGCTGCAGCTGCCACCCGACGAAATCGGTGCCATCGTATTCGATGCGAACGCGAAACCGTCTGCGCTGTTCTTCAACCATACTCATGATCCATGACCCGTTGCAGTTACGAAGGAAGATACGGACTCAAGCACGAATTCGAAATCCCGGCGCGCTGCCGCCATGCTCCGCCGCACAATATCGAGCAGCTCCGTGCCACCGTCGATGTCCATCGCCGCCGCGAGTCGATTGCGCGCCTCTTCCTCCTGCGGGAAATAGTTCGAAGGAGTGTCGATCAGCAGACGGAGGAACAACTGGATGCGCCTGAGAAACTGGTAATGCGCGCGAAGTCGACCGGCGATATCCGCGATCGAGGGCAGAAGATGCGCGGCTTCATCGAGAACATCGACCGTTCCTCCGGTACGAAGTTGGGAGAACGCAAGCTGCAGCACCTGGGCCGCGAATTCCGCATCGATCAGTCCCCCGACGGATTTCTTGATATCGATGAAATCCTGCTGGCGAAAACGATTCTCCGGCTCCATCCTTCCCCGCATTGTTCGTATGGCAGCAATGTCAGTGGGCTGAAGCCGGGTACCGGTGCGCAGCTGTTCAATGACGGACAATATCTCCCCGGCCAGAATTTCATCTCCAGCGGCGATGCGGGCGCGCAGCAGTGACTGCCGTTCCCACAGCGAAGCGCGTTCATGCAGATAGCGTTGCCAGGAATCGCGCGTAACGGCAAGCGGCGCGTTACGTCCTTCAGGACGCAGCCGTGCATCGACCTCATACAGTGCCGGCACGACACCGCCCTGCATTTCACGGATAAGCTCCCGCGCAAGTCGCTGGGCACGTTCATGATCTCCCTCGTCGTACGCCTCGTAGAGCAGAATCACATCGAGATCGCTCCCCGGAATCAATTCTTCGCTTCCATACTTGCCCAGTGAGAGCACGGCAAACGGGAAGCTGCCGTCATGCAGCCGATCCAGCGAGCGCTTCAGCAGCATATCCGCCACGCTCGTGAGTGCGCGGCCGCATGCGTCCATTCCGCAGTCATCGAGGAGAAGCGAGGCGAGTGCGGAAATCGACACGACACGCTGCAGGCGCGGGGCATCCAGACCTGCGGCCTCCCAGCCGCTGAACACAAGCTCGAGGGCAAACGGGTCACGCTCGAGCTGTCGCAGTGCCACCGGTGCGAGAGCGGCGAGACGCAGCAGAAGCTGACGGGCGCGTCGATGCTCGAGGTACGTCACTCCTCCCGCGCCGCCGGCGGCATGGGTAAAATACTCGACACCCCGGAGTGCCTGTACCGGGAGCGGCGTGGCGGCGATATCGGACAGGAGCTCGGGCAGGAGTTCGCGAAGCCGGTGCCGCTCGGCCGTGCTGTGTGGCGCACTGCTGCGCCCGAACAGGATGTCGTGGATGAGAGCGCGCGTGTGCGGGTCCTCGGCGAGAACGGAAGGAAGCTCGACCGCATCTTCGTCTTTCTGCTCCCCGGATGTGCCGAGAATCTCGCCGCAGATTCGGTCGACGTCCGTGCGCGTCTGCCGCAGGCGGCGCTGGAAGGCGTCAACGGAATCGAACCCGAGCATCCAGGCGACGCGCAACATGTCGGAAGCCTTCTCCGGGAGGGAATGTGTCTGTTCGAACGCTTCAAGCTGCAGCGCGTGCTCTACTCGCCGGAGGAATATGTATGCACTGCGCAGCAACGCCTCCTCTTCCGGCCTGAGCAGTTGCTCCGCTGCGAATGCGGCAATGGACTCCATGGTCGATGGTGTACGAAGCGATGCGCGTTGTCCGTGCAGAAGCTGCAGCGTCTGGAGGCTGAATTCGATGTGTCGGATCCCGCCGCGCATATGTTTCACGTCCGCGTCCGCTTTCCACCGCTCCGCAAGCCTCGCCTGCACGTCTGCGCGCATCTGTGAGGGCGGTCGGAGGATGGTGCGTGGATACACAAACGGTTCGATGCGATGAAGCAATTCCGTACCCAGCTCCGCATCGCCCGCGCAGACGCGGGCGCGCAGTAGCATCTGTCTCTCCCATAGGGCGCCCCGACGCTCGTAATAGGCAACGGTCGCATCCAGGGAAAGCGCCAACGCACCAGCGGAACCGTCGGGCCGCAGCCGCAGATCGGTGCGGTACAGCATGCCTTCGCTGCTGCTTTCGGTCAACAGGCGGAGCATTTCCTTCACCACGGCGATCACGACGTCGTGCTCCCCTTCGTACACAATCATCAGATCGATATCCGAACTGTAGTTCAGCTCACCGCCCCCAAGTTTGCCGAGCGCCAGAATGGCAATGCGCGGAACGGGCGAGCCCTCGCGCCGTCGCGCCACTGCCGTCATGGCCTCTTCCAGCGTGCAGTTCACGACAGAATCCGCAAGAGCACTCAGTTCTGCTACTACCGTGGCGAACGGTTTGCGCCCCATGATATCAGCGGCCGCGATGCGCAGCAACTCGCGCCGCTGAAAACGCCGCAGCGCGTTATGCCTCAGCTCCGGACGATCGAAGCGGCGCAGCGCGTTGCGCGCTCCCTCGGACAGGGCGGCACGGGACGGCGCCTGCTCGAGTACGTCCGAGGCGAGCAGCCAACGGAAGAGTCCGGCATCACGCACCATCGTATCGGCGAGCCAGAGAGAAGAAGATATCAGGAGTAGATAATCGGAAAGAAGACGAGGAGCCCGAAGGAAATGTTCGATGATGCCGGAGGGACTCATCGCCGCTTCGAGAAAGCGATCGAGATGCACCAGTGCGCGCTCGGGAGAAGGAACACGTTGAAGCGCGTCACCGAGCAGCGCTTCCATGATCACCGCGCCACGCTCGATGGTCAACGCCGCGCGAACGAGAATGCCGCGGTACAGTCGCGTGCAACGCTCTGCATCCTCGCAGCGGGCGAGCACGCTGTCGGCGGGTCGCAGATCGCTCAACTGCTCCAACAGGCGTTTTTCCGTATGGGATCGCTGAATCACGGTGTAAAATACAAGAATTCCGGGAGATAGGGTTTGGAGTCGAAATCAGGAGCGGTGTGGCAGCAGATCAGTTCTCTGGCGTAAACTCCATGATGCTGCGAAGGTCTCCGGCTTCGAAGATGTATCGTCGGACGTCGTCGGGAAGGCGGTCGCGCTCGATGCCGATCATATGCGTTCCGGCACCCTGCCAGCCGTCGACGAGGACGAGCGCCTCGGCTCCGTTGCCATCCATGAGACGCAGCCGCACGAATGCAGGCTGACCGAGTTCATAGCCGAGGAGAATGATTCCTGCGCCGGCGGACTGCGGTGTGGAGATGCGTGGCTCGAACACCGGCATGGAGGGAGCGGGAAGTGTTTCCTCGACCTGCGCAAGGGTGACGCCTGCACCCGCTGTCGCACTTTCGTTCCAGAAAGCGTCGAGGGCGGTCACGGCGAAGTTATCAGCAGTCGAGCCAGACGGCAAGGGCCATTGGAGACGCGATGCCGGCAGCAATGCCGCCAGTTGGTCTTCCGCCTCCGTGGCGCTACGACGGTAGACCGCATACCATGACGCCGCATCTCCGTCTGATGCGGTCACCGGAGCATCCCACGCCAGTGAACCGTTTTCATCGCGAAGATGCATCGGCGGATTCGGACGCAGCGGATCGCGCCATGTCATTGCGGGCGGAATCGACAATCGGTCGAATCGTCCGGCCATCGCATTTCCTTTCACATGCTCATACCGGAAGAACACAACCCCGTCGGCCCCATGGTCGCGTGTCGCGTCGACATGATCGGCGAGCCAGGGCTGCACGTTGTCCTTGTATGCCGCGACCCCGGCATA
Organism: Bacteroidota bacterium; assembly: GCA_014860565.1. Taxonomy (GTDB): domain Bacteria; phylum Bacteroidota; class Ignavibacteria; order SZUA-365; family SZUA-365; genus SZUA-365. The sequence goes on from JACZJN010000025.1 coordinate 27,619, forward strand.
GACTTGGCGACCGGACGCGTTTGCTTTCCAGTCATCCACCAGCGCCTCGAAATCGATGTTGCTGCCGCGACGCTTCAAGCCCCAGTATATCTGCGGAACGACGTAATCGTGGTAGCCTTCGCGAAGCCAGCGACGGGAGTCCTGGTAGATGGCGTTGCGTCCCTCCCACCCTTTTGCGGTGGGGAGATTCTGGTAAATGCCGATGGGCGCGGAGCCGACCTGCAGGGCGGGACGCACGGCAGTACAGCGCTGATACGCATCGCGTACGAAGGCGCTGATGTTGTCGCGCCGCCAGTCATCGATCGGCTTGCCGCTGCCATGGCGATGGTAGGTGTCGTCGTCCTTGAAGCCGCGGTCGGGATAGCGCACGTAGTCGAAATGCAATCCGTCCACGGCATAATTCCGGACCATGTCCTCCGCGACCTGCACGGTGTATGCGCGCGCGGCGGGAATCCCTGCGTCGATCCACAGGTCGTCGCCGAAGCGCTGCACCCACTCCGGATGCAGACGCGCGATATGCGCGGGGGTGGACGCAGGCGGTTCGCCTTTGCTCCACACACGGCAGACGTTGAACCAGGCGTGAAGCTGCAGCCCGCGCGCGTGACATTCCTCGATGGCGAAGGCCAGCGGGTCCCAGCCCGGGTCGCGTCCCAGCGTGCCGGTGAGTTCCGACGCCCATGGCTCGTAGGCGGAGCGATACATGGCATTCCCGCGCGAGCGCACCTGGAAGAAGACGGTGTTGTAGTGACGCTGCTGGAGATCGTCGAGGATTTCCCGCAGTGCCTGCTTTTGCGCATCCACGTTGCCGCGTAAAGACGCGGCGGGCCAATCAAGCCCGAGCAACGTCGTCAGCCACACACCCCGCACTTCCCTTCTCGCGTTCTGCGCGATGGCGGAATGCCGCGGCACGGCCACCGCTGCGAGCAATAGCGCGGAGAACAGAAGGAGTGGAAAGCGTGCGGCAGCGCGTGGCATGTCCCTTACCGCGTGAATGTGTAGCTATGCACGCCCTTCGCCTCGAGAGAATCGGTGCGTTTGATCTGCATGGCGGAACGGAGGGACGAACGTGCCTGGAAGGACTCGGGATTGATCTCCAGCGCGCGTTCGAGGAGGCGGATTCCATCGTCCACGCGATGCTGCTTCACGAGAATATCGGCCAGCGGTACCATCGCCGGGGCATACTGATCGTGCAAAGAGACCGCCTGCTCGAGATAGACGCGGGCGTTGGCGGTATCGCCAAGCTGAAGAATCGTCAGCCCATAGAGCGTGCTGGTGCGGCAGGAATAGGGATCTTCCTTGAACGAGCGCTGCAGCACTGCCTCGGCGTCGCGCCATCGCTTCTGTCCCATGAGACGCGCCGCCTCGACGTTGAGCGCGCTGGCGGCCTGCGACATCAGGTGTGTCTGTCCGGACGTATAGAGAAAGACTTCCATTACTCCGGGCTGCGACGGATCGGATGTGAAGAGCGGGTTTGCATTCACTACCTCGAACTCATCTCGACGGGCAGCGATGTGCGTCACCCGGTTCGAACGAAATTCCGCCACCAGTTCCTCAAGGTTGCCCATATGATCGATCACGGACGGTGTGAGCTTTCCGGTAATGTCGAAAACAGGACGTCGGCCGTAGTAGCTCACCGCACCCGGCAGATGCGTCGCGATGCGCGCATCCTCAAACGTATTCTCCGCGATCCATCTTCCCGCAGCGACCTGACGATCGAGCACGAGCCGAACGGAACGAAAGTGTGCGTCGCGGTACGCCATCCAGTCGCTGAGGGCGATCACCACCGCGGCACCCGCGATGATCGTGACGACCGTCCGCGACAGGGTACGTATGAACGGCAGGGGCAACGCCTCGGCCATGAGCGCGAACGCGCGCCAGAGTCCCCACACGCCCAGCAGGGTGAAAAACGGGAGCGTCGGCAGGAGCACGTGATTGTCGAGAATGATCGGGAATATCAGGCCGTACGCCGCGATCATGCCGACGACGAACGCGGCGCTCATCAACAGCGGTACGTGACGGCGGCGCACGATATCAACAGTGATCATCATCAGGGCGAAAATCGCGAACAGCACGAGCGCGGCTTCCCACGAGTGTGAATAGAACCCCCAGACTTCCCTGGCAAACGCCGTCGTGGCATTTGCGTAATAGGTCAGCTTCGCCCCGACGGGATTGACGAAAAACGAACCCGAGAGGACGTAATTGAATATCCCATAGCCGGCAACGAGCAGCAGATACAGGATGCCGCCGATCGCGGTCGCACGCCCTGTGACCGGGCGCTCTCCTTCAAACGACGGTTTGTTTTCCTGCTTCACCGCGAGATGGCTGTAAAGCAGGTGCACGATGGCAGCGAGAAAAAACACCAGCGCGGCGGGATGGGTCCACAGCGCGAGGCCTGCGAAAAGGAAAAACAGCATCGATCGCCGGGCGAAATAGAAATACGCGGAGGCGAGTACAAGTGCGGTAAACGGCAGCGTGGGGAGTCCTGACACGGCGGCGCTGGCCATATGCGGGGAAAGGGCGACGAGCAGCGCAGCGACTGCGGCGATCCATTCGCGGTCGCGAAAAAGGCGAAGACCGAGAAGAAATGTGAGTCCGGTCACCACGGCGAAGCTCACGATACCGATCGCGAAACTGGCCCGCACCCCCTGGGCGAAAATACCGATCGCGGCGAGCAGGAACACCTGCAGCGGCGCGGTCACGCCCGATGTCGCCGGCACGCCCGCGTGGAAGGAGTACGCGCCATGCTCGAGCAGATTCCGTGCGAAGGTCAGCGCCGTGTACGCATCATCGAAGGGAAAGCCCGTCTCTCCCACCGTACCGGGCATCGGTACGGCGTATAGAAGACCTGCGATGACCGCAAGTATGGGGAACAGCCCTGCCAACACCGCCCGCCGTGAAGGTGTGAAATGAAACGCCTCGACGACCGTCGATTTTGCCGCTCCCTTCCCTTGCGTCTTCGATTTCTCCATGGAGTCTCATCTGTCCTGTTTCAACGACGAATATTCAGAAAATATACGCTTTTCGTCCGAATGGGAACAAGGGCCGCGGTGCACCTGACTCATCGTTCCTGTGCTGCTGCCGTTGCCTTTCAACCCATCACGACGTAGCTTATGGGTTTTCCACAGGGAAACCGAACGCATTGCCGACCGACGCACTCATACTGCCTGAAAAGACTCCCGTAGCCCAGCTCCCCGGTGTGGGTCCCGGCCGCGCGCGCGTACTCGAGGGCGCGGGAATACACACGGCGTGGGATCTTCTCTATTACTTCCCGCGCCGCTATCTCGACCGCAGCACCATCGTACCGATAGAAGAGCTCTCCCGGCATGCGGGCACGGTGGTGACGGTGGTCGGACGCGTCGGCAACATCGCGACGGTGCACGCCCGTCGAAAGCGCCTCCTTGTCACGCTTCGGGATCAGCGCTGGTCGATGGACCTGGTGTTCTTCCAGGGACTGCACTACTGGCAGAATGCGTTCAGCGAGGGTGAGGATATCGCCGTCTCGGGTGAAGTCCAGCTGTACGGACGCAAGGCCAGCATGGTACACCCGGATATCGACCGTTTGCAGGACGGTGAAACCCTGGCCTTCATTAATACCGGCGGCATCGTGCCGGTCTATCCCTCCAATGCCGAGCTGGAAAAAGTCGGACTCAACCGCCACGGCGGCTTCCGCAAACTGATCCATGCCGTGCTGCAGCGGCATCTCGCGGGACTCCGTGACTGGTATTCTCCCGCATTGATGAAAAGCGAAAAGCTGCTTCCCCTGCAGGAAGCGATCGAAGTGATTCATCGTCCGCCGGATACGGACCGACTCAATGCCGCCCGGGAGCGCCTGATCTTTGATGAGTTCTTCGTGCTGTCGCTTCAGCTCGCGTTACGAAAGCGCATGCAATCGGGCGCCGCGCCCGGCATCGCCTTCGAGGCGGAGAGTCCCACCGCACGCGATCTCGTTCATCGACTCCCCTTCGAACTCACCTCCGCGCAGAAGCGCGTGCTGCGCGAAATCGTCGGTGATATGCGGCTGCCGCATCCCATGAACCGCTTGCTGCAGGGCGACGTGGGTTCGGGAAAAACGGTGGTGGCACTGCTGGCCATGCTGCTGGCAGTGGATAACGGACATCAGTGCGCCTTGATGGTCCCGACGGAAATTCTCGCCGAGCAGCATTTCCGAACGATCACGCATCTTGTCGACGATCTGAGCATACGCGTCGAACTGCTCACCGGACAGCAATCCGCCGGGCAGAAACAGCAGCTCGGTGCGGCGATCGCCAATGGCGACGCGCATATCGTCGTCGGCACGCACGCGCTTATTCAGGACGCCGTGCAGTTTCAGCGCCTCGGACTCGTGGTCATCGACGAGCAGCATCGCTTCGGTGTCATGCAGCGCGCGGACCTGCGAGGGAAAGCTTCCTCGCCCGACGTGCTGGTGATGACCGCCACACCCATTCCCCGCACGCTGTCGATGACGCTGTACGGCGATCTCGACGTGTCGGTGATCGACGAACTCCCGGCGAACCGCAAGCGTGTGAAAACCGCCATCCGCTTCGACGAAGATCTTGAAAGCGTCCATACGTTCGTGCGCGAGGAAGTTGCCGCGGGCAACCAGGCATACATCGTTTTTCCGCTCGTCAGCGAATCCGAGAAACTGGATCTGAAAGCGGCGACCGAGGAATACGAGACCCTGCGGACGACGGTCTTTCCCGACCTCCGGCTCGGATTGCTGCACGGGCGCATGAAACCGGAGGAGAAGGACGGGGTCATGACCGCGTACAAGAAGCGCCAGATTGATATTCTCGTGTCGACCACCGTTATTGAAGTCGGCGTCGACGTTCCCGATGCGACCGTGATGGTGATCGAGCATGCCGAGCGATTCGGTCTTGCGCAGCTGCATCAGCTTCGGGGACGCGTCGGACGCAGCGACAAACAGGCGTACTGCATCCTTGTGACGTCGAAGCGCATGTATTTCGCGGGCAAGGCACGCACCACCGAGGAGCAGAAGGAAATCAGCGACCTGCGGCGGCGGCTCGACACCATGCGCGATTCGACCGACGGGTTCCGCATCGCGGAAGTGGACATGGAAATCCGTGGTCCTGGCGACCTGTGGGGCACGCAGCAAAGCGGCTTCCCCGCCTTTCGCATCGCAAACCTGCTTGAGCATGGGCACATTCTTCAACGCGCGCGCGACCGCGCTTTCGCCATTATCGAAGACGATCCACAGCTGCGCAAGGCCGCGCACAAGGGCATCCGCGAAGTGCTCGGACCGCGCATCCGCGAACAGCTGGGCCTGTCGACGATTTCGTAACCATCCCTGCGAGGCATCATGTACATTCACGGAAGAAATCCCATCATCGAGGCCTTCAAGTCCGGTACCACCGTGGCGAAGGTCTTCATCCGCTTCGGCACACAGGGGCATGTCGTCGAGGAGATCAAGCGCTATGCGCGCGAACACGGCGTGCCGGTGACGCAACTCGACAAACAGAAATTTGACCGCCTCGGCGCCCCGCGCGAGGCACAGGGCATCGTCGCGCTGATCGAGGAAATAACTCCGCTGTCGCTGGAAGAATTGCTCGCGATACGCCACGAGCAGGATCCGCCTTTCTTACTTGCCGTGGACAATGTCACCGATCCACGGAATCTCGGAGCCATTCTCCGAAGCGCAGAGTGCGCGGGAGTGCACGGCGTTATCCTGCCACAGCGCGATTCCTCGCCCATCACGGATGTGGTGGTCAAAACCTCTGCGGGGGCGACGGCGCATCTGCCCATCGCACGAGTCGGCAACCTGCATCAGGCGTTGCTGCAGATCAAGGAGGCCGACATCTGGGTGGCCGGGCTCGATGCCGATGGCGACACCGACCTACTGGGCTTCGATGGCTACCGGCCGCTCTGTATTGTGGTGGGAAGCGAGGGCAAGGGTCTGCGTCCACTGATTCGCAAGAGCTGCGACATTCTGTTGCGCATCCCCATGTGGGGGAAAGTCGATTCGCTCAACGCCTCCGTCGCCGCCGCGCTTGCGCTGTATGAGGTGCGCCGGAAGCGAATGTAACGAACGCGCATCCTGAATCGCGGCGGCATGAAAGTCGCTTTGTTGTTACGCGTGCCGGATGATCTCCCCGGATGGGAGATGTGGCACGAATGGGAGACGTTGCGCTGGTGAGAAATGGGAACGACTACTTGCGCTCGCGAATTTCGTTCATCAGCTCGATCTGGATTTCCTGAATTTCGATCAGGCGCTCCCATTGATGTGAGAGCAAATGATCGAGTTTCTGGTGCAGGTGCCGAATTTCGAGTTCGGCCTTGAGATTCACCTGGTAATCCCGCACAGCACGAAGCCGGTCGCGGGATTCCTGGCGATTCTGACTCATCATTATGACCGGGGCCTGCACCGCCGCCAGGCACGAAAGGATCAGGTTCAGGAGAATGAATGGATAGGGATCGAATGGCCGCGTCGCCAGGACAATCGTATTGATGGCGATCCAGACGAAGAGCACACTACCGAACCAGAGGATGAACGTCCAGCTCCCACCTACGGTCGCGATGCGATCAGCCAGACGCTGTGCCGCCGTCGTTGTGGACGCAAACTCCTCCTCCGGATTCTGGGAAAGAATCTCCTGCTGGCGGAGGCTTTCGAGCACTCCTTCCTCCAACTGCGTTAATTCGCCCTTTTCCGACTCCAGTAGCGACCGCACGTATTCGTCGCGAAAATGCTGGAGATCCTTCGCACAGATCCACCCTTCCTCGGACCAGCTTCCCACTTCTTTTGTAATGAGGTCCGCGACTGCCGTGCGTACAAGCACGCCCGGGTGCAGCATGTTCCGGTCAGTGCTTCCGCATATTTGACAGACACGTGATTTCTTCGTACGGATGTTGTTCATGTTCCTTCTGCTCCGATCATTGCGAAAGCTCAACCCTCGGATATCCCATCCGGAAGATATTGAAAACCGGGGGGATGTCAAGCTTCAGACAACGAACAAAGGTATTGTCAGTGGTGTCGAAACGCACTCTCTCGACATCACGCAGCAGCCCGTTTGGCGATGCGGTTGATGAGTCCGCTGAAAATGAAGGCGTGGAGTGGGTAGAGCGCATACCAGTACGACCATCCCGCCAGGCCTTTGGGCGCGAAGAATGCGGTTTGCGAAAGCAGCGTCGTGCCGTCTTCCCGCGGCGTCACCTGAAACTGCAGCCAGGCTTTCCCTGGCACGATCATCTCGGCACGCAGACGAAGCAGGTGATCGGGTTCCACCGCTTCGACGCGCCAGAAATCGAGCGCATCACCCACACGGAGATCGTCGGGATGCCGGCGTCCCCGACGCAGTCCCACACCACCGATCATTTTGTCGAAAAAGCCGCGGATGTTCCAGGCCCAATTCAGCGTCAGCCAGCCGCGTTCGCCCCCCAGTCCGGTGAAAACGCGAAAAATATTTCCCGGGGGCGCGGCGACAACGCGCTGACGTCGTTCGAGGATCATTCCTTCGTGGACGGTGAGCGTCACCGGGGGCACATCACCCTGGCTGCTGCTGAGCGCATCACTCCATATCGTCTCCACGTTGTCTGCCTGCAGGCGTGCGAGGGCGCGTTCCACCGACGTACGATACCCGACCGGATCGATCGACGGAAAGATCTGCTTCGCGCTGTGCTCATGCACGACATTTTCATTGCGGAGTCCTTCGATCAACGGACGCGCGATGACGGCCGGGATGGGAGTCACGATGTTCACCCAGTATGAAGAAAGGCGAGGTGTGAGCACCGGCACCTGCAGCAGCCATCGGCGGAGCCCCCGAACCTCCGCATATATTTTCATCATATCGCCGTACGTGACGACGTCGGCGCCGCCGATTTCGATGATGCGGCCTGTGCTTTCCGGTACTTCCAGCGCGGCGGAGAGATACGCGAGCACTTCACGAATGCCGATCGGCTGCGTGCGTGTATACACCCAGCGGGGACAGATCATCACTGGAAGACGCTCTGATAGATAGCGGATCATTTCGAAGGAAAGGCTGCCCGAACCGACGATCACACCCGCACGGAATTCCGTGACCGGGACGCCGCCGCTGCGCAATGCATCGCCTGATTCCTGTCGAGAACGCAGATGCTCGGAGAGTTCCGGAGATTCTTCCGCAAGTCCTCCGAGAAAGATGATCCGCCGCACACCTGCTCCGTGCGCGGCAATGCTGAAATTCCGTGCAGCGGTCATATCCCGTTCGTGGAAATCGGCACCCCCGGCCAGGCTGTGTATTAGATAGTACGCGGTGTCGACCCCGTTCATCGCCGGTGCCAGACTTGCTTCGTCGAGCACGTCCCCTGCAGCCACCTCGACAGCATCGAGCCATGGGCGACCCTCCAGGCGCGCCGGATCGCGTACAAGGCAGCGGACATGGTATCCAAGTTCAAGCAGACGCGCGACGAGACGTCCGCCGATATATCCGGTAGCCCCGGTGACGAGAATGATACGGTCGGTTTCAGACAAGGCGATAATCCCGTTGAAAGTGAAATGCGGTCTACCCAATCAACCATCGTTTCGCGCGTAAGGTTCACCTTCCCGATCCTTGGTCGTTGCACTACGCCCCTGAATCCGGGAAAGAAGCGCCACGGATCTTCCCGTCAACTCTGTCTTCTGCATCAAAGAGGAGACCGTTACGGGTTCCCCGGAAGGACCCGTCGAAAAAACACGCCGGAGTAGGCACCGGCGAATGCGATGGCGAGTGCGATGACCGCTCCTGAATCCCCGTTGCGTATCCCTTCGTTGAGTGGGATCCACAACCCGATGCCCAGTGCCCACAGCCATGCAAGCCGAGGGTGCGCCGCTCCGAAAATTCCTGCCAGCAGGAATACTCCCATCGCCATCACTCCCGTGTCGTCCCATTTGGGCTGAGAATCCACCCAGGCTGCCGTTAATCCGACCGCATTGGCAAGCAGGAACAGTATCCACAATTTCATCTTCCGCATGGCGTATTTCGTCCCGCAACTGTGATAATGGTACGGCATAGTATGCCCTTCGTCACGATTGATGCAAGGGAAAAACACGTGAGAAAAACATTGCGGACAATTATGATCATCATTGCATTTTGCTTCGAATACTTGTAGGTTTATTTGTACTCAGTAAAAATTACCAGCTTTCCCCTTCATGGTACCGAGGCAATGGCCCGCGTGATCGAGGAGAGCAGATCAAGAAACGCACCTATCGACCGCTTCCATTCGAGACGAAACGGCAGGCTTATCATTGCCCCCGAATACGTTGATTCGAATGACCATGCGGTCGCAGTCGCTCTTTTCATTGCCATCGAAGTCATTTTTCTCCATAAGCCGGAACACTGTCATGAAACGCTCGATACAGTTGATATTGGTATGGTGGGCATTGCTTTGCGTCGGACTCGTTTCCTATGCAGGCGCTCAGTCATATGTCGCGGAGGCCGGTTCCAACGGTTTCACACTCAAAAAGGTCGTCAGCGATACGGCTATCGCGACGGGACAGAATTTCTCCTACACGATCTATTTCTCCATACCGGCAGGGGCAACGGGCGTCACCATCACCGACGCACTGCCTCCGGCTCTTACGTATCAGGCGATCAGCATCACCAGCGCGTGCGGTTCCCCCACGGTCGTCACCCCGACGGTTGGGACCTCGGGCACGGTATCGCTGACCTGGGGCACTGTCTCCTCGGGATGTTCCGGTTCATTTGTCGTCACCGTACAGTTCCCCAACGGAACCACATGCAACGGAGTCTCTGTACGCAACAACGTCTGCATGACGGCGATGCTCGGTGGAACGCCCATCGACTTCTGTACGGGATATGTCAACACGCGCGCGATCGCCGCGAATCCCTGGAACATCGGGAAATGGGTCATCGGCGCAGGCACACAGACCGGTCCCTGTCCGAACGTGACGGCGGACTCTGTCGTGAACTACCAGATCTGCGTCTACAAAAGTGTCGGCGTCACGGGACAGCTGAACATGGTGAATGCGGTCGTGTATGATACCCTGCCGGCCGGCGCGCAGTTGGTCAGTTCGACATGCGGCGCCACACAGGCGGGCAATGTCGTTACCTGGAACATCGGCACGCTCTCGGCCCTTCCGATGTATACCACGGTCTGCTGTACGTACTCGATTCTTTATCCGCGGACGATTTTCCCGACCGGCACGCAGCTGACCAACCAGGCCACGCTGCAGGGCACGCTCGGGAGTCCGAACAATCCCTGCGGTCCTGCGCTGCATGTCAGTAATTCAACCTGCGTGGAAATCAAGACCATCACATCCGGTACACTCAGCAAGTACGTGTACACGAACGGTCAGCCCGGCTGCACGGGCAAGTACAGCATCTGGTTCTGCAACAACGGCAGTGTCCCGATCACGTCGATGACCATCACAGATACCATCCCCTTCCCGTTGACGGGACTCTCCATCGGCGGTTCGTCCGCCTCGCTTTCGCCCTCGCTCGCGGGGAACATCGTGACCGCGACGCTCACTTCGCCGCTCGCGCCGAACGCGTGCGTGTACTTCGAGGTGAATTTCACCATTCCCAACTTTGCGACGGTCGGCAGCGTCGTCACCAACTGCGTGCACGCCACGATCGTCGGCACCGCGCCGCTGACCGCATGCGCCAGTTTCACCGTTGCAGCACCCGCGCCGAAGCCCTGCGTCTGGAAAGAAGTCTGCAGCAAGCAGCCCTCGTACACTCCCGGAAGTATTTTCCGCTACCGCCTGCGTGTGCAGAACATCGGCGGATTGCCCATCACGGGCGCGACGATTACGGATGTCCTCAATCCCAACCTGCAGTATGTTGGAAGTCCCTCCTACTATACCGCCGCGGCATGGAACGTGCCCTGCCAGACGACTTCCAACTGGACAGGAGTCACTCTATCCCAGGTCGGCAATACGCTGACGTTTACTCTGCCCAGCATCCCGGCCACGTGTCAGAATACGTTCTACGGCAACTGCGGGATGTACGGGACATTCGGCGTCCCCTACTACTTCATCGAGTTCGATGTGAAGGTCGCCGATACGACGGCTCTCGGAAACATTCCGAACAGCTTCACGATAGGAGGAGGCAATCTATCGGGAACGACACCGTCGAATATCGATTACGTGAACGTCGTCGGCACCACGGGATTCTTCCTCGACAAGGGCGTCGCGACGGATACTACGAGTTGGGCGTCGACGCTGAGCACCACGGCGGGCTCCAATGTGAATTACCGGCTGCGTCTGACCGTCGCACCCGGAAGCGTTGGCCTCCGTCATGTGACGTTTGCCGACCTGCTGCCTCGTGACAATCCACCCAACGACAATCTCATTCTCGGGCCCTGCGGTCCCCGCGGCAGCGCGTTCAACCTTGCGTTCGCATCACCGATCACTTCGGTGCCGAGCGCTGTCGACTATAAAAACGGTACCAGTTTCTCGAACGTAAATATCTTCACTCCGGCCGGGGCTCCCGCCCCGATGTTCACCAGTGGCTGCGGTACGATGGGCAGTTGGGCAGCGGGCATCGTCCCGCTCGACCGCAACCTCGGCTGGTATTTCGGATCGGCTCCGCTGGGCGCCGGCAACACGGCGACAACCATGTTCACCGCCACTGTCGCACCCGGCGCGCAGGACAATACGACGGCCTGCAACACCTTTGCGGCAAACGGGGCGGTGCGGCATCTGATCAACAGTGCCGTCTACACCGACCAGGCGACGGGTAATCTCGAATCGGGTACGGCCTGCGTCACGGTGGTCAAGGATACGACCGGTCAGACAGAGTGCTTTTCCGTGCAGCCGAAATCCATCATCAGCACCGGTGTCGATCCGAAAGGAAACTGCACATACGACATCGTCGTGACGATAACGAATCCGGGTCCGGCCACGACGGGATATTTCGAATCGTTCTCCGGCACCGTCACGCCATCGCCACTTGCGATTCCCACCGGCACGACGACGGATACACTGACCTTCATTGATACCCCACCAACCGATACCTTCGTCTGCATTCGCTACGGAATCTTCGATGCCACGGGTGTCCGTACGCTCTGCGACAGTCTCTGCATCGACCTGCCTCCGTGTGGCGGTTCGGATCCCTGCGATTCGCTCTCCGTCAAGGTGTCGGCGGTAAGTTCGACAGGCGTGGGAGCGACCGGCGACTGCAACTATACCGTGGTGCTCAACATCACGAACTCGACGGCATCCCCGCTCCCGGTCTGGTTTGATTCGTTCGCGGGCACGGTGGCGCCGAGCGGACTGACGCTCCCGGTTGGACCCAGCGTCCAGACGCTCACATTCACGGATACGCCTCCGACGAACAGCTTCGTGTGCATCCGTTACGGGCTCAGCATCCAGGGCGCCCGCGTCGTCTGCGACAGTGTCTGTTTCGACCTTCCACCGTGCGGCGAAACCAGCCTCTGCGATTCCGTGTCCGCGCAGGTTAAGTCCGTCACATCAACCGGCGTGGATGCGGTCGGTGACTGCACATACTCCGTGGTTCTTTCGTTCACGAATGCCGCGGCCTCCCCGATTCCGATGTGGTTCGAATCGTATCAGGGCACCGTCGCCTTGCCGATTCTGACAATCCCTGTTGGAGCAAGCACGCAAACGCTGACCTTTACCGACACGCCGCCGACGAATACGTTCGTGTGCATCCGCTACGGATTCTTCCAGGGACCGCAGCCGGTCAAACGGGTACTTTGCGACAGCGTATGCTTCGACATCGAACCGTGCGGCGATACAAAGCCCTGCGATTCACTTCTGAAGGCAGAGCTTGATACGGTGTGCTGCGAGTACTCCGCAACCATCGTCAACGGTCCGGGCACTCCGATCACCTCGATATCGTACTACGTCACCGGTGGCACCGTGGCCAACTTTACGACCATGCCCTGTCCGCCTGTCACACCCGCACCGGTCGGAAGCACGTCAGGCGTTCTCACCTACAGTCCGCCATGCGCCGGAAACATCCTCTTCAATTTCCAGGGCACTCCGACCACACCATCGAACACCATCTTCGTCACGCTGGTCGTGCATCACGGAAAGGACTCCTGCACGATCCGCTTCCAGTACACCTGCGACCGTACGCCGCTCCAGCACTGTGACGACATCAAGGTCAAGCCGTACGTCACTGCCGGACTCGCCCTGTCTGGACGTGCGTTCACCATCCTGAACACCAAGGTACCGGCATCCCCCATCACCTACGTAAGCGTTACCCCGATCCCAACACCGTGCAGCGTAGTGGGAGGCGGACTGCAGGTCGACTACGTCGCCACGAGTTGGCCCTCGCCATACACGCGCATTCCGACTACCGGATTCATCAGTGCGAACTCGGCGGTCAGCTTCAATCTCGCGATCAACTACTCGTGCAACTGGGCAGGCAACGTACAGATCGTCGTGCATCATGCCGACGGCGACAGCTGCCTGTACACGTATGGTCCGTGGAAAGCGCAGCTCGGCACCGGTACGGGTGTCGTGCTCACCGATCCAATCAAGGGCCGCGTATTCGCAAAGAAGCTGCGCCTGCAGAATCCTTCCGGCAGCGAGCCAGTGAAGTGGCTTTCGGTCAGCGTTGAATCGCAGTCCGACGTCATCATCGCAGGTTCGGGCCGCCACTGGGAAGGTGCGACCCTATCTTCTGGCTACGAATCCCTCGAGGGCTACGACCAGGGTGCGACGGATGCGTTGTTCACGTTTGAACGGTTGATCCCGGGAGGCGGCATCAGCGGCGACTTCAACCTGGTGGTCGCACGTGATTCGGCGGAGAGCGGAACACCGGTCATACGCTGGACCACCTACGACGAAGACGGCAATGCTCTCGCCACGGATACGGTCGGCATTTCCGGTACGGTCCTCACGATTCGCGGCAGCGGCGGTTCGTCACTCGCCGGTGACTTCGAGTTGCTGCAGTCCTTCCCGAATCCCGCATCGCATTCCGCCACCATCAATTATGCGATGAAGAAAGCGATGACCGTGCAGCTTGAGCTGTACAATCCGATCGGCGAACGCGTCGGGGAGGTAGAGTCCGGCTTGATCAACGCCGGCCTGCACTCCGCGCATTTCGACATCTCGGGACTGGCACCCGGGACATACTTCCTGCGGCTCTCCGGAGCGTCCGGCTCCGTCACGAAGCCGCTGGTCATCGCCCGATAGTCCAATCGGTTCACGATACACCTGTAGGGGCGCAGCATGCTGCGCCCCTACTTTTTTCACCATATCGAAAGATTGTGGATGATTCCATACCGGCTCTGCACGATTCCACTTTCAAAGCTTCGGGTTTCGACATGGCGGAGCGGAATATCCGCTTCAAGGGGACCGAACAGCGGAATGCCGCTCCCAATGAGTACAGGAATTCTTGTGATGATTATTTCGTCCACCAGCCCCTCACGAAGAAATCCCTGGATGGTCGTTCCGCCATCGATATACAGGTATGCATATCCCCGATCCGAGAGCCGCCGCACGACGGACTCTGGCGAGCCGCCGAGTTGTGACACCGAGGGAGGGACCTGCGGGGGGAAGACAAGATCGCGCGAACTCAGCACAACGACCGGCTTTTCTCCGTATGGCCATGCGCCGAAGGTGAGGACCAGCTCGAACGTGTTTCGGCCCATCACGATCGCATCAACGGATTCGAAAAACGCTCCGTAGCCGTAATCCTCCCCTGACTCCATGGGTGCGGGCAGCCAGTCGATGGCGCCGTCCTCACGCGCGATGAAGCCGTCGAGACTTGTTGCGATAAAAACGCTGATTTTCATTTTTCCCTCGCCTGTATGCTGGATCCTGCAACGATTTTCGCGCTGACCGTGGCCACAGAAAGTGGCGTACACGCCCTGGAGTCGCTTCCCCTTCTCCGACTGGGAATCATCCAGCCACCGTACCGAACAGCGCTCCGATCCCGGCTGTCGCAGCCATGGCGAGGGCTCCCCAGAGCGTCACCCGGCCGGCGCCCACGGCGATCTTCGCACCGCCTGTTTTAGCGGCAAGGCCCCCCAGCAGCGCAAGGCAGAGCAGTGATCCTGCCGTCACTGCAGGGATAATGCTGGCGGTCGGGGTCAGGAACGCGGTCAGAAGAGGAACGGCCGCCCCGGCAGCGAACGTGACCGCCGAAGCGAACGCCGCCTGCAACGGTCTTGCCGTGTGGATTTCATTTAATCCGAGTTCATCCCGGGCGTGGGCAGAGAGCGCATCATGACGCATCAATTGCCTGGCAACCTGCTGCGCGAGCGCCGTCTCCAAGCCTCTCCCCTCGTAGATTGCTGCGAGTTCCTTCGTCTCCAGCTCCGGATTCGCTGCGAGTTCATCTTTCTCCCGCGATAAATCCGCCTTTTCCGTATCAGCCTGCGAGCTGACCGAGACATACTCTCCGGCCGCCATCGACATCGCCCCCGCGACGAGTCCGGCCGTGCCGGCGATCAGGATGTTCCCGTGAGAGGTGCTGGCGGCGGCCACGCCGACAAGAATGCTTGCGGTGGAGAGAATGCCGTCGTTCGCACCCAGTACGGCGGCACGCAGCCAACCGATACGCTCGGCAAAATGCCGTTCGCTATGATCGTTCATGTGCTCCTCATGCAGTCATCGGTGGAATTCGGAATTGGCCCGGAATGAATGAAAGATAGTGACGCATGCCAACAACTCCACGTGCTGAATTCTCCCTCGTTTTCCGTAATTTATCGTTTTATCCATCTTGCGCAGGAATGTGTGAAGCCGCTATTCGACTGGATTCGAAAAATGTACGCCTGGGTCGAAGGATTCTCGACCAAGCCGGGGGCACTGTGGGCGCTCTTCATCATCGCGTTCATGGAATCGTCATTTTTTCCGGTTCCTCCCGACGTTCTCCTGATCGCCCTGGCGGTGGCCATGCCCACGAAATCGATGCGCTTTGCCGCGGTGTGTACAGGGGGATCAGTGCTGGGCGGCATGTTCGGATATTTCATTGGCTATGAACTGATGGAAATCGTCGGACGTCCCATCATCGACTTTTACAATGCCAATCACTATTGGCTCAAGGTCGAGGAAGCGTATCGAGGTCCTGTCGGCGTGTGGTTCCTCGTTGCCGCGGCGTTCACTCCCATCCCCTACAAGGTCGCCACGATTGCCGCCGGTGCGACGCAGATGCCGTTCGTCCCCTTCCTGATCGCTTCCGCCCTCGGACGCGCAGCGCGCTTCTTCCTCGTCGCCGGACTCATCTGGAAGTTCGGAGCGTCGATCAAGACCTTCATCGACAAGTACTTCGACAAGCTGTCCATCGCCTTCGTCGTTCTTCTGGTGCTGGGATTCGTCGCCGTGAAGTACGTGTTTTAGGCCGTGGAGCGTCGCGCTCCAGCGCAACGGAGAGATGCCCCCTGAACGACTAGAAATGAGAACGCCCCCAAATTCGGGGGCGTTCTCATTTCTATTGACGAGCCTGAAGGCTCATCCTCCTAATTCCGACGAGCCTGAAGGCTCATCCTCCAGGGGAGGAATTAGTTCTTCTTTGCTTCGTCTTTCTTGGTGCTGGTCTTGTTTGCCATCGAGCATCCGTCGCCGCACTTGTCGCCGCATTCGTGCTTGGAGGCCATTTTCTTGGTCTTGGTGGCAGCGTGATCGCAGCATCCACCCTTTTTGGCTTCGCTGCTGCACTCGGTCTTCGCCTTCTTGGCGGTTTCCTTGGGTTTATCCTGTGCGTGCGCGGTGTTCAGGGACATCGCGAGTGCGAACATCGCGACGAGGCTGAGGACCTTCTTCATGTGTACTCCAGTGTATTGTTAGTGGTGTTTAGGGACAAGCTATATCCGAAATATAGACCCCCACTGAGGGAAATCCAAGTCATAAAATCCGAACTATTCAGCATTCTGGCAAGGGAAATCGTGAGGTGGAACCCTTCCCTCTTTCTCGCTCACTGAAGCACGCGTACTCCCTCAAAACAGATGATCCCAGTGGCGACAGCAACATTGAGCGATTGTTTCGTACCGAACATGGGGATTTCTATCGCCATATCGCACAACGCCAGCGCTTCGTCGGATACTCCGGCGACTTCGTTGCCTACGACAACGGCCAAGGGGAACATATCCGCCCTCAGGTTAAAGCAGGACAGGCTGTCTGTGGTGTGTTCCAGCGCGGCGATGCGCCAACCCTCCGATTTTAGCCGACGCAATGCTTCGCAGACATCGTACACATATTCCCATGGTACGGTGTCATCGGCACTGAGCGCGGTTTTGGAGATTTCCTTCCGTGGAGGATACGGGGAGAATCCACAGAGGTAGAGCTTCTCGACCAGTGCGCCGTCGCAGCTGCGGAAGATCGAACCGACGTTGTAGAGCGATCGCACGTTGTCGACCACGATGACGATCGGATGCCGCCGCTTCGCGGAAATCTCCTCGTGCGGTGTGCGCGCGATCTCTTCGTGACGAAGTTTCCGTAACTTCTTCACCGCTTCACCTTTTCACTTCTTGACTTCTTCCTTCTTGACGAACAGCAACAACCGCTCCCTTCCCCGCCGGGGTTTGACGGAAGTTTCAGGTGTACTTTCGTGTGCGAGGGTGAACGCCTTCTCCGCCTCGCGTTTGAATTCTTCGACATCAATGGAGAACGGCGGCCCGCCCGGACGACCGTCGACGGGGAACAGCAACGCCAGCAGCGCGCCGCCGGGCCGAAGGACTTCTGCGGCGAAGGCGAGGAACTCCGTTCGTCGTACAGGTTCGATGGCACAGACACAGGTGTATTCCAGCAGCAGGTCGTAATGCGCAGGATGTTTCGTACCCAGAGAAAACATGTCCTCCTGCAGAATTCGTAGTTCGAGCCCGCGTTTCTTCTGCTCCGATTCGAGCCACTGCAGAGGTTCGGCGGAGAAGTCTAATGCGGTCGTTTCCCAACCGCGCTCCGCGAAAAGCAGCGCGTCGTATCCACGGCCGCTGCAGGGGACCAGCACGCGTGGCGCCCTGCCGAAATGCGAGAAATCAGGTCCGCCGAGCTCGCGTAAATCCATCCCGAGACGCTCGAGCAGGTCCGTGAACACCGGCGTCGGCGTCCCCATGTCCCAGTTGTCGCGATCCTCGCGGTACGCGGCGTCCCAGAACCCGGGCGCATTGATGTCAGACTCGGGCCTGATCCCTTCGGGACGGACACTGCTCCCGTCACCCATCGCGGCGATGCCAGTCGGTTTTCGGGGTGTACGATCGCAGCAGTGCACGCTGTTCGGCATGCCGGCGTTCGGCCAGCGCGATCAGGCGTTCGAGCAGTTCCGCATAGGGAATCCCCACGGCGGCGAAGAGCTTCGGATACATGCTGATCGACGTGAAGCCGGGGATGGTATTGATCTCGTTGATGAACAACGAACCGTCGACGCGCGAGAGCAGGAAGTCCACCCGCGCCATGCCTTCGCAGTCGAGGGTGCGGAACGCCTTCACCGCGAGGGCGCGAACGCGGTCTGCCAGCGCGTCGGGCAGATCGGCCGGAATATGCAGCGCCGATGCGTTATCGACGTACTTCGCGTCGTAATCGTAGAAATCGTTGCTCGGCACGACTTCTCCCGGAATGCTGGCGACTGGATCCTGGTTGCCGAGAACGGCGACCTCGATTTCCCGCGCCTCGGGTACGGCGCGTTCGACCAGCACCTTGCGGTCGAACAGCGCGGCGTGACGCAGCGCGGCGACGAGTTCTTCCCGGTTCCGCGCCTTGCTGATACCGACACTGGAACCGAGATTCGGCGGCTTGATAAACAGCGGCATGCCCAGTGCCGCTTCCACCTCGGCGGCGATTTCTTCCGCGCGCTCGCGAATGGCCGTGGAATAATAGTGAAGGAAGGCCGGCACGGGGAGTCCCGCATCGCGATGCAGACGTTTCTGCAGCACCTTGTCCATCGCCACGGCGGAACCAGCGACACCTGCGCCCACGTAGGGAAGGTCGGCGAGTTCGAAGAGTCCCTGCATCGTGCCGTCCTCCCCGAAGGTGCCGTGGATCACGGGGAACACGACGTCGATGGGAATTTCCTCGCTACCGTCATCGGAGAAAACGATCAATGACCGGCGCGTGGGATCGGGCGGCAGCAGGCAGGGACGGCAGTCGGCGGGCGCTTCGCCCTCCCCGCGACGGAGGTAGGCCATGGCGCCCGGACCGGTCCACCAGCGTCCTTCCTTGTCCACTCCCACCGGCACGACTGTGTGACGCGTCGGGTCAAGCGCTTTCATGACCGATTCGGCCGAGACCAGCGACACCTCATGCTCTCCTGAGCGTCCGCCGAACAGCACAGCAATGGTTTTGGGTTTCATCGCACACACAAGAAGTGGAAATGATACAATTATGAAAATTACTGCCATGCGTGGGGAGATGCAATCAAATCTCATTCGTCGCTGTATTCGATGGACATCGATCGTCGTCGCCGACAGTTGCTGCAATGACATTCTCGAACGTGCCGTATTTCCCTTGAATTGTACGGCACTATTCCGCACATTTTTTCCATGAACCAAAAAAACACACGAATCGAAATCCGTGTCGACGAGGCGGGAAAACTTCTCCTCGAAAAAGCCGCGGAGTTGCGCGGCCAATCGTTGAGTTCCTTCGTCCTTTCCGTGGTCCTGCCGGAAGCCCGGAGCATTCTTGACGCATACGAAGGAACGCGTCTTTCACGAACCGATTGGGAAGCGCTTGATGCCCTCCTTGCCAACCCTCCCAAGCCCAACAGGAAACTCCTCACCGCAGTAAAAAAGTTTGCGCGCCAGGTAACCGTCGAACATGGCGGTTGAACCGAATATCATCCTGCTCAGCGGGGAACATGATAGCGATGGCTTCGACTGCGGTGAACCTTCGCTCAACACTTTCCTCAGGCAATATGCCTTGCAGCATATGCGAAAGAATATGAGCAGAACCTGGCTCCTTGCGGAAGGGATACACATTCTGGCGTATGCCACGCTGTGCGTTGGGGAAGTCCGGCGCGATGACACTCCCGTAAGGAACGTTCGCTCACTCCCGCGTCACGCCATTCCCGTTCTGCGGCTCGCCCGGCTTGCGACAGACCTCCAGCATCGCGGCAGGGGATTCGCCACCCGCCTTCTGGTGGATGCCCTGCAGAAAGCGTTCCTCCTTTCCACGAGTGCCGGACTTCACGCCGTCGAAGTCCACGCGCTGAGCGAATCTGCATCGAAATTTTACCGCAGCTTCGGGTTCTGTCCGCTCAAGGATGACCGCCATCATCTCTATCTCCCCATCGCCACCATCGTTGACGCCTTCGACAATCCTTCCGCCTGACCATCGTTCCCCTCTTTCCCTCTTTCCCTCTTTCCCTCTTCACCTTTTGACTTCTTGAAACCATCTATGTCAAATATACTTGACATCATCAAACCGAAGCACTATCTTTGTCCCATGAACGAAGAAGCCCTGATAGGAACGCACTTGCGCGAGACACGGCAGCGCCTTGGATGGACGCAGGCGCAACTCGCCGAGCGCGTCGAGGTGAGCCGGCAGACGATCAACTACGTGGAGAACGGGACGTACTGTCCTTCCACCTACCTCGCCCTCCGTCTCGCCCGCGAACTCGGAGTTCCGTTCGAAGAACTGTTTTTCCTGAAAGACCAGGAGGGTTGAAGATGTTTGATCCGACAAAAGATGAGCGGCTGAAACTGG
>JACZJN010000026.1 GCA_014860565.1 Bacteroidota bacterium
GGAATTGGACAGAATGCGAAAGGATCGGAAAGAATGCTCCTTTCCGCTACCGGTCATATACAACGCGCCACCAATGAAATTCACGGGCGGCGCGTGTTTCTTCTGGATATTGCAGCATGTTACCGCATCAGCAACATCTTCCGGACCTGCACCGCGCCTTCGGACTCGAGACGATAGAGATACATGCCCGCGGGAAGCTGCCGGGCATCGAAGAGGACCGCGTGAGTTCCAGCATCCTGGCGTTCGCCGTCGCAGAGCCGTGCTACCTCGCGGCCGAGTACATCCGTGACGACAAGCATGACTGCGGCCGCACGCGGCAGTGTGAAGCGGATCGTCGTCACGGGACGGAATGGATTCGGGTGATTCTGATGCAGAATGCAGGAAGCAGGAAGCGCTGCAAGGTCTACAGCGTCTGTGGTTGATTGCGGCACCGCCAGCGTGCGGCGGTCAATGAAGCTGCAACCGCCGGTTTCGAGCAACGCACTGATGGTCACATGCGTGATGTCTTTTACGATGTCGACTTCCATGCTGTCCCGCACTTCGGCATGCGGCTGCAGCGCGGCGAAGGAATAGCTGTTTGTTCCCACCGCCGTTACGCCGCTCGAAAGGAAGTTCAAGCTCATCCCGGGCGTTGCCGCCTCGCCGCCGCCCACGTTTTTCAGGGTGAAGCGGATGCGGCAGCGCTCTGCTCCCGATCCCTCGTTCCGCACGATGTCCGCTTGCTCGAGTGAGAGCACAGGCAGTGTCATCAGGCTTCCCATCGATGTGATCAGTCCGCCTACATCGTCGATCGCATGCTGATGAGGACCGATGATCGAGTCGATCTCAGCAACCAGCTCCGTCTGCTTTTGCACTGTGGGCGCGAGCAGATAATCCGCCAGGGCAACCGACAGCACGGCCCGGCGGGACTTGAGCAGTTGCGCCCGCGCGACCACGCCGTAGTAATCCTTGCGCGTCGCCTCCTGCGCGTACATCGCATCCGGCGCGATGCCCAACATCGGACGCTGCATGCGCTCGATCTCGGCAACCATTCCCTTTCCGCTGACGCGAAGTGCATCGAAATTCTCGGCGATGTAGCCGGTGTTTGCTTCTTCCACTCGCGTGCGCAGTTCTGAAAGGAACGCTCTGTCGTCGTCGATAATCCCGCCGCTGAACGTTTCCTCCGTTGCGCTTCTCCGGAACAGTGCAAGCGGATTGTCCTTCTGTTTGATGATACCGTGCACGGGATCGAAGATGGCATCCCCCGCTGCATTCAATGCCGCAGGCACGGACCCGAGATTCGGCACGGCGGCGGGAGACGTGAGATAGAGGAAGTTCGCGACAGGAATCTCCGCCCGCGCCAGCAAATCGCACATGCGTTCGGTCAGTCGCGGACGCAGTCCCTTCACTCGCAGCAAGAAGATATCCGCTGTCGCTCCGGGGGTCTGACTGATTGCATAGGCGGCATCCAGACCATAGCAGAGATTCGCGAAGTCGTTGAAGTCCGCGCTCAGTAAATCGATTTGCGTGCGCAGCTGCGCGAGGTAGTCC
>JACZJN010000027.1 GCA_014860565.1 Bacteroidota bacterium
GATATCGTCCACCGGCACCGGAAGCGATTATCCCCTTTGAAGAGTTGGTAGGGAAACGGAAGCTCGTAACAGAGCCTTCGAGGATAGAGAATTGCAGATTAAACTAACATTCGGGCCGGACCAAAGAATGGGGGCTCGTCACGAGAAAACGCACCATATTGCCGTGCGGTTGAGTCAAGAATGGACGGTGGGGGAAGAAAGCTGAGAAGATACGGCCATTCGTACTGGAAGATCTCGAGTGTATCCATGGCCGGAATCTAGTCAACGTGGTGATAAAAGTCAACTCCTTAAGTTAGCGCAACGGGGACTGTCCCGACTCGTCACCCCGAGACTTCATCATGATCTTTGTGTCCAGCGAATCGTCCAGCACTTCTCCCCTCTTGCATTTTTCACCGCGACCTTCGTATATTGCAGGTCTGAAATAGACGCGCCCGTAGCTTAATTGGATAGAGCACCTGACTACGGATCAGGAGGTTCGGGGTTCGAATCCCTGCGGGCGCGCAGCTGTCAAATCCCTCGGACCGAGGGATTTGCTTTTTCCAACAGACCGCATGCACCAGAGAACAGCCGAGGAGACAGGCGATGCAGGCAATTTCACGTACGGATTTCGAGGGACTCTCACTGTTCCGTCGCGGCAAGGTGCGCGACGTGTATGATCTGGGCGACGCGCTGCTGATCGTGGCTACGGACCGCCTTTCGGCGTTCGACGTCGTGCTTCCCGATCCGATCCCGATGAAAGGCACTGTGCTGACCATGATTTCGAAATTCTGGTTCGACCGCACGGGACACATCATCCCCAACCACGTGATCTCCACCAACGTCGACGAATACCCCGCAGCCTGCGCGCCCTACGCCGCGGAGCTGAAGGGACGCAGCATGCTCGTGAAAAAGACGCAGCCCCTGGCGATCGAATGCGTCGTCCGCGGATATCTGACCGGGTCCGGGCTCAAGGAATACCGCAAGACGCAGTCCGTCTGCGGCATCGACCTGCCCGAAGGACTGGTCGACGGCTCCATGCTTCCCGAACCTCTGTTCACTCCTTCCACGAAAGCGGAGGAAGGTCACGACGAGAACATCGATTTCGATACCGCCGCCGGAATCGTCGGCCGCGAAACCGCCGAGAAAGCCAGCGCCATGAGCATTGCGCTCTACAGCTTCGCGCGGGATTTCGCGCGCGAGCGGGGCATTATTATCGCGGACACGAAATTCGAATTCGGCATCGATGAAAACGGCGAACTCATCCTCATCGACGAAGCGCTCACGCCGGACTCCTCCCGCTTCTGGCCGATGGAGGGGTACGAACCCGGCCACGCGCAGCCCAGCTTCGACAAGCAGTACGTCCGCGACTACCTCGAATCCGTGCACTGGAACAAGACGCCGCCGGCGCCTGAACTTCCGGCCGAGGTGATCGCCCGGACGACCGAGAAATATCTCGAGTCGTACCACCTCATCACCGGCGAGGAGCTTTCGGTGTGATGGAAGAACGCAGCGACGAATTGAACACGCCCGAGGATGCCCAGCCGGATTCTGACCAGGCCGGCGAAGACGTTTCGGGAGACGATGCGTCGAGAGAGGCTCGTCCAGAGAAGCAGCGACGGTACAAGCGGGAAATCCGCCCGAGCCGGGAAGCCGCTTCCGCTCAGGAGAATGATGGCGACGATCCCTCCCGCGAGGTCCGCCCCGCTCGAGACGTCCACCCGGATGCCGAACGCGTTGAACAGGGAATCGCGCGGCTGCCGTTCAACGACTTCAAGCATCCGCCCACACGGCCTGAAATCGACCTCCTGCTTGGCATTTCCCCTTCCGCCGAACTCAAGCGTTTCGAACATCAACTCGAAATGATGGAACCGCTCGTCAACTGGGCGATGCAATGGTACGAAAATGAAACCGGCTGGGGATACCGCGCGTCGTATCGCGCGCGCGTACTCTGCGTGCTGCATTTCTACCGCGGCTTCTTCACGGTGACCCTTTCCATCCCGACCGACGAGGAAGAGCGGTATCGGTCGTTGCGCGAACTGACGCCCGGACTCCGCAAGGCCTTCGAGCATTACACGCTGTCGACGAAGATGAAGTGGATCAACTTCCACGTCCGCACGCGAAAGGAAGCGGACGCAATGCTGGCCATCCTCACCTTGAAGTTCGAAGATCTCCGGAAAAAGACCTCGCGCGGCTGAAGATCGCGGGCGACCGAAGCTCGCGAGCGTCTAAGCCTGCGGGGACCTGCAACCTGATGGCCTGCGCTGAAACGGGGATTTCACGCGGACCGCACGTCTTTTTCCATTTTCCCATGATGACATTCTCCTATCTTACATGAATACCGGTTCAGGGAAACCGGTTTTCACGTTTTCTTTGGGAGAAACACATGTCCACACTGCAGCGGCGGTTTTTCCGCCATGACGCGGACGCGGGGAACGTCCGCGAACTCCATTCCTTCCTCACCTGCCGGCTCGTTCACTCCATTCCTTTTTCCGCACGCGAACAGTTGATGACGTATCGTGGCAACTGCGAGCAGCGTCATGGTGCGGTGAGGTCGCCATTCCCTGTAGATCCTTCGACACAATCCGTTCTCCGTGACGTCGCGGGGCGCTTCGCCGCTCCTGCGGCCGGTGGATTCGAACAGGGATTCACCGCCGAACTCTTCTCCTTCTGGGATATGGTGCTTGGTTCGTCGCCCGGACCCGGCTGGCTTCGGCATCCACGCATCGCCGACGCCGCCCAGCAGTCGCTTCACGCCCTTGATGGCGTCCTCTGCCGCATCGAGGCCTTTGTCGTCCTACCCACCCACGTGCACATCGCGTTCTCGCAAAACGTCGGCCTCCGCGATGGACCGACGCCCGAGCACGTCTCCGGCGCATTCAAGGCACCCGTGGAGCATCAGGCCAACCGCTTCCTCGTCCGCAGCGGGCCTTTCTGGGAGCAGGAGGACCATCACCGCTTCCTTCCCGGTCCCGCCGACCTCCGCGGCGCCATCCGCTTCATCCGTGAGGATCCCGTGCGCAGCGGCCTCGTGGAAAAACCCGAGGAATGGGAATGGCTGTACGTGCGGGAGGGGTGGAAGTCATCACTCTGCCGGTCATCATGACCACTCCCTTCCGCGCCCTGGAGGATGAGGCTTCAGGACGGAGACTCGACGCGGCAAGCACGGGACGCTCTGCAGGAGTACGACTCGACACACTGCAGATTCTTTCTTGCATGAACCCAAACCGCCCATCCCGTCCGGGTTGACATGAACTCAACCGCCCATCCCGTCCGGGTTGACATGAACTCACCCCGTATCAGGGTTGACATGAACTCACCCCCCATCCCCCCTCTCTTGACAGAGAGGGGGGCGAAGGGAGATATCAAAAGCGAGGGGGAGGGTGAATGTGTTCACCAATATTGGGAGGCATGGTATGAGCCTACTTCTTCTCGGGAAACTGAAAGATGTGGCAAAGATTCGCTGCCGTGAGCTGCGCCGTCAGCAGACACCGGCGGAGGTGCGCATGTGGCATCTGCTCAGGAACCGTAAGTATCACGGACTTAAATTCAACAGGCAGCATCCCATTTTCCACGATCTCGATGGCAGGGAAACGTTCCTGATTGCGGACTTTTTCTGCCATGAACTGCGGCTCGTGATAGAACTCGACGGATCGGTGCATGCCGACACCGGCCATGCAGATGCCCACCGTGACCGCACCCTATCCCTGCTGGGCTTTACCGTATTGCGCTTCACAAATGACATCGCCCTCGAACACCCATACCGGATCCTTCAAGCCATCGACGAGATACGATCCAGACAAAATCCATCCCCCTCTTAAAGCCCCCTCTGTCAAGAGAGGGGGTTTGGGGGTGAGTTCATGCAAACCCCTTTGAGGGTGAGTTCATGCAAACCCCTCCGGCAGTGAGTTCACGCAGCCACCGCTCGGAGTGCGTTCATGTCACAACACCAGCCCCACAAAAAAGACCGCGGCGAGGAAGGCGATGAAATCGGCGAGAAGTCCGGTGGGGAGGGCGTGACGCGTGTTGCGGATTCCCACGGCGCCGAAGTAGACGGCGAGTACATAGAACGTGGTTTCGGTGCTGCCGTAGAGGGTGGAGACGAGAACGCCGATCGGGGAGTCGGTACCATAGGCCCGCATGGTCTCGGTCATGATGCCGAGGGAACCGCTGCCCGAAAGCGGACGCATGATCGCCAT
Organism: Bacteroidota bacterium; assembly: GCA_014860565.1. Lineage (GTDB taxonomy): Bacteria > Bacteroidota > Ignavibacteria > SZUA-365 > SZUA-365 > SZUA-365. Next base: position 4,176 of record JACZJN010000027.1, read on the forward strand.
CGGCAGGACCTCGGCGGGAATGCCGACCAGATCGGTGAGCGGACGTACGAGCGTGATGAACACGTCCATCGCGCCGCTGGCGCGGAATATCGCGATGGACACGAGCATCAGCACGAGATACGGTATGATGCGCACGGCGATGGTGAAACCCTCTTTCGCTCCCTCGACGGCAACTTCGTACACCTTGACCTTGCGAAAAGCGCCGTAGACAAGAAAGAAAAGCAGTAGCGCGGGAATGGCGACCGCGGAAAGCAGCGAGACAACGGTGCGAAAAATATCCATCACTCAGCCTCCGATCTGTCCCAGCGGAACATCTTCACGCGCGCCAGCAGCTTCGAAATCGTCACCGCGAATATTGTCGCGGTGAGGGAGGCGAGAAAGGACGTTCCGATGATGATGGCGGGATCCGACGAACCGGCGGCGGCACGCACGGCAATCGCCGTGGCGGGAATCAGCGTGATGCACGAGGTATTCAGCGCGAGGAAGGTCACCATCGAATCGGTGGCCACACCCTTCTTGGTGTTCAATTCGTCGAGCTCTTCCATGGCCTTGAGCCCGAACGGCGTTGCCGCGTTGCCGAGACCGAGCATGTTCGCGGAGATGTTCATGATCATCGAACCCACGGCGGGATGGTCGACGGGAATGTCAGGGAATAGCCGCACGGTGATCGGGCGCATGAAGCGTGCGAGATGCGTTATCAGTCCGGCTTTCTCCGCGACTTTCATCACCCCCAGCCACAGTGCCATGATGCCGATCAGACCGATGGCGATCTGCACTGCGACGCCGGCGATGTCAAAGGCGGCGTTCGTGACCTTCTTCAGATACACGAGCGACACGGGGTCGATCGCGGCTTCCCAACCTGCGGCGTTGTGGCGCAGACGCACGGTCAGCATCCCTTCTCCCCCGAGGGCCGCCGCCATCACCTTGAAGCGCTCGGGCACGTCACCACCGCTCATGTCAAGCACGGCGAATCCGTCGGTCGCATGCGTGAGCGTCACCCGGGCAGGAATGCGGACGTCGACGTGTTCGCTGAAATCCTTGAAATGCAGCGCTATCTGCCGTCGTGGGATGAGCAGGACGGCGTTGACCGGTTCTCCATACGCTTCGATCGACTCGGGAGATTCGATCTGCAGCATCCACGGAACTCCGTTGCCGTAGCTGTTCTGCGTTACGTCGTAAATGTCGCGTCCGGCAGCGGTGAGAATGCCGATCACGATCAGCGCGAGCCAGATATGATTGAGCATGGATGCCGCAAAAAGGATAGTGAGAAAATCAGTACGCGCGCCGGAAGATCAACGCATCACTTCGGTGCGCACACCCTTGATGATATACTGGTCGGAATCGAGCACCCGCACTTCGTCTTCGTCCACGCTGACGCCGACGAAGCGGCATTTGCCGACGTTGTCGGTCATGCCCGTCAACGCATGGTTGAGCTGCACGAGCACGTATGGGGCGGGATTCCCCTGCCTGTCGTGCACGGTGACTTCCACGACCTTCGCACCGGAACTCGTATAGTCCTCCGATGCGAGAATGGACGCGTACACCGCCCAGGCGACGTTCCATGAAAACAGCGGCGCCACCTGCTGCGCATAGGTGCGGCCCGAAGGAACGGGCAGGGTGACGCTGATCTGCATGTTGTTCTTCAGCTCATATCGCCAGGGCACACGAAGCACAAAGCGGTTGAGTCCGACTCCGGTGAATTGCGGTACGATGCGCTGCATGCGCACACCGAAATTCCGGCTCTCGCTGAGGTTGTTCGCATGCAGGGTAAGCTCGCGATCGTTGGCGGCGACGTCGAACTGAAATACCGGTGCGCCCTTGTACAGCGCGAGCGCATCCTTCATCGACGGCGCACCCTCGCCCTCCGTCGACACCGCGCGAGCGCCGCTTGCGACGAGCAGTTGCTTGAGGTTTCGCAGGGCCAGTGCATCGACACGATCCGCGGGAACAGGGTCGTCGCCCGGGAGGTCGAGAATGAAGATCTTCCCGAGCAAAACGCCGCGCGCGACGGGAGAAAGCAGCACCGGATCCTGGATGGGACGCCCGGTCAGCGCCTCGCTGCGCCCGAAATATCCCGGAGCGGTGATGACCACGGTCATTCCTTCGGTGTCCTTGCCGGCGATGATGTACTCGCCGCGTTCGTTGGTGTTCACGACGGCCCCGCCCGGCAATGCGACTTCCGCACCCTGCACGGCTTTCCCGTCCGTGCTCATCACGATGCCGCGCGCATACTTGGCGTCGGGCGACGTGGTGATGATTCCCTCGGTTTTCACCGGGCCGTTCGTCGCCTCGAAGGTCACTCGTTCGTTGCGTCCGGGATAGACGTACACGCGCGCGACACCGTTTTGCAGCGTAAGCATGGTATCGAGACCGTTTGACGTGCGGAAGCGGATCGGCAGTCCGTCGGCGACCGAAGTCCCGGTGCTGTCAAGCGCAAGCAGTGTCACCATACTGAAGGCACTGCGATCGGGAGGAAGAATGGCCGGATCGGCGGTCGACCGCAGCAGCACCGGCGGCTTGCCGAGGGCGAAATAGAGCTCGAATGGGGCGGAGGAATTCCCGTTGCTGTTGCGCACCTGCGCAGCCAGATGATGGTATCCCTGCGACAGCGCGCCTGAGGGATTGACGGCGATCTTCCCGGTCTTGCGGTTGAAAGTGAATCCCTGCTCCTCGCCGTCGATATATACCCGTATGCTTTCGTCGAGAATGTCGGATCGGTCGCTGACGTGAATTTCCAGTTTCGGATCCGCTTCACTGAATACCAGCGGGGAATCGTAGCGCAAATGCGGTATGCCGGCCTGGAAATACTTCCCGATCCCGAGAAAAATGCCCCAGGCCTGAATGTCGTTGAACTCGGGCAGGCGCAGACGCTGCTCTTCGTACGCGCTGGTAAAAAAGCCGCACTCGACCAGGACGGAAGTCATCGCGGTATTGCGCAGAACGGAGAAGCCCTTGCCCGGATAGATCAGTTCGTCCGACATCGTGCCGTCGAACGATGCGAGGGGACCCGGATTTCCCATCGCGTACGCCAGATCGCGCTGGATGTACCGCGCGAGATCCTGGCTCGACGGAGCGTATCCCGGCTGGCCCGGACGCGCATGATAGAATGTCGTGGTGTAGTTCGTGTACGAGTTGCCGGCGGCGTTGTGATGGATCGAGACGAAAATTTCCGCGTTGTTCGCGTTCGCCTGCTGCGCGCGCGCTTCAAGCGGAACGGTCTTGTCCACCTCGCGCGAGAGCATGACGTTGGCACCCGCTTTCTTCAGATAATCGCGCAGCGACAGTGCCACGCGCAGGTTCACATCTGCTTCGACGACATCCTCGGCGGGACCCATCCCGTCCCGGTCCTCCCCGCCGTGTCCGGGATCGATGAATATGGTGACATCCTTGAGTGCTTCACGGTACGACGCGATGGTGGAATCCCTGCGGAATGCTTCCTTCCAGTCCGGTGGCCGCACGAAATACACCGTCGGTCCGCATGCCTGCAGCAGCAGGGCGAAAAGCCCCGTGAGGAGCATGCTGAGAGTAATATGGCCTGATTTCACTGTTTTATGCATAACTTTGGAATATACCGAGCTTTCCACTGTCGGACAAGGTGAACACACATGCTCACTCCCGGACAATTCTACGATGCACTTGCCGATAATTACGACAGTATGACGCAGTTCGCCACGCGGCTGCAGCGTCAGAAGGAATTACTGGCTGCCGTGCTTTCGGCAATGCCGGCTCGGACGGCTATCGACATGGGCTGCGGTACGGGAGTGCATGCCATCGCCCTTGCGCAGTTGGGCCTCGAAGTGACGGGTGTCGATATCTCCGAGGGAATGCTCGAGAAAGCACGGACGAATGCGAACGAGTCGAACGCGCCGCTGCGTTTCGTTCGGGGGGATTTTCTCACAAGCATCGCTCCGACCCCGACCGATCTCCTGATCTGTCTCGGTAATTCCCTTCCGCACCTCGAATCCCGCGAGGCCCTCGCGGCGGTGCTCACGCATTGGCGCACCCTCTGCGCTCCAGGGGGATACGTGCTCATCCAGCTGCTCAATTACGGCCGCGTGCTCGAACAGCGAGAGCGCATCGTGAACATCCGACGCAGTGGAGTTGAATCCATCATCCGATTCTACGATTTTCTCGACGACGCCCTGCAGTTCAACATCCTGTCGATCCGGGAAACGGGGGGTGTCATCACGCATACCCTTCAGTCCACCCGGCTCTCCCCCTTCGTTGAAACAGATATCCTTTCCGCAGCGGAATCCGCGGGATTTTCTGATGTACGCATTTACGGCTCCCTCGCATTCACTTCACTGACGAACGAAAGCGCGGATCTCGTCGCCGTGCTCAGGTAGAAGGGGGGGGCCCCGCGCACCGACCCCAGGGCTGAAGCCCTGGGCTGCAACAGGTCGCGCTTTCAGCGCGGGAGGGGAGAAATCGGGCCCCGCGCACCGACCCCAGGGCTGAAGCCCTGGGCTGCAACAGGTCGCGCTTTCAGCGCGGCAGGGGAGAAATCGAGGCCCGCGCACCGACCCCAGGGCTGAAGCCCTGGGAGATGACGTACCACCCCTTCGGGGCTGCCTCCTGCCTCCTGCTTCCTGCTACTTCCCCACGGCCGGAGTCTTGCGCTCCAATCCCTTCAGCCGCTTCCAGAGCGCATCGATGATTGCACCCGCGCCGGAGAGGCGGAAGTCGGCCTGCCGGATGGTGAGTTGGTCAGGTCCTTCGGTCGCACCGGTCTCAACGAAGCGAAAGCTGAAAAAGTACGCGAGATTCAGCGGATTGTTGAGTCCGAAATCTCGCTCCGGACTGGTGGTATCGTACTCACCGAAGCGCAGATCGTTGAATTGCAGGCCCTGCTCGTCCTTGGACACGCTGTACCAGCCGTCGGAGAACCATTTCAGCGTCTCAACCGCACGCTGATCCTTGATCGCTTCGAGCAACTGGCCATTGCGGGGCACATACCAGAATGAAACTTCATGCTGTTCATCGAAGACGGACCGGTATCCGATGAAGTAACCGTCCGCTGTTTCCGCGACGCAGCGCCAGAGCATGGTGTTGAAAGGCGTGGCCGAGGTGGTCACCCGCTGCGCCGGAATGTGCTGCCGCTCGATCTCACGTTCGAAAGAGGTCAGCGTGCTGAATTTGAGCAGCAGCGCGACCAGCACGTACGCGCTGGAGAGCGTCAGACCGATGGCGTTGCGAAAGAGTTTGGCCCGTGTTTCACCGGGCAGCAGCGAGAGCAGAAGGAATATCAGGAGCGGAAGCGTATACAGCGGGTCGATGATGAAGAGCGTGTTGAAGGAAAACGCGTGATCCGAAAACGGCGCGAGAACCTGCGTCCCGTATGTCGTGAACAGGTCGATGAGCATATGTGTCCCGAGCGCCAGCAACGCGAAGATCGTGGTTTTCTCGAACGTGATCTGGCCCGAATGCACGCGTGCGATCAGCCAGCCGAGCAGAAGGGAGGCGATAACGGCGAACAGGATGCCGTGCGTGACGCTGCGATGCCAGGTCAGCTGCGTGACCGGATCAAACAGAGGATTGACGAGCATGTCGAGGTCCGGCAGCACCCCTCCGAGCACACCCCAGAGCACGGCCTTGTTGCCGATATCGCGGTGCATCGTGGCCTGTCCGACCGCGGCTCCCAATACGGCTTGCGTGAAATAATCCATGGGACGCGCCTCGACTTACTTCCCGTCCGGCGGGAGAAAATTATGCACGACATAGGCGAAGACGCCGAAAGCGCGCACAGCCTGCGACTGCGGATGTACGGTGCCGACTTCATCCACGCCGTAGCCGTCCTCCCCGCCGTTCGGATTCCATCCGTTGCGTATGCCGTGATCGGATGTGCGGTGCAGGGTGACTTTCGCCCGGCCGTAATGGTTGGTCCACACATGCTCGAGCATGCGATCGACTTTCATGGGGATGTCGGGCAGTTCGTCTGGCGCAAGCATGTAGGCATCGAGCGCGAAATGTACAAACGCCCCGTTCCCGTCCATGTGAATCTGGTAGAAATCCTTGGCGTCGATCCAGCCGTTCGCGGGATCCATGACACGTTTCGCAGTGGCCACGACGATGTCGCGGTATTTCGGATCCTTCGTCACGCGGTACATCGCCGCGCCGATGCTACAATACGACATGCCTTCCCACGGCAGCTGCTTTCCGAAAGCCGCGGGTCCCCGCGCGCCTTCCCATCGCCCGTCGCCCTTGTAGAGCGTCTGCTCAATGCCGGGCGTTTTCCCGTCCCCGTTCCATACTTTCAGTGCGTCGTCGAGATATTCCTTCTTGCCGGTCGCTTCGTAGAGGCGGCAGGCGACGTTCACCATCTGGTTCATATTGCTGTTGGTGAAAATCTGATCGCGCACCTCGGATTGAGGCGGCCAGTTGTACCAGCTCCAGTATCCCTCATGATTCGAAAGCCGCCCCTGCATTTTCGCTTCCACGTAGCGCAGTTCCGCGCTCTCAACAAGCTCCTTCCGTGTGCGGCCGGTGAAATCCCACCAGTACAGCTCCGCCAGGGCGGCCCAGGCGCGGTCGTCGACCCAGGTTCCGTTGAAGAGATCCTTCATCGGATGCAGGACGGTATGAAAGCGCAACAGGCTGCTGTCGCGCGTGACCGCGAAAATGTGCGCGTCGCCGATCGCTCCGTTGGCACCTTCCCAGCCGGCGGTGTATACCTTGTGAAAGAGTTCATCGATCATGTACGCGCGCTGCAGCCATTTTCCTTCCGGTTGATATGACGCGGTCGGATCGCCGTCGCGCACATCGTTTCTCCCGTTGCCCCAGATCCAGTTGAAGCCGCCGACGGCATAAACGATGGAGAGAGCGAAGAGCACCCCGCCTGCGATGAGCACGATCGCGCTGATGCTGTTGGATCCTTTGTCCGCGGAATGCGCGGCGTTGCGTTTCTTGGTCATGCCATTGTCGTACTGAGTTCGCGAGATTGCTTAAATATCAGGAATATTCGCGACATTTGCCTATCTTCATCATTCGTAATTTCCAACGACCATGCATTGCCCATGAGGATACGGAATACGGGATTCGTGCTTTCTCTGCTGCTGCTTCTGCCGGCCTGCCTTCCTGCGCAGGTTGCCGTCGGCTATGCGCAGACGGGCATCGCCTCGTATTACGGCCGCAAGTTCCATGGGAGAAAGACATCCAGCGGCGAGGTCTTCAACATGTGGGCGATGACTGCCGCGCACAAGACCATTCCGCTGAACGCCAAGGTTCGCGTGACGAACCTCTCCAACGGTAAAAGCGTGGTTGTGCGCGTCAACGATCACGGACCACACGCAAAAGGCCGCATCATCGATCTTTCACGCGCCGCCGCGGCACAGATTGGAATGATCGAAAAAGGCACGGCACGGGTCAAGGTGGAAGTGGTTACCCTCGACGATCGCCCCGATGAGGAGAAGGATCGCGGGAACACCGAATTTTTCGCCGTCAACGTCCAGCGCGCAGATCTTGCAGGCTACGCGATTCAGATCGCTTCGTTCGAGCAGATGAGCAACATGATTCACCACCTCGACCGCCTCAAGGCCGCGGGCATTGAAAACGCCTACGTCCAGATGGCGACGGTCTCCGGCAAACTCGTGCACCGCATCGTCGTGGGTGACTACGAAACCGAGGCCGCGGCGGAGTGGAAGCTGAAAACCCTGCGGGAACAGGGCTTCAACGGTTTCATACTCCGCATCCCCTAGCTTTCAACCCCGGCCGCCCGTTTCGGCCTTTCGCGGTATCGCGGGCGAACCGTATTTTTCAGGAAATCGTATCATTCACACGATGAACATCATGCACCGTTCTTTCTCCCGTTGCTTTTCCACATTCGTCGCCCTCGCCTGTCTCCTCCCCGTTGTCCTGCCAGCACCCGCCGCGGCGCAGTCGCTGCTCTGGAAGATCGAGGGCAAGGGCCTGACGGCGCCGTCGTATCTGTACGGGACGATCCACGCCATCTGCCCTGATGATATGCAGATCACGGACGCGATAACCGACGCCATAGGCAATACGGCACGCGTGGCGCTTGAACTCGATCTCGACGACCCCCGCCTGGTGGTGGAGATGGGACATTTTTCCTTCATGCCGGATGACAGTACGCTCAATGACCTGTTCACCAAGGATGAATTCACTTTCCTCGAAAACTGGTTCCGCGATTCGGTGGGGATGTCGATTACGCCGATGAACAATATCCGGCCGCTGTTCCTCTTCGGACTCCTGATCGGGAAGACGCTGAACTGCACGCCGAAATCCTACGAGGAGGTCTTCATGGCCATGGCGCGGCAGCAGGGAAAGGAAACCATCGGCATCGAGACGCCGCAGGAACAGCTCGCCGCCTTCGGCGCGATTCCCCTGCGCGAGCAGGCCACGATGGTTCTCGACATGCTGACGCATATGGACAGCACCCGCGCGGCATTTCGTGTCCTGACGGAGCTGTATAAGAAACAGGATCTCGACGCACTCTATCGCTTCATGCTCGATTCAGGCATAGAATACGGTCGCTACGATGCGGCCCTTCTGACGACACGCAACAAGGCGTGGATTCCGCGCATCCTGGAAATCGCGTCGGAGAAACCCACATTTATCGCGGTGGGTGCCGGACATTTCGCGGGGGAATACGGGATTCTCAACCTGCTGAAGAAAGAGGGCCTCCGGGTCACCCCGGTGAAAAATTGAACGCGATCTTTTTATCTTGATCAAGTGAGGATTTTTCCTCACTTTTTCTCTTGACTGATCTGATCCTCCAGACATTCCCATTTTCATTCGCATAATAGAAGGACTTCCCATGAAGCGTGTTGTACTTTTTGCACTCGCATTCGGTGTTCTGTTCTCGCTGCAGGACCTGCACGCCCAGGCGCGCAAAATCGTGCTCTTCGAGCATTTCACGAATGCGAGCTGCGGTCCCTGTGCATCGCAGAACCCTGTATTCGAACAGAATATCCGCGACAAGAACAAGGGGAATTACATCCACGTCGCGTATCACACGGTCTGGCCTGGACGCGACCCCATGAACGCGTACAACAAGGATGATGTCGCCGCGCGCGTCACCTATTACAATGTGACCGGCGTTCCCGATATGGTGATGCTCGGAAACCAGTACAACGGCGGACCCTCGGGCGTATCGCAGGAAATTCTCGACCGCGCGTCGGCACAGTCTTCTCCTCTCCGCATCCGCGTTCAGGAAAGTTCCAACGGCACCCAGCGCACGGTGCATGCAACGCTGACCAGCGCAGGCGTCGTGCCGAGCGCCGGGCTCCGCGTGCGCGCGCTGACAATTGAAAGTGACATCAGCTTTGCGACCGCACCCGGCAGCAACGGAGAAAAGGAATTTCCGAACGTGTTCCGACGCTTCCTCAATACGCCGAACGGCGAGGACTTTGCCCCCGCGGCCCTCGGAGAATCGGTCGACTTGTACTGGACCTACGACCTCGAGCCCGCTGAGTGGGACACCACAAAAATATATGCGGTCGTCTTTGTGCAACTCGAAAGTACCAAGGAAGTCATCAATGCAGGAGCACGCTTCCTGCCAGATGTCGAACTCGTTGCCGAAGACGATCAGTTCAAGAAAGGCATGCCGCAGCAGCAAACCTCGTTCAGCGGCCGCATCATCAATTTCGGCGAGGCGGAGGCGCATGTGCGTCTCGCCTTGACGTCGGCACAACCGAATGACTGGACCGCGGAATACACGGTCGACGGCACGGTCGCCAGCGGCGCGACCGATGTCACCGTGCCTGCCAACGGCAGCATTCCCGTCGCGGTGAACTACAGCGTCGGCGGTACCGCCGGCATCGCCGAGGGCATGCTCGGAATGGCGTCCCTCGATGATGCGGAACTCACGTCACAGTATTTCGGCACGGGCGTCATTTCCAACGTCACCGATCTCGTCGTGAACAACGACAACAGCTGGGGCAGCGACGACGGCACCAAGTCGTCGGACTTCCAGGAAGCCTACCTCGCCGGCATAACGCTGGCGGGCAGCAGCACGCACGCCGTGACCGCGCTCAGCACGTTCATGCGCGCCTTCAATGCAAAGATGCTGGATGATGTCGATCATATCTACTACAATGCCGGCTGGGCTTTCCCCGCATTGCCGGACGATTTCAGCCGCGCGATGATCGGCTTCCTCGGCGAAGGCGGCAACCTGCTCGTCGCCGGACAGGACGTGGGCTGGGATGTCACCGATCCGAATGGGCACGGGACCTCTACCGCGCGCGCATTCTATCGCACCTACCTGTTCGCCAACTACACGGCCGACGGCGGTCCGACCAACGCGGCATTAACGTTCATGGCGGAAGACCTGCTGTTCGGCGGCGTCGCGAAATCCGCGCTCGTCAACGTGTACGGCAGCAATACGCAAGGGACGCCGTATTTCTATCCCGATCAGATCCGTCCTTCCCCCGATGGTGTGAGTGTTTCATATTATAACGACGATCCCACCCTGATCTCGGGCATCCGCGGCGCGAAGAACAACTACAAGACGGTGTACTTCGGGTTCGGACTCGAGCAGGTCAGTGATGAAAGCGTACGCAACGAGATCATGAAGTTGACCTGGCAGTGGTTCCACGGCATCATCACTGCGGTCGAATTCGACGCCGCGGTGGCCTCGCTGAGCATAGGACAGAACTATCCGAATCCCGTCTCCATGGAGACCGTGATCCCGATCACACCCGCCGCACGAGAACGTACTCTGCGCGTGTACGACATCACCGGCCGCCTCGTCATGACGCACAGCGTCGCTCCTGCCGCATCCCGGCTGCAGCTGAGCACCGCCGCACTGCATCCGGGCATGTATTTCTACCAGCTTTTTGACGGCACCGCACTCGTCGGCAGCCGGACGATGCAGGTATTGCGGTAACACACATTGCCCGCACTTTCCGACGTTTCGATGTTCCGTTATTCCGTTATTCCGTTATTCCGTTGTGTAGGGGCGCAGCATGCTGCGCCCCTACAATGTTATCACGTGGGGGCGATGGCACCATGCGGACGAACCTGGGGCTCATCCTCCTGCCTCCTGCTTCCTGCCTCCTGCTTCCTGCCTCCTGCCCGCATTGTGAATCCCGCCCTCAATCCGTAAGTTTAAGGACGATGTCCTCCGGCGTCGTCACCGTCATCCCTCCTGTCGAACCTGTCAGGCCCATCTTCATGGAAATCAAGAACATCGTCTTTTTGCTGGTACTGATTGCGGCGTTTGCGGCGTTCGGGTACACCGCCCGTCGGGTCTTCGGATATCTGAAGCTTGGCAAACCGGAAAACCGCTTCGATCATTTCGACAAGCGCATCAGCAACGTGCTTGCGATCGCCTTCGGACAAACGAAGATCCTCCGCGATCCCATCGCGGGTCCGATACATTTCGGTATTTTCTGGGGATTCGTGATTCTCCTGACCGCCGTGGTCGAATCCATCGGTGAAGGACTCATCCCCGGCTTTTCCTTCAGCTTTCTCGGTCCGCTCTACACCGTCATTTCACTCGGCAGTGACATCATGGCTGCCGTGGTATTGCTGATGGTGATCAGTGCACTGTTCCGCCGTCATGTTGCCGGTCCGAAGCGTCTGCGCGAAATCGACAGGCATTCACAGCTCGACGCTACGCTGGTCCTCTCGGCCATAGCTGTCATCATGATTTCCATGCTGCTGCAGAACGCCACCCACATCGCTCTTGAGGGCGGCACTTCCGCAAACGCACTGCGTCCGATAAGCACAGCGCTCTCCGCGTTGTTTCCGGTTTCGGCGAATACGTGGCTGCTGTACGAGATCTCATGGTGGGTACACATCCTCTTCGTGCTGGGCTTCCTGAACTTCCTGCCGTATTCCAAACACTTCCATGTGCTCACTTCCATTCCGAACATCTATTTCAGCAATCGCGGCATTCATAAGGAAGGCGACGGCGCGCTCAAGCCGCTGAACCTCGAGGACGAGACGGCCGAGAAATTCGGCGCGTCCGACATCGAGGATCTCAGCTGGAAACAGCTGTTCGACAGCTACACCTGCACGCATTGCGGACGCTGCACTTCCGTCTGTCCGGCCAACATCACCGGGAAGCTGCTTTCTCCGAAGAAAATCATCGTCGACACGCGCACACGCTTCGAGGAAAAAGCGCCGGTGCTCGCCAGGGGCGACACCGAATCGCCCGTGCTCGAACGGCAGCTGCTGCACGATTTCATCAGCCCGCAGGAACTCTGGGCCTGCACCACCTGCCGCGCCTGCGTGCAGGAGTGTCCGGTCATGATCGAGCATGTCGATGAGATCGTCGATCTGCGCCGGCATCTGACGCTCACCGAGGGCGAGTTCCCCGAACAGCTGCAGGTGCTGTACCGCAATCTCGAGAACAACTTCGCGCCGTGGCAGTTTTCCCCTGAAGACCGCGGGGCCTGGGCCGACGGACTGCATATTCCCCAGTTGTCCGAGCTTGGCAGCGCCGAGGAAATCGACTATCTCTTCTGGGTCGGCTGCGCGGGCTCTTTCGACGCGCGCTACAAGAAAGTCAGCGTCGCTCTCGCGCGCATCATGCAGAAAGCGGGAATCCGTTTCGCCATTCTCGGGAAAGAAGAAAAATGCAACGGCGACTCGGCCCGGCGCGCGGGCAACGAATATCTCGCACAGACCCTCATGGTCGACAACATCGAAAAGCTGAATTCCTACAAGGTGAAGAATATCGTCACCGCCTGTCCGCACTGCTTCCACTCGCTGAAAAACGAGTTTCCGCAGTTCGGCGGCAACTACAGCGTGATTCACCATTCGCAGCTGATCAGCGAGCTCGTCCAGCTCAGCATTATCGCGCTGGACAAGCCGCTCGACGGATCGGTCACCTTCCACGACAGCTGTTATCTCGGCCGCTACAACGACATCTACGATCAGCCGCGCTCATTGATCGAAGGCATTCCCTCTGCCGAACTGATCGAGATGGACCGCAACCGCGACAAAGGCTTCTGCTGCGGCGCGGGCGGAGCACAGATGTTCATGGAAGAAACGGAAGGAAAACGCGTCAACATCGAACGGACGGAAGAGGCCCTCGCCACCGGCGCCGGCACCATCGCCTCGGCCTGTCCGTTCTGTATGACCATGATGACTGATGGGGTGAAGGAGAAAGGGAAGCAGGAAGAAGTGGAAGTCAAGGATATCGCTGAACTCGTCTATGAGGCAATGAGAAAATGAGACACTACACAACGCTTTGCGCGTTTACACGCCATGCCCGCCTGCTCGGCACCGGCGCCTTCGCCCTGATGCTGCTTGTCAGTGCCTGTCAGCGCGGAGACGACAAACCCGTGATGACAGCGGCCGATAGCACGGAGGTCGATAGTACGGCAACTCCTGTCCAGGTGGATGAAGAAAGCCACGTCGACATAGGCCGCTGGTATGACATGACACGTGCCGACTTCGACAGGCAGTTCACGACATTCACACAGGTCGAACCGCCGGTTGTGCGCGACTACGGCATCTGCGATTCCATCACCTGCCACTTCCCGTCGAGCGCCCCGGACGCCAAGGCGGAAATTCTGGTCTGCGATCTGAACGGGGTGTACGTCATCACCGACGCCTTCCGTCTCCTCGGTATCGAAATCGGACAGGTCGGCAGCACGGATGGTCCATGGGTCAGCGTCGCCAGCCTCGACAAGCGATTCTCGGAGCTGCGGTACAAGAATATCGGAAAAACCGCCGACCACACCACGCAGATTCTGCTGCAGTTCAGACGGGAAAAAACGGACAAGTAAACTCAACGAGCCTGCCGGCCGCGTCCGAGTCCCGCGCTGCGGGACGGAAACGGGAAGGCGTATCCTCCATAAGTGCAAAAAGCCCCGCCAATCGGCGGGGCTTTCTCTTTTACATCGCGGTCGGGAAGCTACACTTCCATGATCTCGGCTTCCTTGAGCTTCAGCAGCTCATCCACGCGGGCGACGTGCTTGTCCGTCATTTCCTGCACTTCCTTCTCCGCCTTGATGCGGGCGTCCTCGGAAACGTGGTCTTCCTTCTCGGCTTTCTTCAGATGCTCGTTGGCATCGCGGCGCACGTTGCGAACGGCGACCTTGGTCTCTTCCCCAAAGCGCTTGACCAGTTTGACGAAGTCGCGGCGGCGTTCCTCGTTGAGCGCGGGGATGGGGACACGGATGATGTTTCCATCGTTCGATGGATTCAACCCGAGGTCGGCGGCCATGATCGCCTTGTCAATGGAATTGAGGGCGCTCTTGTCCCACGGCTGCACGCTGAGCGTGTGGGCATCGAGCACCGAAACGTTCGCCATCTGGTTAATCGGCGTCGGGGTTCCGTAGTAATCCACCTTCACGCCATCGAGCAGGGCGGTGGTCGCCTTGCCCGTACGGATCTTGCTGAGTTCGTCGCGCAGGGTCTCGAGAGATTTGTCCATGCGCTCCGAGGCATCCTTGAGTATTTCCTTCATCATAATGGCAGCTCCGTTATTACGAATTCATGGGAGTCGTCATTGCAAAATCAGACACGATGGTTCCGACGGCCTCGCCAAGCAGCAAGCGGCGGAGATTGCCCTTCGTGTTGATGTCGAAAACAATTATAGGAAGTTTATTCTCACGACACAACGTGATGGCGGTCAAATCCATCACACGCAGATCTCTCTGGAGCACGTCGAGGTATGAAATCTCCTGGAAGCGGAAAGCCTCCGGATTCTTTTCCGGGTCGCTGTCGTAGACACCATCGACGCGCGTCCCCTTGATAATCACATCTGCCTCGATTTCGACCGCGCGCAGGGCGGCTGCCGTATCGGTGGTGAAGTAGGGGTGGCCGGTACCGGCGCCCATGATAACCACCCGGCCTTTTTCCAGATGCCGGATGGCGCGGCGGCGGATGTACGGTTCCGCGATCTGGTTCATCTCGATTGCGCTGGCGAGGCGCGTGTGCACGCCTTTGGATTCGAGGATGTTCTGCAGTGCGAGCGAGTTGATCATGGTGGCCAGCATGCCCATCTGATCCCCCGAGGCCTTGTGAATGCCCTGGGCCGCGGCAGCGACGCCGCGATAGATATTTCCGCCGCCGAGCACGATGCCGACCTGCACGCCAAGCTCCACCGCCGAGATGATTTCATCAGCGTAGCTGAGGAGCGCGGCGGGGTCGATCCCGTAATCGCGTTCCCCCATGAGAGCTTCGCCGCTCAGCTTCAGAAGGATGCGTTCAAACCTGGGTTCCATTGATCCTCCGGATAAAAAAATGCCTTTTGGCGTGAACCAAAAGGCAGGTTTCGAAGAGATGGGGCATCAACCGCCAACCTGAAAACGCTCGAAGCGCGTGACTTTCAGTTCGGCGCCGACGGCCTTGGCAACTTCGGCAATGTGGTCTTTCACTGTTTTTGTCGTATCGCGCAGGAAGGTCTGCTCGATGAGGGTGTACTCCTGGAAGTACTTGTTCAGCTTGCCTTCGGCGATGCGGTCGAGCATGTTTTCAGGCTTGCCCTGTTCGGCGGCCTGCTGACGATAGATGTCGAGTTCCTTATCGCGCACGTCCTGCGGCACGGCATCGCGGTCGATGGCGACCGGATTCATTGCTGCGACCTGCATGGCGAGATCCTTACCCAGCTTGACGACTTCGTCGTTGCCGGCGATGCCCTTGATCTCGATGATCACGCCCAGCTTTGCGCCCGGGTGGATGTACTCGATCAGCGAACCATCCGTCTTCAATGTGGCGAAGCGGCGAATCTCGATTTTCTCACCGACCTTGCCGATGATTTCGGTCAGGTAATCGCTGAGCGTCAGTCCGTCGCTCTGGAGGGCGAGCAGTGCGTCGACGTCGGCCGGCTTCTCATTCTTGACGAGCGCGAGGGCACGGCTGGCGAAGCCGAGAAAATCATCGCTGCGCGCGACGAAATCGGTTTCGCAGTTGACTTCGATGATGCTTCCTTCGCCGTCGTTGATTTCTGTCATGACCACACCTTCGTTCGCGGAGCGGTCAGAGCGTTTTTCGGCGGTGGCGGCGCCTTTTTTGCGCAGGTACTCGATTGCTTCCTGCAGGTTTCCGTTGGACTCGCCCAACGCCTTCTTGCAATCCATCATGCCGGCTCCGGTTTTATCACGGAGTTCCTTCACCATGGCGGCTGTGATTTCCATACGTACTCTCTATCGGGTTAAAATGAAAAAATAGTTGGCGATGTTAAAAAGAATGGCTGAACGAGCAGCCATTCCCTGAAATTTATTCGGTTTCGTCTGTCTTCTCGGTTTCTTTTGCGATACGCTCTTCCTCGGCTTCCTGCTCGGCCTTCACCACGCGACCACGTTCGCGGCCTTCATCAATCGATTCGATCAACGCATTGATGACCAGTTCGATCGTGCGGGCGGAGTCGTCGTTGCCGGGAACCAGGTGATCGACCTGATCCGGATCGCAGTTGGTGTCAACGATGGCAAGCACGGGAATGCCGAGATTGCGGGCTTCCTTGACGGCGATATGCTCTTTCTTGATATCGACGATGAACAGCGCACCGGGGAGACGGTTCATGTCCACAATACCGCTGAGAATTTTGTTGAGGCGCTCTTTCTCGCGGGAGATCATGAGACGCTCTTTCTTCGTAATCTTATCGTAGGTACCGTCGCTTTCCATCTTCTCGATGTTCGTCAGACGCTTGATGCTCTTGCGGATCGTGGAGAAGTTGGTGAGCATGCCGCCCAGCCAGCGCTCGACGACGTAATTCTGACCGCTCTTGACGGCGGCTTCGCGAATGATGTCCTTCGCCTGCTTCTTGGTGCCGACAAAAAGGATGCGCTTGCCGTCGGAAACGATGTCCGCGATGGCTTTGCATGCGATGTCGAGATGTTCCTGGGTTTTCTTGAGATCGATGATGTGGATGCCGTTGCGTTCCATGAAGATGTAGGGTTTCATCTTCGGATTCCAGCGGCGGGTCAGATGACCGAAATGCGTACCTGCGGCAAGCAGGTCTTCGAGTGCGACCTTGGACATGAGAGCTCCTGGGATTGGTTGTTGTTCCGCTGCGCCCATCCACCCGTCTGTCTATGTCCTGATGAGGACACACCCGACAGCCGGTCCGGACGCATGTGTGATGTAATACGTGAATCAAGGAACGCAGCGGCAGCCACAAGTGACTGCCGCGCGCATCCCTGCCCGGAGACAGGGGAAAAACTCGATTAGCGCTTGCTGAACTGGAAGCGCTTGCGGGCCTTCTTCTGACCGTACTTCTTGCGCTCGACCATGCGGGAATCACGCGTCAGCAGGCTGTATACGCGGAGCTTCGGACGAAATTCCTCATCGATGGCAAGCAATGCGCGGGCGATGCTCATCTTGACCGCGCCAGCCTGACCGTGTGTACCGCCGCCCCGCACGCGCACACGCACGTCGTAACGGTCGTTGGTCTCCGTCGCCGTCATCGGCAGACGAACTTCCTCGAGCAGCGTGTCCGTCGGGAAGTAAACGCTGACGTCCTTGCCGTTCACGGTGATCTTGCCCGTACCCGGCGTCAGAAATGAGCGGGCCACTGCCGTTTTCCGGCGCCCGACACAGATATTGTGAACCATAACTACCTTGTGTATCTGGTGAAGAAGTATCGTTTCGTTAGATCTCGAATTTCAGCTCTTGCGGCTGCTGCGCCTCGTGCGGATGACCGGCATCAGCATATACCTTCAGCTTCTTGATCAGACGGCGACCGAGACGGTTGTGCGGAAGCATGCCACGCACCGCGTGCTCGATCACGTACTGCGGGTTGGACTTGATAAGGTCCTTGAACATTCTGGTCTTGTCTCCACCCGGGTAACCCGAATAGGTGAAGTAGGACTTCTGCTCTTCCCGCTTACCTGTCAGACGAACCTTGCCGGCGTTGACAATAATCACGAAGTCGCCGTTATCCATGTGCGGTGAGAAAATCGGCTTGTGCTTCCCGCGGAGAATGCGCGCAACGTTGGCGGCAAGACGTCCGAGGACCAGGCCTTCAGCATCGACGACGTACCATTTCTTGTCGACTTCTTCTTCGCTGGCATGAAAGGTTCTCTGGGTAGTGCGTTTGCTCATATTATGCCTTTGTGAAACCGTTTATAACTCGACAAAATTAAACCGATCTACAAATTAACGGCAACAGGTGGAAAAAGTCAAGGATTGAAATGCCGACCTGAAAATTCTCCTGTAAAGAACTGGCGAAACGCATGCTCCTTTCGCCGAATGCGGAAGACAGCGGGGTGTTCTTCCCACGGTTCTCTGTTTCATTATCACATTTGGAGCAGAAATTATCACCTCCCTGTCGCGTCCGCTTTTCCTCGCTTTTGCCCTCTCGCCGCGAAATCATATATTTCCATGTTCAATGTTTCTATCCGCTCACACCCACACATCATTACGCATGAACAGCACCCTCGACCGCCACTGCAACTGGAAATTCGAAGAACTGCGTCCGAACATCATGGGGATCGATACCATGGTACCGATTCTCGACGGCACTCGCGTCCCGTATGTATTTCTTGACAACGGGGCCAGTACACCCACCTTCCGGCACGCCTTCGAAGTCATGGGCGCATTCATGCCGTTTTACTCCGGCGTACACCGGGGCACCGGATTCAAATCCATCCTCGCGACACAGGTCTTTGACGAAGCACACGATCTCGCGGGAGAATTCGTCAACGCCGATCTCGAGCACAACACCGTGATCTTTGTGAAAAACACGACGGAAGCAGTCAACAAGCTGGCCAACCGCTGTGACTGGCGTGAAGGCGACGTGGTGATCACTACACTCATGGAACACCATTCCGACGATCTTCCATGGCGCAAACATGCGAACGTCATTCACATCGGTGTGGATGACAAGGGATATCTCGACATGGCGCAGCTGCGCGAAACGTTTGCTCGGAATGCGGGGAAGGTCCGTTTTCTCGCCGCCACAGGGGCATCAAATATTACCGGCATCATCAATCCGATGCATGAACTCGCTGAACTTGCGCACGCCAACGGTGCCTTCATGTTTGTCGATGCCGCACAACTCGCTCCGCATCGCGCCATCGATGTACTGCCAGACAGCCATCCAGGCCACATCGACTTCATCGCCTATTCCGCACACAAAATGTATGCCCCCTACGGTATCGGCGTCCTCATCGGACCGAAGGAGTACTTTTCCACGGGCGATCCCGATATGGTCGGCGGCGGCGTGGTCGACATCGTCGAAACGGACTTCGTGGCCTACAGCGCTCCTCCGGCTCGCGAGGAAGCCGGCAGTCCGAATGTTCCTGGCGCGGTCGGACTCGCCGCGGCCATCCACATGCTGCGGAAAGTGGGCATGGACCGCATCGCCGAACACGAGCACACCCTCGTCAGCTATGCCATCGAGAAAATGAAGGAAGTGCCCGGCATGCGTCTCTATGGTCCAGTCGAGGCGGATGAACTCGCCAACAAAGTCGGCGTAATCAGCTTCGACATCGATGGCGTGCCGCACGCAAAAGTTGCGGCGATTCTCAGCGCCGAAGGCGGCATCGGTGTGCGCAACGGCTGCTTCTGCGCGCATCCGTACGTCAAACGGCTCCTGAAGGTCGATGAAGCTACGACGAAGGAAATCACCGAAGAAATTCTGGGCGGCGATCGTACCAACCTCCCGGGCATGGTGCGTGCGAGCTTCGGCTGCTACAACAACATTGATGACGTCGACCGCCTCGTCACCATGCTGCATCGCATCGGCAACGGGGAATACCGGGGAGACTACGAACTCAATCGGCGCAGCGGCACCTATTGGCCGAAAAATTTCGATTACGATTTCTCATCCTACTTTCCCCATTTTTCCTTCCGTCCGACGACGTCGATCACGGAGTTTACCGAAGCGAGCTGATGCATCCCGGCAAGTAACGGCGGACCCGATGAACGGATTCGCCGTTACTTGCCTGGACGCAGCAGCAGCACCTCCACTTTTTCCATGGTCGCCATCCCACCGCAGCCGGCACGATCGAAAATCCCCGGCAGCTGTTCGACGAAGGGGGCGATGCGCTCTTCCTTGTCCGCTATTTCGACGACGATCGGCAAGTCCTCGGACAGCCTGAGTATGCGCGCCGTGTGCAGCCGGCTGGCGGCACCGTAGCCTTCTATGCCGCGCAGCACCGTCGCACCCGCCAAACCCTGCTCCCGCGCCAGCCTGACGAGGTATTCGTAGAGAGGAAGCCCATCACACCGGTCCTTTTCACCTATGAAAATCCGCAGCAGTTTCGCCTCGCCGAGTGTGTTCATGAAAACCTCCGCGTCTGATTATATCATTCGTGCAAGCACCATGCCCGCCCAGATTCCCACAAGACAGAGCACAAGACTGCCGGCGATGTTGCCAGCCGCAAGCAGGTAACTGCCATCCTGCAGCAGACGAAACGATTCGAGTGAAAACGTGGAAAATGTGGTGAACCCTCCGCAGAGACCGACAGTGAGCAGCAGCCTCAACCACGGGCCCGGACCGGTTTTCGATTCCGCGATCTGCACGATGAAGCCCAGCAGCAGCGATCCCAGTATATTCACGACCAGCGTACCGTAGGGGAATTCGTCACTGGTCCACTGCTGCACCAGGCCGGCCATTATGTATCGCATCGCGGCCCCGGCGCCACCGCCGATCGTTACCGCGAGTATCATGTTCCATTCTGTCGCCATATTCGAATGTACGGAATAGCGCATTCCGACGCATGCACAAATCCTTCCGGCCTGAGATGAGGGTCCGAGCGTTCTGTCTGCGCCGAGCGGCGACGATACCGGGGAATGATACTCCCCGGGAAAATGTTGTCACCAGCAGAGACCGATGTTCCATTTTCTTCGGCTAGCGAAATGAAATCAATACTGATCACTGGCGGAACGGGCGCACTCGGTAGCGTCGTCACGCACCGCCTCATCGACGAAGGCTACCGTTGCGTCGTTCCGTACCGCAATGAGCAGGAGGCCCAGCTCCTCCGCGCGCGTATCGCACCTCAGCAACGCGATCAGCTTTTCCTGCTCGAAGCGGATCTGCTGACGGAGGGCGAGCCGGATCGCGTATTCGACGCAGCGATTACACAAAGCGCATTATACGGTTTCGTGCATCTGCTCGGCGGTATCCGCGGGTTCCAATCCATCGCTGAAACACCGGTCGAAGACTGGGATTTTCTTTTCAATCTGAACCTGCACCCGCTCTTTCTGTTCAGCCGTCTCGCGATGAAACACTTTCGCGAGCAGGGGGCAGGACGCATCATCACCATCGGAGCGATGGCCGCGGTCAAGCCGTCGGCGAATCAGGCCGGGTACGGCGTGTCGAAAGCGGGCGTGTCGGCACTGACGAAAATTCTCGCCGACGAAGGACGCTCGTTCGGCGTGACGGCAAATTGCATTCTTCCCAGCGTGATAAAAACTGACGCCAATCTTTCCTGGGGCGCGGAAGAGGACATTCCAGACTGGGTCACGCCCGGGGAAATTGCCGGTACAATCAACTATCTTCTCAGTACGGAGGCCTCCGGCGTCAACGGATCGGACATCCGCCTCTTCGGGAAACTCAACATTTGAGCTGTACATTGTGAACGATTCGTCCTGTTGAGATTGTTAAACTGGTGTTATATTTGGTTTTTTACGTTAATTGCAGATTGCAGGATTGAGTTTTACAACAACACATACAGATACAGCGCTTCGATCGAACACGTCCGCTCCGGCGGAACGGCGCATAACTCCAACGACAAAAGGACCTGATATTCTGGCACGCACACGTGTCTATATTCGCGATATCGAGCTGGGCGGGAACCGCTTTGTTGTCATCGCCGGTCCATGTGCGATCGAATCCGAGACGCAGATTCACGACGCGGCCGCGCTGGTTGCCGCGCATGGCGCGCATATCCTTCGCGGTGGCGCCTTCAAGGCCCGCACGTCTCCGTACACGTTTCAGGGACTCGGTCTCGACGGCGTCAAGCTCATGCGCGAGGCCGCTGACCGGCAGCACATGCCGATGATTACGGAAGTACTGTCCGAGCGCGACATCGAAGGCATGGTCGATATCGTCGACGCATTCCAGGTCGGTTCACGCAATATGGACAACACCGCCCTGCTCAAGGAACTCGGGCAGACGAAAAAGCCCGTGCTGCTCAAACGCGGTTTCGCCGCAACGATAAAGGAATGGCTGCTTGCCGCCGAATACATCATCGTCGGCGGCAACGATCAGGTCGTGCTTTGTGAACGCGGCATCCGCACTTTCTCGAATGAAACCCGCTTCACCCTCGACCTCGCCGGCGCCGTGCTTGCGCGTCAGCAGACCCATCTTCCTGTCATCGTGGATCCATCGCACGCGACAGGCAATCCGTCGCTGATTCCGGCGCTCGCCGCCGCCACTATGGCCGCAGGGCTCGACGGACTCATGGTCGAAGTGCATCCGGATCCCACCGTTGCACTTTCCGATGCAGATCAGGCGCTGTCGCCAGAGCTGTATCGCGGCATGATGGAGCAGCTTCATCTGCTTGCCACCGTGATGGGACGCCCGCTTACCTGATGCTTTTCCCCTCCTTCAAGTCCAGTACAGGCACCCACGCATGAGCCGCGAAGTCCATGACATGTTCGCCGAAATCTCCGGCTCCTATGACCGCGCAAACTCCGTGCTTTCACTCGGCGTGCATCATCGCTGGCGCCAGGCCACGGTGCGGCACAGCGCCGTTCAGCAGGGCGATCGTGTTCTCGACTGCGCAACTGGAACCGGAGACCTGGCATTGGAATTCAAGCGGACCGTCGGGGCGGAGGGACGCGTCGTCGGCACGGATTTCTGCGCGGAAATGCTGGCGTTCGCTCCGGCCAAGGCCGAGCACGCCGGACTCGCGGTGGAATGGGAAGTGCAGGATGCAATGCAGCTCAGCTATCCCGACGATACCTTCGACGTAGCGTCCATCGCTTTCGGCATCCGCAACGTCGATGATCCCATGCAGGCACTGCGCAGCATGGGACGCGTGGTACGTCCGGGCGGACGCGTGATGGTCCTGGAATTCGGCCGGCCGCTCTGGTGGATGAAGCCGTTTTTCTCCTTCTACAGCAGGGTGATCATTCCTCTTGTCGGCGGGCTCGTCTCTGGCAAACGCGATGCGTACGAGTACCTCACGCGCACATCGGCCGCCTTTCCGACCGGCGACGAGTTCCTCGCACTTATGGACCAAAGCGGCATGTACTCCGAACGCCGTACCATTCCCCTAACCGGCGGTATTGCCTACCTCTACATCGGAACCGTGAAATAATTTCCGTCTCTCCCGTTGGCTCGTCCGATGGACGAGCCGCATGCTCTCACGAACATCCATCCTTATCTGAAGATGCACTTGACTGGCGTCCGGTCGGTCCGTCTCTCCCGTTGGCTCGTCCCTACGGTCTGCTGGGAAGGCTGTCGATGAACATTCTCCTGACCTCGCCCCTGATCAGCTTTCCTGATGCGGTGCGGGGGAGCACCTCCACGCGCAGCCATACACGAGGTATTTTGTAGCCGGCCATTTCCCTACGGCACCAGTCCTCGAGTTCTGCAACCGTCAGATCCGCATGGCAAACGATCGCGGCGGCGATTTTCTGTCCCCAGTCCGCATCTTCGACGCCGGTCACTGCCGTTTCGTGCACCGCAGGATGCCGGACCAGTATATCTTCTATTTCTGTCGGATAGACATTCTCCCCGCCTGTGACAATCATGTCGTCGCGGCGTCCGATGACGTGCAGACAGTTCGCGTCATCGATCATCCCGACATCGCCGGAATGGAACCACCCGTTCGCGAACCGCTCCGCTGTCAACGGCACATTGCGCAGATACCCGGTGGCCACCATCGTGCCGCGAATACAGATTTCACCTGTATTTCCAGAGGTCAGCGCATTCCCGTGCTCGTCTTCTATACGCAATTCCGCACCGCCGATAGGCCGACCCGCACTGCCCGCCATGGCCGCAAGCGCGGAGGGCGAGGCCGTAACGACCTGGGAGCAGGTCTCCGTCAACCCGTATGTTCCCAACACCGGGAGTCCGCGCGCAAGCGCATCATCCCAGAGCGTGCGCGATGCAGCTGCGCCTCCGAGCAGGATGGCCCGCAATGCCGGCAGCGATGCGGCGGTGAAAGACGCATTCGCTTCAAGCATTCTCTGCAGCATTGTCGGCACAAGCGACAGCAGCGTGATGCGTTCACGGCCAAGCGTCTCGAGAATGGCGGACGCTTCGAATCCCTTCCATACAGTCAGCGCGGTTCCGTAAAACAGGCTCCGCGTCACGATGGCGAGTCCGCCGATGTGATAGAGAGGAATCACACACATCCAATTGTCGTCCGTACGCACACCGAGATTCTCCGCCGAACCTTCCGCGCTGGCGCGATGATTCATCCACGTATGCGGCACCGCCTTCATTTCACCCGAGGTCCCTGAGGTGAAGAGAATGCTGCACAGCCTGCTTTCATCCGTCTGCACGGGGTGGAAGTCTGCGCTGCTCGCTGTGAAGGAAACGGGTTCAGACAGGAATAGCCGCGGCTGCAGATGCGCAATCTGCCGGCTTTGCTCGGCAGCTGTCAGGCGCACGTTCAGTGGCGCAGCGATGGCGCCGCAAAGAAAAATCGCATGCAGGAGAATTACGTGCCCGGCGTCGTTTTCCAGCGCCGTCGCGACGATGTCGCCGGGAGCAACCCCATGCGTCTGCTGTAATTCCGCGGCCAGCGCGCGGGCTTCGTCATGGAGACGACTCCAGTTCCACCGCTCGTCGCCATCGACGAGTGCGATGCGCTCGGGCCATCGCGCGGCACGGTCGGCAAGCAAGTTCATGCCAGCTCCGTTTCCTGTTCGCCGGGGATCCCCATGGGGCTGATGCCGAGTCCGGCGACGTCCGAGAGCAGAAAATGTCCCTGTACGATACGGTCATGGCCCGTGTCTTCGAGAAACAGCGATCCCGTGGCAAGACCATGGTGACGCGGTGAATGCGGGAGCGAGGCGCACAGCTGCGCCACCGCGTTTCTGCCGATGGCGGAATCGATCAGCGAAGTGAATACCACATCACAGCCGCGCTCCGCTGCTTCGAGCGCGAATGCACGGCAGGCACACAGACTCCCGACGGCCATGGGTTTGATGACAAAGAGATTCACCGCCCCGCGTGCGAGCAGCATGTGGGCCTGCTCCAGATTCTGCGCACTTTCGTCGGCTGCGACGAACATGATTCCGAGGCCGGTGAGGGCGGCCAGTTCGTCTACTTCATCCGCGGCGACGGGCTGTTCAATGTATTCGATATCGTAGAGGGCAAACTCCCTCAGCGCTTGCTCCGCTGCCCCGAAATCCCAGGCGCCGTTTGCGTCGAGCCGGAGCAGAACATCATCCGGTACGGCGAGGCGCACTGCGCGGACCCGCGCAATATCCTCCTCCAACGATCCCCCGCCCACCTTGATTTTCACACAGGTGAAACCCGCCTTCCATGCCGCTTCCGCGTCGGCGCCCGCTTCAACGGCATCTCCGCCACCGATAACGGCGTTCACCGGAATGCTATCGCGATAGCGCCCGCCCAGCGCCGCCGCCATGGAAATACCGCGTATGCGCGCGTCGAGATCGAGCAGCGCGCACTCCACCGCGAACCGCGCCGCCGGAGCAGCTGCGAGGTCCGGGATCGCACCTTCAAGCCGTGATATCACGGCCTCGCGCTCCGCTTCTCCAGCCGCGGGGAAATTGTCGGCATCGTCGAAATACACGGCCGCTGCCTCCAATGCGTGCAGACATGCGGCATGATCCTCGGTACCGAAAACGGGGAGCGGAGCGGCCTCGCCCCAACCGCTCAACTGCGATCTGGCGTCATGTATGGAGAATAACAGGATGTCCCGTTGCGCAAGTGTCCAGCCGCTAGTCCTGAACGGCCGGCGGAGAGGAAGGACTCGCGGGTGAATGCGGCAGCGCATCGGATCACGCGAGGTAGTAGCCGGCGGCATACAGCAGCCCGTACAGCGCCAGCAGCTGTCCTGTGCCTGCGAGTGCGTGGTTGAGTTCAGAGCCATCGGTCGACCGTTCAACGATGCGCAAAACGTGATAGGCGAATGGCAGCGTCAACAGCGGAAGCAGGAGCCAGAGGGGCGCACCTGCGCGCAGCGACTGTACTACCGGAACGGAATAGGCGAGCAGCAGCAGCAGACGATATTCCATCCGCGTGGCCGCGCGACCGATGCGGACCGCCATGGTCTTTTTGTTCGCGACCTTGTCAGTATCGATATCGCGGTAATTGTTCACTACGAGAATCGCGGTGGAAATAGCACCCACGGGCAAGGACGCAATCAGCGCATCCATCGACCAGTGCAGCGCCTGCACGTAATGCGTCCCCGTTACAGCGACGATGCCGAAAAACAGAAACACAAACACGTCACCGAGACCCACGTAGGCCAGGGGGAAAGGCCCCGCCGTATAAATCACCGCGCAGAACAGCGATGCCACCCCGATGGCGAGAATCGGCCATCCGCCGACCGAAACCAGATACAGTCCGAGAATAAAGGTCAGGACAAACACACCGATCATGGCATTGCGGACCGTGCGCGGCGGGATCAGTCCGCTCTGCGTCACACGTACCGGTCCGACGCGATGCTCCGAATCGGCTCCCTTGATGAAATCGAAATAATCGTTCGCCAGGTTGGTGCCGATCTGTATCAGCAGCGCGCACAGCAGCGCGACCAGCGCCGGGAAAAAGGAAAACGCTCCGTCGGCGGCGGCAACCGCTGATCCGACGAGCACAGGGACAACCGCGGCAGGCAGTGTTTTCGGCCGCGATGCCAGCAGCCAGGCATGAGCACGGCTGATCTTCAGCGGCTGGGACGATGCATTCATCTGCGTCACTCTCCTCTCACCACGGAAGCCAGCGATACTTTCGGAAATCCGGCTTGCGCTTCTCGACATAGGAATTCTTGCCTTCCTGCGCCTCTTCCGACATGTAATACAGCAGCGTCGCATTGCCGGCGAGTTCCTGAATGCCGGCCTGCCCGTCGAGTTCGGCATTAAACGCCGACTTCAGAAGGCGAATGGCCAGCGGTGATTTCTGCATGATCTCGCGTGCCCACTGCACACCCTCCTCGCCGAGGCGCTCAACGGGTACCACCGTGTTCACCAGCCCCATGTCAAACGCTTCCTGTGCCGAGTACTGGCGGCAAAGATACCAGATCTCGCGTGCCCGCTTCTGTCCGACCATGCGGGCGAGATACGATGCGCCGAAACCGCCGTCGAAACTTCCGACTTTCGGACCCGTCTGTCCGAATACCGCATTCTCCGCCGCGATGCTCAGATCGCATACTACATGCAGCACATGTCCCCCGCCTATGGCGTACCCGGCCACGAGCGCGATCACCACTTTGGGCATGCTCCGGATGAGGCGCTGCAGTTCGAGAATATGGAGGCGCGGCACTGCGTGCTCGCTTTGCGCCATGTAGCCCGCGTCTCCGCGAATCTTCTGGTCGCCGCCGCTGCAGAACGCCCACTTCCCGTCTTTTGCAGGACCTTCCCCCGTGAGGAGGACGACGCCAACCTCGGGGTCGAGCGCGGCCATATGGAACGCGTCGAGCAGCTGATCGACCGTCTCGGGACGAAACGCGTTGCGTACTTCGGGACGATTGATGGCGATGCGCATGATGCCTTCATCGCTTTTGCGGAATGTGATGTCGGAGTATTCCTTGACGGTTTTCCAGGTGATATCGCTCATGGTGTCTTTCTGTCGGAATAAGGTGAAGATGAAAACACACATCAAACCGGGACGAATCCCCGTTTGTTTATCGGTCACCGCAGCCAGAGCCGCTGCAGCGCCTCGGCCAGCGGACCCGGAGTTTCGAATAAGAGGTCGTGTCCGGCGTTTTCGAACACATGCAATTCTGCGTGCGGCAGCAGTGCATGCATGCGTGTGGCGATTTCCGCATAGCGTCCGTCGCTGGCGCCGGCGGCGACAAGCACCGGTAAGCCGAGCTGCGGGAGAAACTCCCAGAGCGGCTCCTGTGCGCCCTGTCCGCTGCCGATCAGTGAGCCCTGCAGTCCGCGGCTCTGCCTTCGACTACGATCTCTCCGCGCTTCCATCCATGCGTGCGCATTCAACGCACGCTGCGCCGCGAACAGCGGGCCTTCGCTCCATTCGGTGACGAAGCGTTCCAGTCCGATCTCCCCGATCCGCATTGCCAGTTCCGCGTCGGCTTCCTTTCGCCGCGCACGCTCCGGTCCGTCCTCTATGCCGGGGTTCGCGCTGATCAGGGCCAAGGAACGCAGCAACTCCGGATGGCGGAGCGCCATATGCAGCGCTGTACGTCCCCCGAGCGAATACCCGACCAGATGTACTTTGCCTGCCCCGAGGCGCTCGACGATTTCTTTCAATTCCTCGGCAGCGTATTCGAGTCCGTAGACATCAAGATGCGCCGCGGGATCCGGCTGAGGAGAAGTGCCGTGTCCCATCAGGTCGATTCCGATGGCAGACGTTTCCGGCAGATGCGAGAGTAGCGGACGCCAGCTCCCACTGGCGCGCGTGAAACCGTGCAGGAACAGCACCGGGGTTCCCCCGCCTGCGCTGAGAGTATGCCAGGCAAAGGGAAAACGCTCTTTTCTTCCCGACAGCGCAGCGTCCCGCACTGGGAGCGTCCCGTCCACGGCATCGGCAAGATCGCGGAGCAGTTCGCGCCGCAGGGATCCGCTTTCCTTGATGGACGTCCGAACTTCGATCACACTCATGCGCTGCGAAGCGAACGCTGCATCGAGTGCCGACCCGAGTTCGTCCAATGATGCGAGCGTCCGGAAGTCGACATCGAACGCCGCACAGACGCTCCCGAAATCAACGCCATGCGCGGTAGTGAAATGTCGTGAGTACGCAGGGTCGAAATCACGCACCGGGAGCATGTCGAAAATCTCTCCGCCGTCGTTGTTGATCAGCAGCACGGTGAGTGGAATGTCGCACATTCCCGCTCCTGCGGCGGCGTTCATGTTGTGCAGGAAGGCGATGTCGCCTGTGAGCAGCAGCGACGGTGTGCCACGTTCGCGCGCCACGCCCAGCGCAGTCGAGATGATGCCGTCAATGCCATTTACACCGCGGTTGAAATACACGGCACTGCCTTCAGGCAGGTCGAGGGCGAAACTCTCGAAATCGCGTATGGGCATACTCGAGGAAACAAAAATGGCGCTGTGTGCGGGAATGAGCTTCCCCAGACGGTGCATCATCGCACCTTCGAATTGCGGGGGGGACGATGCCCAGCGCTCCGCAAGCAGCCGTCGGACAGCGGCATCTCCGTCACCGATCGTGCGCATGAAATCCGCATCGACAGGTCGCGGTGGACAGGTCTCCAGAAACGCGGACAGGCGCGTCAGAAAATCGCCCGACTCGTCGTGCACCTGCAGGCGCACCGTATGCGCCGCATCGGCGCGGCCATAATCACTGGTGATGCATAGATGATCCGCCGATGAGTGGCCGAGAAAACGCTGCACCGTCGCGTTGGTGGGCACTCCCCCGATCTGTAGAATCACGTCCGGTTGAAACACGTTCCGAAATGCGGAGGAGCGCAGCAGCAGATCAAGGGTCGAAATGCGCATTGCGTGCGCGGGCGCTGACCTCAGCTGCGAGGTCGCTTCGGCGAACACCGGCACGTTGTGGCGCGACGCGATCCGCAGCAATTCCCCGGAGTGCTTCGCGCCTCCGGGATCGGAACCCGCGAGTATCACCGGACGCCGTGCGCTCAATAATGCGTCGGCTATTGCCTCGAGCGCTCCTTCCCGGGGAACGGATGATAGCACGCGCGTCCATGGCCGGCCGTCGAATCTTCCCGCCGCCGCTTCCGGGTCACGCGTAAAGAGCTCGTCGGGAATCCGGTCCTGTTCTCTCTCGATCGGAATCGGCTCCAACGGTTTACGGAACGGAAGATTGACATGCACCGGTCCGGCCGGCTGCCCCGCCGCCCTCGCGAACGCATGACACATGGACGAGCGCAACGCGCGGAGACGAACCTCGTCCGCCTCCGGAAGACACGCATCCAAAAACCACCGTACATGGCCGCCGTACAATTTGAGCTGATCCATCGTCTGCGGCGCACCGCTGTCGCGGAGCGATCCGGGCCTGTCCGCCGTCAGGAGCAGCAGCGGAACGCGTGACGCATCCGCTTCACAAACCGCTGGGAAATAATTGGCGGCGGCGGTACCCGAAGTACAGAGCAGTACAACGGGCAGACGGGTTGCTTTCGCGAGACCGAGAGCGAAAAAAGCGGCGGAGCGTTCGTCGATGACGGAATGGTCGGTGATGTCGGGGTGCGCCGCGAGTGCGAGCACTACCGGTGTATTGCGCGAACCAGGAGATATCACGGCATGACGTACACCGCAGCGGGCGAGTTCATCGGCGATGACCTGCGCCCAGAGCTGATTGATATTTGCGTAGTGCTGCAAGAAAAATCGTGCGTCTCTGGATGGACAATAATGCCTGTATCGTTTTAAAATACGGAATTGTGTCCTCCGACACACCCCTCCGTGCAGAATCTCAGGATGCGGCCCCGAGAATGTCGAGCATGGTCTGCAGCTTCGCCCGGGTTTCCCTTTCCTCCGCGTCGGGATCGCTGTCGCGCACGATTCCCGCCCCAGCCCAAACCAGCGCCTCACGATCGTTCACGAGCGCACTTCGAATCGCCACTGCCGCGTCGCCCTCCCGCTCTCCCAGAAACCAGCCGATGCAGCCTGCGTACAGTCCGCGCGTAAACGGTTCGAGGGCCGCGATCAACTCCTGCGCTTTCTCCCGTGGCGTTCCCGCCACCGCGGGAGTCGGATGGAGGGCCGCGATGACATGACGCATACTGCAACCGGAACGCATCGATCCGGAAATGCCAGTAAGAATATGCGTGACGTGGGGAAGTTCGAGCACGCGCACATCGTGCATCGCCACGTCCGTCGCGAATGACTCCATTGCAGATCGGATCATTTCGACGACGTAGGTATGCTCCGCCCGTTCCTTGGCGTCGGCAAGCAGATCCTGGCGCGCGCGGTCGCCCTGCCGTGTGAGTGTGCCTGCAAGCGCCATTGTTTCGAAGCGTCCGTCTGAGATCCTCCCCAGCCGCTCCGGTGTCGCGCTGAGAAAAAAGCGCTTACCGTCGGGACTATAGCAAACCGTAAACGCATGGGGCTGCCGCTCCATCGCCTTTAATGCCTGATAGGGATTGAACGACTGTGAAAGCAATACCCTACTTCTCCGCGCGAGCACGACCTTGTCGATACGCCCTTCCCTGAGCGGAAGCAGGGCGCCTTCCACACGTTCCCGATACCCCTCTTCATCCCAAGCGCGCACCGTCAATCCGGTTTCCGAAAATACTTCGGCCTCCGGCGACACCAGATATACCTCCCCATCAGCCTCTTCGGTACCCCAACGGCGAACCACCCCTTCTCTCACGGAGACCGCAACCTGGGGCTGATAGAATTGCGCGGAGGGAAAACCGGTCCAATCCGGAGAACGATCCTCCACGGGATGGAAGAAGGAGAGCGTGATTACGGGAATTTCGGGATCGGCATCACAACTGCCTTCGGCCCACCTGCGCCAATTTTTCGGGTCCCCGGGCATGGATTGCCAGCGCAATCCCGCTGCCATAAGCACGTCTCCTTCGGGCGAACGCCAGAAGAAATACGGACCGGGCTGCTTCTGCATGAGATCGATGAATTGCGCAGGATAGTCTGCCATGCGTCCTACCGCACGATGATGGTTGTTACCTGCTGCTGTTGCGTCGGTGCGTTTCCTGCCGTGAGAATCGCAAGGTAGCTTCCGCTCGGCAAGGCGGCGAGTTGAGCCATGATTTCATGGCGGCCGGCGGAAAACAATCCTTCGGCAATGCGCAGCACTTCGCGCCCCTGCAGATCGAAAAGCGCCAGCGTCACCAGCATGGCCGATGGCAGCGTGACTGTGTACACGGTTTGACCCGTGCTCACGAGGGAAACGGGGTTCGGATAATTCTGTGCGAGCTGCACCGCGCGGGCGTTGGGGGCATCGTCCACACCCAGAGTCGTGGCATTTCCATGCAACCGAAGATCATAGCTGCTGTTGACCAGGTCGTCGGAGCCGATCGTGATGACGGCACTCTTTTCGCCGTAGCTTCGCGGAGTGAATGTCACGGGCAGCACCAGGGAGTCACCGCCCGCGATGGTAACGGCGCCGGGATTGGTGAATGCGAACGCAGATGCATCGGCGCCGCCAGGCGTCCAACCGCTGATGTGCAGTGCGGCGCGGCCGACATTTCGGATACTCACATCCATTGTCTTGCTGCTGTCGATCAGCACGTAGCCAAATTCGATCACGTCGTCGGTTGCGATGGTTGGCGTGATGCCGCTCCCCTTGATTGGTATACGGTACGACGGCTCCACCGGATCATTCGATTCGATGAGCAGCCAGCTGCTGAAGTCTCCCGGACGCAGGGGTGAAAACGTCACCTGCACGGAATCGACTTTCCCGGCTGCGAAAAAGAAGGTTGACTCGAGCGTCACCTGGAACATGGTGGAATCACCGCCGCTCATGCGCTCGACGTTGACCAGTATGGGCTGCGTGCCGCGGTTGGTCACGCGCACATAGCGCGATTCGTACGTCCCGAGGAGGAGCGTTCCGAAATCCAGCGTATCGGGTGCATGGGTCAATGCCGACGTGCCGGGCGGCACGCCGTGTCCGACGAGATCGATGAAGGGAATGCCCAGGGCAGCGTTTGAATACACCGTCGCCGTGCCGTAGGCCATTCCGGTGTCTTTCGGTGCGAATGCCACGGTAATGACACGGCTGTCGCCGGGCGGCAGCGGAGAAAGATCCCCATTGGCAAACAGGAAGCCCGTACCGATCGTCGCCACATTCGTGAAGTCGAGCGGGATTTCCCCTCGGTTGAAGACCGTGAAACTCAGATCCTGCTGCCGGTTCACCGCCACGTCGCCAAAGTCGAGACGAGACGGCTGAATGTAGATCGCCGCGGCGGGGGTGTACCGCAGCACGGTACCGAAATCCCCGGCCAGCCAGAGATGCCCGTCGCCCACGGCATCGAGGTCTCGGAGCCCCACAGCGGGATAATCCGTGCGATAGAATGTCGTCCCGCCATCGCTGGTACGCGCAACCGAACGGCTGAGCATGAAATATCCATGCTGGGCATCCGTAAACACGATGCGGTAAATCACGTCAAGACCGGCGAGTCCCGGCACGGAGATCCATGTCGTTCCGCCATCGCTTGTTTTCAGCAGAGCGAGCTGTCCGCCGGCCCAGCCGTTCATCGCATCGGTAAAATACACCGTCTGCAGATGTGTGGAAACGGTGGAGTTTTGCTCGATCCAGTTCGCGCCCCCGTCACTCGTATGATAGATGCGCCCTTCATTGCCGACGACCCATGCTTCGCTCGCGGAAATCGCAGCGATGCCGTTGAAGTCATGCGTCACCCCGGCATCGAGATCAATCCAGGTCGCCCCTCCGTCGCTGCTGCGCGCAAGCGTGCCATGTGCGCCTGCGAGCCAACCGTTATTATCGTCGACAAAAACAATCTGGGCGATCTGTCCCTGTCCGTTGAGTTGCTGTGTCGTCCAGTTCTGTCCGGCATCGTCGGAAAACATGACCTGTCCCTGGCTGCCCGCACCGATGATGCGCGTATCGGAGAGTGCATACCCCGAGCGGAATCCCGCAAGGGAAATCGTGTCCGAACCGCTCCAGCTCTGCCCGGCATTGTCGGTGAAGAATGCCGCTCCGTCGCCAAAGACCCAGGCGGACGAATCGCTCAGCGCGGAAACGCCGTGGAAATGCTGCCGTGAGAACGCGGTACCGTGCTGCGTCCATGACTGTCCGCCGTCAAGTGTGGAGAAAATCGCGCCGCCTGTGCCGAGCAGAAACGCCTTCTGCTCGTCGACAGGATAGACGGAATAAAACGTAAAACGACGCGGCTGTTCGACGGCGACGAACTGCCAACTTGAGCCGCCGTCGATTGTCTTGAATACCGACCCGACACTGTTGCTCACAAGCCAGCCGGTGGTCGGACTGGTGAATCGCACCTGCGTGAGTTCGTTGAGTACGAAGGAGGTGTCGCTCCATGTCGCACCGCCGTCGGTCGTGCGCAGCAGATACTTGGGCTTCTGCACGGCGAAGCCGTTCTGCGCATCGCGGAAATCGATGGATGTGATATCCGTGCCGATCGAGGCCGCGATGCTCGTCCAGCTCTGCCCACTGTCCACGCTGCGGAGGATGACACCACCGCCGCAGACGGCAACGACCGTCTGCGCATCCGGAAAATCGATGTCATATACCACGGTACTGATCCCGGTAGACAAGCGCTCCCAGCTCAATCCCGCATCGGTGCTGCGCGCGACGGTACCCAGACTTCCGACACCCCAGAGACTGCCGTCCGGCGCCTTCCGCAGCTTCTGGATCGTGAGGCTGGTGCGCGGCAGCAATTCCCAGGTGAACCCACCGTCGCTGCTGCGGAGGAGCAGTCCGTTGTTCGTCGACACGACGCCCGTCAAAGCATCAGTGAAAACGATGCTTAGCCCGAGAAACGGCGTGGTGCGCAGAATGTTCGGTTGCGATGACCATGTCATGCCGCCGTCGCTCGTGCGCAATAAAGCACCGTTGCCTCCGGCGATCCAGCCATGCTGGGCATCGGGAAACGTCGCATCGAGAAACTCATTCCCTTCGGACAAGGGATTGAGCCACTGCCATTGGGCTGCCGCGTGTTGGATCGTCAGCAGGTGAACAGCGAGAACTGCGAAAAGAAACAGGAAGCGGTACGTTTTCATGGATAACCTCACAGTCTCAAACATAGCGTGAATATAGCACGAATTCCGCTCTTTTTCTCCTTGTCATTGTATCCGTCGGCCGGGAAACGTAGATTGGTAGCATTCAGAAAGCAAATCCCATTTTTCACTCTTGGAGGAATCACCCATGACAGATGATACAATGGCGAATGAACCTCAGCCTGAAGGCATGGGCATGAGCAGCGTTCCACCTCCGCCCGTGGAGCCGCTTTCCATAACGGACAAGTTCATCGGCATACTCACTGAACCGTCTCCCACCTATGAGAATGTCCGCGCCGCAGGCGCTCGCACCTCCGACTGGCTGGTGCCGGTCCTGATTACAGCCCTCATTCTCGGTGTGGGAATGTTTCTGCGTTTCGGGAACCCCACGTTCATGAACACCCTCGCAGAGAAGCAAACCGAAGAGCTGGCCAAACAGGTGGATTCGGGACGAATGACACAGGAGCAGGCCGATCAACAGGCACAGCAGTTTGAATCCATGAAAGGATTCATAAAGATTTCCGGGACCATCGGTGCTGCCATCGGTTTTATCGTGGTGTTTTTTGTACTCGCCCTCCTTTATTGGCTGGCGGTGCGCTTCGGCCTGAAAGGTGATGCGACATTTGCGTTGATCCTTTCCGCGGCCGGCCTGAGTACATACCTCTCGGGCATCGATCAGCTCGTAAGTCTGCTCCTGACCTTCGTGACCGACAAACCTTTCGCAAACCTGAGTCCCGCCCTTTTCTTCGATGCGGACATCGCTTCCATGAGCACGCGCTTTCTCATGATGCTCAATCCCATTGCCATCTGGTCGTATTATGTGCTGGGAGTGGGTTTCGAGAAGGTAGCGAATATCAGCCGGGTCAAGGGACTTGCTGCGGCCTTCGCCATCTGGATTCTCTTCTCGCTCCTCGGAGCGCTGGCTGGCTTCGGCATGTAATTTTTCCCGGAGCGGGTGCCCCCAGCCCGATCCGAAGTCATATTTCTTTCCTTATTGTGAAAAGTCCCGCACGATGGCGGGACTTTTCTTTCATTCTTCGATTTCGATTTTTTGTATGCGTCGCTCGTGGCGGCCGCCCTCGAATGGGGTTTCGAGCCAGAGGCGTATCATCTGCTCTGCGAGATCCCAGTCAACGAGCCGCTCGCCGAGCGCGAGCACATTGGCATCGTTGTGAAGACGCGACAGGCGCGCCGCTTCAGGAATCTGGCAGGCTGCCGCCCGAATGCCATGGTGACGATTGGCCGCGAGGCTGATACCGATACCTGTACCGCAGATGAAGATGCCCCGATCGCATGCACCGCTTTGTATCGCAAGGGCAGCGGCATGGGCAAAGTCGGGATAGTCGACGCTGTCTTCACTTTCTGTGCCGAAATCCTTCCACGAGAGACCAAGTTCATCGAGCAGCGCCTTCGTGCGCTCTTTGTAGCGAAATCCTCCGTGGTCGGATGCAAGTGCGATCATGCGGCTATTCCTTACGGTGTGACACTTCGGTTGATCCAGCCGTAGCAATCCTTGTTGATCGTGTACGGTTTGCCCTTCGGAATCTTGTTGACAAACAGATCCTCGGCCGAAGGTGTCAGGGTACTCAGTGCCCTCGAGCGTTCGCGCGCCTGTGCCTCGACCTGCGGATCCTGCGCGGCACGGCTGTACTCGGTCTGCGCCAGCAGGTACACCATCTTGTCGATCACCTTCATGTTGGCCCAGCCGCCACGGGTTCCTTCGACGCAGCGCGATATCGCCATCTCATAGGCATTGGCCACCACCATATGCGGGGCGCCCCAGGAAGGATCGAGCGCCGACGCCTTTTCGGCATACGTACGCGCGTCCGAAAACTTGTTTTCCTGCAGCACCGAACGCGCGAGATTCATCCAGGCCTCTTTGGATTCGGGGTCGAGCTCCGTCACCTTGCGGTAGGCATCGGATGCAAGCTTGTAATTTTCGAGAAACAGCAGCGAGGCGCCGTAGCGCTGCCAGTAATTCTTCACGTCGGGAGAAATCTTCGTGAGTTTCTCAAAATAGACTGCTGCGCTGTCGTATTGCTGCACGAGTTCGTAGAATCCGTTCGCCAGTTCGTACAGCTTTGTCACGTTTTCGGAATCGGCGTAATAGGCATCGCGCAGGACGCCGAGGTATTCTTCAGGATTCTCCATCAGGCTCTTGAGTAGATTCTGCGCTGTCTCGTTGTTCGGTTCGCGCAGGAGAATCGCCTGCAGCACCTGAATGGCTTTGGCTTTCATCTCGGGGGATTTCGAATACAGCAGCGCCAGGCGCATGAGATAGTACATGTCCGCATTCGCGTAATCGCTGTGGAGCCCCTCTTCGTATGCGGCAATTGCATCCATGTCGCGATCAGTAAACTGCCGCTCGATCTGATAACCCTTCAGCAGACTGAACTCCGCTTTACGATCAGGAAAGGTCGTAATCGCGTTGTCGAAAATCAGCAGAAGCGTATCGGCGATACTCGTCTTTTCCTCAGGAGTCGCCGCGGCAGTCGCAAGCGAATCATAGAGATCGATCATCTTGACGTGAAAGGTGTTGAACCGCGCAGGATCGAGTTCCATGATTTTCCAGCCAGCCTTTTTCGCGGCTTTATAATCGTGGGTTTTGAAATATTCGAGGAAAAGGCTCCAGTTGCGGCGAAGCAGCCGCTCGGTATCTTCGCCGTTGCTGTCGTTCTGCGCCCACGCCGTCAGGGGTTGGACCGCAAGCACGAACAGGACGAGGATTCCGAAGAGCTTGTTCTTGAGGGGGTGCATATTATCCTCCAAAGTCGAGATCGAAGAAAACTAATCGGTTTTACGAATGAACCAAGGCTCACCAACGGTGACGGACACTGTAGCACGCAAGATATTCTGCGTTCCGAGCAGCTGGCTGTCGCTGCCGCGCCATCCGTATTCAAGAGCCACATCGCCGCGATTGCTGCCGAAGATCGGGAAACCGGCACCTGCGGTGAAAAAGTATTCGGTTCCTGTTTGATTGTCGATGGACATATACGTTTGCTGCTGGTAAAATCCGACACGGAATGCTGTCCGGCTCAGTGTGCGCGCATCCAGGTCATTTTTGTATGGGTACCATTCTGCGCCCACTGCCCATTTGTACGCCTCTCCTTGCCCGTTTTGTTTCCCATCGAAAACAATCGCATCGGTCCAGTCCTGCCGGCTATAGTCCGTGGCAAGGAGCAATTCGTCGGACACTTGCCAGGACACTCCGACAGAAAGCGCCATCGGAAGATCCTGTGTGCCGCTTGCGCCGAGCAGCGTCGAATCCTGCGTGGAATATTCATAGACCAGATTGCGGCTGGCATTCAGCGATGCGGCGGTTCGCATCGAGACTCCGAGCGTCAGATCCTTCACACCGTCGTACAGGGCGCCAAGCAGAAAACCCGATCCGCTGTGGCTCGTCGCGCGGGTTTGTCGCGCGGGGAACCATGCGCCGTTATCGAATCGCAGTTCAGAGCTCTGGTCGATATTTCCGAAATAATAATTGTACGCCGCGCCGATTTTGACATGGGGCAGCGGCTCGGCCGAGAGTCCGGCCCGGAACAGCGACAATCCGCCTGCACCTTCATATGTGACCGTGTAGGGCTCTCCTTCGAGCGTCCCGTAACCCAGCGTTTTGTACTCGGACCGGCTCACCGGCATCATGGCGGACCCGAGACGCAGCCGCATGCTCTCTTCGAGTGGGAAAACAAAACTGAAGCCCTTGATTGCGCCGCTGCTGAAGGCATCGCTGCTGTGCGACGTAGTGATGTACTCGAACGACATCCCGCCCTGAAGGCGCAGTTCCATTATGGACGACCAGGCGGCGGGGTTGATGGAGTTGATATCCGTTGACGAAGCGAGACCGGAAGCCGTCGTACCCATGCCCCGTTGACGCGCCGTCACCATCAAATCCAGTTCGCCGATTCCGTAACGCGATTCAACGGTACCCCCGTTCTGCGCGCCGGCAACGCTGGTGAAGAGAAGAAAAGCGATGATGATTTTTTTCATGTCGGATCAGGGTTGGGAAGTGTAGGTCACGACCAGGCGCGGACGTTTGTCCGCATCCGCGTCCGCACCGTAAAGCGCTATTCGGTCGAGGTCGGTATTTTCGTTCATCGCCACGAGAATAAATCCTCGGTTGCCCCGGCCGTTCACCCAGTTCTGCACAGCCCGCGTTACCGGACTTCCCTCGGCGATGAGAATTCCGGGCATGGCATTATCGATACGTGTGATCACACCGGTGCTGCTGAGCAGGTTCTCGGTACTGTCCACGCTTTCATAGACGAGAACGGAATCCGCACCGTGATAGTTTTTGGTACTCAGCGCAGGATCCATGGTCAGGTACAGCGTCGCATAGTTGACCACGCTGGCAGGGGGAATTGCGGACAGGTCGAAAAACAGCTTGCCGCGAACCGAGGTCCCACCCTGCAGCACGATCCGCTGCGCGTCTTCGTGCATGGGACCCGAGGCGATAAACGTGTCGTCACCAGAATCTCCGCGCAGCGTATCAAGCTTGCCGTTCGATTCAATTACCACGGTAAGCTCGGGTGCCAGGCCTGTCCCCGCGTCAAGGGAGAAGAAACTGCGGATTCCTCCGTTCGGGGCGACAAGCAGAACGCCGTAGTTTTCGGAGTACTTGCCTTCATGACTGTTGACCAGCCACTTGCGGACGAGAGTACTGTCAAGTGGGATGTCGATGCTGTCGGATACTCCCAGAGTTCCTTCGAAAACACCTGCGGGAACCGCCTGACGTTGCAGGGTAGGGAGACTGTCCGTAGTGAATGTGAAGGAATTCCAGAAACTGGTGATTTCCTGCGCCTCGATCCGATACGAGGCATTCACATCCCCGATGTGGTAGGATGCGGAGCGAAGACGGATGCTCGCGGACACAATGCGTCCCCCATCCCAGCTGCTGTCGGGCAGATAGATCCAGCGCAGCAGCGCGCGGCTGCTGTCACCGTCGGCGAACCCGACAGACAGCACGGACGAACTCGCATGCGTCATGGTGAAGGGATACACGGCATGCCTCAGCGCGGAGGAGTCGCGCTGTGAATCGAAGCGAAGCGCCTCGATGAGGTCCGCGTCGGGGACAAGTCCGATTCCCGTAGGATCGGGATCATTCTGGCATGCTGTCAGAAACAGCAGCATAACTGCAAAGGCGGTGACGATACGCACGTGTGGGCGTTCCTTTTTATTCACGATACCGCCGGAATCCGCTCCGGCTGGGATAGACAGATAAAATACTGTATCCCGACTATCCCCGGCAAGGGAGAATTCCCTGGACAACATTGTGCGCGGATGTTCCCTGGATTTTTGAATCCTGTTGATGTTCCGCTACTTCTTTTTAAGCAGATTCTTGTAAAGTTCAATGTATTTCTGGGCCGAGGCGTCCCAGGAATTGTCTTTCATCATGGCGCGTTTCATTGCCGCCTGCCACATCTTCTCATCGCCGAAGGCACTGAGCGCTCGTTTGATTGTATCGAGCATTTGTTTCGCATTGTATTTCTCGAAAACAAAGCCCGTACCCGATTTCGGTTTGGCGTCGAGGTCCTCAACGGTATCGGCGAGTCCGCCAGTCGAGCGCACGATGGGCAAAGTGCCGTAGCGAAGACTGTACATCTGGTTAAGACCACAGGGTTCGTACTTCGAAGGCATCAGGAACATGTCCGCCCCCGCCTCGATCAGGTGCGCCAGCTCTTCGTCGAAGCCAATATGCGCGCCGACTTTCTTCTTGTACTTCTTGGCCGCCTTGGTGAACAGGTCCTCGTATTTCTTCTCTCCTGAACCGAGCACGACCAGTTGGAGATCCATTTTCATCAGATCTTCAAGCTTTTCCTGGATGAGATCAAACCCTTTCTGATCCGCGAGGCGGGACACGATGCCGATCACCGGTACGCGGGGATCGTATGGAAGCTTGAAGTGATCGCACAGCGCTTTCTTGTTTTCCAGCTTGCCTTCCAGCGTCTCGGCGGAATAGGTCTTCGGAATCACCTTATCAATTTCCGGATTCCAGATACTGACATCCATCCCGTTGAGAATGCCATAGGTCTTCCGCGCCTTCTTTTTGAACACACCCTCAAGGCCGTAGCCGTATTCCTTGGTGCTGCGCACTTCCTTGGCATAGGTAGGACTGACCGTCGTGATCGCGTCGGCATACATCAGGCCCGCTTTCAGCAGATTGATGTCGCCATGAAATTCGATGCCTTCCAGCTTGAATGCCTTGTCGGGGAGTCCGGTTTTCACAAACGATGTCTTGGGAAATACCCCCTGGTACGCTGCGTTATGCACCGTGAACACGACTTTCGTATTCTTGAACAGTGGTTCGTTGGCGTATTCGGTCTTCAGCAGCGCTGCGATCAGGCCGCTCTGCCAGTCGTTCAGATGGATGATGTCCGGCTTCCAACCCAGCAGAATCAGCGTCTCGATGACACCACGGCAGAAGAAAATAAATCGATCGTCGTTATCGGGCCATGCTTCCTTTGTCTTCGGATCCACATAAAGATCGGAACGGCAGTACAGCTGTTCATTGCTGAGGAAGTACACTTGTACTTTCGTTTTGATATTGGTCAAAAACGAACTTTTTACGCTCCCGAGAAAGGTGCGGTCGCCCAATTGGATGGGCATGTCGGTCAGACGCTTGATGTCATGTATCTTGAATTTGCGGTCGCTGACGGCAGCGAATTTCGGCATGATGATGCGAATATCATGGCCGAGTTCACGCACGACCTGGGGAAGAGCGGCCGAAACATCCGCCAGGCCACCCGTTTTGGCGAAAGGAACAACTTCGCTGGAAACGAAGAGTATACTCATGGGTTTCGCCATAAAAAGCTCCGGAGAAAGTGAATAGCAGATTCTACCAAAGTATAAAAGTACGAAAATTGTGAAAAATCTACAATTTACACCTTTTCCCCTTCTTTGACGGGCACGCCGCCGGAGATGGACATGAAGCACCGGGGTACGGAGAGGATTGTCGGCCGAGGTCTCAGTACAGCGTGAGGATTTCGGTTGCGGGAAAATAATTCTGCAGAATATCCTCGCATGAAAAGCCGGCCCGTGCCATTCCAATGGCCCCCCACTGGCACATCCCTACGCCATGACCGCTGCCTCCTCCGTCGATTCGAACACGCTCGATCCAGTGCGCGCTGTTCCTGCTGATGGAGATGTCAAA
The DNA here is from genome assembly GCA_014860565.1 of Bacteroidota bacterium. Taxonomy (GTDB): domain Bacteria; phylum Bacteroidota; class Ignavibacteria; order SZUA-365; family SZUA-365; genus SZUA-365. Next base: position 45,925 of record JACZJN010000027.1, read on the forward strand.
CAGCGTGGAGCGCAAAGGCTGATCGCCTCCCGGACGCCGGATGCCCCACCGGACCTTGTCTCCATGGATATAGTAGGAACGCTGCTGCCCGCGGTTTCCCATCACTACCTGCAGCGTGGTGACGCGGCCAGAGGCGCCACGCTTGAGTATGTTGAGATCGAGCAGATACCACTTGGAATCAGGAATATCCGAAGGAAGAATGGCTTCGTTTGCCGAGGGAAGAAAGGTGCGCAGGATGGACTCCAGATCCGCGCGCGTGTATTCCTCCGTCCACCGGTAGGATGGCGAGATGCGGCAGTAATCTCCGTCACGGCCTCTGTCGCTGCCGCCGATGAGGTAGGGCTTGGACTGCGGGCGCTGCCAGACGAGCGACGAGGCCGCGGTGCGGCCGCCACAGGTGGAGTGATAATAGCATTCAGCCAGCTTTCCTCCATACGCAAGCACCTGTCCCGCTGTCTGCTCCACTCCGCGGGTCGTCAGTTCGTCGCGCTCTCCTATGCCGCCGAATACCTGGTCACGGGTATCGTCATACACGTCGAACAGCCGCGCCAGTGGGAGGGAGATCTTTCCGAGGGCGTAGGTGCGAGCGAGTATTGCCTGCGCATTGATCGCCGCCTGCTCCTCGATTTTGCGGTTGCGGCCGATTTCCCGGGGCACGACGCTCTTCAGGTATTCCTCAAGCGGCAGGATATTGATGACATACAGACTCTGTCCGTCGGAAGCGAAAAGCAGCGTGTCGCTGTACGTCCGTTCATTCAAGGAGAAAACGGATCCGGGTCGGCGATAGTAGCAGCGTGCCACTCCGCGAAAGCGCCGCGCGGCCTTGCCGTCCATGAAAACCTGTATACCTCCGTCCGCCGCAAGTTCACAGCGCATTTCCTTGAAGCCATCGAGCGAGTAGCGTCCCTCCGGCGTCAGCAGAAGAGCCCCTTCGCTAATACCGATGCTTGCTTCACGCGCACGGTCCGCGATGCAGACGCGGATACTCGGCACTCCGCGGTCGCGCAGCTGCTCCTGCAGCGGAGCAGAGCATCCGGCGACGACACAAAGGAGAATGAATGGGATCAGTATACGGCGCATGCACACGGCCTTCGAGAAGCACTGTGGGAGGAAATACAAGAAAGGGCATGTCTCGCGGCATGCCCTTCAAAACACGTGGGAACGATTTTCCTCAGCGGAACATCGCCTTGATGCTTCCCCAGGTGCGCTTCACGCTGCTGACGCTGTGGGAAACGGTGATCTCGTTCGAAAAGGACGCCGGTCCGGAAGACGTCTCGACTATCTTCAGACGATACACGTAAATGCTCTCGGCATCCTTGTATGCGGAGCGGTCGATGAACGTGTACTGCGAATTGGATCCCTTCGGCGACACGGTCGCAAGACTGACGAAGTCTCCGTTCTGACCGGCTTTACGCTGAATCTCATAGCGGAGCATATTCGATTCCGTGCGGGTCTTCCACTCGAGAACGATGTTGTCTCCGTCGCTTCTGCCATTGAAGAAATCCAGGAATGCGCCGCTGAAGGCGCTTCCGGCAAGCAGAAGGAAGACGATAACTATGCTGCTGAAATGTTTCATGGCTTCAGGATTACTCCAAGTCAGGTAAAATGTAGGGGGAATTCCGACAATTGTCAAGAGACAGTTTCATATCTCATGAAATTCTCATTTTCAATTCCTGGAGCCCCGCTCCGCACGACTTCCATCCTCGGTCAAACTGCTGCAGCAACTTGCGAGTCATCCCGTGTCACGAACGTGGCTATCAGGTCAGAGATGGGACGACATTTTGCATGGATTCCATTCTCGCCTCTGTGTACGTTGCATCTTCGCAACAACAACAGGGAGACACATGATGCTGCGATTCATTCCCTTTTCATTTCTTCTCATTCACTTTTTTTTCGTCGCACCCACGTTGCCGCTCATTGCGCAGCAGGTCGTCGTGAATGAAATCATGTTCGCACCCGCAACGGGAAATGCCGAGTGGGTCGAACTGTTCAATCCCGGCGTGAACGATGTTTCCATCAGGGATTGGTCCATGTGCGACAGAAGCGGGGCCACGGCGCTTCTCACGGCCGAGGATTGCACCATTCCCGCCGGGGGCTATATCATCATCGCGTCGTCGACACCGCTGGCCGCAGGCTGGGAAACGCTTCCCGCTGCGGTGCTGCTGCCATCGAACTTCCCCTCGCTCAACAACAGCGGCGACGATGTCGTGCTACACGATGCCGACGGGAACACCGTCGACTCCGTTGCCTACGCAAGCAGCTGGTCGCCCCAGCGAGGCGTATCCGCGGAACGCGTGCGCCATGATCTTGTGCCGCTGCGCGAAAACTGGGCGGCGTGCCAGGCGGCGGCAGGCGGAACGCCGGGCGAGGGCAACAGCGTGTCCGTTCCTCCGGTGGATCCCCTGCCCCGCTACAGTCTCATCATCAATGAAATCATGCCCGCGCCGCTTTCTTCTTCCTGTGAATGGCTGGAGCTGTTCAATCCCGGCACCGCTGCGGTGGATCTCTCGCGATGGGCCCTCGCCGGAAAAGCCGACAGCCACGGCGACAGGGCAATCATCGCGCTCCCGGCAGGGTCGGGAGAAATTCAGCCCGATGGCTACACGGTGATCGCCGCGGACTCAAGCATTCTGCTGCAATTCCCCGAAATCACTTCCCTCGAAAACGCAACGCTGCTTATTCTCAATCGCAGTTCGCTTTCCCTCAGTAACGCGGACGATGAAATTCTTCTTCTCGACCCTTCCGGCGCATGCATCGACAGTATCTGGTATCAGGAGAATTGGCATCATCCGATGCAGGCAAGCACGACCGGAATTTCTCTGGAACTGATGCAGCCGGACTTCCATGCATTCGGGTCAAGCGCATGGGGCAGCTGCACCGCACCGGAGGGGGGCACACCGGGCGCGCGTAATTCCATCTTCACGGATGCGCCGCCACGGACCAGGACAGACGGCGCCTCGCTGTCCGCTTCACCCAATCCGTTTTCTCCGGACGGGGACGGGCAGGAAGATTACTGCGTGTTTCACTGTCGACTTCCGGCGAGCGTAAACCAGATTCGCATGCGCATATACGATGTGGAAGGTCGGCAGATCGTGACACTGCGCAACAATCAGCCCATGGGCCGGGAAGGAGTGATCGTCTGGAACGGATTGGATGATGAAGGACGGCGCGTACGGGTAGGGGCGTTTGTCGCGCTGCTCGAGGGAATTGATCCGTTCGCGAATGTCGTCGGAGCAGCGAAGACGGTGGTAGTGGTCGCCCGCCGCTTATGACCGTTTATTTTCGGAGCGCAGGAAGCCCTCCATCGATTTCTTTAATTCCTCGATCTGAAACGGCTTCGAGAAATACGCATTGCACCCGGCCTCGAGGCTTTGAATGCGGTCTTTCGGAAACGCGTGCGCGGTGACCGCGATGATGGGGGTGGTACCGAATCGCTGATCGTGTCTGATACGCTTCGTCAGGGAAATACCATCTTCATCGCCTTGCAGGGAAAGATCCATCAGCACGAGATCGATATGCGTGGACTCAATGATCCCCCATGCCTGCGCGGCGGTGGATGCGATGCGCAGGTTGTATTCACGAGCCAGGAGCGACGCCATGTACTCCTGCGTCTCCTCGTCGTCTTCCACGAAGAGCACGGTCCGGAGTCCCTCGACCTGTGGCGTTTGCAGAAGCGGTTCAAGCGGAACGGTATCCGGGAAAACGCCATCGTCAAGCACCAGCGCCTCTTCGACCCGCTCTGCGAGAAATTGCAGCGTGAAAGTCGAGCCCTTCCCCTTGCGGCTTTTCACGGAAATCGAACCGCGGTTGAGCTCGACGTATTTCTTGGTGAGCGAGAGGCCGAGTCCCAGGCCGTCGAAAGGACGTGTGTAGCCCGACGCTTCCTGCGAGAACGTGCTGAACACCTTCGGCAGGTATTCGGGCGCCATGCCGATGCCCGTATCCGCGATCTCGATGCAGACGCGGCGATCCTGACAGTACACGCGCACGTCGACCTGCCCCTTTTTCGTGAATTTGATCGCGTTGTCTATCACGTTCGAGACCGCCTGGTCGATGCAGTAGCGATCAGCATAGAGAATGACGGCGGGACATTCTGTGCTGTAGTTGAGGAGCAACCCCTTTTTGTGTGCGAGCGATTTCAGCTCCTGGACCAGTTCCTCGATGCGGTCCGAGACGCGGATCTCCTCTGGCTGCACGCTGAACGTTCCGACCTGAATGCTGGAAATGTTGAGAATGTGTTCGACCGTGCGCATCAGGCGTTGACTTCCGCGGCGGATCGCCTGGAAATAGGAATCCATCTCGGGATACAGTTGTCCGACCAGTTCGTTGGTGATCAGGTTGCTGTAGCCGATAATGATGTGAAGGGGCGTGCGGATTTCATGCGAGATGTTGGCGATGAATGCGTCCTTGAGCTTGTCCGACTGCTCGGCCCGCTCCTTCGCTGCGATCAGTTCCGCTTTCTGGCGTTCCTGCTGGGTGATGTCACGGATGACAATGTGCCGTGCTTCCTTCTCACCGTAGACGATAGGGATGGCGGTCAGCTCGATGTCGATGATCTGTCCGTCGAGTTTCTCAAGGTTTCCCTTTACATCCTTGACTTCCTGATTCTGCTCGAGAATATATGGGAATCGGCTATCCTCCCTCCGCTCGAAATCGCTCATGATGAAATCGAACACCGAGCGTCCGTAAAGATCATCCTCCGTCGCCGCATCGAGCAGCCGCAGGCTCGCATCGTTAATGAAAACGATAATGTTGTCGACGGTGACGATGAGAGGAAATGGTGAGAGCTGCACGAGGCGGCGATAGCGTTTCTCGCTTTCGGCGAGCTGATCGAGGTTGCTCTTCTGCAGCGCGAACACCCTGCGCTGCTGGAAGATGATAACGACGATGATGCCGAGCGCGAGCGTAAGCAGTACGATCGTACCGCTTATTACGACAGTCAGGAGTGAATTCGATTCGGCCACGTGATCTCTCCGACAATTGCCTGAAGCGACCTTGGGAGCTTGGGGGGCTGAAAGGTCTGGGAAACGTCAAAAGGGCGTTTGGCTAAAGAACGCTCGGCGGGTAGAATACGATTTTGTCTCGGAAAATCCCAGCATCGCGGTGCTCAGTGATGCTGGCTGCCGGTATGGCTGTGGCTAATTTTGTTCGATTTCTTTCGATTTCCGAAGCTTCCGCCAGATTAGACTCCACCAGCTGCGCGGTCTCCTTGTGATCACCTTCCAACCATACTTTGGTGCACCAGTGCTGAGGATCCCGAAGGAAAAGAGTATGTTTTTGGTAACATTCAAAGCAGTATGGATGATCCAGATCCCGTGGTAGGTGTCTACACCCGGGCGGAACAGCTGTTCGATCAGCGAGAAGACAAACAGGTTTCCCGCGAAATACACGAGCAACCCCGAGGCGATCCAGAAAACTGGGTTGTCTACCAGCAGAACGCTGCTGTCTCTCATTTCCTTCACGAGTGTAAGGACTGAAAGAATGACGAAAACCACACTTTCGATAGAAAGAAAAATACTATCGAATTTATCTACCTCTGCAGAAAAATATTTCCCCGAAGACCAGATAATCAGAAATATGGGGATGCTTGAGTACAGTATCCACCGTATCCCGCGATTTGGAAACCACCTGCTGAATACCAGGATCAGGAACACATATTCAATGGCAGAGAAAATGTCGTAGATATAAAGGTTGGGTTTGTACTGCCGAGCGAGTGCATATGCACTTGCTTCGCTGATTAGTACCAACAATAGGAGTACGGTAAAGTAGCGAAACGCCTTGTCAAGTTTTTTAAATCCGAGAGTTCCCAGGCTGAGTGGGAAAATCACCGTGAAGACAGACAAAAGAAAAATCTTGTTGAGAGTCTCACTGTAACTGTCTGTTGCAACAGACTGTATCAGGCCGAGTACGGGCTGGATGAACGAAAGGAGGAAAGAAGGCACTGAATTCCTCGAAGAGGATGGGATTCATCAAAAAGAAATACCGAAATGGCTGTCCGCGAAACGGACAACCATCTCATGTATGGAGAAATATAGCACTCGCTCCGGCAAACGCAAAGCATTCTTTGCACTAGTGCGGCACGGGGATGGGCTTTCAGGAATTCAACTCATTCGCCTCTTCATGGAAGCGCGAGATGGGTAATGCGTGACCGAAGACAAACCCTTCGGTGAGATCCTGACCATAGGGATCGACCGCTACCATGACCATCTGCGGATGTCCGTCTGTGTCTTTGCCATAGTAGTAGCGAATTCCGACGACATCTTCCTGCAGCAGCAGCTGTTCGATTGCCGCGCGGCTGAAATAGCGTCCTTTCACCGCACCTGTGCCTGCGTCCTTGCGATAGTTTCGCGTAAGGCTACCCGCCTCTTTCAGCGTGATTGTATGATCCTCGAAACCTGTGAATACAGGACGAGTCCGTTCACGCAGAGCGACCGGCGCAGGTGGTGCGAGTGGCGCGTCGATATAGTACTGCGACAGGTCGATATCGGTCTTTGGCGCTGCATTGTTGTGCATTTCATTCATGTCTGTATCCTTTCGATGCATGTCCGTTACTGGGGAATTGGTCTGTGGACCTGGGCGGAATCCCTCCTCTCGCCCTGGGCGGGAGGAGGGTCCGGATACAACTCAGCTGTTGAGCGGATTGAGGCCGCCACAGAACGGGGGACACGGGATCGAACGCTCGGCGATGAAGCCGTTGACCAGATCCTTGCCGTGCTCGTCGACGCCCACCATGATCAGCACCGGACGTCCG
>JACZJN010000028.1 GCA_014860565.1 Bacteroidota bacterium
TGACCTCTTCCTTACCAAGGAAGTGCTCTACCTACTGAGCTACGTGAGCCTGGAGCGGGAGACGGGACTCGAACCCGCAACCAACAGCTTGGAAGGCTGTGACTCTACCAATTGAGTTACCCCCGCGTACGGGACCGCCTGCTTCTGAATCATCGCCGCGTCTGCCTTCCGGCATCGCCGCAAAAATTCTTCTCGGTGCGGCTTCCATCTGCGCCGATACGCAATGATGGATGAACTCTGTGGTGGGGGTAGGATTCGAACCTACGAAGTCGTGTGACAACAGATTTACAGTCTGTCCCGGTTGGCCACTTCGGTACCCCACCGTCTTTCTCTCTTTATTTTCACCAGAGCTGGCGACCAGACTTGAACTGGTGACCTGCTGATTACAAATCAGCTGCTCTACCAACTGAGCTACGCCAGCAGGTCCTGCCCAAAAATGCGGACAGGATCACAAATATAGTGGTCTTTTTGTTAAAGTCAAACCCTCGGCGCGGGAGTCCCTGAAAAATCTGTGATTTTTTACAGATTTTTTTTCAGGAAATCGGAAATGACCGCGTCCAGCCCTACTCCGGCATCCAAAATATCAGTGCCGTGACCTGCATTTTCGTACAGCTTGGTCTGGATCGAGGGCACCGCTGCCCGGTATGCATCCACGGTTTCGACCGAACGAAGGTCCTCGCTGCTCGCCACGGCGAGGAGCGGCCGCCCACCGAACTTCCGAACCGCACCCTCGGTGGGCAGCTCGTTGAAGTAATTCAAACCCGGGCTCAACAGCACGACGGCGCGCACCGCGGGGTCGCCGGCCGCGTAAATGATGGCGTTGCTGCTGCCGTACGACGCCCCGATAATGCCGATATGCGCGGCGTCCACCGCCGGATTGGCGCGGAGGAATTTCATCGCGGCTTCGATATCAGGACCGGCCCTCCGGTCGGGACGTATGCTCTTCCCGTCCGCGGTTCGTGTGCTGCCGCCATAGCCGCGCATGTCTATCGCGAGCACTGTCATACCAGCCCCCTGGAGCTTTTTCGCCAGTGCCGCGAAGCTGCCGCGGTCGCTGCGCCATTGATGCAGACACAGTACGGTGGGCGCCTTTGATCCGGCAGGATACAACGTTCCGGTGATCACGATGCCGTCGGAGGTGGTGAAATTGACTTGCTCGGCTCCGCCGGGAAGCGCCGCAGCGGCATTACCGGTGTTCTTCGCCTCCGACCCGGAGTGAGAATTCCCTTCCGATTGGCAGTTTACAAACAGTACGGTCACGATCACCGCGATAAAGACTGTCCTGGCTTTCATGCTGCGCTCCTGTGTTCCTTTCACTGATCCAATTCACTGATCCGTTCCGCGATAGCCGCAGGGGTATCACTCTCATTGACGTCCAGCCACTGCATCCGCCCTTCCTTGCGAAACCATGTCAGCTGACGCCGGGCATACTGGCGCGTGCTCCGCTTGATCGCTTCAATGGTTTGCTCTATCGACACTAGCCCTGAAAGATAGGCGATCACTTCTTTATATCCAACGGTATTGAGCGATGTCCACGCGGGATCGGCGCCCGCTTCCACGAGGCCGCGTACTTCCTCGACAAGCCCCGCGTCCACCATTGCATCGACGCGCCGGTCGATACGCGCATTCAGCTCCGAACGTTCCCACCGCAGCCCGAACATGCGGCAATCGTACGGCAGCGTGGGCATCCGTTCACTGCGCAGTGCGGAATACGGCCGGCCCGTGAGGAGACAGACCTCTAGTGCGCGAACCACGCGAACGGGATTCTGAGCGTCAATTACTGCCGCGGTGTCGGGATCGAGGCGGCGCAATTCGTCGACAAGTGCGGACAGTCCGTCGCGGCGGATTCTCTCCTCCAACCCTGCACGCAGAACCTGATCTGCGATGGGGCCGTCGAAAATGCCGTCGGTGACGGCGCGCACGTACAGACCCGATCCACCCACCACGAGTACCCCCCTGCCCCGCGCATGAATCTCATTGATCCAGCGTTGCGCGTCGCTGTAAAAACGTCCGACGGTGTAGGTGTCCGAGGGATCGCAGATGTCGATGCCGTGATGCGGGACGGCGGCAAGCTCTTGTGGTTCGGGCTTGGCGGTTCCAATATCCAGCCCCCGGTATACCTGCCGCGAATCGGCGCTGATGATTTCCGCGCCCAGGCGTTCGGCCAGCGCGAGACTGACAGCCGTCTTTCCCGAGGCGGTCGGTCCGGTGAGGATGGTAATCTGTGGTCGCTGGCTGTTCATGCGGATGGCTTTCCCCTATTTGCTCCAGCCCTCCTTGCCGACGAGGGGAACAAACTTGAATCCGGCATTTTTCGAGTGCACGAATTCGTCGCCCTGACGCTGCACCACGATCATGTCCTGCGTCGCCTGGTCCCCGACGGGAATGACCAGGCGCCCTCCGTCAGCCAACTGCCGCAGCAGTGATACGGGGACGTCGGGAGCGCCGGCGGTAACGATGATCCCGTTGTACGGCGCGAACTGCGACCATCCGATGCTGCCGTCGCCGACCTTCGAGGCAATGTTGTAGCCGAGGGCTTCCATCCGCCGGCGCGCATGTTCGAGCAGGTCGAAGTGCCTCTCGATCGTAAACACGCGGGCTCCCATATGCGCGAGGATGCAGGCCTGGTATCCGCTGCCTGTCCCTACCTCCAGCACCTTGTCTCCCCGCCGCACTTGCAGCAGCTGCGTCATGAACGCCACGGTGAATGGCTGCGAGATGGTCTGCTGGCATTCGATCGGCAGGGCCGAATCGTCGTATGCCTTCGGTTTGAAGACTTCCTGCACAAAAGCATGCCGCGGCAGACTGCCCACGGCGTCGAGAACGGCCGTATCGGAGATGCCCTTTTTCTGAAGAAGATCCACCAGCTGTGCGCGGGCGAGATCGAATTGCCGGTTGGAGAAGGTGGTGCTCATTCCTTGGGGCTTGCGCCGCCGATGTCCTGCTTGAATGGTGCTTCGAAAATGGATTTGACGTTGACGTTGAGTCCCTGGCGAAGAAGGTCGCGGAGCTGCTCGGATGTGAGATTGCGGCGCAGCATGCCGTCCTCCGCTACGGAGATGATGCCGGTTTCCTCTGAAACCACGATCGTGATGGCGTCTGTTTGTTCAGAAATTCCCATGGCCGATCTGTGCCGCATGCCCATGATGAAACTGTCGATTCTCAGCTGATTACTCAGGGGAAGTGTGCAGCGGGCGGCCTGCACGATGCGGTCCTTGATCACCACCGCGCCGTCGTGCAGCGGCGCCTTGGGATTGAATATCGAAAGCAGCAGTTGCTTGCTTACCTCGGCCCCGAGGGCGATGCCCGACTCGATGATCATGCGGATGCCCGTGCTGCGGGGAATCACGATAAGGGCGCCAATCTGTCGCTGCGCCATCTCGTCGCACGCTTCCACGATGGCATCGATCGTCTCGTCCATGCTGCTGCGGATCAGGTTGCCCATGAGCCGCCCCCTCCCCAGCAGCACCAGCAGACGCCGCAACTCCGGCTGGAAAAGTATGATAAACGCGATCACCCACACATCGGCCATGGTTTTCAGAATCCATGACACTGCTTTCAGTTCAAGAGAGGACGCGACGAACGATCCCGCGACGATGACCAGCAATCCGAGAAAAATCTGAATCGCGATCGTGCCGCGCATGACCAGATACAGACGGTAGAAAATGAACGTAACGACAACGATGTCGAGTATGTCGGTCCATCCGATTTCCAGAAAGCCAATCTTAAAAAGCATGCTGCACCTCCCCATGCGCGATGGCCTCCGCGACGTCGAGCGCCGCGCGCATCGGACGCACGTCATGCACGCGGAGAATCCGCGCGCCATTCATATATGCGAGCACACCACTGGCAATACTGCCGGGCAGACGATCGTCCACCGCCGCACCCGTGACCGCACCGATAAAGGACTTCCTCGATGTTCCAACCAGCAGTGGATAACCGAAATGGCGGAAGGAACCCAGGCCGCGAAGCAGCGCCAGGTTGTGCTCCACGGTCTTCCCGAAACCGATGCCAGGATCGAGCAACAGCTGCGTGATGCCCGCAGCGCGGCAGAATGCGATGCGCTCTTCAAAAAAGATATTCACCTCTTCTACGACGTTGTCGTAATCGGGCGCATGCTGCATTGTCTCCGGATTTCCCTGCATGTGCATCAGCACGACCGGGACAGCGCCGCGGGCCGCGACGCCGGCCATCAGCGGATCATGCCGCAGCGCGCTGACGTCATTGACGATATCCGCACCTGCATGGATGGCGGCTTCCGCAACCGCGGCATGACGCGTATCCACCGAAATCGGTACCTCGCTGCACGCGCGCAACGCTGCGATCACGGGAAGGACGCGATCCATTTCCTCGCTTTCGGAAATCTCCGCCGCTCCCGGACGTGTCGATTCCCCGCCGATATCGATGATATCGGCTCCGGCGGCGCACATCCCGAGCGCGTGCTCCACTGCCGCATCCCGATGCGCATACGCACCGCCATCCGAAAAGGAATCCGGCGTGACGTTCAGGATACCCATCAGCAGACAGCGTGAGCCGGAATCCAGGATCCGATCACGTATTTTCAGCGGACGACGGTCGTTCAATGTTCCGATCATGATCGCAGAGGGCCTCGAATGAGTATCAGGAGGTCGCAATCGACGTATTTATGTATCATACGATCAAGACGAGAAAGATGCAATGGGGAAACGGATAAAGACAACGGGGCGACAGTGTTACCTGCCGCCCCGTTGATTCAGGGTTCCTGCATGCACAGGAACCTGCATTCTTCAGCACTTACTTCGAGAGCGTCATCCGCTGCGTGGCAATGAAGCCGCCCGACATCATCCGGTACAGGTACGTCCCGCTCGGCAGCGCCGACGCGTCGAACGCAACGTCATACCGGCCCGCCGGCAGCACTTCGTTCACCAGCTCGGCCACTTCCGCGCCCAAACTGTTGTACACTGCGATGCGCACATGGCGCTCCTCGGCGACCGTGAAGGAAATGGTCGTCGTCGGATTGAACGGGTTCGGATAGTTCTGCTCGAGCGTGAATGCCTCGGGCAGACCTGCGTCCGGCTCCTTGCCTGCGTACTGGTACGGATGCGCCAGCGCGAGATTGCCGTCGATGTTCGCCGGCGAGAATCCGCTCACGCGCACCATGTTCAGCACCACGTCCGATGCCGAGGTCGTGCCCAGAGTCGGGCTTTCCCATGCACCCAGCGGAACCGCCTGGCGCACGGAACGAAGCTGCGACTTGTCGGAGATCATCGACGCTTCCTGATCGGAGTACGGGAAGGTGATGTCCGCCGTCCAGCCCGTGCCCGTGTACGTCACCTGCCAGTAGCGCTTCACGTACAGCATGCGCGCGATGTTCTGCGGCAGCTGGTTCGGATATGCACGGA
>JACZJN010000029.1 GCA_014860565.1 Bacteroidota bacterium
GACGCCCACCATGATCAGCACCGGACGTCCGTTGTTCTCCTTCGCGTAGTAATAGCGGATGCCGACGACGCCTTCCTGCGTGAGCACCTGCTCGATCGCGGCGCGGCCGAAGAATCCGCCCTTGATCGCGCCCTTGCCCGCGTCCATGCGGTAATTGCGCGTCAGATCGCTGGCATCCTCGAGTGCGATCGTATGATCCTCGAGTCCGGTGAACACCGGACGAGTGCGCTCGCGCACTTCCGGCTGGGCCGGGGCGATCGGAGCGTCGATATACAGATCGGTGATCGTACGGGTGGAGGTGGTTGCATTCACGGTTTCCATCATGTACCTCAGATGTGTGTTGATAAAAAGTGTGTAGATGTGTGTAAAACCTGTTTCCTGAAATTTCAAAAGATGTTGTTACGGGGTTGTTATCTGCAATATATACAGCTACATAAATTAGGATATTACGGATAAGAATATCTTATTATAACATAGAACTTTCCTGTGAGCTCTGCCCGACAAGTATACAGAATCGGGAAGATGGATCGAGCCTATTTCAAAGAGCAGTCTATTTTTGCGTCAGCAGGATGCGAGCACATGTCAAGCACACACCATTCGTTCACGATGTGTGAATGTCCTCTTTAAATAATGGGCATTTGTAAAAACGCCTCAGCTGCGCTGTCGCCCGATACTGATACGGGTGCCCCTGGGAGCCTCGCACTCCATATCAAACTTCGAGCGGAGCCAACCTCCGTTCATGGTGAGACATCACGTTTCCAACTGGATCATTCTATCGAAACGGTCCGCGTGTCATAGTAAGACATTTCCGAGTAGAATATCTCCAATATACCTAGTAGCGACAATATAATGAAAAGAACCTTACAATTACATTAAAAATATGTAATGAATACCATAAAAATTACGAACTCTTTTCGGCAGACAATTCGTCTCATCAAGCTGGGCGTCGGCCACCTATCGAAGAGACGTCCCAATTGATCCAGAATAACTTGCTGTTATTAAAGTAGTTAGAATAAAATCTAAATAATATTTATCTTCCGTCTTGTTTCAGGACATCAAGATTTCCCGAAACTATGGAATGGAAGCACCTAATAAGATTAATGTCTGCCCCAGTGTCTACCGCAGTCGATTTTTCCCGATTCTCGCGCATTCTGTAAAGTTACCACGCTCAGGTTTTCCTTCACCCGTGCACCACACATCTCCTCCAGGCGGCCGGGATTTCCCGGACCAACGCGTCGACACGGGATCAAACGACGGAATACCCGCCCGTGTCGATCCCTCATTTCATGCATTGACTGCGAGCGGACCAGCGTGTACTTTATCGAACATGAAAAAGCTATCCGCATTCCTATTCATCTGTGCATTGATCTCATCGCCGCTTATCCGGGCACAGGACACCCCGCAGGAACTGTGTCCGCAGCCTCCGTTTATCCGTGGTTTGCGCGTGTACGCAGGGAACGACGAAACGAATCTGCCCGTGATGTTCAAAGCCGACAGCAGCGCCCAGACAAACAGCCTGGCCCTCCCGACATTTGTCACGATCCGTTTCGACGTCGCCGAGGAGATGCCTCCGCGGCTGGCCATACGATTTCACCATTGTGACAAGAACTGGCAGATCGACACCGATTATTTCGTCCGGGATGATTTCTTCACCTACACACGCCTGCTCCTGTACGAACAGGCAACGGCGGGCATCGACGGATATCGTTGGCGCTTCACCAACAGCTTCCCGAGTCTAGACCATCCATTCGTCCGTTTTCTCTATTCAGGCAACTGGATTTTCGACGTCACCGATGAAAGCAGTGCCGGGACGATCTACGCCTCGGGCCGGTTTGTTGTCGTCGAGCAGGGCGTCAGCGCAGGACTCGAGGTGCGCAACGACTACTGGACTCCATGGAACATGCCCTTCGACCAGGTGCATCGTCTTCGGCTCAGCGTCCGCGTCCCCAATCCTGGACCGATTTTCCCCGATTACATCCGCAGCGTTGATTTCTACAAGAATTTCGATCTCTACAATAACTACCGGGTCGACAGCTACGACCGGCAGGACAACACATTCGTCGAAGGCATCGGCATGGACCGTAAAACCTTCACATACGAAAATATTCCTGCCGGAAACGGCTACCGGCTGTTCGATCTTCGGCGCACGGCGATGTATCCCGCACGGCAGCTCGTTCGAAAGTTCGAGGGAGCGGATTTCACCCGCTTCCGTTTCGGAACGGATCGCAGCGCGTATTTCGGAGCCGCAGTGACCGAACCACTCCGCAGCTTCGACGCCGATTATCTCTGTACGCAGTTTGAACTCGAAACTCCCTTCATCGAGGATGCGGACGTTTTCGTCGCCGGCATCTTTAACAACTGGGACCCGCAGCCCGAGGACCGCATGACATACGACGAGGAGATCGGGCACTATGTGCTGCACCGCTGGCTGCTGCGCGGTGCATATGACTATCAGTATGTCGTTGGCCGCTACGATGAGGACCTCGGCTACGTCGCCGATGCCGACTGGCTGCGCCTGGAAGGAAACGGATGGGGGGCGAATAATCTCTACTGGGCGGTCATCTATTATGATGATGACCAATTCGGCGGCGTCAATCGTGCCGTCGGATTCACCTTCTTTGTCACGGGCCGGTAATGGCTGGTCCCGATCACATCGACGAACGACCCCCTCCAGCCGCGAGCGTCGTGACGACGGTGTATAACCGGGAGCGCTCACTGGCACGCGCGGTGACGAGCGTGTTGGGGCAGTCCTTCACGGACTATGAGTACATCATAGTGGATGATGGCTCGACCGACGATTCGGCCGCGATCGCGGAATCTTTCGACGATCCGCGGGTGCAGGTCATCCGCATGCCGCATCGCGGACGCGCCGCGGCACTCAACACGGCGTTCGAACTCTGCCGCGGCGAAATCATCCTCATCCAGGACTCGGACGATGTGGCATTGCCCGAGCGCTTCACCAAGCAGGTCGCTTTTCTCAGACAGCATCCGGATGTGGGGATGGTGGGATGCCAACTGAGCCTCGTCAACGAGGACAAGGGTGAGGTACGGGAGATAGTTCTCCCAACTGATCATAAAGATATTCTGTCACTCACCCCTCTTACGAGTGCAGTTGCATTCTGTGCGTCTGGTATTCGTGTCTCCCTGTTGCTTTCTCGCCGCCCCTTCGACGAGACCATGCCGGCGGCTGAAGATTATGATTTCCAGCTAAAACATTTGTCATGTATGCGCTTCCACAATTTGGAAGAGACGCTTCAAAAGAAATTCACTCAAATCGATTCTTTGGGACAGATTCACAAAGTTGCGCAAGATCAACTGACCCGTGAAAGGAGTCTACGGTTTCTGGATAGGGAGGCTCATGCGCCGCAGATATTTTACAGCGCCAGTGAAATCTCATTTCAGCGGGCTCGGGTCGAGTACTACTATGGTGAACTCGCAGAGACACGCCGGATTCTTTTTCCTCTTATTCTGAAAAATCCATGGCAATTTCGGCTATATCGATTTTTTATCCCATCCCTTCTCGGGTCTCATCTGCTAAAGGCCGTGCAGAGGCAGGGAATCACGATAATGATGTCACGTCAGTTGCGCCGTTTTTCATTTCTGAGAAAGCATTTCCTACCCTGAGAGCTCCCGATAAACCTGCGTGAACGCATCGGCTTCATCTTCGCAGCGATGATCGGTGAAAAACGCAGGGAAGCCTTCCCGAAAACCGCCCCTTCCCGTCTCACATGCCTCCCTGATCGCCCGTTGGATATCCGCCACCGATTCCGGGTTGTAATAGACCCCGATGCGGTATGCACGCTCCTGTTCGACGAACGCTCCCATCCGCGGGGCGAGGACCGGACATTCATGCGAAGCATACAGCATCGCCGTACCTGAATGCAGAATGCGGCGATATGGGAGCACACCGAAATCCGCAGCGTCCATCAATGCCGCGATGTGCTCGGAACTGATAAATCGGTCAAGGCTCACGACGCGGATCCCTGCGCGCTCCGCATCCCCTGTTATCTGTGTCATTCCCTTCCCCGCACACAGCAGGGTCGGCGCTTCGCTCCCCATTTCCGCACAAATGCGAATGAAAGCGTCGTAACCCTTGTAGGGCTTCACACTGCCGAAAAGGAGGAAAACACACTCACGCTCTGATAGACCAAGCTCCTCCCGCTTCGCCTGCCTGCGCCGGTCGGAAAAACCCTCCGTCTCGTAAGTGCAATGCCGTGCCAGGCGGCTTTCCTGTGCGCGCCCAAAGGCGTTGAAAATCAAGTGCCGGCCCGCTTCCGAAAGCGTCGTGACCGTGTCCGCACTCTGGATCAGCACCGTCAGATAGAAGCGTTCCCAGCGGCGCCAGGGAAAATCATGCGCGCCGCTGTCGTGCAAGGTGAGTACAAAACGGAAGCCGCGCGCACGGAGCAGGAGAAGAAGCACGCCGTTCTTTATACCGTGCGCTACCGCCGCCGGGAGTGTCTTCCCCTCGTAGAGATATGCGGGATAATGCATGTGCACGACCCGACACATCCCGGAGCCGCCGCCTGCATTGCGGTTTTGCTTCTTCCAGCCGTCGCGTAGACAGTCGCGGAAATGCAGCCGATGAATCTCTATCTCCGGTGCCGATCGCTGCATCTCGCGATAGACGCGCTGAAGGTGCGGATTGTCGTCATCAAAGGGACCGTCAACATAAACGACGCATCGGGACTGCTCGGAGGCTCTTCGCATGCGCCGCGAGAAACCGGTGGCCATTCGAAGCGAACGTGGAATGTCGGGAACCAGGAGTATGTAGAGTGCCGCGGTGAGCAGCAATCCGGCGATACCGCCCAAAAGGATCAGCGACGGAGCGGAACCGGCGAGCAGGCGAAGTCCGGGAGTGAACAGCAGTACCATGACAGTAGCGGCGAGACCCGGCATCCATGCAAGCAGCAGCGGACGAAATGGACGCAGGAAGCTCCGCCGGAGAACCATATAGAAGTATGCATTCAGCACCGTGTTCACCGCCACGAATCCCATGACAAACGTGTGAAGGTCAGTGAACGAGAGGAGAGCGAAGGTCGGGAGAAGCACCGCGGCAGATGTGAGCGAGTACCGGAGCAGACGCCGGTCGTCGCCAAGCGCAAGGAGTGCCGGTCCGCCAAGAGAAAGCAGGGACTGACGCATCGCCTCGATGGTCAGAAGTTGAAAAACAAACACCGCACCCGTCCATGACTCGCCGAGCAGATACGGGAGGAGCACGTCAGCGGTAACCAGTGCGGTGGCGAGAATCGGCAGAATGACAGCAGTGACAAAACGTGTATCGGCGCAGAACAGGCGGTATACCTGTGCGCGGTCGGGCGCCACCAGAGCGTAGCGCGGATAACTGAGCACACGCATCACGCCCGCAAAAAAATCCTGCGCCACTGCGATGACGCGATACGAGAGATTGTAGATGCCGAGCATCGCGGCACCGAGGTTCCCCGCGACCATCAGATCGTCGAAGGTCGTAGTGAGATAGGTGCTGCTCTCGATCGAAAGAATGCGCCAGCCTGCCAGAAAGTGACCAAGACGAATGCGCTGTCCGCCAAGCGACGACCATCGAACACCGCTGATCCGCCAATACACGGCCACGCGAAGCAGATGCATCGTGACGAGATAGAGAGCGAACGCTGCGATATCTTTCGTCATCAGAAAGACCACCATGGCGGGAACCCATGCAAGAATGCTGCTCATCGCATCTGTGCGTGCAAGGCGCGGAAACTCCTGCCTCCGGAGCAACTCCGCTCTCGGAAACACCTGTAATGCCTGCAGAGGCAAAGCCGGGAGTCCGAGCAGAAGCATACGCGCGAGTCCGGGAATCGTGAGGATGCGCTCGACCCCGCTCGATGCAACCGACATGAGCAGGACAATCAGAAGCGCAAACAGCGGAGCAAACACCACCACGGAGCGCGCACGGGGGGATCGCACACCGCCTTCGCGGATCAACAGCGATTCGTTGCCGAAGGAAAGAATGAGCAGAAGAATGGCGAGTGCGGTGACGAGAAAGGCAATGGCGCCGTACTGGGCCGGCGTCACGCTGCGCGCGATCGTCAAGTGCAGGGAAAGTGTGGCCGCGGCGGCCAGAACGCGAGAGAGGAGCGTGCCACCATAGGCCTGGATATGCTTCATCCCATCCGCGGAGGCATTCATCCCGATGCAGCCCCCGGGTTCACGGACGAACCCGCAGAACCATCATCGTAACGTCGTCGCTCTGATCCGTTCCCCCGTGATGCTCCTGCGCCTCGGTGATGATCTGGAAGAGAATTTCCTGTGCAGTCTTCGACGCGGTGGCGCGCACGGTATCGCGGAGTCGACGGATGCCGAATTCGTCATCTCGTTCGTTTGTGCTCTCGATGATGCCGTCGGTGTAGAGTACAAGCACGTCCCCGGGCTGCAGCTGCAGCAGCTCTTCGTGATAGTCGGTTTCCGGCAGCATGCCGAGCGGATAATGCGATCCGTTTTCTGACCACTCAATGAGAAATGCCTCGCCTTCACGAACGAGCAGCGGCTTGGGAAGGCCCGCATTCGTAAAACGCATTTCCAGCGTCCGTTCATCGAGAATCGCGAAACAGACGGCGGAGAACATCTGCCGAAATGTATCCCGGTACAGTCGGCGATTGGCGACTTCCAGGATCCTGCGTGGTGAATCCTCGATCTCCGCGGCGAAACGCACCGTGCTTATCGTGGAGGCCATGATCATGGCGGCCGACACTCCCTTGTCTGATACGTCGCCCACGACGAGTCCGAGGAGTCCGTCGGAGAACGGTAGATAATCGTAGAAATCTCCGCCCACTTCCCTTGCCGGGAGCGTAATGGCCGCGAGTTCGAACACCTCGCTCTCCGGTGTACGGCTCGGAAGCATCGCGGTCTGGATATGCTGCGCGATCAGCACGTCCTGCTTGATGCGCTCCTTTTCGCGCATGTCCTCGGAGAGCATGGCATTTTTCCACCCCAGCGTGGCATGTTCGGCCAGCGCCTGCAATTCGGCGAGTTCCTCGTTCCCGAGCGTACGGCCGCTGCGCTTCTTGCCCAACAGCAGACAAACACGATAACCATTCTCTGCGTTTATACAGAAGAAGGCGTTGAGCTGCTGCAGCGCACTCCCTCCTGGAATCGAGGTGACGTTCAATACCGTCCCTTTTTCCACGCTGCTGAACAATCCCGGCTGTTCGGTGAGCCGTGCGAGCAGCTCATCGGGCAGGCGGTCGCCCGCGAGCGTTCGTCCCATGCCGATGCCATCCCATTCCACCGCGGTGACGAATTCAAGCTCGAGAATGCCGCGCAGTTCGTCGGTCAGCATCCGCACGAGGGTCTCTGGTTCGAGCACATTCAACAGTTCACGCGAAAGCTTGCGCAGGGCCTCGCGTCTTTGATACTCGTCGTGGAAGAGCCGCCGGTTCAGCATCTCTTCCAGCCAGTCCTTGGCCAGTCCGACAAAAATTGCGATGACCGCCGTGACGATCACCGACACCAGCAACGTATCGATCGTCGTGAATTCATCTATCGCCGCATCGAGGAAGGAGAACAGAACGATGAACACCAGCACGACCACCGTGGAAAGAATCGCATACAGCGTCGTGCGCTTGAACAGGATATGAACATCCAGAAATCCGTAACGCAACAACGCATACCAGAAACTCACCGGAAGCGCGAGGGTGACCAGGAGCAGGGCCGCGATGCGCAATTGAATCGCTCCCGGTACCAGGAAATCGTAGAAGACATAGAGGTGGTTGAGCAGAATGAGCAGAATAAAGCCAACCGCAAAGGCCAGCATGCCGATGCGAACCACCCGGATCACGCGCAGCGTCAGGGGCGCAGCGGCCCGCCGGCGTGATCCGAGAAGAATGAAGAGGCCGAGAATCGGAGTGATCACGTACACGAAATCCACGACGGTGGCATAGACACGGAAGTCATCGAGCAGGGCGTATTCCTGAATCAGGTAGCCGCTTGCCGCCAACGCGAGGTAGGGGAGATAGACAAGCGCCATACGCAATCGCGGGCGCTCCTTCATAAACCATTCCTCCGGAAATACCAGAAGGAAGTGCAGCAGCATGGGCAGAAACAGCGAGAAGCTGATCTCCGCGACGAGTCCGCGCCACTCCCCGAGAATGGTCCACCACGGCATGTGCTGGCTTACATTCGTCGCGCTGAGCATGTACAGCGCATAAACGGAGAGCGTCATGAAAAACAGCGCCACCTGCCGCTGTCGCGGCCGCCGCAACAGTACCACGTAGCCGATCAGCAGGAGAAAAACGGGAGATACGTTGTTCACGATCAGCGAAGCCAGCGATACACTCTTCCCGCGGATCTGGCTCATGGATTCATCGAGCACGATCATGAAGCTGGATGCGGCACCTTCGCGCAGCAGTGTGATGTGCAGCGTATCGCCGATGTGCACGTTCGCCAGAAAACGTGTCCACTCTTCCGTGTCGTAGTGCGCGGAATCAAGTTTGATATCGTTAACGCGCAGCAGAATGTCGCTCGGCTGGAAACGGGAATCGGGTTCTCCCTTCACGCTCACAACAGGAACGATGCGGATACCCTCCGCCAGCTGTTCGACGGGAAACCAGGGCAGACCGGGTCGCGTGTACTGGATGAAAATGCCGATCGGAAGCTGCAGTAATGCCATGACCAGCATCAGCGCGCCCACGACGACAAAGAATACATGCAAGACGCGGGACTCGATCAGCGTTGATTTCATCCAGTCTCCGGACAGTGAATTTTGAACATTGGGATAAAATACGAAATACGAAGGGGAATGTTACCCCCACGCGGGAACTCCCTGCGATTCGTTCCGGTTGTCTTTTGCACAAGAGGACCACCATGAACGAATTCTGGAATCAGCGGTACCGCGCCACTGAATATGCATACGGTACCGACCCCAATGTGTTTTTCAAACAACAGCTCCGTCTGCTTTCTCCCGGACGGCTTTTCCTTCCCGGGGAAGGCGAGGGACGCAACGCCGTTTACGCCGCGCGCAACGGATGGAGCGTGCATGCCGTCGACCTCAGCCAGGAAGGACGCAAAAAGGCGCTGAACCTCGCAACTTCGCGCGGTGTTTCGATCACGTACACCGTGACCGATCTCTCGTCGTATGAACCTGCGTACGACACGTTCGATGCGGCTGCGTTGATTTTCGTGCATTTCCCTCCCGCTCTCCGCCCCGTGGTGCACGCGCACGTCATTGCGTCACTCAAGCCCGGAGGCGTGCTCATACTCGAGGCCTTCGGCAAGGGACAGCTGGAGAGGGAGACGGGTGGTCCCCGCACTGAAGACATGCTCTACGCCATGGACGATCTGCTCGAGGATTTCGCCGGCATGGACATCGTATATCAGTCTTCCCTGCTCACTGACATCCAGGAAGGACCGTTTCACAGCGGCCTGTCCGACGTACACCGCCTCGTCGCCCGCAAACCCCATTAGCCACGGGTACCGTTCAACCTGTGGGACGCGACGCTTCCTGAACAATCGTCCGGGATTCCGCCGCAGCTCAGTGCAGAGTCCATTGTGTTGCTTTCGGTGAAGCAGGAAGCGTACATTAGCTTCATCGGTACGCTGTACCGCTTTGCCTGTCACACGCTCGCATCGGACCGTAATGCGCATTCTATCCATTCTCCTTTTCCTCGCTTTCGTATCTCACGCCCAGGCCCAGTCACAGGGCAGCTGGGAGCGCATTTTGCATAGGACGGAATTCACGCTCTGGGATGTGACCTGCGCGGACAGCCTGCATTGCTATGCCGTGGGGGACTATGGCGTGATCATGTTCAGCTCGGACGGCGGAGAAAGCTGGGATCAGAAATTCTCCCCCGACCAGTTTGCGCTGCGCCACATTCATTTCTTCGACGACAGTACCGGCATCATCGCCGGCTTTCGGGCATCGTGTGCCACGACCACGGACCGCGGGGCCACCTGGATACGCAGTCCTCTCCCGGTCGAAGGGAATTTTCCCGGGATGAGCGCCGTCGGCAACACCGTCTGGCTTTCGGGAGAAAACGGCGTTGTGCTGAAATCCACCGACAGGGGCACCTCGTGGGTACGTCTGGAGACAGGCACCGATGTGGTATTCGATGCCATTTCCTTTGCCGACGAACGCAATGGCTGGGTGACGTCGGCACAGCGCAAGGTGCTCCACTCACGCGACGGCGGTGCGAGTTGGACCGAACAGAAAATCGAAGCCTTCCTCCCGATCTCCGCGGTCTGTGCCCGATCGGCGTCTGAGTGCTGGATCGCGGGATATCATGGACTGCTGATGCGCACCATGGACGGAGGCCAGAGCTGGCAGAGCATCGAGGCCTACGAAACGGATTACACCGCGCTCGCTTTCGACAGCAGGGGAAGCGGATGGGCCGTGGGACGGCGCGGCGCGATTGTGAAGGGAGAAGAAAACAATTTGCGATGGCGCCTGCATGACCTGACCTCGGCCCGGGCATTGCAGGGAATTACCTTTCTCGCCAATAACAAGGCGCTGACCGTGGGCACGGACGGCATGCTGTACAAACAGCAGGCGGTGTATCCCGCTCCTGTCGCTCCCTCGGATATTGACATTCAACCCTGATCCCGGAGGCAACATGAACATCACGGTACTCGGTGGGGGAATGGTCGGTTCGGCCATCGCCCGCGATCTCGCCCGCGAAACAGCATTCACCGTCACCGTCGCGGATCGGGACGACGCGGCACTGCGGCGCTGCGCTTCCGCCGACGTGTGCACACAGCAGGCAGATCTGGCGGACGAGGCGAAGCTGCAGGCCGTGATCGCCGATGCGGAACTGGTGATCGGCGCCGTTCCCGGATTCATGGGCTACGAAACGCTGCGATGCGTCATCGAGGCCGGGAAAAACGTCGTGGACATTTCCTTCTTTCCCGAAGACCCGTTCTCACTCGACGCGCTGGCACGCGAACGTGGCGTGACCGCGGTGATGGACTGCGGCCTCGCGCCCGGGCTGGGCAATATCCTCATGGGCCGCATGACTGCGGAACTCGATGAAATCGAGACCTTCCTCTGCTGCGTGGGTGGACTCCCCATCGTGCGCCGGAAGCCTTACGAATACGGCGCCGTGTTCTCCCCCATAGATGTGATCGAGGAATACACGCGTCCCGCCCGCTACATCGAAAACGGCGTTGAAGTTGTGCGTCCTGCTCTCAGTGACGTCGAGGAAATCGATTTCGACGGGATTGGTACTCTGGAAGTTTTCAACACCGACGGTCTCCGTTCTCTCGCCGAAACGATGAAGGCGCCGAACATGAAAGAAAAGACCATGCGCTATCCCGGGCACGTCGCGCTGATGAAAGCGCTGCGCGACACGGGGTTTTTCAGCAAGCAGCCGATCGATTTCAACGGACAACGCATCGCGCCTCTGGACTTCACTGCGAAGCTGCTCTTCCCTGCCTGGCAGATGAAAGAGGGCGAGGAAGACCTTTCCGTCATGCGCGTGATCATTCGCGGCCGGAAAGGCGACACGTGGGAAACGCATACATGGGATTTGCTCGACCGCTACGACGCGGTGCTCGGTGTCACTTCCATGGCGCGCACCACCGGATATACTTGCGCTGTCGCCGCCCGGCTCGTCGCCGACGGCAGTTACCGTCACGCGGGCATCTCCCCGCCTGAATTCCTCGGTGCGAACGCCGCCGTCTACGATGCATTGATGGACGGCCTCTCCGACCGCGGCATCGCCTTCACACATTCCGTGGAGTGAAAAAAAACCAGAAGAATTCGGAAGAAAAAACCACGAAGCCGCAAAGACACAGAGGAGGAACACGACAGTTTATTAGATGACGCGTTTCGCATATTCAGATCTATGCAAGTGAACCCTGAGCGATAATCAGTAGCTCTGAATATTGGCCTTTTCAAACCTTTCGTGCTCTTCATTCGTGTCTTCGTGACTTCGTGGTTTTTTCTTGATTCCGGATGTCCCGGTCCGCTAGTTGATTATTCCCTCCCTTCTGTCTACTTTTGCAGGCAACCGCCTGATCACCCTTTTCTCACGCGGAGGCTGCCATGGCCGACAGGAATTCCTCCCGCCGTTCCTTTCTCAAGAAGAGTTCTGCCCTCGCAGGATTATCGATACTCCCCGCACCGCTTGTTCGCGGGAGCGAAGCGGTTACCGCTCCTCCTGAAACGCAGCGCACGTATGCGTATCCCAATCCCGGACGCATCGTCATCGTCGAACACACCGGTGCCGTGCTGGGATACAACAACGTCAACGAAGCCGCCGTGCAGTACATGTTCGACCAGGGCATCATGCAGCTCGCGGGCGTGTACACTTCCCCCGCCGCGGCGCTTGCGTCGTTCTTTCCCGGGCTGACCACATCGAAGAAGATCGCGCTCAAACCCAATTTCCTGAACAGCATTGTGCCCACGCGCAAGGAACTGACGAAGGCCGTGATCAACCGGCTCGTGCAGATGCTGGGCGGATTCCCCGCGGCGAACATAACGGCGTACGAACGGCACAGCTTCAACGGCGTCGGCTACACGACCTCGTATTTCGGGCACAACGTCAATCTCGTGCTCGACACCAGCTTCCCGAACAACGGCCATACCATTTATTGCGACGGGAAGGACCGTCCTTACAGCGCGAGCCTGTACAACGCCGACTACCTGATCAACATGCCGGTGCTGAAGGATCACAGTTGCAGTTCCTCGCTCAACCTCACGCTCGCGTTCAAGAATCACATGGGCACGGTGAATCCGGGCGGTTCGCTGGGCATTCACTGCAACAAAAACGCCGTGCTCGACATCATGGCCAGCAGCGTGATGACCGGAAAGCAGAAGCTGGTGATACTCGACGCGCTGTATGCCGTGTACAACGGCGGTCCGGGCGGGAATCCGCAGGCCACCCCGCAGAAAATTCTCCTTTCTCAGGATCCCGTGGCCATCGACGCGCAGGGACGCATCCTGATCAACAACCTGCGTACGGCGAACGGACTCTCCCCAAAAAACGCCACATACATCGACCAGGCGGCCGCGTCGCCCTACAACCTGGGGATCGCCGATCCCGCGCAGATGCAGATCGTCACGATGTCCTTCCCCGTCGAACTCGCGCTGTTCACCGCTTCGCTCATCGACGGGCGCGTCCGCCTCGACTGGCGCACGGAAAGCGAAACGAACAATCGCGGTTTCGCGATCGAACGCAGTGAAAGCGGCCAGTCGGATTGGAAGGAAATCGGCTTCGTCGATGGTGCCGGCACGACGACCACGCGCCGCGAATACCGCTTCGTCGACGGCGACACCGCGCTGCTGCGCCAGGTGCGCGCGCTGTTCTACCGTCTGCGGCAGGTGGATCATGACGGAAGCGTCGAATACAGTTCCCCCGTCGAGGTCGCCCTGCAGCTCGACGAAGCATCGTGGAATATCGAACCGAATTATCCGAATCCTTTCGTGCACGACACCGACCTGCCGGTGTATCTCCCGCGCGAGGCGCATCTGCATCTCGACGTGTTCGACCTCGCCGGACAGCGGCTCGAAACGCTCTGCAGCGAAACGCGGCCGGCAGGCATGCACTACATCCATTTCAACGCGCGCGATCTGCCGGCGGGCACCTACATCGCCCGCGCCACCGCCGAGGGCACCGTGCGCGAAGTACGCGTGGTGCGCGTGAAGTAGGGGCGAGCCAACGGCTCGTCCGCGTGCAGGAGGCAGGAGGCAGGACGCAGGACGCAGGAGGCCTTCGGCCGCGGGAGGCCTTCGGCCGCGGGTGGCGCGGCTGACGCCGCGCCGCAGTTCGCAAGAATTCGTATATCCATGATCTTTTCATCTTTCCAGCATTCCATCTTTACATTTTTCCATAGTGAAATGAACGCCATGAATCTCATCTTCAGACTCTCATTCCCAATGATCATCCTGATGTTTATCGCAACCCTCCCCGCGTGCGACAAATCGGATTCGGGCTCGGATCCGAACATTGTCTCCATCAGCGATCTGCTGCCGCGAGAGAATGAAATCAGCGGCTGGGCGCGCAACGCCGGCAGCGACGGCAGCTGGCGCGCGACGAGCGCCTCCGAACTGCAGGAGCAGATCAACGGCGGCTCGGAGCTGTACACCAACCACGGCTTCATCGAAGCCGCGATGCAGAACTTCTCGGGTACCGTGAATACGCAGTCGGGTGTGGTCTGCGAGATCCAGGTCTACGACCAGGGAAGCGAGAACGACGCCAACGCCGTATTCGACGATCCGAACAACATCTTCGCCAGTCCCGTCACTCCGACGAATCCTCCGTCGTCGAAGGCGCAGATTCGCAAAGACCTTTTCTCCTGGACGATGAAGTTCGTCAAAGGACGCTACTATGTGCTGGTCAACATCCTGACGAGCGAGGACAAGGGACAGGAAGTGCTCGAAGTATTCGCCAACAACGTCGCGGGGAAAATCAAATGAAGCGCCGAGATCTCCTGAAAGCCGGGCTGCTTGCCGCGGCCGCCATTCCCGCATTGCCTCTGCGATCGATGCTCGCCGGGCCAGCCATCACGCACGCCCCCGGGTTGCTTTCCCACGCCCTCGCGCCCGACCCGATGCTTGCGGTGATGAAGGGTGCGGATATCGCCGCCACGGTGCGCGCATCGGTCGATGCGCTGGGAGGAATGCAACGATTCGTGAAATCGGGCGACGTGGTGTTTCTCAAGCCGAACATGTCCTTCCCGAATCCCCCGGAATGGGGATCGACCACACATCCCGAGGTGATCCGCGCCGTGGTGAAAATGTGCGCGGAAGCCGGCGCGAAACGCATCATCGCGGCGGACTTCCCCATGCGGCGGGCCGCGAGCTGCTTCGAGCGCAGCGGCATGACCGCCCTGGCGGCGGAGCTGCCGGAACTGACCTTCGTCGAACTGGGAGAGGAGAAGCATTTCGATCTCGTCCCCGCACCGGACGCCGTCGAATTCAAGGAAGTCGCTGTCGCGAAGCTTCTCCGTAAGGCGGACGTCTTCATCAATCTCCCGTCCGCGAAAGCACATTCCGGGACCACGGTGAGTTTCGGACTCAAAAACCTGATGGGGGTGATTCAGAACCGCAGGACCTTCCACGAGGACTTCGACCTTCATGGCGCCGTTGCGGACCTGGCGGGGATCGTGCGTCCCCATCTCACGATTCTCGACGCCGCCTACGCGCTGCTGACCAACGGTCCGGGAGGTCCGGGACGCATGGAGCAGCTCGACACCATCATCGCGGGCACGGATCCGCTGGCGGTCGACGCCGCGGGCATCGGCCTGGCGGAATGGAGCAACCGTACGCTGAAGCCCTCGGACGTGCGTCATCTCGCGCTCGCGGCCGAGCGCGGCGTGGGAAGCTTCACCGTTCCGGAAGAACAGATCATTCGCAAAACACTGGGGTAACCTTTTGTCCGCACCTCGTCGCGCGCTCGTCGCAGCGCTGCTGGGAATGTTGTGCGCCATGCAGCCCGCCGGCGCGCAGACCTCCGTCCATTTTCCCGACCGCAGCTACTCGACGCTTTCCTACGGCGGTTCGCTGTGGATCGGCACACCGCGGGGACTCTACCGCTATCGCTACGAAGACAATGTCTGGTCGGCGTACGGTCCGCAGAACGGCCTGCTGTCGCCGGTCATCACCTCGCTCGACATGCAGGGCGACATGCTCTGGATCGGGCAGGACCGCGGTGTCACGGCCTTCGACCTGCGCAGCAACACCATGCTGCATTTCGACAGCAGCAAGGGACTGCATACCGGCGGAACACGGGGGGTGTCGTTCGAAGAGGAATATGTCTGGACGGGAGGAAGCGCAGGCGCGGCGCGCTACGACAACCTGATCGAGGAGTGGCAGCGCATCGGTGCCGCAGAAGGCCTGTCCGGTGACACCGTGCACGCCATCGTGCCCGACGGCGCGCGCGTGTTCATCGCCACCGAACGCGGCGTGAACGAATACGACACGAGGCACGAGCGCTGGCGTGTGTACGGCTCCCCCAACGAACGGCCGGTGCTCGACGCCTTCACCTCCGGGGGTTGGCTCTGGCTGCTGCGCGAAGACGCGCTGCTGCGCTTCGACACGGACGCGCGGGTATATGCACTGTATCCGCTCAGGGAGTTCCGCGGTTCGGGGGTTCGGGAAATCATCATCAGCGGGGGTGGATTCTGGCTCGTCACGAAGGACAATCTCTGGCAGTACGACGCCACCGCCGACGCGTTGCGGCCCTTTCTCGAAATCGAGCAGCTGCCCGACCGCGACCTCCACGCGATGGCGATGTCGTCGAACGCCTCGACATTCTGGTTCAGCACCGCTTCCGGGCTGACGCGGTACATCCACGGATCGAGCAGCTGGTTCACCTTCACCGCGGCCAACGGTGTTCCGGATGCGGATTTCCGGAATCTTTTCCCTCTGGGCGACGGCGTCGTCACCTTTTCCGACGAGAAGCTGGTGTACTATCTCGCGGACGAAGACCGCTGGTACACCTTCCCTCTTCTCGCTCCGGAAGCCGGTGACGGCGCGCGTGTCTCGCTCGACCCGGCCGCGGGCAGCTATGCCGACTTCGGCGGCGGCGTGCGGCTCGACCTGAGCGGCAGCCGCAGCGCCTGGCTGTGGCAGGATCCGTTCGGGCAGGACGAATTCATCTGGAATGGCGAGGATCCCTCAAAGCGCAATGATCTGAAAGCGCGGCTCGACCTGGGCGGCGGGCGGAGAATCAGCGCGTCGTACCATGACGCGGATTACGAGGACGTGGTGTACGGGGCGGAATACCGCGGCGCTCGCGACGACGTGCTGCAATCCCTGCAATGGGGCGACATGCGCCTGGAACAGGGCACGAGTGTCCTGCAGCAGTCCCTCGGCATCTTCGGCGTCGGCGGACGCGCGGTGTACGGCGAGCGCACTCCGCGGTACGGGCGCAGCCTGATCGAGGTCAGTGCGATGAGCGGACACAAGACCACGGCACGTACGACGGACGTGTTCCAGGGACAGCGTCGGGAACGTTCCGCCTCCGTGAACGATGCGGGATGGCTGCGCAATACCTACTATTCCCTGCGTCCGGATCGACGGCTGCTTCCGCTCGATGCGGACGAGGTCACGCTTTACCGGCCGCTGTACGAGGGAGCGCCCGCAGGTCTTTCGGATCTTCGCTCCACGACCATCGCGGGTATAACCGCCGACTGGCGTCCGCTCGACGACGGCATCAATTACGTGCTCGATCGGGAACAGAGCGTCATCATCCTGCAGGGAGAAGACCGCTATCGCACGATGGCTGCCCGTATGGTGAAGAACGGCATCGTGACGGAGCTGCTGCTTGGCGACGAGAGCGGACAATACCAGGAGCTTCGGAATCGCTACGACGTGGGATATGGCCTCATCCCGTCTTCGCTGCGCATTCGTATCATGGACATCAACGGCAATGAAACTCCGCTCTCCTTGTATGGCCTCGACGGCGACGGCGACGGGCGCGTGGATGCGGAATTCATGGACTTTTCATCGGGCATCCTGCGCTTTCCCGCGGATCAGCCCTTCCCCGAAGGCGCGTATGGAGACCCGGGCACTGTGACGTACCGCATGCAGGTCGAGTACGAATCCATGTCCACTTCCTATTCGCTCTCGAGACGGCACATCGTCAGGGGATCGGAAACCGTGCTCGTCGACGGTCTGCCCGTGACCGCCGGAGAAGATTACATCCTCGATTATTCCGGTGGCTACCTGGTATTCACGCGCGACGGTGCCGTGCTCGACGACAGCCGCGTCGAGATCAGTTACGAGTATGTGCGCAACAAGGCGGACGAACGCGTCACGCAGGCGGCGGTCACGGTCTCGCCGTCCGATTTCATGCAGGCGTCCGTTTCCGCCGGACGCTTCCACGCGCAGGATGCTTCCGCGCCGACGACCTTCATGCAGGGCGGCGGCGAGCTGCGCTGGCAGTCCGACGCCCTCGACCTGCGCGTGCAGCCGGAATACCGGCACACCGTTTCCGACAGCGCGTCCGGCGACGCGGCGGGACTCTCCGCCGCCCTCAGCACCGCTGCGGCGCGGCTTTCCCTGCGCTCGACGCTGCGCTCGGACGGATACCGCGAATTGCTCGCGAGCGATTTCGCCGGAAACCGTCTGCGCGCGGACCATGCATTGAAGGCCGAATACGACGTGTCGACAGAGCTCCGCCTGTTCGCAACGCACCGTCAGCGCAGCGGAACGGATACGCTGACAGGAGACGAATCACGTGACCTGTCCTCCACGGTGGGGCTGCAATTGATACGGGCGGACTGGCCGTCCGTCACGCTCCAGGGCGATTACCTCGAAGTGGGCGACAGGATCGGAACGCGCGATCGCCGTGGCGGACGCGTCGACGCGACGTGGAACCCTGCCGCCACGCTCCTCGACATGGCGGGCATTCAGGCCGCGCGCCTCTCGGGATATGCCCGGATTTCCGAGGAGCGCGTGCAGTCCGGCTCGTATCCCGGGACCTACCGGACACAGAACTACTTCCTCCGCACCGTTGTGAATCCCCGGCCGCTCTTCACGATCAACACCTGGTATCAGGGCGACGCGCGGGAGCAGCGGGGCGCGCGCGACGAATACCTTCCGGACTACCAGAGGGATAAATATTACCTCGACATTCTTGCCGAGCATCTGCGCGGTCTCTCGCTCGGCGGACGCATCACCAGCGACGTGCGACAGATGATGTCCTCCGCACGCACACAGGACAGACAGCACTCCTCGACGCTGCAGGGAAACGTTCGCATGGCTCCCGGCGCATGGATCGATATCCTGCAGCCGTTCACGATCTACGGATCCGTGCAGCATTCGGAAAGAGTGTACCGCAGCATGGGCACGGACGCCGCGGGTTTCGTCGCCGCTTTCTTCTCGCGTGGGAACGGACGCGTGCTGTCACGCAACTGGAGCACCTGGTACGAGACGCGACTGGAATGGCGACCGGTCCCGGAACTCCTGTATTCCGCCACGGGGATACTCCGGGACTTCTCCTATGAAAGCATGAATTCCTCCAGTGAAAGCGGATTCTGGCAGCTCATCCAGCGCGCGGACTATCGTCCCGACAGCAGGGCGCTGTACGGTATGCAATTCAGCATGCGGCAGGACGACGGAGGCAACAGTCCCTTCAACCCGCACGGATATCGGTACGCCCCTTCCGCCTGGGCGGAGCGCCGGCTTTCACGCGCGCTGCTGCTGCGGCTGATGGTCGACGGCGAGTGGTACAATACTCCTTCGGACGTGGCCGACTACAGCGGGCACGGCATCGCCCCATCAGGCAACCTGACGCTCAGCCTGGAGGACATGCCGATCCTCCGGAGAGCCGAACTGCGCGTCGATGTGCGGTATGCCTACGGATACTCGCGCTCGGATTTCCACTTCGCGGAGGACACCGAATGGACCACCGAAACGCTTTCCAGCAATTTCTACGTGGATCTCTACCCCCACCCCGTACTCTTCGTGCGATTCCGGTATTTCCTGACCTGGAACAATCCGTCGTCGTGGCTCAACTACCGCATCCTCGGCATCGACGGCTGGCAGCGGCCTGACGCCGAACTGCAAGTCGTCATGCAGTTGTAGATCCGGGTGTTACGCTCCGGTACACAAAGGCACAAAGACACCAAGTCACAATGTTGGCAAACATCACCAAATATTGTGTCTTCGTGTCTTTGTGTCTTCGTGTTGAAAGGGCTTACGGATAGAAACGAATCCCCAGCGACGGCATGATGTCGAAGCCAAAGCCTGGGCTGATGCCGATGATGGGATTGAGTTCGAAGAAGATGTCCAGCGGGGTATTGCGGGGGATGATATTCAGTCCGAACGTTCCTTTGGCCGCCACGACGAGTTCGTCGTTCCGGTCGCCGTAGTACCAGTAGTCGTGTCCCTTCTTGTATTTGACCAGCACCCAGCCGTCGCGTTTGTCGCCAAAGCCCAGGGCGGCACCCACGCCGGCGTACAGCGAGACGATGCGGGAATTGAACGCGTCATTGAAATGCCAGAGGTAGTCGCCATGGACATGCGGATTGCCGAGGAAGCTGGCGCCGATCGCGGCGTCCCAGGAATTCTGTTTGCTCGTCCAGAAGCGGAACGACACCGCCGTCGGATCGCCGAGCGAGAATCCCACACCGAAACTCTTTCCCTTTGGACCCTGCGCCATCGCGGGAACGGTTAATCCGACGACGAGAAGGAGAATCAATAGCGTTCCGGGCAGCAGCCGACGCAACATTTTCGATGAAATTGAATTCATGAGATTTCCATGGGGTAAGTGAGTGATGTTCGGGATGTAACTTAAATAAAACACCAATTCACCGGTTATGGTTCCCCTTGATCCCCATGAACCCAATGATGCCCGTGATCCCCATGATCCCCGTGACCTTATAACCCCTATGAACCTATGAACCTTTGTAGGGGCGCAGCATGCTGCGCCCCTACAGTGTCACGCAATCAAAGCATTAAAAAATGTCGTGCCTTTGTGTCTTCGTGTCTTTGTGTTTTTCTGTTACCCGACGATGCGTTCTCTCAAAAGCCGATGCGCGCCGCCGAACTTGCCGTTGCTGCAGAGCGCGATCACGTCGCCGGATTGCATGACCGCGGCCACCCATTCCACCATCTCGAGAGGATCGGGGATGGCGCGGGCGATCACGCCCTGCGCTTCGAGGTCGGCAGCCACGCGCTCCGGAGAGAGCCGTTCGTTCTCAGCGTACCGGTGAGGCCGATCGATCGCGCCGATCACGGCCACGTCGGCCAGCGCCAGTGCGTCAGTGATTTCTTTCTGATAAATGTTCCTCGTCGTGGTGTTGGACCGCGGTTCGAAGCAGGCGACGAGGCGGCGTCCCTCGTATTTCTCGCGCAGCGCCGTGAGCGTCAGACGCAACGCGGTCGGATGATGCGCGAAGTCGTCGATCAGCGTTATGCCGTTCCCCTCCGCGATCACTTCCATGCGCCGACGGATGCTTCGAAAGGTGGAGAAACCCTGCTGGATTTCCTCGTCCGTAAGTCCGATATGCCGCGCGACCGCAATCACCGCCAGGGCGTTGCGTACGTTGAATTCCCCCGCGAGAGGAAGGCGGAAGCGATGCTTGTGACTCGTGCGCTTGTCGGTGACGGTGAACGCGGTGTGCGCATCGACGTAGCGGATGTCGCCGCCCACGAGATTGCACAGGCTTCCCAGACCGAAGGTAACGACGCCGCTGTGCGCGTCCCGCACGACGTCCATTGCATTCACATCGTCGCCGTTGACGATCAGGATGCCGTTCCCCGGTACGAGATTGACGAACTGCCGGAAGGAGCGCTTCACGTGGTCGAGCGAATCGAAAATGTCGGCGTGGTCGAATTCCACATTGTTGATCACCGCGACGTCGGGACGGTAATGCACGAACTTCGAGCGTTTGTCGAAAAACGCCGTGTCGTATTCGTCGCCCTCGGTCACGAACACGCCATTCGCCTGCGCGGGACGACAGCCCTGCCCGAAATTCTCGGGAATGCCGCCGATAAGGAAGCCCGGCGCGCGCGAGGCGGATTCGAGTACCCATGCGGCGAGCGAACTCGTCGTCGACTTGCCGTGTGTGCCCGCGATCACGACGCTCGTGTTCCCGGCGATCAGGTGTTCGCCCACCAGTCCGGCCAGTGAAGTGAACGGCAGCTTCCGATTCAGCACCGCTTCCACTTCCACATTGCCGCGGCTCATGGCGTTGCCGATCACGACCACCGTTTCATCCGGGAGCGCCGTAACGTTTGCAGTGTCGAACTGTTCGTGATAGGCGATGCCTTGCGCTGCGAGGAAGTCGCTCATGGGAGGATAGACCCCGTTATCCACGCCGGTCACGCGATGGCCTTCCTGCTGCAGCGCCGCCGCCACCCCGGCCATAGCCGTTCCCCCGATTCCGATAAAATAGAAGTTCTTCATATCCGTCAAATGTAGGGAACGCGAGGGAAACCGCCCAATGGACGGATGCGATACCGAACCAGATTTTTACGTAATTACAAAACAGGCTAACTTAAAGTCCTGTATTTGATCCTGGCCTCGAAGCGCGAAAGAAACATTCAGGTACCTTCATGCGTCCCCTCCAAACGATCAACTGCTTTTTTCTGCTGATCCTCTTCCCGTTCACATCTTCAGCTCAGACACAGGACGACACCCTTCGATACCAGTATCCCGGCGAGGTGACGGTGACAGCCGGTCGGCTTCCGCAGGCGCTGCTCACGCTGCCGTTCAGCGCCAGTGTGGTCGGTGCGGAACTGCTCGGACAGCTCCCGCGGGCCGTCGCCTTCGACGAAACAATGAAGCTCGTGCCCGGCGTCAAGGTCGACAACCAGGCCAACGGCGCGCGCGTCCACCTTTCGATGCGCGGACAGGGCATTCTCACCGAACGCGGCATTCGTGGCATCCGTATTCTGCAGGACGGCATTCCCTTCAACGATCCGACCGGCTTCGCCCCGGATCTTTTCGATCTGCAGTACGACAATATCGCCCGCATCGAAGTGATGCGCGGACCCGCGGCGGCCGTGTACGGCGGCAGTGCGTCGGGCGGCGTCGTCAACGTGCTCATGCGGGAAGCGCCCCCTCGTGATTTTTTCGGGGAAGTCTCCGGCAGCATCGGATCGAACGACTTCTGGCATGGGCATGCCATCGCCGGTGGACGGACGGAAACGCTGAATTACTGGCTGTCGGGCACGCGCGCCATGGGCGACGGATACCGCGTGCACACGCATTGGCGAAATACCGGATTTTACGGACGTCTCGCCTGGAAACCGTCAGATCGGCTTTCGGTGACACCGTTACTCGAATGGAGCGACACCTATCACGAGAATCCCGAAGGCATCAACCTGCAACAATATCAAGAGGACGAGCGGCAGGCCAACCCCGACGCCGTGCCGTACAACGAATTCCTCGAGACAAGGCGCGGGACCGTGGGAGCGGACGTCGTCTACGCGCCGGGCATGGGACAGATGCTGCGCGTTACTGCATATGCGAAGAGTACGCGTTTTACCGAAGCGAACAACCACACTTTCAATCATCGCGACATCACCACGCCGGGACTCTCCGCGCAGTACAACATGCGGATCGGCCGGACGGAGCGGTGGCACAATACGATCAGTCTCGGGACCGATCTCCAGACGCAGATCATCGACGAGCGAAGAAACGACAACATTCTCTCCGTGGAGGGGGATACTGTCCGTTCGCGCGAGCGCATCACGCAGCGCGGCGCGGGAGTCTTCCTGCTCAACAGGCTCGATCTCGGGCAGCGCTGGAGCTTCCAGGCTTCTCTGCGCTACGACTTCATCGACAACAAGCTCGAAGACCAGCTGAAGGACCCGGTGGATCTTTCCGGCAGCGCGCGCTTTTCGCGCGTGACGGGGAGAGTCGGCATCAGCATGCGGGCGACGGAGCAGCTGTCGTTGTTCGCGAACTGGGGACAGGGCTTCCTCCCGCCCGCCACCGAGGAACTCGCGCAGAATTCCGACCACTTCGGCGGCTTCAACACACATCTGCAGCCGGCACTCTCCAACAGCATCGAGATCGGCACGCGCGGTATGCTCGCGTCCTTCATCGAACACGAAGTGTCCGTCTTTTATCTGCAGACGGACCATGATTTCGACCGCTATCGCATTACCGATCCGCTGCGGAATCAGGAGACATTTTACCGCAACGTCGGTGGCAGCGACCGTATCGGATGCGAAGTGTATCTTCGCCTCCATCCACTGCAGGCAGTGACGGTTCAAACCGCATACACGTATTCCGATTTCCGCTACCGCACCGATTCCCCGATCACGATCCTGATGGATGATCCGACGATCTCGAAGTCCATTGTAAACGGCAACCTTCTCCCCAATTCACCCGCCCATCAGCTCATGTGCGACGTCGAATACCGGATTCTTCCGCGCGTCGCCGTCGGCGGAGGGACGGAGACGTACAGCAAATCCTACATCGACGGTGCCAATATCGACGCGGAAGCCGTCGACGGATACACGCTCGTGCATGTGCGCGCATCATGGTACTGGCGGATTTCCGGGATCGAGGGGCAGCTCAGCGCCAGCGTACGCAATCTCGGCGACGTGAAGTACGTCGCGTTCTCCGAACCCGATCCCGGTGGCAACGCGTATCAGCCCGGCGCACGGCGTGAATACTTTGTCTCCGCGCGGCTGTTTTTTTAGGAAGATTTTAGACGACAGAACGGCGCCGGGATCGTCCGGCAATGACCATAACAATCAGGACGAGGAGGACGAGGCCCCAGATCCACCAGCGTGCGTACCAGGGAGGGAGGATGGTGAAGGCAAAGCGGGCGTCGTCGCAGGCGCGCTGCCCGGGGATCAGCGCCTGTACGCGGAAGACGTAGTCACCCGCGGGAAGGTCGGAATACTGCATCGTATGCATGGACGTGGGCAAGGACCAGGATGTGTCCAGACCGTCGAGCCTCCATCGGAAGAGCATGCAATCCTGCAGCCAGATGTTGCCGCTGGCGAAATTGAATTCGACGTCCCGGGTATCGCTTTCCATCTGGAATGCGTTTCCGGGTTGCTCCGCACCGCCGCCGAAGAAGATCTCCACCGCGTTTACGGAGACACTGCGGATGAGTGTCTCGCACAATCGATACGATCTGCGCGGCGCGAACGGATCGAAGCGATACACCGCGTCGTCGGTTCCGATCCAACAGACACCGTCGGCCTCGGCATGAATCGCAATGACATCCCCATCGAGCTGCAGGAACGGAGCCATGTGATACAGCCAATTCCCTTCGCGCCGTGGGACGGCATACTCCAGCGTGTTTCCCTCGAAAAACTGCATCCATACGCGCCCGGTGATGTCCTCCTGGAGAAACCTGGGGAAATCATGCAACGGTTTCCGGAAGGACCTGAGAAAAAGGGTATCCGGATAAAATACTCCTCGTTTATCGTCAAATGCGAACGGTCGGTCATTGGTGAGAAACAGCGTTCTGTGTCCCACGTGAACCGGAACGATGGGACCGGCCGGAATGCCTTTCGAGCGATCGAAATCGCGCACCTGCGCATACATGGCCCCTCCGCGCATGTCGATGCGGCACGCGCCGTGCTGCGCCGTGCCCACCCACAGGGTTCCATCGGCCTCTTCCGTGATGGACAGCACAAAATCCTCTCTCCGATCGCTGAGCGTGTGCTCGATCCACCCGGTACCTGAGCGCATAAGCAGATATAACCCGCGATGCGAACCGACCAGGATAGTATCGTTGTTTGCGTTCAATGGATGAAATACGCGTGCGCCTCTTCCTGGGCGGGTAACTCTGTGAAGCTTCTTCGACCGGTCCATGCCGAAAACGCCGTATGCGGTTGCAACGAGCAAGGCATCGCCCGTTTCAAGGATGCTGAATACCGTCGAGCGAATCGAAGGAATGAGTTCGAATTCGCTGCGACTGGCAATACCGCGTCGTGTAAACGACGGACGGGAGCGCAGTTGATACAGTCCCTGGGTGGTTGCAGCGTACAGCGTTCCACCGAAGCGGCGAATCGCGGTTACCTGGCCGTGGAGTCCGCGCGCGGCGCCGAATCGCGTGATCGGCTCTCCCGGCCATTCTATCCGGGTGATGCCGTCGTCAAGCGCCACCCAGATATTCTGGTCCGCATCCACATACAGATTATTGACCGTGCCGCCGTTCAGTCCGCTTTCTCCGTCAAGAATACGGCGGACCGTTCCGGTGCTGTCGAAGATCCAGATGCCACTGTGCGTACTTCCCACCGCGAGCATCCCGTTCGCCAGTTTCTCCGCGCGCGTCGGCATCCAGAGCGGGTCGGGGATGCGGTCGAATGAAATGATGTTGTCGAACTTCCGTCCGTCGTATCTGAAGATCCCGCGCATTCTGCTCCCCACGATCAGGCGCCCCTGCGAGTCGTGATAGAGGCAGATGATCTTGTCCGGCAGATCGATCAGCATATCGTTCGCCGTTTTCCGCGCAAAAATATCCCCGCCGGGAATCGGCACGAAGCGATCCTTCTCCAGGGTGCAGAGTCCCACACTGTCGACATTCACATAAAGGCGACCACGCGACGCGAAAGATCTGCCGAGCGGCCTGTCGGAGGCGATCACCGTGCATGCTTTCCCATCCCAGCGGCAGATGGCTTCCTCGCTCACGAAGTACACCAATTTCCCGACTCCGAGAACGCTGTACACCTCGGTGAGCAGCGGGGCATCCGACGGCAGCTGATCACTGAGCATATCCATGCGGGGACGGCCATCCGCCTCAAATGCGACGCGTCCGAATGCCCCGCGCAGGCCGAAATACACTGCTCCGTCTCCGCCGTTGATGACATCGTACACCGGTGTGTCGTTTGTCGACGGCAGCAGTCGCCAAGAGTGTCCGTCATATTCGAGAAGGCCGTTGCTGTTCCCCGTCCAGAGAATTCCCCTGCTGTCCCTGACGCAGCTCCAGTTGACCACATCAAAGCCCAGCGCCTTGGTGTCGAAGTGCTCGATCGCCGGATCCCCTTCCTCCTGATTCGGTGGCGAAAGTCCCTGGCCCAGCACGCCAGATGAAAGCGACAGTACACTGGACAGCATGAACAGCGTAATGCGGTAGAATAAATGCAATCCCGTTCCTCCGGGTCGACATATGTATCAGGATGTGAACACCCGAAAGTATTCAATATTCCCGAAGCATGCAATGCGTGGAATAAAAATATATTTGTCCGATTTAGGTGGGATAACAGGTGGGATCGAGAGTGTGGCACGGCGCAGGCCTCCAACCGGGGGGAGGCTTTCAATAGTACATCCAGTAACCTTTCGCCTTCCCAAGCGAGTTGAGTTCGAATGCAGGGAACGGCAGCTTAATGAATGTCAGACCGGCCAGTATCGTGTTGGCAGTTCCTGCCCTACGACGATTCCGGAACCCAGAGTGTTCGCGAGCATGTCGCCCCAGGAAAATCCCCATCCCTCGTGGATGCCATCCATGATTTCAATCGGCGTCTGCATGATCAGGCCGAGCGACCCTCCGAACACGAGCGCATTCGTTCGGGAAAGTCCCGCCCCCCGGAGAAGCGCGTAGCCGGCGTAGCTTTCGACGTAGGCGCCGAAGGCATGGCCGCACTTGTCCACCTGCAGGTACGCCCGGTTGTCGTTGTAGAAATGAAACGGCACCACCGCGCGGCCGCGGTACCAGGTGTTCTGCAGCACCGTCATCGACAGGGCATAGTGGGCACTTACCGACGCGATCGCCGTATAGAGCGCTCCGTTGTCGATGCCGCTGGAGTCGACTGGCGCACTGTCGGTCTGTGCGGAAACGCTGCCTGTGATGAAAGCGAGAACGAGGAGAGTGACGACGAGGGAGTGCATGGTCGGGACGCTGGTGACACTATTTCGGCTTCGCCAAACGTATCGAATTGTGCGCGTGAAATCAACCATA
>JACZJN010000030.1 GCA_014860565.1 Bacteroidota bacterium
TGCGTGGTCATCCCCCCATCGCCCAATGCCTGGTCATCCCCTCATCGTCCCATCCACCGTCATCGGGCGCCGTCGCTCGGGGCATCGTCCGTGATATCCGCAAACAACCCCGCATCCTCAAACGGGTGCGTTGCGCATTGCATGACGGGGAAGGCGGTTTGTCCGTTTTCGATCATGCGTTTCACATAGGGTTTGCACAAGCCGCAGCGGAAGCCGAACTCCACGACAGCCTGCAGTGCGGCGACATCGCGCGCACCGTGCAGTTGCGCCAGCGATTTCAGCTCGGAAAACGATTTCGAATAACAAATACAGCGGTCTACCATTTCTCGTCAGTTCTGTTGTGAAGTTTGCGGGGGACGTTGGTCTGTTCATAACACATGACGCCCCCAAAACAGTTCTCGTCAAGAGATGTATTTTGTCCGGAATTTTATTAAGATAATACCGTACGGAGTTCCTTTATATTTATCGACGCACCTATGACGGGAGTTTCCCATGCGCATCACAGCAGTTGTTTTTCTCTGGATGGTCTTTTCATGCATCTCCTTTGCCCAGCTCGAGCTGAACACCGACAAGTCCTCACTCTTCAGCGGATCCGGCAACTGCCAGCTCTGCCATCAGGCGGGCACTTCCGCCAATGTGAGTCAGGCGCAGGAAGACGTTTCTCCCCCGACCGGATGGCGTTCCTCGATGATGGCCAGCGCGGCGCGCGATCCGTTCTGGCAGGCGACGGTCATGGCCGAATCCATCGATCATCCGGAACTCGCCGCGGTGATCCAGGACAAATGCACGAATTGCCACACGCCGATGGGGCATGAACAGGCGCACGCCGACGGCGCGTCTTCCTATTCCCTCACGCAGGCGCTTCTCAACGGCCTCGCGATGGACGCCGTCAGCTGCACGCTGTGTCATCAGGTGACCGCGGACAATTTCGGTACGGCGGAAAGTTTTTCCGGCGGATACAAAATCTCGGATACGCGTGTGACCTTCGGTCCGTATGAGAATCCGCTCATCCAACCGATGAAAAACATGAGCGGCTACGAGCCCGTGCATTCCGCGCACATCGCGCAGGCGGAATTGTGCGGCACCTGCCACACGCTGTTCACACCCTTTCTCGACAAGCAGGGACAAATCGCGGGCGAATTCCCGGAGCAGGCGACATTCCTGGAATGGAAGGCAAGCGCATATCCCGGACTCGGACAGACGTGTCAGCAATGCCACATGCCGCCCCTGGACGAGCCGATCAAGATTTCGGTGATTCCGCAGACTGCCGTTGCGCGGCAGCCGGTCTACCCGCATCTCTTCGTCGGCGGCAACACGATCATTCCCGGGATAATGAAATCGCACACCTATGAACTGGGCGCCACCGCGAACGAAGACCATTACGCGAAGACCATCGCCCTTGCGCGCAGGCAGCTTCAGGAGCAAACCGCCATCCTCTCCTCCTCGGGCGCGTTCACTGCCGGCAGCGAGCTGTCGTTTACCGTGGAGGTGAGGAATCTTGCGGGGCATAAATTTCCCTCCGGTTTTCCGAGCCGGCGCGCCTGGCTGCACGTCACGGTGGAGGACGCCGATCAGCAGACCGTGTTCAATTCCGGAAGCTGGAACAGCGAGTACGAAATCACGGATCTCGATGAACCATTCGAACCCCATTACGATGTGATCCGATCGGCAGATGAAGTACAGATCTGGGAGTCGGTCATGGGGGATGTCGACGGTGACGTCACGTCCAAGCTCATGCACGGCGCAAAATACCTGAAGGACAATCGCATACCGCCGCGCGGTTTCGATGCGGCGGCAATGGCGAATGACACCATGGGGGTCGTCGGCGTGGACGGCGACGGCAACTTCAACCCGTTCGACGGAATGGAATACACGGGGAGCGATGCGGTGGAGTATCGCATCCCGATCGACAACGCATGGAAGGAACCCTTTCACGTCACCGTGTCGCTGAACTACCAGAGCATCAAGCCCGCGTTCATCGAGAATCTCGATGAGCACGACGCGCCGGAAATCGCGGACATGCATGAATACTATCATGCTTCTCCGGTGAATGTGGAGATCTTGCGCACGCTGGAAATGGACAGTCAGGAACTCAACGACGTGCCTTCCGTCGTACGTCCCGCCGAATTTTCACTCGACATTTTTCCGCAGCCGCTTTCCGCCACGGGCGGAATGCTCGGCGTACGATATACGGCGGATCGGGCGTCCGACCGCGGCGAGATCCTCGTCATGTCGATGCTCGGTCAGGTACTCCACCACGAGCCTCTCCGCAGTACCGTTCCGGGTCAGAAGACGCAGTACATCGACCTTGCGGCGCTGCGTCCGGGAATGTATTTCGTGGTATTGCGTGTTGGAGATGGACAGCAGGCCGCGCCGCTGTGCATCGCGCCATAGAGACGGAATTCTGTCTTGCCTTCGCCGCCTGCGCGCCCTATTTTGAGAAAAATGAACAGGAGTGAAACGATGTTGAAGAATGTACTGGTCACGATGACCATCATATGCGCGATGCTGCCGGCATATGCGGCGGCGCAGGACGCAGGGCGCATCGTGTTCACCGATCCGAAAAGCAAGGACGACAAGCTGCTGACCGAGGAAGATCTCGCACCGCGGGCGCATGCCTGGGGCGGCGACATCATGATCGGGACGGATGGCTTCGGTCTCGGGTTTTTCTACAGCTACGCATTCAACGACGTCCTTTCCAGCTTCGCGAATATCAGTCTGACCGAAGCCAAGGACAACA
Organism: Bacteroidota bacterium; assembly: GCA_014860565.1. Taxonomy (GTDB): domain Bacteria; phylum Bacteroidota; class Ignavibacteria; order SZUA-365; family SZUA-365; genus SZUA-365. The sequence goes on from JACZJN010000030.1 coordinate 2,741, forward strand.
ATCAGCGCGACTACATCGACCCGTATTTCGGGCAGATTTCGCCGTATAAAGTCAACTACGTTTTCCGCGTTCCGCTGTTCTTTGGTCTGCAATACCGCTTGTTCAAGGACGATATCGTCGAGAATTTCAGGCCGTTCATCAACGGAGGCGCGGGTCCCGTGTTACTATTCGTTTCGCCGGTGGACGGCGACATGTTCTCGAGCCTGTTCGGGGGCGGAACGTCGCACTACACTTTCGGCGGATTTGTCGGCGCAGGCGCGCAGTTCGGATTCGACCGCTCCAGCATTTTCGGCGTGAATATCCGGTATATGATCATTCCCGTGCCCGACGGAATCTCCGGTGTCGGCATCCCCGATCAGGACAACCCGGAAATACTCATTCCGACCCCGCTGGATAATGCCAATGGTTTTTATATCGCGATCAATTTTGGTACCACTTTTTAATGTTTTTTTTTCGGAGACAAACTGCGAAAAACAAGACGATTTGAAAGTTTTTTGTTTGTCTGAATGTTAGGTCACTGTGAGGGTTTTGTATTTTTCTCCAAAAGACTTTACCTTTGCTCATGAAGATTAGACCTCCTCTCTCTTTATCAAACCCTACCTGCGTTGACACAGGGGGCTCAGATTTGCATCGCATGTCCGCTTCGGCGGGCACATACCTCGCGATCCCCTTCTATACCGCTCCCCCAGTGGTGTAGCTAGTTCACAATCAAATCTCCTGAGGATTTCAACCTCAAGCCGCCGCAAGTAGACCCCCCTTGCGGCGGTCCGCGTTTATAGCGTCCTGCTTCCCGCCTCCCGCCTCTTGCTTCCTGCCTCTTGCGACGCAAATGGGAACGCTGCATCTTATGAAGAGAGGAAGAACATTATTCATTATCGAGAAGAACATGGCAACCAAGAAAGCATTCGTGACACAGGTGAACAGGAACGGCATCACGTTTGCCGGACTTACCGATTCAAAGCACTGGGTCATGATGGACGGACCCGAGAATTTCGGCGGAAAGGATGCGGGCATTCGTCCGAAAGAACTCATGTTGCTCGCGCTCGCAGGATGCACCGGCAGCGACGTCGCCTCTATCCTCGCCAAGAAGCGCATTGTACTCGACGGCTTCGACATGGAAATCACCGCGCAGGAAACCGAGGAGCATCCCAAGGTTTTTGAAAGCATGCATGTGGAATACGTTTTCCGCGGCACGGGTATCGAGAGCAAGGACGTCGAGCGCGCCATCGAACTCTCACAGACCAAATACTGTGGCGTCACGGCCATGTTCGAAAAGGCCATGACCGTCACGCACGGCTATCGCATAGAAGAATAGGAAGAAGACGAGCACGAGCACGAGCACGAGCACGGGCACGGGCACGAGCGCGAGCACGAGAACGAGCACGAGGACGAGCGCGGAGGACGAGCGCGGAGGACGAGCACGAGGACGGAGGACGAGCACAAGCACGATCTTCGCGCTGAAAGCGCGAACCGTTGCAGCCCAGGGCGCAGAGCGGCGGAGCTCCGCGCAGCGGAGCGGAGACGGCTCAGCCCTGGGGTAGGGCGGCCTCCTCTCTCTCCCCCCCTCGCCCTGAAAGGGCGGCACAAGGCGCCATCGAAGAGGACGAGCACGAGCACGAGGACGAGCACGAGCACGAGCACGGAGGACGTTTTTCCATTAGTTCCGGGGGAAAGAAAGCTGTATATTGGGAATGGCCGTAAAGGCTCATTTCTGTCCAGGATCATCACTGGGAATCATGAAGACCATAGAATTCAGCGGGGTGTTCGAGCTGGAGCCGAAAGGCTACGGCTTTATCCGCAAAATCAGTAAGGAATTTCATCGCGACAGCAGCGATATCTATGTGCCAAGTGGCACTATTCAGGATATTGGTCTGCGGGATGGCTGTCTCGTTACCGGCACGGCGCGGGACAAGAACGGCCAGTTCCAGGTGGGCTCCCTGCATGACATCAACGGCGTTCCCCCAAATCAATACAAGAACGTTCCCGAGCTGACGCGGCAAACCGCGATCGCTCCCGATCAGCGCATCGTCCTCGAGACCAGTGACGTAACCACACGCGTGATCGATCTGATCTCGCCCATTGGCCGTGGCCAGCGTGCGTTGATCGTCTCACCGCCACGCGCGGGAAAGACCATTCTCATGCAGAAGATCGCCGAGGCGATCTCGCGCAACCACAAGGATCTCGAACTGCTCATGCTGCTCGTGGACGAGCGGCCCGAGGAAGTCACGGAAATGGAGCGCTCCATCCGCGGCAAGGTGTTCGCCAGCAGCAATGATCGCGACTTCAATTCCCATGCCCGCATCGCGCGCATGACCCTCGAGTATGCGAAACGGCAGGTCGAGGTGGGAAAGGATGTCGTCATCCTCCTCGACTCGCTCACGCGTCTCGGCCGTGCATTCAATGCCGGTATCAAGGGCAGCGGACGCATCATGTCGGGCGGTATCGATGCACGCGCACTCGAAATTCCGAAAAAGATTTTCGGCGCTTCGCGCAATATCGAACACGGCGGTTCGCTGACCATTATCGCGACGATTCTGGTGGACACCGGTTCGCAGATGGATGAACTGATTTTCCAGGAATTCAAGGGCACGGGCAACAGTGAAATCGTGCTCGACCGTGAACTCGCGGATCATCGCATTTTCCCCGCGATCAATATCCAGCTCTCCGGAACCCGGCGTGAAGAACTGCTGCTCGGTGAGGACACCGAAATGCATTTCAAGCTGAGGCGGGCGCTGCTCGACGGCGGAAACCGCGAGGCGATGCAGGGACTGATCGAATACATCAAGCGCTTCCGCACCAACCGCGAACTGCTGCAAGCCATCTCGGCAATGAAAATGGAAAGTAGCAGCAGCAGCAGCAGTCTCTCGGGCAATGGCAGCAGCGGGGGACGCCGACGCCGACGCATATGACCGTATCGTAGAAAGACCCGCACATGCGGGTCTTCTCATGAATGAAGCAGGGGCGCCTCGCATTGCGGGACGCCCCTGTCTCTTTCTCTCATCATTCTGAAGAATGCGCCTTCAGGCTCGTCCATGCTTCGTCGCCTCTGGAGGATGCGCCTTCAGGCTCGTCCAGGCATTATCCGTGCAGGCCGTGTCCGCGCCGCCAGTCGAGGCGTTTGATCTTCAACTCCTGCCACTTCGCGGCCTGCTGCTCGTCGAGCAGCGCAACGATCGCGGCATCGGTCTCCTGCAGCAGCGCCTTGACCGCATCGCGGAAGCCTTCCGGATCGCCCTCGAACTGATCGCGCAGTTCCTGGATTCGCTGATGTAATGTGAGCAGCAGCGTCTTGATATCCTGCGCCTGCGTTTCGCTCAGTGAAAGATAGCTGGTCAGACGGGTGACCTGATAATCGACGCGAAGCTGAACCCAGGTATCGCGCATTTCGTCGCGGATACGCTTGATCTCCGCCTTGAGATCTTCGAGCGCCTGCAGTTCGGATTCGGTAAGGACGCCGTTCATCGCAAGAATCAGCGCATCATGCTCAGCTTTCAGCTGCGCGCGCAATTCCTCGGGATTGTCCTTGTAGGTCTCGATGAGCTCGAGCCGGTGGGCATTGCTTGCCTTGATCAGATCGAGCAGCGCCTGCTTCGACGCTTCACTCAACTCGGGATTCGCCTTGAGAATAAGACGGAGCTGGACCAACGCGCCCATATCAAACGCGATGCCGCGCTTATCGCGGGGACCCGCGAAATGCGGCGAGGTGCCGGTGACGATACGATCGAGCGCATTCGCCTGCGTCGCGTTGAGCAGCATCGACATGTCTTCCTCGAGCCAGAACATTTCGTCGATCTGGGCGAGCTGCTCGTTGGACAGGTTCAGATTTTCTACCGCTTTCAGGAGGGACTGGTCCGATGTGATTGGACCGTTGACATCGCTTTGAGATTCGCAGGCAGAGAGTACCAGCGAGAACGCGAGCAATGCGGAAAAAAGGATATGCTTCATGACAACCTCATTCTACAATGAATCGTGATGTTTCGGATTTTTCTGATGCAGACGTTCGGGGTATAAGACACGGGCACGGGATCGATAGTTTAATGGCGTGGCCTGTTCTTTTTCTGTCTGCATCAGTGAACGTCTGCTCGGGGGTTCGCAACAGTTGCGCGGGAATGACGCCGAAGGTCCGGGAAAGGTTACATCGCCGTCCGGTGCCGATAAAAAAAGCATCCGGGATAACGGATGCTTTCATCTGTAAATCAAAGCGAAACATGCTCGCCGGCATGATGCCGTGAGCGGAGGCCTGGACTCAATTCATCACGACCATTTTTTGTGTGACGTTTTCGCGTCCGTTGCTGATGGTGTAGAAATACACACCGTTGCGCAGGTCGACCGTATTGACGGTGAGATCGTGCGAACCGGCATCATGGCGGCCTTCTGCCAGCGTACGCAGGAGGCGTCCTGTGGCGTCATACAGTTTCATGCTGATCGTGGCCGGCGCATCGAGAGAGAAGCGGATGCGCGTGCCCGCGGAGGCCTGCAGCGGGTTGGGATAGTTCTGCATCACGGCGAAGCCGGCGGCCGCGGGGGCGCTGGGGTCGATGTCGAGCGTCGCGTCGGTGATCCACATGCCGCGTCCGTGCGTCGCCGCGATCAGACGGTTATGCGAATCGATGTCGATGTCATAGACCACTACATTGGGCAGTTTGTCGCCGAAGCGCGCCCATGTCTGCCCGGCATCGCGTGTATACCACACGCCGAAATCCGTTGCGGCGAAGAGCGTCTTATCCGGATCGTCACGCGAGATGACCATGCTGTTGATCGGCAGGTCGGGGAGATTGCCGGAGATATCGGTCCACTGTGCGCCCTTGTTGGTCGTCTTGAACATGTGACCCGTGCCGTAGCCGGAGAATGCCACATAGGCAATTTCCGGATTGCGGCGATCAACCTTGATCCGGCTCACCCAGCGATTCGGGAGACCGGCGGTGATGTTGAACCACTCGACGTCCAGCGCGTTGATCACGTCGCTGTACTGCACGGTGCCGTCGCCGCTGCCCACGTACATCCAGGTGGGACTGCTTTCGCAGATGTCCATTGTGCTGACGACCGAATACGCGTAGGAGCTGCGTCCGGTGATATCCGGACTGATCGGCGCCCACGTCGGGCTGCCGGTATCGACGCCCTTGGCGGTGTAGACGAACTGCGTCGCCGTGTACATGCGCGTGTTGTCATTGGGAGAAAGCATCATCGGGGGAAGCCAGTTGAAGCGATCGGCTTCGATTGAACCGAATCCGTTGGCGAGGCGCGTCCAGCTCGAGCCGCCGTCGACGCTGCGTGAAGGAACGGCGATGGAGCCGCCTTCGACCGCGACGCGGGAGTAGAGCACGTTCGAGCGCTTGGGATCGACGAGAATGTAGCCGCCGTCGCCGCCGCGGCGCAGGCGCCACGACTTGATATTGACGTTGAAGGTCTGGAAGATGCCATGATCCTGCGCGCCGCCGTAGAAGCGCTCCGCGTCGTTCGGATCCCATGCGAGGGAATAGAATTGTATGGTCTCGAGACCGTCGCCCAGCGGTGTCCATGAAGATCCGCCGTTCGCACTGCGGTAGGCGCCGCCGTCATTGCCGAGATACAGGTACTTGCCGTCCTCGGTGAAGCGCAGCACATGCTGATCGACGTGCACCGGAGAATTGCCATTGGTGACGCGCGACCAGCTCGTTCCGCCGGTCGTGGATTTGTACACTTCAAAACCGCCTGTCACTATAAGGTTGGGATCGACCGGTGAGATGGCGGCGCAGAGGTTGTAGAATCCCTGTCCGGAAGTATAGTCCGACGGGAGGTTGCTCTGCACGCGCTGCCAGTTGTCGCCGTTGTCCGTCGATTTCATCACGGCAAGAAAATCATTTTCCCCACTTTGCGTATCGCGGCTGCGCATGACGAAGGCCATGAGCAGATTCGGATTCGCGGGGGTCGTCGCCAGCTCGATGCGGCCGGTGGAATCCGGCAGCGGCCAGTTGCCTGCGACCTTCGCCCAGGAGAAGCGCTGTCCGCCGTTCGTCGAGCGGTAGATGCCGTTCAGGCTTCCGCCGTTGTCGTTGCCGATGGCGGCGATCACGATATCAGGATTATCTTCACGGAATACGACGTCGGTAACCACGCCCGACTGCACGCGCGCCCACGATTCACCGGCATCGGCCGAGCGGTAGAGTCCGTCGCGCGTTGCGGCGAACACGAGGCCCGAATTACGGGGATCGACGATAATGGCATGGATCGCGCTGCTGCTTGTCGGCCAGGGAAGGCGGCGCCAGGTTTCGCCGGCGTCGGTGGACTTCATCACGCCCACGCCGCTGTACGACGGAGCGCCATAGGATTTTGTCAGTTCCATCGTCGGTTCGCCGGTACCGGCGTACACGACGTCGGGATTGGACGGATCGACCGCCAGTGCGCCGACCGGAATGGCATCGGCATAATCCATCACCGGCCGCCACGACCCACCCTGTCCGCCCTGATCCGATTTGAACACGCCGCCGCTTGCACCGCCGGCGTAGACCACGTTATAATCTCCGGGACGGAATGCCAGTGCACGGAGCCGGCCCGCGGTATTCGCCGGTCCCAGGGCTGTCCACTCATTGCTCATCGCCGTCTTGTCGAGGCCTTTTCCCAGCCGCGACTCCACTTCCGCGCGCGCCTCGAGGCGCTTCATCTCGACGTTGATTCCCGGATTTCCGTATTTGCGGGACATGTAGAAATATTCGATGCCCGGAACGTGTTTGTTCGCCCCTTTGGCATGAATAATCCTGTCACTTTGCCGCCCGGCCATCTCGGTTAAGACGCTGTCCCATCGGGGCGACGTACCGGGCGTCAAAACCACTGCCGCGACGAACGCCGCGCCCATGATCGCCATCTGAAGAAATCGTCTTTTGAAACTGTCCTGCATATCAAAACCTCATACCGAATCAGGTGAAACCTGTTCCTTCCGTGCGCTGGAAAGAACCGAACCTATAATTTATCAGATTTTTCGATCAATGCCATGAAAATCGGCGTGCCCTTGTGAGGAAGTGTCGCCCGCTTCGCGGGCTATAAGGGAGGGGCATTATCGGAGGTGTCGCCCGCTTCGCGGGCTATAGGGAGGGGCATTATCGGAAGTGCCGCCCGCTTCGCGGGCTATAGGGAAGGGCATTATCGGAAGTGCCGCCCGCTTCGCGGGCTATAGGGAAGGGCATTATGGGAGGTGTCGCCCGCTTCGCGGGCTATAGGGAAGGGCATTATCGGAGGTGTCGCCCGCTTCGCGGGCTCAAGGGAAGGGCATTATCGGAGGTGTCGCCCGCTTCGCGGGCTATAGGGAAGGGCATTATCGGAGGTGTCGCCCGCTTCGCGGGCTATAGGGAAGGGCAATTTGGAATGCGGGAAGATGAAGTGACTTTCCCGTTGCGCGGAATACGGTTAAAATGACGACTATCGATGTATGCATATCAATAATAGGGAGAATCTCATGGCACAGTCCATACTACAAGTGTACGTTCACCTTGTATTCAGCACTGCGGGTCGGGTACACTTTTTCACTGAAAAAGAGACCAAGGAACGGCTTTTTGGTTACATGATGGGGGTCATGAAGAAACTGCAGGCTCCAGTGCTTGCCATCGGCGGGGGAGAGGAACACGTACACATTCTGCATCGGATGCCGAAGAACCTCAACTATGAGGAACTGACATCCAGATTGAAGGCGAATTCTTCGCGATTTGCGAAAACGATGGGGGATCGCTATTCGAAATTCGGATGGAACAGGGGATTTGCCGGGTTCTCCGTTTCGCGCTGGGATATCGATATGATCGTCGGATATATCCGCAAGCAGGAGCGGCATCACAATACCGAGATCTACAAGGCCGAACTCGAACGACTGCTCGCAGAACACGGTGCCGAGTTCGACAATCGTCATCTATGGGATTAACTCCTGAGCCCGCCGAAGGCGGGCGACACTTCGCATAATGCCCTTCCCTATAGCCCGCGAAGCGGGCGACACTTCCACAGTCGACCCCATCAAAACTCCACCATCACCCCGGAGGAAAAATATCCATCCCGCCTCCCCCCGTCGAGGACGGAGCGGAGGTCGCGGTATCGAAGGCGGCCGGCGAAGATGATGTTCCGCCAGGGTTCCCAGCGGAGGGTGAGCGTGAGGATGTCGGAGGTGTCGAGGGGACCGTCAAGGAAAGGAGAGATCTCGGAATCGCGTTCGTAGTCCAGCGATGCGTAGATGTCGGCGCCGTGGTTGACGACGATGTTCCCTTCGGCGTCGACTTCGTTGCGCCCGTGGCGGCGATGATGATATTCGAGCTGCAGCCAGAGTGCGGCGCTGATCCAGTGGCGCACACTGCCGTACCATTCGTCGCTGTTGGGGGGAATTTCCAGCCCGAGCGCATCCCCGTTGTGGGTGTATTGATTGCCCGCAAGCCGGTGTGAATACACATACGGTTCGATGCGTGTGTATTCGACGGCGAAGTCGGTATTCGCCAGCAGCGAAGCATTGATCAGTCCGCCCTGCCAGATGAACTTGTTTCCCCACCATCCGCTTCCCATGCGGGAGAAATCTACATCGTCGATCAGCCAGCTACCATAGGCCTGCCAGCCCGGGATGAACAGCGTGGCGAGGTCGAAGCCGAGCATCGGATTGTCGCGGTCGCCCCCGGCGTGCTCGGCGGATTTGTAGAAATTCACTGGATTCAGATACGCGGGATCCACTTCCCTCTGCGAATACACGACGCTTTCGAAGACACCGAAGCGCACGGCGTCGAGGATGTCGGCTTCCGCGCGATGCATGGCGACGTACTTGCTGTCGTAGTAGGGACGCCCGTTCTCCACCATCTCTTTTTCGGACAGCAGAAATCCGTGCAGAAAGAAGAAGCGGAAGGCGCCCACATGCACACCGAGTTGCAGGGCGTCGAACGGCTGCGCGTTGGTGCTGAGCAGCAGCTGATTCGAAAGTCCGCTGCCCATGATGCGCTTTTCCTTTCCGAGAGAAACGCTGCCCCATTCCCAGGTGGCGCTGACGTAGGCTTCCGAGAAATCGAAGAATTGCTTGTCGAGATCGGCGAAGTTGAAATTCCTCCGCAGATGCTGGTCGCTGAGCGCGAGTGCGCGATTTCCGACGACGGTGCCGTTGGTGGCGCGCAGACCGTAGCCCACGATGCCGCCGAGCGTGCCGCGGAAGCGTCCGCCCACCTCGCCCAGCGTGACGTTCGATGCGCCATCGTCGAACAGCGTACGGTAGTCGAGCGAAGCGAGCAGCTCGGCCGCGAAGGTGTTTTCGCCGTCGGCGGATCGCCAGCGGTAGAGGAATTTCTCACGGTCGCTGAACGTCGCGCCAGGAATATCTCCGGGGGAAGTCTGAAAAAGGAGCACCGCATCCTGTGTACCGTCGGACTCGGCGATGAATTCGTCGGCGAAGCGGTCCATCAGCTCGCGCTCCGCGCCGGAAAGCTCTTCGCGTCGCTCCGAGACCTTCCGCAGCAATGCGGTCACTTCCTTCCGCTCGAGCGGAAGCATGCTGCGCGAATAGGCGGACGCCAGTCCGCGCACTTCCATGCGGCTGAGGAATTGATACACCGGGTGGGAGACTTCCACGTGTTCGGCCTGCGCGGCGGCAACGGTCGGCAGAAGGATAATCAACACGGCGGTGATCGCCGTCACGGCTGCCGCGAGTCGATGGACGGGAAGGCGGAAGGAATCAGGCATGGGCGCTGCTTTCGTTGTCGGGAAAAATCCGCGGCACGATGGACTGCATCGCGGCAGCGGCGAAAACAATGTACAAAATACCCATCATCAATTGGTACCGCGTTTCCACGTGCAGCGCCGCGACCGAGAGCATGGTGACCAGAACGACGAATACGACCGGCCACGGAATGCGGCGCTTTCGCCACAACACGACGCCTCCGATCAGTGCGGCAAGCATCAGCAGCAGCTGCGGATACATGAACAGCGGATGCCGCGCGCGCGCGTCGCTCCAGTCGAGGGTGAGGAACATCCCTGCTTTCTTCAGATACAGCATCGCCGCCTCGCCCGGATGAGCGCGGACGAACGCCATCGTGCGGGCGCGGTACAGATCCATCACCTGTATCTCGTAATGCCGCGACGGCGGAATGGCCTCGATTTCTTCCTGCAGTTCGGGCGTGAGCCAGTTCGATCCGCCCTCGGATTTGAACGCGCCACCCGTCGTGCCGGGGTGATTGCCGCGCCAGGCGTTGAGCCAGAAATTCGTGGTCAGCGGTACCACACGGTCGAAGACCAGGGTATTGCGCACGCTCCACGGCAGCACGACGAGGAGACAGGCGGCGACGTAGAGCGTCGCTTTCTTCCACGACCGCGTCCGCAGCCCGAGCCACACCGCGATCAGCACGGCGGCGCCCAGCGCCTCGCCGCGGAAGAGGGTCCAGATGCCGGTCATCGCACCTGCGGAGAAGATGAGCCAGGGGAAACCCGTACGAGTCAGCGTCGCCCCCGCCGCTTTCGTTCTTCCCGCTCCTTCCGTTCTTCCCGCTCCTTCCGTTCTTCCCGCTCCTTCCGTTCTTCCCGCTCCTTCCGTTCCTGCCCTCGTGACCAGCGCAAGCGAGGCGAGCATGACCATGTGTGTCCAGGTGGCGCCGCCGAATGTCGTCGTGGCGGCGATGAGGGGAGGGAAGACGGCGGCGATGAGCAGCGCCCATTTTGCTGTCGATCTTGACAGTAAATTTACTGTAAGAACGTAAAGTATGAGAAGTGAAAGTAAAGCGGTGAACAGGTTGAGCGCATACAGCGTGACATATCCGGCGCGGTTGTCGCCAACAGTGCCGAGCACCGCGGTCATGACGAAAACATAGCCGGGAAGCGTGAACGCCGTGGGCGAGGCGTCGTCGTACACACGCGGTTCGATCCCGTATTCGGGATGCAGGATGGGGAACACATGCGCATACCCCGCGCCCGCGAGCAGGTGCCGCGCGATGCCGCCGTATTCATACAGCTGCGGCTGCTCGATATTCCCGTACACCGCGATCGCTCCCACCCGCAGCACAGCCGCGAGCACAAGCGCGATGATTTCGAAACGATATTTCTGAAGTATGCCGCGCATTTCCTGTCAGGCGAATTGCCAATTGCCAAAGTGCGTGCACGTGCTCGTGCACGTTTTCCGTTCGGTCCGCCGTGGCGGATCTGAGAGCGTCAGACCTGCGACCTCCGACGTGGCGCCATGTGCCGCCTCACGCCTGTCCCTTGGCCGTGATCATCCGGAAGAACGTGTGGATGAGAATCTTGATGTCCATGCGCAGGGACAGATTTTCGATGTAATACAGATCGAAGCGCAGTTTCAGGCGCACGTCCTCGACCGTCGCATCGTAGCGGTGCTTGACCTGTGCCCAGCCGGTGAGTCCCGGACGTACGTTGAGGCGGCGCCGGTAGAGGGGAATTTCCTTGATGAACTGCTCGACGAAGAAGGGACGTTCGGGACGCGGTCCGACGAGGCTCATGCTGCCTTCGAGGATGTTCAGGAACTGCGGCACTTCGTCGAGATGCATGCGGCGGAGAATGCGGCCGATGCCGGTGACGCGCGGATCGTCCTTGTCCGCCCAGATCGGCCCCGATCCCTTCTCGGCATCCTGGCGCATGGAGCGGAATTTCACCATGCGGAACACGCGGCCGTTTTTCCCGACGCGTTCCTGCATATAGAAGACGGGACCCTTGGACGAGAGCTTGATCAGCAGCGCGATCAGCAGCCAGAAGGGGAGTCCCAGCGCGAGGATGAGCAGCGAGACGCCGATATCCATCAGGCGCTTGACCACGCGTTCCCACGGCTGCATCAGCTGCGGCGTGATCTCGATCAGCGGAAAGCCGTAGATCTGGTTGGTGCGCGCCTGTCCGGAAATGATGTCGTACATGTCGGGACGGATTTTCACCTTCACGTTCGCGCCGCTGCATTTGCCGATGACGTCGATCAGCTGGTCGTGATCCGAGCTCGGCAGCGCGACGAGCACTTCCTGCACGTCGTTTTCGCGGATGATGCTCTCGAGTTGCTCGCTGCTGCCCAGATGCGGCACACGCGTGCTTTCCGTAATGGCCTCGGTGCTGACGTAACCGACCACGTTGAAGCCGAGCAGCGGGTATTCGAGCACCTGGTCGTAGAGTTCGCGCGACTGCTGGAACGTCCCGACGATGATCGTGTTGCGATGCAGCACGCCCGCGAGCGTCATGCGCTTGAGCACGGTACGGTACACCAGTCGGCCGAAGCTGAGCAATGTGAGGAGGATGGTCCAGTATGCGAGGATCAGCAGGCGGGAAGTGGAGGGATCCTCGCTGATCGTGTCATCGACGAAGATGAGAAAGAACAGCAGCACCACGCCCGCGGTCACGGTCTTCAGCAGGGTGACCAGTTCGTCGAAGCGCGACTCCGCGTACCACGGGCGATACAGGCCGAAAAACGAAAACATGAACAGCCAGAACACACTGATCGCGATCATCGGCGCCCAGAACGTTGGCTCGATGGGATTCACAAAGAGATCCGACGAGACGCGGAACTGATAATACAGCGTCCACGCCAGGTTCACCATCAACCCGTCGAGGAATAATAGAATGATCGTTTCCGTCTTGCGCGAGAGCACGTGTGTTTCGTCATCCCGATTGTTCGTAACCAACTAAATTAGGGATAAATCGGGAGGAACGGAAG
>JACZJN010000031.1 GCA_014860565.1 Bacteroidota bacterium
ATTCGGACTCGAGGACGACGGGACGGAGCGTCCCATCGCAACCTTGCGTGTTGAGGAGTTCATCTCCTCTGAAATGCGTCCGCTGCTCAACTACGTATTTTTTGATGAAGACAAGGCCGTGCTCCCGGATCGCTACGAGCGCCTGTCGCCGACGCAGACCAGGGATTTTTCGACCTCCACGCTCAAGCCTCTTGATAATCTCGCCACGTATCATCATGTGCTGAACATCGTCGGCAGCCGCATGCTCGAGCATCCTGAAGCGACACTGCGACTGGTGGGAACCAACAGTGATGAGGGAATGGAACTCGCCGACACCGAGCTTTCACGAAGCCGTGCGGAGGCCGTGCGCGATTATCTCGTGAACACCTGGGGCATTTCCGAAACCCGGCTGCGCATTGAGTCACGGAATCTCCCCGAGAAACCGTCGAACATCGGTGAATACGACGGCATCGAAGAAAACCGGCGGGTGGAAATCTATTCCAGCATTCCTGAAATCATCGATCCCATCGTCATCGACGATACGCTGCGTACGGTCAATCCACCGCGTGTGCGCTTCCGTCCCGAAGTCACCAGTGATGCGGGCATCGCCGAGTGGTCGCTCACCGTGCGGCAGGGCGAGCGCACGCTCAAATCATTTGAAGGAAAGCTCGACGTCCCCGCGACGCTTGACTGGCAGGTGCAGCAGGACAGGGCGAGCATACCGCGTTCCACGACGGATCTGCGCTACTCGCTTTCTCTCACCGACCTCGCCGTCCAGCATCTGACCACCGAAGAGGGGGTGCTTCCCGTCGAACAGTTGACCGTTCAGCGCAAGCGGCGCGAACGGCTCGGGGATAAGGAGATTGACCGCTACAATCTTATCCTCTTCGATTTCAATTCCGAGGAACTCGGCTCCCGTAATCTGCGCATCGTGGATATGATCACGCCGCGCATCAGCGCGAATTCCACCGTCACAATCACCGGCTATACCGATCGCATCGGCGAAGTACGGGTCAACCAGCCGTTGTCGGAAGGACGCGCGCAATCCGCCGCTCGGGCGCTGAAAGTGCCGTCGGAGAACGCCAGCGGCCGTGGCGAGACGGATATGTACACCAACGACCTTCCGGAAGGACGATTTTACTGCCGTACGGTCACCATTCTCGTGGAAACGCCGGTGGAGTAGTGTCAGACAAAGGGATAAACGTGTCGCGCACAGGCCCCTTGTGGGCCTGTCTGCGTTTCAGGAAAGGAAGGGGATCAATCAGTAGAGCAGAATAATTGCGTCTTCGGGGAGCGAGGTCAGCGGAAGGACAGTGGAATCTTCCTTGAGAACGCCGACGGTGAAGCTATCGCGTGACGCCACGCCGAGGAAGCGCGGCGGCGTCTGTCCCGCGCCATGCCAGCGCACAACGGCCCCGATTCCTTCACCCTCCTTGCGGAGGTGCAGTGTGCTATCCTCGGAGGCGAGGAGCACTCCTTCGTGGGAAGCGAGTTCGTAGGGCTCGACGGCGCCCGCCCGCATGCGATCGAGTGCATAGTAGACAGACATGCTGACGATTTGCACGATATCAAGCTCAGAATCGGCTATCCGAAGGGCGCCTTCGGCATTGGTCATCAACGGTTCTTTCCCGGGTGCGATGAGCAGGGTGTACGGAATATGGTCGTTGTGTTCTGACATCAACTGGAAGAAATAGCTCGTATTCTCACGTTCATGCAGAATTCGCAGCAGGGTGTGCCCATCATCGCTGTAAAGCGTTGCAATAGGACGGAAGTCGACCTGGGTCTCTTCGCTTTTCGCGGCGAGCGCAAAGCCGCCGTTGGACGTCGCATGGTCCGCAGTCGGCATGAAATAGAGAATCGTCTCATTCCTTGCCAGAGGAGTGCCACTGGAGGCCATGCGCATGATGCGCGCGGTTTCACGCGCAATCAGACTCTCGTCCACAAGTGCCGTTTCCCGCATCAAATCGTCGATTTCATCAAGTAAATCACTGCAATAGGCGCAGGTTTTCAGATGGTCCATGATGCTGAGCGCCTTCTCGGGTGCGAGCCCGCTGCGCCGCAGCGCGTAAAGCTCAAGGGTTTCGATATTTGGATGAGGTGTTGACACGATTGTTTTCTCACAGATAGAGTACCTGCGCCGTCAGCGATTTGCAGAAAAATCGGCACGGAAATATTTCTGACAACGCATCACAAAGAGTTCTTTGGCGCTGCCGAGCACATATTCGAAGCGCCCGCGATAGGTTTCGCGATAAACTTCATAGCTGATATCGGGGAATTGCTGCGCGTGGTATTCAAACCATGGCGCGGCAGTGGCCGTCGCAAGATCTTTCAGCATTGTATGCACGGCGGTCGCGAGCCGGTCGGCCTCCTCCTGCTCAATCACGCCGCGATTCACGTACGATTGGATGATCCCGGCTGAAATCTCCTCCAGAATGGGAATAATGAGGCGTTCGATGTCGCCGTTCTCGAAAAGTTCTTCGATGCCGCGCTCCTCGTCCTCGCTGTCGAACGTCCAGTACAGGTGGAAAAAGTCCCTCAGCACCGTTACCAGCTGGCTGGTCTGAATGATGCGACGTACGTCGGGATTTTCATCGAGAATGTCAAAGATGCGTGAAAGAAGTACATGAGTGGAATCATCGGGGGAGGCGCGGCGCGAAAGACGCGCCACGATTTCGTCGGCCGGCATGGCGGGCAAGTGAAGCTGAATGCGGGACTCTTCCACTCGGGAGACCATGTCGTCGAAGAACCCCTTGTGTCGCGTATATGCCGTATCCTTCGCGATGGACTCGAGCACCATTCGGAGAATTTTTCGGTATTGCGGATCGAACTCGCCCAGCAATTCCGGGATGTTCTGCTGCACGCTGAAGTAGATGCATCGCTGCAGCACCCGTTCGCAGTCGCCGTTGAGCGCCGCCCCGCGCAGATCGTATTCTCCCCGCAGGTAATCAGTCAGCCGGGCACAGGGGACATCGCGGTTCGGAAGAAACAGGCTTTCGACGCAGCGTGACGCGGCGCTCTCCGCGGTGTAGCCGGCGTCGTACAGGATCACCAGGTAACGGCTGAATCGCGACCGCATAATGCCTGCTGCAACCCGGATTGAGCGATGAATCAGCCTGTTGAGCTGTACCGCCGAAATCGTGGAATGGAGCAATGAATCAAACGTTTGTCGAAGTTCTTCGTGACTCATATCTGCCGGGAAAAAGCCTGTATTGGATTCTAATATAACATAGGAGATTTACGTGTGAAAAAAAATACAGAAAACAGGAGCCCAGATTCTGCAATAAAGGCGCGGCGGGTGTATTTCCATATGAAGTTCATCTGAATGATGAAGAGGATCAGAGAAAACATGTCCGGTGTTTCCCACCTACCAACCGTCAGCATGTCACTTAAACGCCGGGCATGTTTTCTCGATTAATCCAAAGAGTTCGGGAGCTGGAGAATGGGGTAATTGGGGGAGTGCACGGGATCACCATATGCGTCCATGGAGATCCCGTTTTTCTATCCATGTAAGACGACTTCGGCAGAAAAAGAGACCGGATAGTTAATAGACTGGACGTCCTCGACGATTTTATGCATCATGCCTATATGCAGCAATCATGTGTGCATGATGCAACTATCGAAGGAGGACAATCATGGTTCTCGTAGTCTCGATCCTGATACTTCTGGGCTCTTTTCTGCTTATCGTGCTGGCACTCGGGGTCTGTCGCGCATCGTCACTGGCCGAGGAAATGCTTGGCGGGCTCTATTCCAAGCAGCTCCCTGATGCGTTGGATGGTGAGCGGGGCTGACCCCTCGTAGTGGTTGTTCACGTTGAGAAAAACATCCACGCCCCGCGAAAGAATTCCCTTCACAAGGGCGGCGACGGACTGCAGTTCTTCGTCGCGTGCTTCGATGATATGATCCCAGATCTCTCCGCTGCGTTCCTCCATGCCTTTGCGGTCCGGGCCGTGCAAACGGATCACGCTCACGTCGGCTCCTGTCTCTCCCGATCGCCCGGAGACTTCCCAAATCGGCGGCATATAATACCCCTGTAAAAACACATGATGTGCGCCGTGTTCGGCGAGCAGATCGAAGTATGCCCGATTGAGGTAATTCGGATTTCTCGACTCGATGCCGATCCGCAGCTCCGCCGGACACGCCTCCAGGAATGTCCCGAGCCGGTCGAGAAAAAGTGACTGCGCAGGTATTTTCTGCCTGTTCAGATATTCGAACTGCAGCATCAGAGGGCCCAGCAGTCCGCGCATGGGTTCGAGTGTATCGAGAAAGCGGTGAAAGAGTTCGATGGAGAGGAAATCCGGATTCTCGACCAGCGCATCCTTTTTGGATTTCTGGTGGAAATGGCTGAGCGTGACGCTGTTGGGGACCTTGATCGTGAAACGGAAATCCGGCGGCACCACCGAGGCGTATTCGCGAACGGTCTCCGCACGCGGCAGGCTGATCTTGCCCTCGCCGTGCAACGACCAGAACCACTGGTCGATCTCCACGGTGTCGTATTTCGCGGCGTATTCCTCGAGATAGTTGATGCCGTTTCCCGCGGAGTACACGAGTCCTTTCCATGAAGGATATTTCCAGCTGCAGGTGCCGATACGGAGCGCGGACATGAGAACCCGTCGTTGTTGCCGATGATCGCATAGTTACGAAAAAATCGGAAAGGGAAGAAATGCAGGAAGCAGGAAGCAGGAGGCAGGCTCGCTGATGGGGTTGAGCGGAACTTTGTTCTTGTGGGAACGAAGGACTCGATATTGTCACCGAAATGACGTATCATTGCATATTCCGTCATATACGATTCTGGAGGAGAAATGAAGAAAGCATTGGCAGTTGTTCTGCTTGTCATCCTGGCCGGCGGCATCGCGGTCGCTCAGGAAAGGGAGAAGGCCGGGGAGACGAAGGTCATTATCAAACAGACCCCGCCGGAGAAGGAGAATTACTACACCATCCGCGTCGGAGCCTGGTTTCCGAAGGACAAGGAAAAAGGATTCGACTTCCAGGGGAATCTGGTCGACGAGACCAATGGAAAAATTGATCAGTCGCAGGCACTCGGCGTGGATCTCCATTTTCGCAATGCCGCCTCGCACCCTCTGTATGTGGATCTCTCGGTGGGAGGCTGGTACACCAGCTACGAATTCACCGCCAACGATCTTCTGAATGAAACCGCCCTGATCCGGAAAAACAGCGCGTACGCGGTCATTGTCCCGGTGACGCTCGGACTTTCCATCGCTCCGCTCCCCGAAAATCCCATTCAGCCGTATGCCATGGCAGGCATCGGTGCCTACATCGGCATCACAGGGTATGATATCACGGAAGTGTCCGATCAGAATGCAAGCGCATCCGATACCTATGTCCGCTTCGGATACTACCTTGGCGCGGGTCTCGATTTCATGTTCGCCGAAACGTTCGGCGTCAGCGTCGGTGCCAAGTACCAGTTCCTCGAGTTCAAGGACCCGCTTTATACCGGACAAAAGAACTTCACCGGACTTCAGGCTTCCGTCGGTATTGCGATGAAAATGTAAGCGCTATGCGCGGCGGGATCTGCTGCGGGAAACCGCACGCTGCCGCGAACGATTGTGACTTCCCCGCCGGAGATTCTTCTCCGGCTTTTTTTTTCTCGGGAAGGAACGTTCTCGCTTCACACGTGTCACTATACTTTGCATTTGGTTCTCGCCTTGGCGAGATTGGCAGCAGAATGCTCTATTCGACCACGTGCGACATTCACATGGAGGCAGGATGATGAAACGGAGGCAGTTTCTCGGCACGGCACTCGCAGCGGGGGCGGGGCTCACCATCGCACAGCGTCTCGGCGCGTCTCCTTCACACGCGTTCACGCTGCGGAATCGTGCGCGTACGGCCGCGGATTCGCTGCAGCTGCATCCCTTTATCACGGCCCATCCCGACGCGGTGTTCATCCGCCGCACGAATATCGCCGACAAGCTCGACACGCCCGGCAAATTCTCCGCCGGATCAGCATTCATGGGCGAACTGTTCACCGCCACGAATGCGGGTGAGATCCCGTTCACCCACGCCATGGCGGTCAAGCCGAATCTCACCTGCACGTCGGGAACCGGCAACACAGCCGCGGGCATGGGCATCATGACCGACATTCCATTCGTCGATGGCGTGCTACAGGGACTGCGCGACCACGGCTTCCCCGGAAACAACATGTTCATCCGCGAGGGCAATTGGCTCGGCGACGGCTACTGTGCGAGCGAATATGTCGTGACCGGACCGATGCTCGAGTCGCTCGTGCAGCGTCACGGTTGCCATGTATACGATTTCCCGACGGGACGCAGACTGACCGACATGACGCTTGACACGCTGCAGTCCGGCACGGAAGTGATCTGGCGCGATGTGCCCGATGGCGTGGTGTTCAAACGCATCGGCTATGTCGCCCCGTACAACGACGACGATACATTCCTGCTCAACATCGCAAAGTTCAAGACCCACAGCATGGGAATGACGCTGACGGTGAAGAATCTGCAGGGCATGGCTGTCAGTCGCTACGTCAGCTTCTGCGAAGGCTTGGACGCGACCGCCCTGCAGCCCGCGTCTGTCCTGCAGGATTTTCAGCCCGACCGCGAACAGCGGATCGACGCCCTTTACGCCGAACACCTGGCGAAGGGTATTCCGCGCTGGGACCGCCCCGGTCGCAACGCAGTAGGAGGGTACGGCATGGAAACCTGGGCGCAGCGCACCTGTGACTCGCACAGCGTGACGCGCGTGGGACTCAACGTCATCGAGGGAATCTACGGCCGCAACGGCAACGGATTCAACGCCGGACCGGGTGCGGGAGATACTCCGCAGGACTTCATGAGCAACGTGCTCATTTTCGGGAAGAACGCTTTTCTCGTCGATATCGTCGGCTGCTGGCTGGGGGGACATGAGCCCGGGAACTTCGGTCTCTTCCACGTCGCTCTCGAACGCGGTCTGTGTCCGACCATCATCCCCGATGAAATTCCTCTCTACGACTGGAACGCAGGCGAACCGACGCCGATCGTCCTCGCCGATCAGGTACGCACGCCGCTGCTGAGCCCGTACCTTCGCCGTGACTATAACGGCCAGAACGAGGATCTGTATCATCTCGTCAACGAACCATTCGATTACAGCACCGTTTCCGTGTCACCTGTGGAGGCCCGTCCCGAGAGGCCGGAGATTATCGCGCTGCAGAATCCGGTCCGGGACAGCGCACTGTTCGAGCTGCGTTTCCCGGTCGAGACATCGGCACGCCTCGAGGTGTACAACAGCGTCGGTCAGCGCGTCGACGTATTGCGCGACGCCCGCTTCGCTGCGGGCAGCCACAGTGTGCGGTGGATGCCCGGGCGTCTGGCCGCCGGCATGTACCTCGCGCGGCTGTCCACTCCCGCCGCGGTCGTGACTGCACGGGTCATGCTGTTGCGGTAGCGGAAATCTTGACCAACATGTGACATTCCTTTGACATCTCCGGCGCACCGGCTTCGTATCCTTGCTGTAGAACATTGATACGGAGGCGTCATGCAGAGCACAGTATTCATCACCGGGGGAACGGGCCTTGTCGGAGCAGATATCATTCGCCGTCTTCTTCGCGATGACAGCGTCGAGCGCGTTATCGCCCTGGTGCGCGGGAGCAAACAGACGGCGCTGCCGCGGCTGGTCGACTCCGTGCAGAAACTCGAGTCCGCACCGCTCGAGGTGCGGATGCTCGAAAAGCTGACCGTGGTCTGCGGCGACGTCACCCAGGCACATTTCGGATGGCCCCAGCAGGATTGGCTGGCCTGTGCCCGCCGCGTCACGCACATTATCCATTCCGCCGCCGACGTGCGCTTCCATCTTCCGCTCGAGGACGCCCGACGCGTGAATGTGGGGGGAACCCGCATCATGCTCGCCTTCGCCGAGCAGGCAGCCGATGCCGGCAGCCTCCGCCATTTCGCCTATATCAGCACGGCCTATGTATGCGGCGACCGGGGTGGCGTGATCCTCGAAGAGGGCGATGTGTGTCTTCCGCGCTTCACGAACAGCTACGAGCAGAGCAAGTGGGAATGCGAACAGCTCGTGCGTGAAGCATTCGCAGACCTCCCGGCAACGATCTTTCGTCCCAGCATCATCGTCGGCGACGCACGTACCGGTCGCACAAACGCCTTCAAGGCGCTGTACATGCCGCTGCGTTTCATCGCGCGTAATCTTCTCGGCGGTGTAGTCCCGCCAGGCGACGCACCACTCGACGTCGTGCCTGTGGATTATGTCAGCAGAGCCGTCTGTCACGTTCTCCTCTCGTGCAAAGGTGCGGGCCACACGCTGCACTTGACCGCGGGCGCCGCACGCTCAAGCAGCGCCGCCGAAATAGCCGTCCGCGCACGCCTGGCCGCGGGACTCCCGGGCGTTCCGGATCCGCTGCCGCAGAACGCCTCTGCCAGACGCGACTCCGCGGGGGCGCAGGTGCTGGCATCCTTCGCACCGTATATGACCTGCCGTCGCGACTTCGACGACACCAACACACGCGCCGCGCTCGCCGGCAGCGGCATCACCGTGCCGGCTTTTCGAAACTACCTCGACGTTATCATCGGCTTCTGTCTCGAGACGGGCTGGGGCAAGCGGCTCCCGCAGGCTGCCTGAGGCGCCGTGCGCACGAACACCCCGGCTCAGGTGCTCCCGAACTTCTTTCCACAGAAATTCAATGCCGACCTGTGCCGGCATTGAATTTCTGTGCAGGAATGTCCATGTTGTTCCCTGCATGACAACACCACAGCGGTTCCCCGCATATTCGTTTCCCAAAGGATTCCTCTGGGGCACGGCCACTTCCGCGCATCAGGTGGAGGGCCATAATACCCGCAATAACTGGCATCAGTGGGAGCAGGAGCATGGACGCATCCTCGACGGCAGCACGTCGGGACGCGCCTGCGGCTGGTGGGAGGGGCACTGGCGCGAGGATCTCGACCGCGCCGCCGTGGCAGGACAGAATGCTCACCGCTGTTCGCTTGAGTGGAGCCGTTTGCAGCCCGCACCGGAAACCTGGGATGACGATGCCATCGCCTTTTACCGCGCGCTGCTTGAAGGGATGCACGCACGCGGACTATGTCCGCTCGTCACGCTCCATCACTACACCGACCCACAATGGTTCGCGGACGAGGGAGGTTGGCTGGGCCGCCGCGCCGTGCAGCGCTTCCGCGCTTACGCGACCGGAGTGATCGAGCGCTTCGGCGATCTGTGCGTGGACTGGTGCACATTCAACGAACCGAATGCGCTTGTGCTGCAGAGCTACGTCGGGGGGTACTATCCACCGGGGAAACGGAATATTTTGCTCGCGCTCTGTGCCGCGGTGCATATCGCACGGGCACACACTACCGCCTTCGAGGTCATCCACCACATCGCTCCGGAGGCGCGCGTCGGCATCGTTGTCCTGCATTACGACATTCAACCGTTGTATCCGCAACGGAAGGGGAATGTGCGGCTGATTGGCATGATTGCACGGCTCGTCAACGATTTCTTTGCTGACGCCGTGATCCGGGGACAGTTCCCCGCTTTTCTCCCCTTTCCATCCAGAGACCTGCGGCCGGGTGCGCTCGATTTCTACGGACTCAATTACTACACCGGGGTCGAGCTCGGGTGGACCCCATGGCGGAAGCGGCATCTCGGTTTCAGCTTCAGGTACCCGCCCGAGGCGCCGCGAAGTCCATCCGGACTCGTGGCGCATTATCCCGAGGGATTCCGTCGCGTGCTCGACCACGTCGCGGGGTACGGCGTACCGGTGATCATCACCGAGAACGGCATCGACGACGCCGACGACCGGCTGCGCCCCCGCTACATCGTCGAGCATCTGCGCGAAGCGGCGGCAGCCATTTCCAGGGGAATGCGCATCGAGGGATATTTCCATTGGAGTCTCGTCGACAACTTCGAATGGGAGAAAGGGTGGACGCACCACTTCGGCCTCTGGGAAATGGACCCGGAAACGCTCGTGCGGCGGGAGCGTGCGAGTGCGCGGCTGTACGCCGATATCTGTCATGCGAACGGCTTCACGGACGGTATCGCACACGAACACGAGGCCATGCTCCGCGTCGCGGAGTAAAAAATCCTTTCCCGGGGGGAACGATCCGCGCGCACATGTGTCTTGTTCGCGTATCGTTCACACAAAGGAGAGGTTGCCATGAAAATCGGGGGTTATTGTCTTCTATTTACATTGCTGCTGTTGACGGGCGTTCGTGCCCAGAACAAAGCCGCCTACGACCTGCATCCCGACGAGATCGCTATTCAGCAGGAGACATCGGCGCAGCAGGAAGAAACGCAGCAGAACGTGTTCCGCAAAACAGCGGCCGGCCCGCTCGAACGCACGGCGTTGTACAATGCGATCAGCTCCGCCACGCTGCTGCGCGGGGGATATTTCACTTTCGGCACCACGGGCGGCGCGTCCGCCGAACGGCACGACGACAATTGCCAGATTACCTTCGGACATCCGTACGCGCTGACGTCGTTTGCCATGCTGTACTGGGACGGCACATGGTACCGCGCGGATCAATTTTTCAATGAAAGCGAACGCGAGCTCTCCGGTTTCCGTGATACGATACTGCTGGTGATGGAGCGTCCGGGACTGCTGCGCTTCGAATTGTCCATCGAACAGAATCCCGTCACCGGCGCGCTGCGCCTGGCGCTGCTGCTGCGCAACCTCGATGCCGCGCCGCATGAAGCGGCACTTGCGTTGCAGATGGATCCGGCTCTCGGGCGCTGGGGCGACGCGGCGCTCTTTACCGACAATACGGTGATTTTGCACGATACGACGTTCACAGCCGCGGCCATGCCGACCTCGCTGCTCCTGCAGGAGCGGGCGCATCGCGTGCATGGCGGACTCCGGGCCCAGATCAATTTCCCCGGCGCCGCACCGGAAATGCTGCGCGTCGAGAACTGGCAGCCCGCTCTCGGTACCGTCTTCGATCCGCGCGAACCGCGTCCCCGGCAGCTCTTTGATATCGTGCTGCATCCATCGTGGAGCGTGCAGACGCTCGATCCCGCCGGGGAATGTGCGGCGGTGCTCGCGTTGGAACTCCCGCAGCCGGATTTCGCCACAATGACCTTCATGCGATGGGACATGCCGACCGCGCTCACCATCGACAAGGGCGTGCTGTTTCCGCGTGACTTCCCGGTGATGGTTGAAACCTACAACAACGGTCCCAACGCCCTGAGCAATACCGGGCTGCAGATTCCCGTCGATGGGACCGTGCATGGCACAAAAGCCGCGTGGACGCTCAATGCTGCTGCTTTCGATTACGGATACAACTCTCTGTCTTTCCACAGCGAAGAATTGTACGAGGAGGCCGTCGTTCCGGTGACCATGTACTGCGTATCCGGTGGAGAAACTCTCGACAGCCTCGTTCGCTATGTCTACATCCCGGCCGTGCCGATCAGCGATACGGGACTCGCGATGCAGATCGACACCGTCGACACAGGCGGACTTCCCGAAGTAGCGGTCTTTTTCAGCGTCATGGATGAAGCGACGCAGGTCCCTGTCACTGCCATGCGAGCGGAACACGTGCGTCTTTTTGAAAACGGCGAGCGTATCCGCGATTTCACGTTGGGCAAGGAAGGACGCAGTGAAGTGAATGCCGTCGATATTGTTTTCGTGCTCGACGTGACCGGCAGCATGTCCGACGAAATCGCGTCCGTCCGCGACAACATCCAGTCCTTCGCCGATGACCTGACCGGCATGGGCATCAGCTACCGGCTCGGTATGGTGACCTTCGGCGATGAAATCCGCAAGACCTACGCATTCACCTCGGATGCGCAGCAGTTCCGGCAGTCAGTCGGGCAGCAGTCCGCTTCCGGCGGCGACGACCGGGCGGAGAATTCCCTCGACGCGCTGTTCGCCGCGGCGCAGTTCGAATTCCGTCCGGCGGCGCATCGCCTGATCATCTGGATCACCGATGCCGACTATCATGAAAGTGACAACGTGACCCAGCGCACCGTTCCTGAAGTGCTCGCGGCGCTGCTCGGCAA
Organism: Bacteroidota bacterium; assembly: GCA_014860565.1. GTDB lineage: Bacteria > Bacteroidota > Ignavibacteria > SZUA-365 > SZUA-365 > SZUA-365. Next base: position 11,932 of record JACZJN010000031.1, read on the forward strand.
CGCCATCAGAGTGCACGCCATCGGCAGCAAATTCGACAAGAGCGATTACGACCGCATCATCGGTCCCACCGGCGGCATGTACTTCGACATCAACGGCAACTTCAAGGACATTCTCGAAGAAATCTCCCGCTTCGATGTGAGCACGACATACGCATTGCGCTACACGACTCCGCATCCGTCGGCTTCTTCGCGGCTGGTCGAACTCGAAGTGCATTATGCGGGGAAGGGCGGCACGGGAAGCTGGATGATACAGGCGCCTCCCGGGCTGACGGCACAGGCCGAGGTGCTCTGCTATCCGAATCCGTTCAATCCCGCCGTGAACATCCATGTACGGAATGCGGCGGAAGGCCGGGGCTGGCTGTCGGTGGTCGATGCGAGCGGCAGGGAAGTGCAGCGCTTCACCGTGGAGGGCGGGCGCAGCGACTATCAGTTTGTGTGGGACGCGGATCAGCGCGCCGGATACGTGCCGGCATCGGGCGTGTATTTTATCCATCTGCAATTGGCGCAGCCGGGAGGGACCCTGCTGCGGAAGACCACCAGCGTCGTCTATTCAAAGTAATCGGAGGGAAGGATCATGCAGCGCTTCATACAACTCGCATTGCTCTCCGTGCTGCTTTCGGGCACGGCGCTGGCCGACGGACTGCTCGTTCCATCCACCACGGGATATCCGACCTCGCTCCTGCGCAATCGTATGACCAGTGTTTCGGTCAATATCTCCGGAATCGTCGCGGAGACGGTGGTCTACCAGGAATTCGTCAACGAATGGTCGCGCACGACCGACGCCGTGTGGGCGTTTCCCCTGCCGGCGGATGCGCGAGCGACGGCATTCTACTACTGGCGGCACGACACGCTGTTTCAGGCCGTGCTGCGCGTGCAGGAACAGGTGATCACGCCGGGTACCGGCGAAGGCGGCGTACCGGCGGTGATCAATAATTATATCGGGAAAAACGGTCTGAAAATCGAATTAAAGGGCATTGAGCCATGGACCGTGCAACGTGTGGAACTGCATTACATCTCGGAGTGCGATTACAGCTTCGGGGAAGGATCGTACCGCTACCCGCTCGCATCGGCGGGACTGGTGAACAGGGCGCTCGATCTGTTCGAGTTCCGGGTCCGCCTGCATGCCGGCGCGGCGATCACCGATTACACGCTGCTGCCTGAAGGAGAAGTGGGGGAGGAGCACGAAGCCCCGGAATCGCTTTCAATCGTACTGCAGAAATCGAAGGCCTATGTCAGTTCCGACGTTGAATTCCAGTGGAAGGCGGAAAGCAACGCCATGGCGGTGGATTTCTTCTCGAGCAAGCCCGACAGCGCGGATGGTTACTACGCGCTGCTGGTGCGTCCGCCGGATCTTCCGGCCGCGGGAGACATCATCCGTAAGCGCGCCGTGTTCATCATCGAGCAGTCGTCGCGCATGTACGGCGTGGCGATGGAACAGACGAAAACCGCGGTAACGCAGGCGCTGGCGTCGCTGGCGCCCGGTGACGAATTCAACGTCCTCGCCTTCGCATACAGCACGCGCATGGCATTTCCCGGCGTGGTCAGCGCGACGGCGGAGAACATCGCGGCCGCGCAGAATTTCGTCGCGGCCCTCACGGCATCCGGCGGAAGCCAGCTTGGTCCGGCGCTCGAAACCGCGTTCACGATGCTGCCTGCCGACAGCCTGCACAACATGATCATCGGCGTTGCGGCGGGCTATTCGCCGGTTGATCCCGATGTCGTCACGCGGCAGAACCTCATCGGCGCGAACATCATCATGATCGGCCTCGGTAACGACGTCGACCGGTCGCGTCTGGAAATGATCGCCGAGCAGAATCGCGGTTTCGCACGATTCCTTCCGCTCAACACGGCCATGGGACCGGAGATGGCGCGCATTTTCCGTTCACTCGCCCAACCCCTCATGCGCGACGTGGGCATGGAGTATCCCGACGTCAACGTGTACGGCGTGCGTCCCGATCCTGTCCCGCCCCTGTTCGCCGGCATGCACACGCTGACCGCGGGCCGTTACCGGAAACCCGGGGTTTCACCCATGTCTCTCTTCGGCGAGGGAGCCGGCGGCTTCCGCGCCTACAATTTCCAGCTCGATTTCGCGGGCGGACGCGGGGCGACCAGCATCGCCGAGAAGCTCTGGGCCAAGCTGATGATCGACGGCATGGAGCGTGAGATCGACGTGCACGGCGTGCGACCGTCGCTGAAGGACAGCCTCATCGCCGTCAGTCTCGCCTCCGGCATCCGCTGCCGTTACACCGCGTACATCGCCGACTACATCAACGTGGTGACCGGCATCGAAACGCCGGAAACGAAACCGGTGCCCGGCGAGAGCACCCGGATCGTGGACAATTATCCGAATCCGTTCAATCCCACGACCAGCATACGCATTTACATCCACGGTGACCGGATCGCGGGCAGCGGACTGCAGCTGCTGATTTACGACATGCTCGGGCGGCTGGTGCGCATCATCGACCTGTCGCATCTCCCCGCTGGAACGCACGTCATCGTCTTCGACGGTCGCGACATGAACGGTGCAGCGCTCCCAAGCGGCACCTACACGCTTACGCTCGCAGGTGCGGGTGTGTACAGCACGCGAAATATCGTGCTGATGAAATAGACGGATCGTGCGCCGTTGAACGAATAATCGTACCTTTCACACCGTAATATCCGTGAAAAGACGATGCAGGAACGGCGCATGGGCGAAAGTCGAAAGAAGATAAAAGCACGCGGCAATCCGCAGGTTCGAGAAAACGGATCGTGGATTGCCGCGCTGCCGTTTCTCGCGATCGCGCTGCTGCGCATCGGAGCGGCGTTTGTGCCCGAGGCGCGCGTATGGGGACTGCACGCGCTGGCCTATCTGCCCCTCTGGGCAGCCGTGCTGCTGGGAGCCGCAGGGCTGCTCTTCGCGACACCGCTGCTCTACCGCATTTTCTCCTGGAAGGCGCGCACTTTTCTCGCCGTGTCATCAACGGCACCCGCATGGCTGTGGCCGGTATTGATGGCCGTGATTGCCGGCGCGCTGTTCTGGGTGTTCCGCATGCAGACCTATTTTCTCGGGGACGGTGCGGTGTATCTCGCCGAGATCTACCGCTACACTTCCGGTCTGCCGTACGTGCATGACGTCCTGTTCTCCACCTGGTCCGCACCACTCACGGGCGCGGGTATCGCGACATTGGCGATGTATCTGAGCAAAAGCGTCACCGAGCCCGGTTCGCTGATGGCGTACACGCAATCCGCGTTCTGGCTGAGCGGCCTTGTTGCGGGGATGGCGTATATCCTGCTGAGCTTCACCGCGGCGCGCCGGATGTTCCGGGATGCCGAGCTGCGCTTCGGTTTCCTGATACTGCTGCTGTTCACTCCAGGTGTACTGTTCTTCTTCGGCTACGTCGAATACTACACGCTATTCTTCACCACCGGACTTGCGTACTTTCTCACGCTCACGCTCGCTGTCCGCGGACAGATCAGCGTTGCGTGGCCTGCCGCGGCGTTTGTTCTGATGTGCGCATTCCACCTCATGGGGGTGCTCGCCCTGCCGTCGCTCCTGCTGCTCGTCGTTCTGCGTTTCGGGGGTGATGCAGGCAGGCGCCTGCTGAAGCCGGCGGTCGTCTTTTCCGCGATAGGCGCCGTGCTGATCGCCGCGGGTGTGTACTATTTCGCGTCGGGCATCGCGTGGGACGGAAGCCGCGTCGCACTCGCGCTGCAGCCGTTCGGGAGCGAAGGAGCGGTACAGCAATACACGCTGCTCTCGGGCTGGCATCTCGTCGACGTACTGAACCTGCTTTTCCTCCTCGCGGCACCGGTGGTCCCTCTGCTGTTTTTCCTGCCCTTGCGTGAGAAGCTGCGTGATACGGAGATGCTCATCGCAATCACCAACCTTGTATTCTTTTCCTTTCTGCTGTTTTTCGGGTACACCTGTTTCGGCATGGCGCGGGACTGGGATGTGAACACCCTCTGGGCGGTGGCGCTGCTGTTTGTCTTCGCAGCCGCAATGCGTGACGTTCGTCCCGACGCCTGGCGTTATCGGATGTATCTCGCCGCGGGAGCAGCGATGACCGCCTTGCTGCCATGGATTGCGGTGAACGTCACAACCGACGCATCCGTGACGCGCTTCCGGCAAATCATGGCGCTGGATGACCGGCATCTGACCGGCGATTTCGCCCTCAACGGCTACGAGCATTTGCGCAAGTATTATCGCTCCGTCGGCGATGTGGAAGGCACGCTCTGGGCCATCAGAAAGAAGATCGAAATGGTGGGGTATCAGTCCGATTATTCCGCTTATCTCACTGAGGCGTTGAAGCTGCAGGATGGCGTAAAAATGCGCGAGGCCTTTGATTTCGCCACTAGTCAGCTGCGAACGAGACTCGGAGAGATGGAACGGCGCGGCGTCGACACACTGTATGCCGGACATCGCAGCGCACTGCTGGAGCGCTACTACGAATGCGTGCTCGAAAGTCATTTCCGATCATCCACACCGGGCTTCAGTGCCGCATACGTCGACGATCATATTGCGTGGCTGCGCGAGCGCGCGAGTGGCGAACCCTTGTTCCGGCTTGTCGAATCACGTATCAACGCCGACCGCCATGGCACGGAGATGCCGTTGGCGCTGGTGGAAGCAGCGGCCAGGGAGTTTTACGGGAGTCCGACGCTCGCCCTCGGCATCGCCGCCGTGCTCTCCCACTCCGGGCAATTCGCTGACGCCGTGGATGTCCTTCAGCGCTCGTTCACGCGCAATCCCGAAACATCGCTGCTCGCGCTATACCTCGCCGAGACGGAACTGAAGATGCAGCCCCAGCGTCTCACCGATGCCGAGGCGCATCTCCGCGCCGTGCTTGCGAACCCGGAAGGCGTCACGATTCAGAACGAGGGCGAACGCGCACGCCTGCTCCAGTGGGCAGCGGATATGCTGAAGAGGATAGAGGAGAGCAGAGGGGAATAACGATATACACGCATGCACTGTGGGACCTGACGGAGTCGATACAGGGAGATGGCGTCGCCGTGCTCGCTTTGCTTCTCGGGTTTTCCGCGAGTGCACAGGGCCAAGGGAAGAGTATGAAGATCCCCTACGGTATGACCTTCAACCTCTGCAACGGGGAAACGATCGAAACCACCGGGAATGTAAACATCGTCTACAGCTTCGAGCAAGACAAGAACGGCTGCATCAGGGTGCTGTCCCACGGCAACTCGCAAAACGTCCGCGGCGTGGGTCTCGAGTCGGGTGACGAGTATCGCATCATCGATGTCGGCAGTACGAAGGTATCGGACGTCACCCTCTGCGAGGGTTGTACGATCGACGTTGACATCGTCGGCACGCCTTTTTTCCGTTGCGGGGAACGGAAGCGCCGGTGTTATTGATGTTCAGGGAATTACCCGGCATCTCTCGTGTCTATTGAGTACGTTGCAACACAGGAGAACGATAGATGCGCTCAACCGCTTCGAACATATTCGTTGCCGCACTCGCATGCCTGGCTCTCGCAAGCTGTGACTACCAGTCGAGCACGCGCCCGGAGCCATGGCGCCCGCAGTACTCATCGCTGGAGGCGGCCGTCCGCGACAGCCTGGGAGCGTACGAGCTGTACCTGTCCGACATCGGAGATTCCCTTTCTCCGACGGTAGGCAAGCTGAAGAATCTGAAAACCCTCCGCATCGGCAACAGTCACATCCGCTTTCTGCCGGAAGAATTCCGTCAACTTGTTTCGCTTGAGACGCTCATCCTCGACAAGACGGACTGTGCGGATATTCCCCCGCAGATATACAGCCTGACATCCCTGAGGGAATTCCATTTCGCCGATCATCGGCCGGAGGACATTCCTGACGGACTTGCGGCGCTTGATCTCGAGGTCCTCGATTTCACGCACAACTACCTCAACTCCATTCCTGAATGGCTGCAGAAAAAAAATACATTGCGATCGCTCGATCTGGAACGGAATGGCTTCAGCACGTTTTGTGTGGAGGAGGGGGCGTTCCCGAACCTGACGGAACTCGTCTTGTCACAAAACATCCTCATCGCGTTTCACACCGCACCAGGCGCATTCGCGAAGCTCACGACGCTGTTCCTGGGCTGGAATAAGCTGACGGCAATACCTGAGGCGGTTGACAGTATCGCCGTGGAGTGGCTGGATCTGCAGGCTGATCCCATCCGAACGATCCCGCGCTGGCTGCAGCAGAAACGCGGATTGGAGATACTTTCGTTCGGCCAGAATGGACTCGCTTCCTTCCCCTCCGATACCGGTACATACAAGGATCTGGTGGCTCTCTATATCCGCACCCGTCTCCCGGATACGGACATTTCATTCTCATACTAAAGCGGTTGCAATGTGGCAGTATTGCATGTGGTTATCTGAAAACATACCTTTCCGGCATTCCTGAACTTGAACGCGGTGTCCTGACTTCGCGCGTCATTGTTCCACCGGAGGCGGGTATGTATCGAGGATTCTCCCGACAAGCGTTGACGTATATGGCGGTTCTTCTTGGGCTGGGGATGCTGCTGGCGCCATTTATGGGAGCAGTCACCGCAGGTGCCGGGAGATCTGCCGAACAGACACCTCGCTCTCGCGCCGTTGCGCCGGCCAGTAACCTGGACAGGCGCATCGAGCGGTCGCTCTCGTCGGATAGTGTTCGATTTCAAGAAAACCGGGGACAGTTCGTCGATACCCACGGTCAACCCTGCAGCGAGATTCAGTACACCGCGAAACTCCCCGGTGCCTCTGTCTACCTCCGGCCGGATGGTATCAGCACGGTGCTCGTTCAGAACGGAAAGGATGATCCGGTATCCGAATTGTCAGTGAGTACCCGGTCCGGCACCCGCTATTGTCGTGTTGATATGACGCTGCTCGGATGCAATGCTGCGTCTCGCCTGTCACCGAGAGAACAGGCGGATGGTGTTGTGAACTTCTATTCAACGCGTTATCCCGAGGGACTCCGCGGCGTACGCGAGTTTCATCGGGTGGTATACGAGGAGATCTACCCGCATATCGATTTGGAGGTTTTCGCGGCGGAAGGAAGGCTCAAATACAACTTCATTGTCCATCCGGGGGGAAATCCACAGCAGATCCGAATGCTGTACGATGGTGCGGACGACATTACCGTCGCCGCTGATGGCTCCCTGGTGATCACCACACCACTGGGGAACATCGAGGAGAACGCACCGCAATCCTGGACGGCTGAAACGAAGCGGTCCGTGCGCGCGGCCTTCAGGATGCATGATCGGTGCGTCAGCTTCGAGATCGGACAGTACGACAGTACCCAAACCCTGATCATCGATCCCTGGGCGACATATTATGGCGGATATGACCATGATTTCGGTCACTCGATCGCTGTCGATGCATCGGGAAACGTGTTCGCCACCGGAGCGGCAGCCAGTCCGACACTGATCGCGTCTCCGGGGGCGTATCGGGAGTCGTACTCGGGATCGCGCAACGATGGCTTTATCGTCAAATTCAATTCCGCCGGGATGCGGGTGTGGGCGACATATTTCGAAAGCAACATTGAGAGCATGCCCAGCGCAGGGTACTCAGGATGGCCTGTAACGAGCATCGTCGTCCATCCGGATCAAGGGATCTGCGTCGGTTCAACCTGTCAAGGCAGCACAGCGGGTGTTGATGATGGCGATATCGCTGTCCGGAAGTTCACAACCGACGGGCTGCTGAGCTGGGAGCGATTCATCCGCGGTCCCAGTTATGAGCGGTGTTCACGAATCACAACCGATGCGCAGGGAAACGTCATCGTCGTCGGCTGGTCCATGAGTACGACCGGCATTGCGACCAGCGGTGCGTTTCAGGCGCAGAATAACGGCTATGTTGATGGCGTCGTGGCGAAATTCACTTCGACCGGCACACTTCTCTGGTCAACGTATCTCGGAGGACTTCTTACGGATTTGTCCTGGGGAGTCGTCGCGGATGTTCAGGGGAATATCTACGTTGCCGGGGCGACAATCAGCCCGGATGGGATTTCCACGCCTGGCGCATTCCAGACAACGCTCCAGCCGGGACCTGCAAATCATAACTGGGATGCGTTCCTTGTGAAATTCAATAGTAACGGTGTGCGGCTGTGGGGGACGTATTTCGGTGCAGCGAACGACGAGGATTGGATAAATCTCGCGATCGATGACCAGGCAAATCTGTACCTGGTCGGCTGGTCACGATCCCCGAACGGTTTAGCCACACCCGGCGCGTATATGACGACGAACCACCTCGGTTCCTTTCTTGCGAAATTCACTTCGGATGGGCGACGAATCTGGTCCACATTCATCAGCGATGAAAGTCCGAATATGGTGAGATTGCAGGCGATCGCTGTTGCGCAGAGCGGACGCATCTTTCTGGGAGGCGAGGTTCAGGGACAGTTCTCCCAGGCAGGATCTCCTGGTACGCATCAGCCGGAAAAGAAAAGTTATCAGGACGGCTTCCTGACAGTGTTCACTCCTGATGGTGGCTTCGATTGGGCGACGTACTTCGGCGGGGAGTACAACGATGCTATCACTGGCCTCTGCCTCGATGCGAACGAAGACCTCTATTTCGTCGGGTGGACGATGAGCGCCCATCACATCGCGACGAAAGATGCGTATCAGCCGCATCTTCTCGGGACGTACGATGCCTTCATCACGGTCATGCGTGGTGGTCTGATCTGCGACAGTTCCGGCATGCTCCTGCATCCGGTCGATACCACGGTGTGCGAGGGACAGGGACTCAGCTTCTCGGCAGCAGCGTTCGGCCCGATGCTCTCGTTCCAATGGCAGGTCGACACCGGTTCGGGCTTCGTCGATGTCGTCGCGAATTCGGTGTATTATGGGGAAGCGACGCCGTTGCTCGCCATTCGAGCCGCAAGATGGACGGATTCAGGAAACAGGTATCGTTGCGTGATTACCGACCGTTGTTTTCGGGAGCTGCGCAGCGATTCTGTCACGCTGAGCGTTCTGCCTTCCCCCGAAGTGTATATCACCGCGCTTGGTCCGACCAGGCTTTGTAAAGGGGGACTTGTACCGCTCGTCGCGACAGCGGATCCCTCACTCCGATATATCTGGAGACGCGACGGAATCGATATCCCCGGTGCGGACGGACCGCTGTTCAACGCAACCGAAGCTGGCTCGTATAATGTGGTGGTCGTAAATGCGCTGGACTGTCAGGATACCTCGAACGCGATTCTCGTGGAAATCAATCCCGGTCCAGGCGCAATCCTGCAACCGGGTGATTCGGTCGCGCTCTGTCCCGGCGACCTGATTCGATTGAATGTCATCACCACGTCGGCGATACAGTTTCGCTGGCTGTGCGACGGAATCGATATGAATGCACCGAACCGTCCGTATCTCGATGTTCGCCGGGAAGGACTCTACAGGGTGATTGCCACGGATGTTGACGGATGCGCTGATACGTCCGATGTGACACTGGTGAGGATGCTTCAAGGTCCGGGAGCGTCTCTGTTGGCGTCGGGATCTCTTGCATTCTGCCGAGGGGACAGTGTCGTCCTACGTGCGAACACCGGTAACGGACTGCAGTATCGATGGATGAGAAATGGGATTATTCTCGACTCCGTCCGGACGAGCAGACTCGTGGTCAGGGCATCCGGTTCGTACCGCGTGCTCGTCACCAATGATGAAGGATGTACGGATACTTCCACAGCGGTTTCGATCTCGGCAGGACCCGACGCGGGGATTACGCTCAGTGGTCCCACCGAACTCTGCGAAGGTGATACGCTCTGGCTCGTCACGGCTACAGGCCGAGGGATTACCTATCACTGGACGAAGGACGATGTCGACCTGCCCGGTGTGACCACGGGCATTCTCCCCGCAACATCTTCCGGTGACTACCGTGTCATTGTCATCGATTCCCTGGGCTGTATCGACACTTCTCGTATTGTCACGGTCACGATGCTGCCCGGTCCGAGCGCACATCTGCTCGCCACCGGACCGACGGAGTTCTGTCCCGGGGACAGCGTCGTACTGCGGGCGGACACCGGCTCGGGTTTCCTCTATCAATGGTTGCTCGACGGACGGCGGATCCTCGGCGCAGTCACGGACCGCTACGTCGCACGAACCGTTGGTCGGTATCAAGTGATCATTTTCGATTCGCTGGGGTGTCGGGACTCATCAGAAGTCTTGTTCGTGAACCCATGGCCACCTCCCCTGGCAGCCGCGGGGGCGGATACGATGGTCTGCCATGGTGAAAGTGTGCGGTTGGGAAATCGGCTGTCGGGAAGTCCGCCTCTTCGCGAATGTACCTGGTCGCCGACGACGGGACTCGATAGCGCAAATGTCGCACAGCCATTGGCCTCCCCACAAGGGACGACGCTCTACATCCTGAGAGCGACAGACGAGCATGGGTGTACAGTGACGGATTCCGTGCGCGTCGTCGTGCACGATTCACCGGCGCCGGTGATCATTGCCGGAGGGCCGCTGACCTTCTGCCAGGGAGATTCGGTCGAATTGTTCACGGCACCGGGATTCGAATCCTACCTCTGGCAACCGGGTGGTGAACGCGGCAATCGCATCCGGGTGGGCGGCAGTGGGAGCTACAGCGTCGAGGTTGAGAATGCGGCGGGTTGCCGGGGGATTTCTCCGCCGATGGAGGTGACGGTGCACTCCCTTCCTGTTGTTTCGATTGATGGTCCGCTCAGTGTCTGTCGCAACGCACGAGGCATTTATTCGGTACCCGGGGAGCCGGGCGTCTCTTACAGATGGTCCGTGGTTTCAGGTCTTATCCTCTCTCGGGCAGACAGCGCAGCGGTACAGGTGCGGTGGGATACGAATGGACTGGGCGTTGTCTCCCTGACCGCACAACATCTCACTACAGGGTGCATTGCGACACGGGCGGATACGATCAGTGTATCAGAATCATTGCAGCCGCGTATCACACCCAATCCAGCCCTCCTTTGCGCCGGTGACAGCATCGAGCTCGATGCGGGAAGCGGCTATTCTACATACTCATGGTCCACCGGCGAGACGGAACAGAAAATCATTGTTCGGGCTGGCGGATCGTATGCCGTGCATGTCAGCGACGAAGGCGGCTGTGAAGGAACGGATACCGTGGTCGTGACAGTACTTCCCCCGCTGCCTGTTTCGATCGAGCTGTCCGGATCGCGGCGCTTCTGTCAGGGAGACAGTGTTGTGCTGCGGACGCAGCTGCCGTATCTCCATTACCAGTGGCTGCATGATGGCATCGAAACGGGTGACACGGCACGGTCCCTGACCGTGAGGACCAGCGGAACGTACGTCGTCCGCGTTCGTGATGCGAATGGTTGCGCGGCTGAATCTCCTCCGGAACCTCTCGAATCCAGCACCATCGGTGAGGTCCGTTTGACGGGACCGAATACCGGGTGTGTATCCGATACGGCGGAATACGTGCTGTCTCCGATTGGCCTGTACACATACCACTGGACTCTCACGGGCGGGAGCATCGTCAGCGGGATAGGGACATCAGCTGTGCGCGTGATCTGGACCACCCCCGGCAGCAATCGCGTGCACGTTGAGGTTCTTGATACCACGAGTGGATGCCGGGGAAACGCGGCATTGCAGGTCGCTGTCGGGGCGGGAATCACTCCAGGCATACGGGCGCTCGATGATACGGTCTTCTGCGATGGAGGGAATGTCGTGCTGGAAGCGGACCCCGGATATTGGCAATATTATTGGACGACTGGGGAACAGACCCGCCAGATACTCGTGACCCGCACGGGAAGTTACCGGGTCCGGGCGTGGGATTCGCTTTGCAGTGGATGGTCGCGTCCGATGTACATTACGGTTCTCCCCGCACCGGCGCCGTCGATACTTCCTCCGGGACCGCTCTGGATCTGTGCGGGGGATTCCTTGCGGCTCGAAGCTTCGGACGGGTATGTCGCATACCGCTGGACCCGGGACGGAGCGGCTCTGACGGGAAAGGACCGCTTCCTGACCGTACGGGACAGCGGAAACTATCGGGTCGAAGTCATGGATGCACAGGGCTGTGAAGGGAGCGCGCCACCAGTGCGGGTTTCAATCCATCCGTTGACACTTGCGGAGATCAGCGTCGATGGAGTGGTTCTGACAGCATCGGATGGCATCGCCTGGCAGTGGTGGCTGGATGATTCGTTACTCACGGGAGCGGTCACTCGCAGTGTCACGGTTCCTCGCAGTGGTCGCTACACCGTATATGTCACAGATACGAACGGTTGTATGGCGGAGTCGGAACCGGTGGATGTAACGCTCGTCGGTGCCTCATGCACTCTGGCATTGCCGGATTTGCTTGTCCGGCCCGGCGACCGCTTCAGTATTCCCATCCTGTTGGCGGAGGAGGAAGGGCTGAGGCGAGCAGGAGCAGACAGCGTGCGCTTCACGTTGCTTTTCGACCGGACAGTTCTCCTCCCCGAATCGATGCCTTTTGTCGACAGTATACGGTTCCGGAAAGTGTCTGTCCAGGCGACGCGGGTGGAGGCAGGACAGGTGCTCGCGCGCGTCGATGTTCTGGCCCTCTGGGGCGCGACGAACGAGACACCGCTCACGCTTTCCGAGGTCCGATGGACCGGAACCGCGGTGGACGTTACCCAGCGTGCAGGACGTGTCCGTTTGGAACTCTGTCAGGAAGGGGGTACGCGGTTGTATCAGGCGGGGGGGAGGACACAGTTCCTCGGCTCGCGCCCGAATCCGTTCAATGCGTCGACCATCATCGAATACGAGGTAGGGGAAGCAGGGGTGATGGAATTGTCCGTGCACGACGTGCTCGGGCGGCGTGTCGCGGTGCTCGCGCACGGGGAAATGCAGCCGGGTGTCTACCAAGCCATTTTCACGGCCGATGCCCTGCCGTCAGGCTCGTATGTTTCCATTCTTCGCAGTGAAACCATAACGGTCTTCCACTGGCTGGTGCTTGTGAAATGAATCCTGCGCGAAATCAGAGACGGGATCATGGTGTGAGAAAACCGGATGTACGCAATTCGCTACGCAGGGTGTCCGCGATCGTCCCAGTGCTGTTGTTTCTGGCCTTCAGTCAATCCGCGGGTCAGACTCTGTACCGCTCCTCGGTTGGGATATTCGGGGCGTACATCAGAAATTTTCACGATGCGGATTTCCGCGCGCTTCCCGGTGTTCCGAACTGCTGTCCGAAATTCGAATCGGGTGTTGGCGATGGGGGCGCTCTCGGTCTACTTTACGAGACTCCGATCTCGGATCGCATCGTGTTCTCCATGCGTGCGGCGTACATGACCCAAGGTGCACGACTGACTGCTGACGAGGTACTCCCTGTCGCTGTCGGTGGTGTGTCGAGCCCGGCGGTCATCGCACACTCGATCGACGTCACATTGCCTTCCCTCGGAATTGAACCGGGGGTGTATTATCCTCTCGGTGACCGGCTTGCTGTCCACGGTGGCATACGCCTTGCATTGCAAATCGCACCGGAGTATCGCCAACAGGAGACGCTGATCCGTCCGGAAAGCGGGACGTTCGAGAATGGGCGCCGCATTCGGAACGAGTACGCGGGAGCTTTGCCTGAATACGCACCGCTGTCGCTCGCGTTGGTTGCCGGGGTGAGTTACCGCGTCCCTCTCGATGACCGCGGACGGTTGTCCGCAGCCCCCGAGTTCACATATATTTATGGACTGACACCAATTATATCGTCCTATATCTGGACGGCTCAATCCTTCCGCGCAGGTATTGTGCTCCGCTACCACCTCGGAGCGGACGGAGAGGAGTTGCCGGCGCAGCCGCCGGTTCCGATGCCACCTTCGAAACCGCCATCGACGATTGCCGCTCGCATCGCGGTAACGGGTGTTGTCGACGGAATCGAGGTGCCGGTACATGAAATCGTGGTGGAGGAATATCGTTCGACGAATATGTATCCACTGCTGCCGTATGTGTTTTTTCCCGAACACGCGGCGGAGATCCCGACACGCTATACCCGTGTCGGGAGTCAGGGCGGATTCCGTGTTGAATCTCTTCGACCGACCTCCACACTAGATGTATATCACCATCTGCTCAATATTATTGGCGAGCGACTGCAGCAGTATCCCGAAGCGACGATCACACTCACGGGCTGCAATGCGAACATTGGCGTGGAGAAAGGGGATCTCGCGCTCTCGGGAGCGAGAGCCAATGCCGTTGCGCGCTATCTCACCGGGCAATGGGGCATCGATTCCACACGCATCGATATCCGTGCCCGGAATCTGCCCGGAATTCCTTCGAACGTGGGCGACCCGGATGGTGTCGTGGAGAACAGACGTGTGGAGATCGTCGCATCCGATCCGCGGATCCTCCAGCCGGTCATCCTGCATTCGACGGAAACGCAGTATATCCCTGCGGAATTACATTTGCGCCCCCGCATCACTGCCGGCGATGGGATACGGAACTGGGCTGTCAATGCAGGATTGCGTGCGCATGTCCCTGCTCGATACTCAGGTGCAGACGCGCCACCGGCCGTGCTGACCTGGGATGCCGCCGCGGCCCTGCGCGGTGCAAGTGACTCCGTTTCCAGGATTGAAATTGGTTGTGCCGCGGAAGACCTGCTCGGCAGGAAGGTTGAGGCCGACGAACAGTCGTTACCTGTACGGTACCGGTTACTTTCCGACCAGCAAAGAGACCGCACGGTTTCGGGCAGGGAAATCCAGCGCTACAGCCTCATTCTCTTTGATTTCGATCGGGCGGATCTCGGCACTATGAACAACACCCTGATCCCGCTCATTCGCAGCGAGATCCAGCACGCTTCAACCATCCGCATCACCGGCTACACGGATCGAATCGGTGAAAGTGAATACAATACGGGGATCTCGCTCGCCCGGGCACGCAACACTGCGACCGCACTGGGAACGCAAACAGCGATGTTGAAAGGACTCGGCGAGAGCGAACCTCTCTTCGATAATGATCTTCCCGAAGGTCGCTTCTATTGCCGGACCGTCATCATCGAAGCCGAGACTCAAGAGATAAAATAATCCTAATGCATCAAGGAAGGAGCAGGCGTGGCAGGCAACCCGGGATTTGCGGTGGGAGGGTCGTTGTGTGTTCTCCTTGTTCTCTGCGTTCTTCCGCAGTCCTCCCATGGCCCGGGAGAAGCCCCGCGTGATCCGGACAGCTGTGTGGTCGATAGGAGAATGACCGGAACGTGGTTGCTACTGGAGCAATCCAACATCGTGCCGTCCGAGCGGGTACCTGCGGAAATTTCCGCCGTGCATATCCATGCCGACGGCAGTGTGGAGGGTGTGGGGGTGGATGCCGCGAGCGGAACGCTCCGCCTGGGGGGTGCGCTGAATACGTCCCTGCGTGGCCGCGCAACGGATACGCGCCCATATCCTCGTCAACGGCGATACGCTGCCGCTCAATAAGGTTTCGTCAATCCCGCCGGTTACAAACAGGTGGTACCCTGATCGTGTGGTCTTTCCTGTTTCTCGCTGCTGAATGACCGACTGTCATGCAGGATCGGGACGTTGCGCACCACTCAGGATTGCAGACGGCGGAGCAGGGCATAGCTCCGCATGCTGATGCTGCCGGCGTCCGTCGTATGCTGGAGAGTGGTCAGCAGTTCATCGAGTTCCTTTTTCGCTTTCAGCTTATGCCGCAGTGCTTTCAGTACATGACGTGCTCCGTCGCGGACAGCATCGGATGTCATATTCGCCATGAGATATTCGAGCATCGGTACCGCGGAACTGGGGCCGAGCTTGATCAGCCCTTCCGCCGCCAGCCAGCGAACATCAAAGTCCTCATCCTCCAGCGCCAGGAGGAAGAGTTCCACCGAATTGGGATCTGCAATCTGTACAAGCGTTTTAAGGCATTCCCAACGATAGATATGCTTTGGATGTTCGACCAGTTCGGCGAGAAAGTCCACCACCGGTTCTCCCATATCGGCAAGTGCAAATCTTGCCGCCTGTCGTTTCAGTCCCTCGCGGCTGGCGAGGTTCTTGATGAGTTCGGGAATGCTCTCCCGCTGTTCGGTACTGAGTGTGGCTGTATTCTGCTTGGACATGATGCTCTCCTTAATGGGTGGAAGGGTGTCTGGCGAAAAGCCATGACCCGGAGTGTTCGAAGATGCGATATGCAGCGAGTTTGATGCCATCGTTGATGAAAAACCAAACCAGTGCATATCCCCAGGTGATTAATCCGAGCTCCCATCCGAGGGGAGCCATGAAGAAACCGTACACTGCAGCGAGCGTGGCCAGCACTTTCGTGACAACGGCGGACCAAAACAGTGCGGCCGACGGCTTGATTGACCAGAATGGACCGCGGGTCCTTGTGACGAAAATCGTGAGGTGGCCTGCCACCGCGAGCTTGAGGAACATGAACGTCTGGATGACATGCACGTCCAGATGCATCAGGCGCTCAGCGATGAAAAAGAGACCGAATGACGCGATGACGCCGGCGATGCCAAGGACGCTGGAAATTGCCATCACCAGGGGGAGATTCCACCGTTCTGGATCCTTCCCGGCTCGGACATTGTCATAGGCGATGGCCAGTATGGGGCCATCGTTGAGAAGGGCGAGGAAGACGATCATGATCGCCGTCACCGGATAGAAATTGAATACCAGAATAGACAGCGTCATAAAGAGCAGTACGCGGAACGTTTCGGCGATACGGTAGATCGCATAGCTGTTCATGCGCTGAAAAATCTTCCGGCTTTCCTTGATGGCATCGATAATAACTGAAAGTCCAGGTGTCAGCAACACGATGTCCGCAGCCGAACGCGCTGCATCGGTGGCGCCAGACACGGCGATCCCGACATCCGCCTTTTTCAATGCGGGCGCATCATTGACGCCGTCGCCGGTCATGGCGACGATGTGGCCGCGCTGCTGCAGCGCCTCGATGATGTGGTATTTCTGCTCCGGAAAGACTTGAGCGAAGCCCTCGGTGCTATCGATTCGCTCGGCCAACGTTGGTATTTCACGGCCTTTCGATTCCTCAAGCGAGCTGGCATCCATGATGTTGCGTTTCATCCCGAGCTGCCCAGCGATTTCTCTGGCGATCGCAATCTGGTCGCCCGTGACCATTTTTACATCGATTCCCATGGAAGCAGCGGTTGCAATGGTCTCGCGCGAGTCCGCACGGGGAGGATCGTAGAGCGGAAGGATTGCCTGAAACAGGAATGCGCCGTCGCCGTCGGCGCGTGCGACGCCGAGTGAGCGGTAACCACGTGACGCGAAGTCATTGACGATCTGCTCGACCTGATCGCGAACTTCATCCGCGTTGCCCGCAAGTTCGAGAATGACCTGCGGTGCTCCCTTGCTCACGCGGAAGCGGTTCCCCTGGGCGTCGACCACTTCTGCTTCCGTACGTTTGTGCACTGGATCGAAAGGCGTGAAGTGACGCACGGTATACGCGGCAAGTGTCTCTCTCTTTTCAACTCCTCCGATGACAGCCATGTCGATTGCATCCTGGTTCTCTTCCCGAGAAGCAAGAGCCCCGGAGAGAATCGCTTCCTCCGGCGTTACGTTCCCCAGACAGGCGGCTTCGCCGAGTGTCAGCTCGTTACGTGTCAGGGTTCCGGTTTTATCCGAGCACAGTACGTCGGTTCCTGCCAGTTCTTCAATCGCGGACAGTCTACTGACGAGTGCGTTTTTGCGAGAAAGTAGTCGGGAACCCACCGCCATGGTGACAGACAGGACCGCCGGGAGCGCGACTGGGACTGCTGAGATGGTAAGGATGAGGGCGAATTGAAGTGTTGAGAGAATGGATTCGCCGCGGAAGAGCGCTACGGCAAAGATGAGGACGACCAGCACGATGGCCAGCACAATCAGATAGTCGCCGATTTTCAGCACGGCCTTCTGGAAGTGGCTTGTCGTATGCGCCTCCTCGACCAGACTCGCGGTTTTTCCAAAGAATGTACGGGCCCCGGTTTCACTGACGACCGCCTCGGCTTCACCCTCGCGGACGACGGAACCTGAGTACACCACCTCGCCTGCGGCATGTTTGACCGGGAGCGACTCTCCGGTGAGCGCGGATTGATCCACCTCGATCCCATCGCCTTCAATCAATGTGGCATCGGCAGGGATAATGTCTCCAAGGCGAAGACGAAGCAGGTCGCCCGGGACCAACTCGCGCGCGGCTACACTGCTCCAGGTACCGTTGCGTCGTACTCGCGCGTTGATCGCAAGTCTGGCCTTGAGCGCTGCAATTGCATTTCCGGCCTGGAATTCTTCCCAGAATCCAACCACACCGTTCATGATGAGCAGCACAAGGATGATGACGAAATCCGCCCAGTGCCCCAGGACTGCGGAGAGAATAGTGGCGATTTCGATCATCCACGGAATGGGACCCCAGAAGTAGCGGAGAAACACGAGGACCGGATTTTCCTTTTTCTCAGGGAGTTCGTTGTATCCGTATTGCTGCCGTCGACGGACGACTTCCTCATCGTCGAGCCCGAGCGGAGCGCTCTCGGTATCTCGAAGCACCTTCTCCGGATTTTTCATCTTTTCCTCCGCGTGGTTGGATGCAGTATTCATGATATTCTCCCGTACAGTAGTTGAGAATGCGCATGCACACGCCGATTCCGCCCGCATGTGTCGTCGAAGTTGGATAGCGTCCGGGGGAAGGTCCAAACGCATCCACATGGCATCGTCCGCAGGGCAAAAGCATGGCGTAGGTTGTGCAGAGAGTTTTCAGGGAAAGCCCGCCGAAGGGAGTCGGCAGGAGGATAGAGGAGGGAACCCGTGTGTTCGGTGAATTGCATCATTATATGAATCGGGTGCTGGGTATGGATCTCACAGGTCACCGAATTCTGTGCAATATGTTCTCCAGGGCTCGAAAATCGGGGGACGTAGCCCCGTGACAGTACAGGAGGCTGAAAGTATTGCACACGTATGAAGTCGTGACAGACAGACCCGATATGAGGATAACAGGCCGGAATCAGACTTCGTTCCATCGATGGCTCTTCAGCACTTTCGGTAATGCGGCTTTAAAGAAAGACCCTGCCGCATGGCAGGGTCTTCGTCGGCGCAGTAGGATGCAGTTCGCAGCAGTTCAATCGGACTGCCTCTTCAGAAGATTGCCCCCCAAACTTCTTCGTACCGAGTATTTGGCGACTCTACGTGGTAGAGATAGCCGAACGCAACCCGCCCTGTTTGCTGGCAGGATCTATTGCATGATCACGATGCAGCGTTGCAGCGTTGTGTTGTTCGATGTAATACGGCATATGTACACCCCGGACGGTGCGGGATTCCCAAGACGGTCATTCCCATCCCATGTCGCTGTGTATCTGCCGGCATCGAAGGACTCATGAAACAGCTCACGCACGTTTTCACCCATGCTGTTATATATGGCCATCAGCACAGGAGCCGCCTCTGGCAGAGTAAAGGTTATTGTCGTTGTCCCGCTGCAGGGATTCGGATAGTTCGTCATAGTCGGTGTGGGAGGAACGGCTTCGCCTCCGTGTCCTGTTACTCTCTGCTTCATGTTGGATCCGAGTATCTGCCATGTCCCGAATTCCTCCCAAGTGCTTGAGGCGGTTTTCTGCACGTAGTCTGCTGAGGATCCGGGGTATGTTTGCAGCGAACCCGAACCGTTGCTGAGAGGACCACGGAAATAGTAGTAATTCTCGGTGCTTCCGTTAATGGTCACCTTATGAATACGGCTGTATGCCTTGTTCCCCTGATTGGATACAGGAGCGCTGTCGAACCAGAATCTGATGGGGAAATCCGCGGCATTCGCATTCGCGTTTTTACGGATAAACACCTTGCAGTACAGGTAATCATTCGCCGCGAATGTCACGCCCGTGAGGCGGGGGAGTGGGATACTGTATATCTTCGAAAGAGAATTCTGCGCGTTGCCGACAACCTGCTGTTTGTAAATCTCACCTGACAAAATGAGACCTGAAAGATTCATGATGTTTTTGTAAAATGAAACCTTAATATCAATTTTACACCCATTGTTCGAATTTGTGGGTGATCCGAGCGACACTTCCACGGGACCGAGATCAGAGGTTATCACTTTCGCAGATAAGGTGGCCTTGAATGATTCGGCTATTCCGCAAGGGTTTGAGAACAGAGCCTGATACTGGTTCCCGTTCATCACTGTGGCGACATTCTCCAGTGTGAGCGTAGGAGAAGTAGCTCCACTGATGGCAGAGAACTCGCTCCCGCCGTCGGTCGATACCATCCACTGAACGGTGATGGGTGATGAACCCGATGCGGCAGCGCTGAACACCGCTGTATTACCCGCAAGAATGACGACGTCCATAGGGGACTCGGTGATCTCAAGCGGTGTGTTCACGGTCAATGTTGCGGCACTGGAAGTCAATGACTGGCTCGCCGCGGTGACAATGACATCATACGATCCTTCGTTTTCGGCAGTGACAGCGCTGATCAAGTAGTCCGCCTCATTCGCTCCGGAAATCGACACACCGTTTTTCCTCCATTGATAGGATAGCTCGCTGCCGGTCGCAGTCACAGAGAATGTCGCGGTCTCGCCAGGACATTTCGTGAGGCTGGACGGGGATGTGGTAATCGCCAGGGTTTGACAACTCAGCGGCGTGACGGTTCCGGCTGTGACTGTACTTGACTGCACGGGCGACTGGAAGGAATACACTCCCGGGAGCATTTCCATACCGGATGTGAAGCTCCTCCACTCTCCGGCGAGGAACTGGGAGATGCAGGCTCCCGATACCTGGCCAGTCTGAAATGTCAGTTCCTGAATACCTGTGCCGCTCGTCACGGAAACCGGGTATTTCTCCTCGGAGGTGTAGTTGTAGTTCGCGCGGAACTTGTAAAGTGAGGAGCCGAACAGAGGAATTTCCATGTATCCGGAAGAATTGAAACTCCCGAGGGTGATCCAGGTACTTCCTTCCTGTTCGAGCCAACCCGCTTCGTCCGTGATCCCGCTGCCGTTGTGATCCTTCAGCCAGATTCGAAGAATATCTGCCTGCCAAGTGTAGTTTGAAGCGGTCAGCTGCGATGCATTCTGCTCTGCGGTCCCCTGGTTGAGCGACATCCTGATCTTGCTGAAGCCAGTTGGGACATCTGTGAAGAGTAAACCTTCGGCATCTGTCTGACCGGAGAGCGGCGCTCCCCAGCTCCCATCGATCTCAGCTGCGGCGATACCGCCCGCCACGCCAACGCCGTTTTCATCTAGGAGTCGCAGTAGCGTCTTGTTCATTTCGCAGCCACTGACGACGACAGAAACTGGTGATGACCATATGTTTGCGTATTTGAAATAGAACGCATAGGTCCCAGGAAGCATATCGAGAAACGGTTCTGTGAAATACCACCAGCCGCCTGTATTCGATTTTATTTCGCCAGCGTACGAGAAGCTGACTTTCGTTGTTAGAAAATCGATGCTATTGGTACCAGAAAGAATGGAAATAGAGCTCCGCTCCTCGCTGCCATGATTGAAGCTCATCCGCAGTTTGACGCTTCCGGGAAACGCATAAAAACTCACGGTACCGGTCCCGGCAGTATTACCGTGTGTATACCAGTACCCCCCGCCTTGTGCAACAATACCTCCGGGCGTGCTGGTGATCAATGCGTCGCAGGTCTTGAGATTGACATTCACTTTTGCCGCTTGAAAGACGGTGTTGCCCGTAACATCCTGCTCACGGGACGTCTGGTACAAAGTGACCGTAATTTTACTGTCCCAGTTGCTGCAACTAGAAGGGATAGTAACGATCCACTGCCCGTTTGCGTCGGTCTGGAAAGCTGTCTCAGGCCCCCAACTTCCGCCACAGCGGTATTTCCATTTCAGATTCCGTGTGTCAGATGTAAAATCGGAGGGATAATTTGGGATGGGGTTCTCGTTTTCGTCCACCAGTGTGAGTGTGTATTGCGTCTGCCCCTGGAGATGGGCGCCCGTACTGATCAGCAGACAGAAAACCAATAATGCCAATGACTTTTTCATAGCCGGTTACCTCAATAGCTCTGAACGGGATTGAATTACTCTGCGAGAAATCTTACGGTGCGTCTCGCACAGGGTGGCAGGCTTTCCCATATTGATGCGATGCGCCCGCAGAGGCGGGCGCATCGCATGCGCTCGTTTCGTGCTCTACTTGAGCAGCGTCATCATCCTGGTCAGCGACTGACCATTCGTCTGCAGGCGGTACATATAGTTTCCGCCGGGCAGATCGCTCGTCTCAAAGGTCGCCATGTGCTCTCCGGGAGGAAGCACACCGTTGACCAGCGTTGCCACGAGGCGCCCCTGCATATCGAAGACCTGCAGTAGCACCTCGGATTCCTCGGGAACGGCATAGCCGATCACCGTTGATGGGTTGAAAGGATTGGGATAGTTCTGAGCGAGACTGAACTCGGTCAAGAATTCTCCGCTGCTCTGTTTCGGCAGACAAATAAGGTAGGTAGTTCCGCCAGCTGTCACTGTGCCTGACTGCTCGGGAGACCTGAAGGTGTATGTCCCGGGCATCAGTTCCATTCCATCCGTGAAGGTGCGCCAGGCCCCAGTTGAGTACTGGGTTATACAGCTTCCAAAGATTTGTCCCGTCTGGAAATCGAAATTCTGTATACCTGCGCCTGCAGTAACGACGGGAAAGTCCGTGAATGTCGTGTAGTTGTAGCCTGCCTCGAACTTGTAACTGCCAGTTGCGAACAATTGGATATCGCGATACCCTGATGCGTTGAAATTCCCCCATGTATACCAGGAACCCCCGCCTTGGCGCAGCGTTCCGGCTTGATCCGTGATCGGAGAACCGGCATGGTCTTTCAGCCAGATACGGAGGATTTCGGTATACCAGGTGTAGTTCGACGCATTCAATTGCGCGAGACTCTGCTCGACTGAACCTTGATTCACCGTCATTTTAATCTTGGTGAATCCGGGTAGAATATCAGCGAGGAGCACACCATTCGCATCCGTTTGTCCCACGAGAGTGCTCCCCCAGGAACCGCCGAATGCAGGCGTCGCTTTTCCACCCGCGACGCCATTGCCATTTTCATCCAGGACTCTGAGGAGTACCTTGCCCATTTCACAGCCACTTACGTTCAAGGCAACAGGTCCGTACCAAGTCGGCCCGGTCTTGAACCAGAAATTATAGGACTGTGCGAGCAGATACATTGTTGGCTTGCTGAACATCCACCACGAACCACCCTTGTTCGACTTGATGTCGCCGGCGTAATTGAATGTCACCTTGGTGGTCTGGAAGTGAACGTCGTTCGCACCTGAAGCAATTACCGGATACTGGGTCTCACTCGCGTGGTTATAATCCATTCGCACCTTGATGCTGCCAGGGAAGGTGTAGAAGCTCACCTTTCCCGACGGTCCCGTTGTACCATGTGTATACCAGTATCCACCACCCTGTGCCACCGTGCCACCTGGGACATCGGTAATCGGGCCGGTACAACCTTCAAGGTTGGCATTCACCTTCGCTGCCTGGAACGTTGAGTTCACCATCACGTTCTGCTCCAGGGACGTCTGGTTCAGCGTCATCGTGATCTTGTTATCCCAGTTGTTGTTCGGGCAGTTGATGGTGAAGAAGGTCTGACCGTTTGCATCGGTCTTGAAGGACGTCGAGGGTCCCCAACTCCCACCACAGCGGTATTTCCATTGGAGGTTGCGTGTTTCAGTAGGATAGTCCGCGGGATAATTGGCGATGGGACTGCCATTCTCATCAACCAAGGTGATCATGCCGCCCGTGAGACTGCAGCCGTCGATGTCGATAGTTACCGTGGGACTTGTTGAGTAGTTGAACTTGAAGTCCGCCCAGGCGGTGTTGCCGTACCTGTTGCTTTTCCCTCCCATCACTTCTTTTGGTCCTACAAACGGCTTCCAACCGTTATTATACCAGTAGACATTTTGTCCGAACATATCGACTTTTGTGGTTGTCAGCACGATCACCGGGTTCACGGCAATGTCCTGGGTATGAATGGGGCTTGTCCGGCCGTCGTACGTGACTTGAAAATCGTAATTCCCCTGTCCCGGTCCGAGGGCTGAATACGGGAGCAATTCGATTGTCGCCGGTGTGTTTCCGATAGATGTGAATCCGCCGAAATAATACTTGGCGTCTCCCACCAGCGGCGTACCGGAACAGGTTTGGAGTTTCACGGTCACCAGGATCGTATTGATGGTGAGCGTGGGATTTGTGGCAGGATCGATGAGAATCCACTTAAATCGTCCACCACTGTAGCGGATTTCAATGTCTGTGGTTTTCGGCACGGTACCGGAGACGGTACCATTGACGGTTGTCCCGAGCGACTGCCAACCACCGTCGTAATAGAACACATTGCCTCCCGACAGCCCGTTGTTACCACTGTCGAAAAGCTGTACAGTCACTGTTCCGGAACCTGCGGTTGCCACCGCAGTCAGAGCCAGTACACAGAAGAGAATTAAAGTTGGTCGCATGGATTCCTTCCTCATACTAAAGTTTGATTTCCCGAAAATCGAACGTCTGATCCTTCGAGCGAGCAGAAAAATTAATGCTAGAATTCACAGGCACTTCGCGCCCCCCACGTGACACACGCCGCACCGAGGCTGAGTTACGGTCTCGACTTGATTTGGCTGGGTTGAGCACGAATTGAGTCTGGTTACGCCAGCTTCGCTGAATGGCATACGAGGTTATACGGATGTCCCACCATTCGAGCACTGTTTACGCACCGTCGGGTCCGTGTCCCGACGTTTCAACACGCAATGATCATCCTTGTTCTGCCACGACCTCCTGTTATATGAGATTTGGAAACCTAGACGTTGGGAACTGGTTTTGTACCTCGATGCACATCTCACTGCGATGCCTCCCAATGGGTAACGCAGTGATGAATGCAACCCAGAGTGCAAAGCCTCGATTTAGGACAATGAGGAGTAAAATCCTTAGTATGTCGCAACATTAAGAAAAACAGGGCAGAAGGTCAATAGCTGCAGGATGCAGAACGAATAATATTTTTTGAATCCAAGCCGCTGCATGACAAGTGCGCTGAACTGCCGATAATCGGCGATGCCACCACCTGCCGCACGCCTCGATGGATTTTCTTCGGACAAAATTTATCCCATTCCATTCACCGGCATGGCGACCATCCGCTACTCGCTTACGTCGCCCGCGTTCGTCCGTCTTCACATCATGGATGCGGCGTTGCGGTAGCGTCACAGAGGGTATGGCCTTGTCGACGAATACGGGCAAGAACCGAAAAAAGGGCCGAAACGGGCAGCGGTGTGATCAGGGATGAAGCTACCAAGTGTGATTCTAACCGCAGTGATTGTCAAGAGAGAGTTGGGTTTGAGGGTGATATTGTTCTTATTCGGAGAGGAATTCGCGGGTGTTTTGCGTGTCTTCTCTTATGACTTGTCGGCTACGCAATGCGGAGACAGGAAAGGAATCAGATGAGACTCTTCCATCGCATCATAGCTGTGATCTTGATGTGCAGTATCTTCATCACAGGTTGCACCCCCAGTTACACATTCGTGCGTGATCGGGAACCTGGGATGAACGAATTCCCAATAACGGAATTCAATGCCACGTCTGCAGACAGTGACGATGTGCTCATTTACCTTGTGTCGGGACAGAGCATACGTGCCCACAACCTGAAGGTGGAAAAGGACTCGTTGAGTTGCGTTGACGCTAACTCAAAGATGTGGCAAATGCCTCTGAGCGGCATCGACCGTTTGGAGGAGAATTCGTCTGCCATCGGTTGCATATTTGGCACGGGATATGGCGTCTTGGCTTTTTGTGCAATTTTGGCGATATCCACACTGACCGGATTTATTGAATCCGTACCATCCGAATCAAATGGAGGCGAGGCTGGCGTTGCGGTGACAATTTCGCTGGCGTTAGCCGCCCTTTTCTTATCCAGCATAGCTGGAGGTTTGATAGGACAAACGGTCGAGTACCGTGTAGAGGCGAAATGATCATGGATTTCTTATCATATGAAAATAATTTTTTCAGGCACCACTCGATATTATTTCCAGGAAAGGGGGTGTGGTATGATCGTTCGATGGAGTGTTTTCTTTCTGCTTCTCACGGTGGTCGCACAGGCGCAGTACGGGACCTGGAGACGCGTCGACCAAGTCAATCCGTACGGCTTCCACAACTTGTTCGTGCTCGACGACAGTGCGATGTACGTCGCCTCATCGAACGGACTCTACAAGAGTCGGGACGGTGGTCGGCTCTGGCGAGAGATCATCGCGCCGGATGCGCCTGAATACAACTCATCGATCGTCCCCGATCCCGCGTCCGCACCGACGGGGATGGTGATGAATGTCTACTTCCGTTACGACGGCAAAGGCACCTCCGGTGTTTTCCGGTCGTTTGATGGAGGGAGAACCTGGGGATACCTGGGTGGTCCCGTCGGGAATTGGGGGGGCTATGCCTCTCCGGCAGGAAATCAGGGAGTGTTCATGCTCTGCAGTCCCGACGGGGTTGTTCATCTCGACGTCTTCGGCACCGCGCGAAAGTACGTCGATGGACTCCCCACCAGCGGGATGGGCACGAAGCATATCGCCACGCTTGCCAACGGCGCTGCGCTGCTCTACGCGTTTCCAAACAATATTTATCTCTCCGGCAGCGGACCCCAGCCGTGGAAGACCACTTGGCGCTCAGCGAATACCTGGACGGAAGGGGAGGAAATACAGTATATCCATACAGAAGGGAACCTGGCGTGGGCAGGGACATCCACCACTGGAATCTTGCATGCATCGTATCCGAATTTTCAATGGGTCCATGCAAGTGATGGATTGGGCGCGCCTGGTGATCCATCGATGAACGTGCGGCGGATCTTCCGAGACAGGCGTGGACCCCTGGTCGCCGTGACCTACGGTGGCCTGTACTCTAGTTCGAATGGGAACCACTGGTCACCGGTGCAGAGCACGCTGCCTGACTGGGGAAAACCTGGTGCGACAGCTGTGGATTTCGAAGGTCGGTATGGCATGCACTATGGCCGGGATAGCATTTTTGTCTCCGAAGACGAGGCAAGGACATGGGAATTGCGGTTGTCCGGGCTGGCGATGGATTCGATACGGGATATATTCTTCTTCGGAGGAGACTTGTTCGCGGCTGATCACAGATGCCTGTTCCGTGCACGCGTCGGGTACCAGACGGGCACTCGTCATTGGCGGCAATCCATAGAGGGACTCGCGGATCCCCGGATCCGCACGCTGGCTGCTCGGCCCGATTCGACTATCCTCGCATTCGGCCTGGACGGTCAAGTATACGGACTGCCGCTCGGCAGCGCAGCCTGGCTGTCGTTGTCAGCCGATCTTTCCGGTGAAACTGTGACGACAGCGGCTTCGGCTCCCGGCGGTCTGCTCCTCGCAGGAACGGAACAAGGCGCCGTCGCCGTCAGCCGGGACGGAGGAATGGTTTGGGAATACGTGCAGCGAGCGATTACCACTGCGCCTGTGCGCAGCCTTCTCGCCGTGACCGACAGCCTCCTTTACGCCGGGACCTTCGGCGAAGGACTTCAGCGGAGCACGGATGCGGGGGCAACGTGGGCGCTTGTGTCAGCCGGTTTGACACATCCGAATATCACCGCGCTGCTGCAGACCCCGGACGGGGATCTCTACGCAGGGAGCTATGGCATGGGAGTGTATCGTTCCACCGATTTCGGCTTCACCTGGGCCCCGACCGCCACGGCGTCACCCGGGCAGTATGTGAC
Source organism: Bacteroidota bacterium (assembly GCA_014860565.1). Classification (GTDB taxonomy): domain Bacteria; phylum Bacteroidota; class Ignavibacteria; order SZUA-365; family SZUA-365; genus SZUA-365. The sequence goes on from JACZJN010000031.1 coordinate 39,367, forward strand.
CGGCATGGTGACTAATTTCATCGGCGTGCTCGCGGTTGCGACCTACGATCGTGGCGTATGCATGTCGCGGAAGGACGGGACGGATTGGACCATCTGCAACCCCCAGCAGACGGGGCTTCACTTCGTCCGACTGATGCATGAACCGACGAACAACTTTTTTTACGCCCTCACCGCCGATGGCGCGTTGTACGGGACGTGGGCCGGGCTGGCGACCGCTGTCGGGGAACAGCCCGCACCGGCACGCTTCGAACTTCATTCCGTGTACCCGAACCCCTTCCGTGACAGGGTCGATGTGGCTTTCACGGTGCGCGGACCCGGAACAATGCGCATCGCGTTGTCCGACCTCCTCGGCCGGGAAGTCGCCGCGCGGGAGGAGACAATCACCGGGCCGGGGCTCTACCACCGGACGCTGCCCACTACCACGCTTCCACCGGGAGCATACATGTTGACACTTGAGGCGGGAGGGGAAAGGGAGATGAAAATCGTGACACATCTCCGGTAGCCTGATACGGCAGGACGGCGCTGCGGGCAATGTTCGGGAGTGTCATACAGCATGAGGCTGGGAAAGAAAAACCCCCCAGAGCAATTCGCTTCGGGGGGCTTTCTGGTGGACGCAGTGGGCGGCAGTTCGAACCAGTTCAGGGAGGATGTACTGCGCCTTTATGACCTGGCGGAATACATCCGCATGCAGGATCGCAGCGTTCAAAGTATTGAAAAAAACCGAAAAATGGGCCGAAACGGGCAGCGGGGTGATCAGGGATGAAGCTACCGAGTGTGATTCGAACCGTTTGTAGTAGTGAGAAATAGGGAAAAAAGTTCGCCAAGCCCAGTCGATTTCACATCCCGATGATCCAGTGTTAAGGAGGGTTAACTCAAGATACACCCATGGAAGAAGGAGAAATGACGGAAGATGGCAGAGTAATCGCCCACCATATTATCGCGTGTGTACGGCTTGACATTGCTCCGCGCACTCAGTATGATATGAAAGATATCCTGCACCTTACTTATTCCTGGAGATTAGAAATGCTTCCACGCCCCGGCGAAGTGTCTTCTCTCTTGACATGCGCATCCGTGCGGACAGGCTTTCTCCTGGCACTATTGCTCTGCGGAATCAGCAGTATTGGATGCGCCCAGTTTTCGCATAGATTTACGAACACCGCACGCAGCGGACCGTTCGGGTTCGCTGGCGGAGCAGCGGAAGGTCCGGATGGTACTGTCTTCGTCAGCAACTCCCGGGACGGTCTTCTGGCATTCCGTTATGATGGGAAATCGCTTACTCGTATCGCGCATGTCAATGAGGGCGGCTGTGCCAATGACGTCGCAATCGATGCAGACGGCACCATTTTTCTCGCAAATGGGGATGACGGATTGCGTGCGTATTCCTGGAATGGAAATTCGTTCTGCAACATCGCACATGTCAATGATGGACCGGCTGCGCAAAGAGTGATGTTTGGAGCAGACGGGACTGTTTATCTGGCCGCGGGGAAATACGGTCTTTTTGCATATCACTACGGTGCGGACGGATTCGTTCTGATCGCGCATGCCGATGACGGCGGTGAAGCAGCGGGGCTTGCGATTGCCGAAGACGGCACCATTTTTCTTGCGAACACGGAAGATGGATTGCGTGCCTATCGTTTGGAAGCTGATACGCTGCGCTCTGTCGCGCATTACCAAACGCAATCATTGGGGTACGCGACAGCCGTTGCCGTTGCTGTGGATGGTATGGTGTTCCTCGCTACCGACCTCGATGGCCTCTACGCTTACAGTTTTTATGGCAGCTCCTTTGCGCAGGAGGGGCATCTCGGCAATCGTCTTCAAGTCAATGACGTCACGCTCGCAGCGGACGGGACAATTCTTACTGCCAACGCCTTTTTCGGATTGCAGTCCTATATCTGGGAAGCAGGGACATTTACGCTGCTCGACGAAATCAACGACGGTGGATGGACAATCCGGGTCACCGTGTTGAGGGACGGTGCAGTTCTCGCGTCAGCGGGGGCGGACGGTGTGCGTGTGTATGGATATGCCAATCACCACTTCAGCCACATTTCGGAAATCGAATGTGGGGGATACAGTCGGGACATCGCCATAGCTCAAGATGGGACGGTTTTCGTCGCGAACGCAGGCGGGGGATTGCTGGCGTACCGCTATGACGGATCACAGCTGTGTGAGGTCGGCCATGTCGATGACGGCGGGGATGCAACAGCGGTGGCAGTCGGCGTAGACGGCACGCTCTATCTTGCAAACTACTTTGGCGGCCTGCGTGCGTATCGATTTGATGACGGTGCATTCACCTCGCTTGGAGCGTACGCATCGGAAGGTTTCGTCGAAGATGTCGATGTACTTCCCGATGGCACTGTTGTAGCATTGACAATGGATGACACATTGATCGCACTCACCCACGATGGTGTGACCCTGACGAGAAGAGCACAGATCGCGGCAGGACGATCCGGCGGCAGGGTTGTCTGCAGCAGCGATGGGACGGTGTTTGTGTCCAGCAGGTATGGCCGTATCGAGGCCTTCACATTTGAACAGACGTCCTTCACCCTGAGAGCGTATACCCCCCATTCCCAAAACGATCGGGTAGAGGATATTGCCGTCGGGCCAAACGGCATGGTGTATGCGGCTGCGAGTGAAAGCGGCCTGATAGCCTATCATTTTGAGGGATCGAGCTTCAGGGAAGTAGCGCGCCGGACGGAGGAAGGGGTTGCAGAGAACGTGTCTGTCACGGCCGATGGAACGGCATTCGTCACAGCGCAGCTAACCGGACTCCGCGCGTACCGACTGGACAACGATATCCTGACTCTCACTGCAAAAACAGCGGACACGGAGTTCCCAGTAGGCATCAGCGCATCGGCCGATGGATCGGTTTTTGTCGCCGGCGGATCTGAAGGGGTGCTGGTTTACAGTTATTATGACACGACGGCGATGCCACCGTCTGCCCCACGCCTCGATGGATTTTCTTTGCGCGAAAGTTATCCCAATCCATTCACCGGCATGGTCACCATCCGCTACTCGCTCACGCAACCCGCGTTCGTCCGTCTTCACATCATGGATGCGGCGGGGAAGCTGCAGCGCAGGATTGTGAACAGGATGCAGTCCTGCGGAATGCACACCGCAGAATTTGATGCGACAGGACTGGCTTCGGGTATGTACCTCTATCAGCTCGAGGTCGACGGTCGATTCTCGGACATCAAAGGCATGCTGCTCTTTCGGTAGCGTCGCAGACTGTATGGCCTTTCCGACCAATACGGTCAAGAAACGAAAAGCCCCCGGAACCATTACGCTTCGGGGGGCTTTCGTGTGGACGCAGCAGGATTTGAACCTGCGACCTCACGCGTGTGAAGCGTGCGCTCTGAACCAACTGAGCTATGCGTCCAAGCTGATTACAAAGATAGAAGTATTGGGGGAAAAGAGCAACAGTCGGGTGCGGAGTCCGGCGTTTTTTTTGGTTGGAATAGGGTGCCGCGGAATAATCCATGCTCGTTCGTGGGAGGGCCCTTTTGTCGGGGGTTGACTTATGAACATATGTGCATTATATTGCCGGGGTAAGTAATGAACATATGTGCAAAAAGGATAGAATATGCCACGGCCTCAACGAACACGACGGATTTTCGGTCCCCCCCGCTTCAATCACTTCAAACCGGTGGGTGTGCCGCGCCGTCTGCTGGAAACGGTGACGCTGACGGTGGATGAGTTCGAGGCGATCCGGTTGGCGGATTATGAGGGACTCGATCAACAACCGGCGTCGGAGAAGATGGATATCTCGCGATCGACGTTTTCACGACTCATCGATGCCGCGCGGGCGAAAATCGCTCGCTGCATTATCGAAGGAATGGAGTTGCGCATCGAGGGAGGTGAAGTGGATTTCGAACATTCGCTGCAGCGTTGCGAGGACTGCGGCGATGAATTACTGCAGCGTATGGCAGAAGCTCGGAAGAATGCGGAGGCCGTGGCGTCGTGCCGCGTCTGTGGTTCCGAAAATGTGAAGGACCTTGCCTGGGGGACCCATGGTACGCACGGACGCGGTCAGGGCAGAGGACACGGACAAGGGAGCGGGCAACACCAGGGCAAGGGACAAGAACGAAAACACCGGAGCGAAACAACATGAGAATCGCGGTCGCGAGTGGAAAAGGAGGGACGGGAAAAACGATGCTGGCAGTATCACTTGCACACCTGCTCTCGCGAGCGAGGAACGTGACGCTGTTGGATCTGGATGTGGAAGAGCCAAACTCACACCTGTTCTTTGATCTCCCGCTGTTGTGCCAGGAAACGGCGTGGAGCATGATCCCTGAAATCGACGAGGAGTATTGCACCCACTGTGGCACCTGTCAGCGCGTGTGCGCATACCACGCGCTTCTGTGTCTCGAAGATCAGGTGCTGGTGTTTCCGGAACTCTGCAAGGGCTGCCGTGGCTGTGTCATCCTCTGTCCCGAAGGCGCAATGCGCGACGGGAAAAAAATGATTGGGTCAGTGGAATTGCGGGAAGGCGCCGGGGTATCCCTTCGGTCAGGGCGACTCAAGGTCGGGGAAACAGCAGCACCGGCGCTCATTCGCGATGTGAAAAAACATGCGGCGTCGGTGAATGAGATCACCATTCTTGATGCGCCACCGGGCACCGCCTGTGCAGCCGTCGAAGCAGTGCGCGAAGCGGATTATACCGTGCTGGTTGCGGAAGCGACGCCGTTCGGACTGCATGATCTGGAACTCATGGTGAAAACGATGCGCACGCTGAGACAGCAATTTGGCGTTGTCATCAACAAGGCCGTGACGCATGATCGAACGCTGCAGCAGTATTGCGCCGCGGAACAGATCGACATTCTCGGAGAACTCCCTTACAGTGAAAGCATCGCCCGCGCCTGCGCTCGGGGCGCCATCGTGACCGACGTGCTTCCGGAGACCGTTCCGCTCTTCGAACAGATCATCACCGCAGTGATGCGCTGCGAGGAGGTTGCAGCATGAAGCAGATCGTGGTCATGAGCGGCAAGGGTGGCACGGGGAAAACGACGATTACCGCCGCACTCGGACAGCTGGCGGGGAAACGCGCGGTCATGGCGGACTGCGACGTCGACGCCGCCAATCTGCATCTGCTGCTTCGTCCCGCAAAGAGTGTGAAAGAACGATTTGTCGGTGGAATGCTGCCGATGATCGATACACGTGGTTGCACAGAATGCGGGTACTGCGAAACCGCCTGCGCATTTTCCGCGATCGTGCTGCGCAATGGGCAGTATGAAATCGACTCCCTGGCATGTGAGGGCTGCGGTGTGTGCAGCCATGTGTGTCCTGGAAACTACATCACCATGATGCCGCGTGTGACAGGACACTTCCTCATTTCACGCAGCCGCTTCGATCAAATCATGGTGCACGCAGCACTCGGAATCGGACAGGAAAACTCCGGGAAGCTCGTGACGAAAGTAAAAACAGAAGCTCTGTCCGAGGCAAACAGGGAAAATATTCCCTGCCTCCTCGTCGATGGTCCACCTGGAATTGGCTGTCCCGCCATCGCTGCCGTGAGCGGAGCCACGGAAGTTCTTCTCGTCACGGAGGCAACCCGCGCCGGTCTGCATGACCTGCGCCGCCTGATGAAATTGCTCGCACATTTCTCACTGCCGGCCTCCTGTGTGATCAATAAAGCGGACCTCGATGAACATGTACGGACGGAGATCCATGCGGTGTGCGAGGAACAGGGCATCGCGGTTATCGCGGAAATTCCATGGACAGACGTTTTTCCTGAATCGCTCCGCCAGGGAAAAACATTGATTGAAATGTCCGATGCTCGAGTGTCAGATGAACTCACAAGAATATGGACACATATCAACAGCAAAGGAGAATGCGTATGACGATCGCCATTTCTGCAAGCGGAAACGGATGGAAAGAGCGGCTCGACGAGCGTTTCGGACGCGCACAAGGCTTTTTCCTCATCGATAGCGAAAACGGAAACACACGTTTCCTCGACAACACCTCCAATGTGGACGCCGCGCACGGCGCAGGCACGGGCACAGCACAGTCATTGCTGAGTGAAGGGGTCGGCGTGGTCATCACCGGACGGGTGGGACCGAAAGCAGCCGAAGCTCTCAACGCCGCGGGCGTCACGGTCGTCACCGTAGTGGAGGAATGTACGGTCGAGGAAGCGTGGAGAAACTATGAAGCATCAAAGAAACGATAACAACACAATGAAACCGGAGGCAATCATGCCAGGACAAGACAGAACGGGGCCGGAAGGCCAGGGTCCGCGTACCGGACGGCGTCTCGGACGCTGCGGTGGCGGGAAAGAATCCACGGAAGAAAACACGGCCGCCGAAAACACTCAGGGGTTGGGCGTCGGACTGGGGCGCAGACGCGGACGCGGCGCTGCGAATGGTGCAGGACGCGGCATGGGCCGTGGAGGTGGAAAACGGATGGGAGGAAGGGGACGCGGACGAGTGGCCTGAGTGCTCCGCACTCGTCCTGCAAATTCATCGCGGGTGATGAAACACGAGAGGCCTCGCCAAAAGCGAAGCCTCTCGGTTTTTGTCATGTCATGCGGAAATCAGAACGGGAGATCGTCTTCTTTGTCTCCGGCAGGCTCGGGGGGAGGAACGGGTGTTCCGCCGCCGCCATTCTGCTGTCCGCCGCCGCCCTTGCTGTCGAGGAAAGTGAAGTCGCTGATCACGATTTCCGTGGTGTAGCGCTTGTTGCCGTCCTTGTCATCCCACTGCCGCGTCTGCAGCTTGCCCTCGAGGTAGACCTTGGAACCCTTTTTCAGGTACTCGCCGAAAAGCTCGGCCAGCTTGCGCCAGGCGACACAGCGATGCCACTCGGTGCGGTCAACGAGATTGCCGTTCTGATCCTTGTAGGATTCGTTGGTCGCGACGTTGAACGTCGCTACCGGAACGTTGCCTTCGGTATAGCGCAACTCCGGATCGCTGCCCAGATGCCCGATGAGCATCACCTTATTCAGACCGTAAGCCATGGGGATTCCTCCTAAAATTGTTCCCTAAAAATTTACTTGGACGGGAACAGTATACATGAATGTGTTGTCAGGATCAAGAGAAAAGGAGAGCACCAAACTGCGTCGCGAAACTCTCCGGCATCACTCGCCAGCACCATGCTTTTTCGATCGATGCTGCGGAGATGATCGCCTGCCGGGGCGAAAAAATGCAGGGCATCGGGCGTGACGACGACGACGCGATCGGGAAGAAGTGCAATTCCCTGCGCGTTTGAAAACACGCCGCTACCGAACTGGCGCATGAAATTTCCGAAATAATCGAAGACCGCGACACGGCCGCTTTCGAGCACGTACAGCAGCTTGTCGCCATCTGTCGCGAGAGCGACCGGGTCCTGCAGGCGTCCGTCGCCAGATGCGATGCCGCCGAAGACGCGGTCGACCGACTTGAATGCGCTGACCGCGAGCACGCGGTTGTTTTCACCGTCGAGGATGAACAGCTGTTCGAATGAGGATTGCGCGACGTCGAGCGGATAGCCGAACCCGGGATCGATCGTGCCGCCATCGCCTTCGAGGGCAGCCATGAAATGCAAATCGCGGTCGAAGCGGCTGATGCGGTTATTGCCCATGTCGGCGACGTAAATCGCGATGCCGGGCCGGGCGTCTATACCTGTCGGACGGTCGAACTGTTCATTGTCCCAGCCGGGCCCCCCGACTTCCGAAAGCCTGCGTCCGCGTAGATCGAACTTGAGCAGCGTCGATGTGCCTGCGTCGGCGACAAACACGTTGCCGAACTGATCTGCCGACACTGCTTCCGCTGCGACGAAGGATCCGAATCGGTACTCCTCCACCATTGCCTGCGCGGCTTCCTCCTCGCCGGTACCCGCATCACGGATTTGCGCGAACGCGGACAGGGAAGCGGCGGCGCAGAAAAGTATCAGTGCCGCGAGAACGGGACGCATGAACGACCTACTGGGTTTCAAAAATCTTGACGACGGGACTGCCGAACAGCAGGGTTTCTCCGACCGAGGACTGCATGCGCAGCATGAAGCGCACCTGGGGATAGGTTGATCCGTCGATGGGTTCGAGACCGAAATCGGGCGATCGGAACACGACTTCGATAGAGTCTCCCTTCGCCAGGGTCAGGTCGCGCACCCTCTTGTCATTGATGGTCATCAACGGAGAAAACCGCCGCAGGGGCGCGCCGTCGGGAGCGATGATCAGCGTCGCCTCGGGGTCATGCAAACGCACATCCTGCTCGCCTTTGTTGATGATCTGGAGATGCATCTGTGCGTTGCAGCGAGGCTTGGTACCGGGCATGCGGTTGTTCCACACCTGTGTTTCCGTGGGAGCGAAGTGGAGCCAGTCGTAAATCGTGGGTGGGGCGAGAGAGGAACAGGCGCTCGCCGCGAGGACGAGCGCCACGCCGACAACAATTTTACTTGGCAGTGACCATGACAGGGAGACTCTTCGCATCAGTGCGGTATCCATCTGTTGTCTGGAAGGAGAGGCTGACGATGACCTGCGGATGCTTGCCCTTGTCGAAGGCCTGGAGTCCGAGCGGCATCACGACCGGCACGTCGCGCGTTTCCTTCGGGAGCAGTCGCATGGTGGAAATCGAGCCGTAGGAATCAGGGATGATCGGGCGGAAGCGCAGCAGCACTTCGTTGGTCGAGGCGCTGATGATTTCGCCTTCGAGGAAGCCGACGTTCATCTGCTTCTCGGTACGGTTGATCATGCGGACCGTGATGGTCCCGCTCACCGTGGTTTCGCTGCCCGCCTTTTCCGTGGCGATGGTGACGTCGCCGTACTGGATCGCGAGAGAATCCGTGATGGCGTCGGCGGAGCATGCCGACAGGATCAGCGCGGCCATCGGCAGCAGCGCAAACAAGGTCGCAATTCTTTTCTTCATGGACAGACTCGTTGATGTAATGATACGGGAAGATACAACATTCGGCCTAAAATGGTCGCGCTCGCCGCGGGAAGTGCGGCGAGCGTCGACAGGGAGCATTTACTTTCGGTCCCGCCTCGCGGCGTTGTGCGGTTGATCGGATCGGGATCAGTTGAGACGGAACTTCACCGGCACGGACACTTTCACGTTCACGGGCTTGCCGCGCTGCTGTCCGGGATTGAAGCGCACTTTCTTCACGGCTTCCATTGCCGCTTCGTCGCAGCCGCCGCCGATGCCGCGGATAACATCGGTACCGGTGACGACACCATCCTTGTTCACATACGCCAGCACGATGACCGTACCTTCGACGCCTGCACGGATGGCGAGGTCAGGATACACGAGGTTTTTCTTCACGGCGTCGAGTCCGCCGATAATGGTGGGGGGATCCTCGACCACTTCGAAATACACTTCCTCTTCCTGAACTTCCTTCTTTGCGGGAGGCGCCTTCGGCGCTTCCATCACCTCGGTCTGATCGAGCTCCGAGCTGATGTCGATGTCTTCAATGGCATCGGAATTCGGGGCTTCGATGGGGATCGGCGGTCGCGGCGGAGGAGGCGGACGGTTTTCCTGACGCGTGTTGTCGATGTCCTGCACGTTCACGATTTCCTGTGACGCTTCGATGGCGACGGCTTCTTTCTCCAGATTCGGGAAGAAGGCAAAGGCAGCCGTCACGATCAGGAGTGCGATGATCAGCGAAATTTCGAAGTACCGCCGTGTCTTCGCCCTGATATCGGCTTTGGGGGTTTTTTCGAGAGCCATCGTGTAATCCTGTGAAAATTTCTTGAAGGAAAATTGTACGCAGTACAGGTATAACAATATAGCGCGCACGTTGAGGATTGTCAATAAGGATTTCTACCCCCGAAAGCGGCAATGGTTCCTGAAAACTGCACTTTTTTCGCTTTACCGTCAGGAGGGCAACGCGCGCGCATGCCTGAAATCCCTGACCGAAAAAGAAACTCACGATGTCGGTTGCTTTTTTGGAAACAACGGACCTATATTTGTGTTCTTGCCTGGATGGCGGAATTGGCAGACGCGCTACATTCAGGGTGTAGTGTCCGCAAGGGCGTGCAGGTTCGACTCCTGTTCCAGGCACCAAAGCTCCCCGAGATGATGAATCTCGGGGATTTTTTTTCGTTATTGCAGGGAAGAGTAACCACGGATTACACAGATCGCACAGATGGCTGATAAAACAACTATACGGCAATTCCGGGACGGCTGCATCGTCATCGGTGTGGCGGGAGGCAGCGGTTCGGGAAAGACGACGCTGTGCCATCGCATCGTCGATCGCATGGGCGACGACAGGGTGCTGCTGTTCCAGCATGACGCGTACTATCACGACCTCGCTCGCATGCCGGTGCCCGATCCGGCACGCATCAATTACGATCATCCCGACTCGCTCGAGACGGACCTGTGCGCCGCACAGCTGGCGGATCTGCGACGGGGACATTCCGTCGCCCAGCCGGTGTACGATTTTTCCACGCACCGCCGCACGGCGGAGACGCGTCTGCTCGAGCCGCATCCGGTCATTCTCGTCGAGGGAATACTCGTGCTCGCCGAACCCGCACTGCGCGAGCACATGGACCTGAAGATCTTTGTCGACGCCGACGCCGACGTGTGCATCCTTCGCCGCATGGAACGCGACATCAGCGAACGCGGACGAACGCTCGCCTCCGTGCGCGACCAGTATTACCATACGGTGCGTCCGAGTTTTGAGCAGTTCGTCGCCCCCAGCAAACGGCATGCGGATATCATCATCCCGCACGGCGGCGAGAATGATGCCGCCGTCGCCGTTATCGCCGCCTATATCGAGCGCTCGGCTTCGCCTCGCGCGATGTAGGAGATGCTTTCAACATCACGTGTGTAGGGGCGCAGCATGCTGCGCCCCTACATAGAGAAATGCACAAACACTTTCAAGCTTACACGCGCCCTTTCGCAACAAACACTGAGCCTCCCCTCCCATGAAAAAAGATCTCTTCCCCTTTCATCTCACTCCGGGCGGCCCGCGGCTGACGCGCGCGATGCTCGCGCAACTGCCGACGGAACTACGCGAGGATCCAGAGGCGGCGCTGCTGCTGATGGGCTGCCGCATGGGCGAGAATGCGCTCGGCCTCGCCGAGTATTTCGCAGGACGCATTGTGGGCATCGAGGAGGACTCGGAATCCATTTTCTATGCCAAAATGGCGGCAACGGAGATGGGACTTTCGACGCGCGTTTCACTTCAGTTCATGTCGCCCGTTGCGACGAATTTCCGTCCGGACCAGTTCAACGTCATCGTGCTCGAGGGCGTTTTCTCGAGCTACGCACCGGGCCGCGTACTAAAGGAAGCCATGCGGATTCTTCCCGACGGCGGCTGGCTGCTGGCTTCCGATTCGTGCTGGCTGGAAGCGGGCGTCCCGACCTACATACGCGATGTCTGGGAGAGTCCCGATCACAAGATCCTCACCCCTCCGGATGTGCGTACGTTGGTCGAGGAACGCGGCTGCACCGTCCTGCAGCTGCAGGAAGAATCCGCCGCGCTCGGCCCATTCTACCGCCAGTTCCAGGAGACCGTCCGGGGTATCACAAAAAACCGCTTCGAGGGAATGAAGCATCAGAAGGCGCTGGTGAAGCATTACAAACACGAGATCGACGTCTACCACAAGAATGGCGGCGACCGCTACATGGGGTATTTCAGTCTGGTGGCCCGCAAGGGTGACTACGCGGAAAGCACGCTTCCGCAACCCGAGGAACATCATACAGCGGAAATTCCACTGCCCGCACAGCCGGAATCCGGAGAGCCGCGGACTGGCGAAGCCACGGATTAAGAACTGCGCACAGGCAGCGAAAGGGAGTCCCGAAGGGACGGCCCTCGCGCAACCCGGAGTGCAAGCTCCGCGACTCAGGCGTGCTGTACGAGCGCTTCCTTCAGGAAGCGTCCGATGGAGATCACCGAGCCGATGAATCCGAGCACAGCGCCGGCGATGATCAACCCGATGTAGTACCCAAAGCTGACGCCAATGTTCACAAGCAGATCCTCCGAGAGCGGCTGGATGAAAAACGTGAACACGATGTCGATGAGCAGAGAGGCGATGATCCCGCCGACGAGTCCGTGAAACGCTCCCTCGATCAGGAAGGGGAGCCGTATCAGCATCGGCGTCGCGCCGACGAGCTTCATCGTGCGGATGATGTGGCGTTTGGCGTATATGGTCAGGCGGATCGTATTGGCCACGAGAATGATCGCGCTGAGTGCGAGAATTAATCCGATGAAGACGGCCGCGTAGCTGAAGGCCCGCGCGCGGCGGTCGATCAGCTGCAGCAGCTGCTTGCGGTAATGCACGCTCTCAACCAGCTGCAGTTTCTCCACCCGCGCCGCGATCAGTTGCACGCTGTCGGCGTTGTTGTAGCCTTCCTGAATGGAAAGGCGGTAGCTCTGCGGCAACGGATTGTCGTCGAGAATGTCGTCGAAGCTTTCCCCGAAATCCCGTTTGAATATTTTCGCCGCGTCCTCTTTCGAAACGAAGGTGACTTCCTCGACCCCGGGAATATTGCTCAGAATGCGCGTCATCCCCTCCTGTTGACTTTCACTCATTTCCGTTTCGAGGAACACCTCGAGATCCACCCGCGAGCGGATCTGCTCGACGAACGTGGTGAAGTTCATCGTGATGATCACGAAAACGCCGAGCAGCAATAGCGAAATGCTCACCGTGAAGACGGTGATCAGCGAGGCGGACCGATTCCGCCTGAATCCCGCAAAACTTTCTTTCAGCGTGTAGGAAACACTCATGCGGCCACAGTTTGTCAATTTTCAAGCTAGGTGTTTGTCACGGATTCTGCAAGAAGGACGTAGGACATTGGACATAGGACATAGGAGTACCTTGAAGTCAATCGTCCCCTTCCGTCGCCGAAGGCGACGTCCTACATCCTACGTCCTATGTCGTATATCCGCTTTCTGCTCCAGCGATTTTTAACTAGCTTGAACAGAGCGAAACAGACTTGTCCAACAAACTCCCCGGAAGCCCTCATGCACCCTCATACATTCGACGAACTGCTTTCCATCATGCAACGACTGCGGAAAGAGTGTCCGTGGGACCGTGAACAGACGAACGACTCGATCAAGGGACACACGATCGAGGAGGCGTACGAAGTAGTGGAAGCGATCGATCACGGCAACGACCACGACCTGCGGCACGAGCTGGGCGACCTGCTGCTGCACGTGGTGTTCCACAGCCGGATCGCCGAGGAGGAGGGACGCTTCGACATCAACGACGTGCTCGGCGCGATCATCGAGAAACTCGTGCGGCGCCATCCGCATATCTTCGGCGACACGAAGGTGGAGGATTCCGCCGAGGTGCTCAAGAACTGGGAGCAGATCAAGATGGAGGAAGGACGCGAGTCGGTGATCGACGGCGTGCCACGTTCCCTGCCCGCGCTGCTCAAGGCGCATCGCATGCAGGACAAGGCCTCGAAGATCGGCTTCGACTGGGAACATCGCGAGGACGTCTGGAAGAAAGTGCAGGAAGAACTCGAGGAACTGCGCGACGCTGTCGAGCGTCGCAACGGCAGCGATATGGAAGAGGAAGTCGGGGACCTGCTCTTCTCCATCGTCAACTTCACGCGCTTCATCAAGGTCAATCCAGAGGATGCCCTGCGCCGCACGATCGACAAGTTCGACCGCCGCTTCCGCCATGTCGAACGCCGTGTTCGCGAGGCGGGTATCGAACCCCGCAACGCCACCCTCGAGGAGATGGACCGCTACTGGGACGAAGCAAAGGCCGCGGAACGGGGATAGGCTGACATTATTTGATCATCGGGAGGAGACGGGTGAGGATGTGGGCGGTGGAGCCGGAGCGCTCGGCGACAAAACGACCGGCTGCGGTGCCGGTACTGACGCGGAGGATTTCGTCGGTGAGGAGGGCCCGGAGCGTGGATTCTATTTCTTCCCGCGAACGCACGATGAATCCACCGCCGGCTTCCGCAAGCTCGCGCGCTTCCTGGCTGTTGCCGATTTTCGGACCGTATAATACCGGAATGCCATACGCCGCGGGTTCGAGTGTGTTATGGACGTTGCTCTTGAATCCACCGCCGACAAAGGCAACGCTGGCCACGGCGTAGAGCGGAAGCAGGATGCCGATGCTGTCGACGATCAATACGCGCTCACCGTTCCATGACTGCAGGTAGGAAAATCGAAGGGAAGGCACGCTGCCGTTGAGTCGATATTCGAGAAATTCAAGGTGGTCGATGGTGGGTTCGTGAGGAACGATCACACAAAGTAACCCCGGATCTTCCGCCAGAAGGGCGAAGAGCGCGGGAAGCAGTGCTTCCTCGTCCTCCGGCCAGCTGCTGCCGACGACGACGACCTTGCGTCCTTCAAGGATTTGCTGGGGCACGAGCATGCGCTTGCGTGAATGGGCGGCCTTGCCCGCGACGCGGTCATAGCGCGTGTCGCCCACTGCTTCGATCAGCGGGCGGTGCAGCTTCAGCTTCCTGAATACCGCCGCGTCGCTCTCCGATACCGTCAGAATCGCGTCCATGCTGTCGAACACATGCCGGTGGAAGCGGCGGATGAGCGGGAACAACCGTCCGGAATTCTCTCGCAGCGTTGCGTTGGCGAGCATGACCGGGATGCCCATGCGCTCGCAGGTCCAGATGTGATTCGGCCACACGTCGTAACGGATAAACACGGCGGCGGTCGGCTGCATCAGCGTGAGGAAGCGGCGCGCACGCCAGCGGGTGTCGAAGGGAATGTACACCACCGCGTCGACGGCGCGGTAGCGGAGATTGTTTTCGTAGCCGGAAGGGGAGAAAAACGAGGCGATGATAACCAGTTCGGGATCGCGCTCCCGAAGCGCCTCGATGATGGGCTTGGCCTGCTCGAACTCTCCCATGGAGGAGGCATGCACCCAGAGGCGGCGCCGACCGGGATTGTTGCGGATGAACACGCGCAGACGCTGCAGGGAGCTGTGGCGGCCCCGCAGTCCGCGGCGCACCTTGCGATTGAACAGCCACAGCACGCGAAACGCGAGCCACAGCGGCGGCAGAACCAGAACATTATAAAAGAATTTCCACATGCGTCAGGGTTAGCGGAGAAGAGAGGGAGCGGAGTTGCCGTGCACGTGCATGTGCTCGTGCTCGCTTAATGTACTACTTTTCCCCCTTTGCATCTCAGCACCGATCCTGATATTTTTCATTTTTTGTATCAATCGGCAACCACGATTTGCAGACAGCGCACAATATTCCCTCCGCGGCGCAGAGCCAGGCGAACATGCAGGTGACGCATGACGTTGATATCTCGGTCGTCATACCGTCCTACAATGAAAAGGATTCCCTGCCCGAGCTTTCAGCCCGCCTTGACGAAGTGCTGTCCGCTCTCACTGCGCGATGGGAAGTGTGGTTCATCGACGACGGATCGCATGACGGTTCGCTGGAACTCATGCGCGAGCTGCATGGTCGGGACCCGCGCTTCAAAGTCGCGCGCTTCCGCCGCAACTACGGGAAATCAGCCGCGCTGGCGGTCGGATTCGAGCGGGCGGTCGGGCGCTATGTTATAACAATGGACGCGGACCTGCAGGACGATCCCGCCGAGATCCCGCTCCTCATCGAGAAGATCGAAGAGGGCTGGGACATGGTGTCGGGCTGGAAGAAAAAACGCTACGATCCGATTTCCAAGACCATTCCCTCGAAATTCTTCAACTTCGTGACCGGAAAGATGTCCGGCATCCCGATTCATGATTTCAACTGCGGTCTCAAGGCATATCGGCAAGAGGTCGTGAAGGCAGTGAATATTTACGGGGAGATGCATCGCTACATCCCCGTGCTGGCGAAGATGGCCGGCTTCACGGTCACCGAACTGGCGGTACAGCATCACCCGCGCAAGTATGGGCATACGAAATTCGGCCTCAGCCGTTTTTTCAAGGGCTTTCTCGACTTGCTCACCGTCATGTTCACTTCCCGCTACACCCAGCGGCCGCTGCACGTCTTCGGCACGCTCGGCGGCGCGATGCTGCTCGCGGGACTCGTGATCAACTCGTACCTGACGGTGGAATGGATGATGGGGTATCCGATGGGCGACCGGCCGATGCTGCTGCTCGGCGTACTCCTGATGCTTCTGGGCATACAACTGATCTCGACCGGACTTCTCGCCGAGATGATCACGAAATCCGATGCGAAAGCTGGTGATTATCACATCAGCGAATTGCACGAATAATTCAAACCGCGCCAGCGCGCGATACTTCTTCGTCCGGCGGACGAGAACGGTCTCCGCCTGAGCACTCTCGGTCCCGGACATACTACGACGAGTCATATGAACGAATCCACCGTATACAAATCCGACTGCCGGCATTTTCGCGGCGACATTCCCTGCACGCCGCATAAGCGCGAGGGCGTGCACTGCGCCGACTGCACCTATTACACGCCCACCGACGGTAATATCCTTATCATCAAGCTGGGCGCCATCGGGGATGTCATCCGCACGACGCCGCTGCTCGAGCGACTGCGCAATGAGTATCCCGGTGCGCGCATCTGGTGGTTGACGCTCACGCCCGACGTGCTCCCGGCTGGGGTCGACCGCAAACTTCGCTTCAACGCGGCCAGCGTCGCCGCCATTCTCGCGATCCGCTTCGATCTGCTGATCAATCTCGACAAGGATCTCGAGGCCTGTGCGCTCACTGCGCGCATCGAAGCGGACGTGAAAAAGGGCTTCACCCTCCGCGACGGTATCTGCGCTCCTGTCGACACCGACGCGCGGCACAAGTTTCTTACCGGCATTTTCGACGATCTCAACAAGGCGAACACAAAGCATTACGTGCGGGAGATTTTCGAAGTCTGCGGCTTCGAATGGAAGGGCGAGGAATATGTGCTGGATCTCGACCGCCGCTTCGGTCTCGAGGGCGCTGCCGAGGAGCAGGGGGTGCGCATTTCAGCCGATCGTCCGGTGATAGGACTCAACACCGGTTGCGGAGGACGATGGACCAGCCGCCTGTGGCCCGATGCGTATTGGATTGAACTCGCGGTGCGTCTGCGCGAAGCGGGCTATCAGCCGCTGTTTCTCGGCGGTGAACAGGAACACGAAAAAAATCTGACGTTCGCCGCGGCGTCGGACGGCCTCTATCTCGGCCATTTCTTCCTGAAGGATTTTATCGCGCTGATGGACCGCTGCGACGTGATCGTCTCTGCTGTCACCATGGCCATGCATCTTGCAATCGGATTGAGAAAACCGTTGATTCTGTTCAACAACATTTTCAACCGTCACGAATTCGAACTTTACGGCCGCGGCGAGATACTCGAACCGTCAAAGGTCTGCACCTGTTTTTTCCAGGCAACCTGCCGCAACGAGGAATATCGCTGCATGGAGCATCTCGAGGTCGAACGCGTATTTGATGCCGTCGTCCGTGCTGCCGAGGAAGCGCGTGCAGCGCAACCGTCCGGCGGCGGCGGCGACTGATGAACATCGTTCTCATCGGCACGGCGTATCCGCTGCGGGGCGGTATCGCCCACTATGTCGGACTGCTGTGGAAGTATCTTTCACGCTCGCATGATGTCAAAGTCGTCACGTTTTCGCGCCAGTATCCGAAGCTGCTGTTCCCTGGCAAATCCCAGGAAGAAAGCGGCGATGCCGGTGTGCCGGTCGAGAGCGTGCAGTGGATCGATTCGATCAATCCGGTGAACTGGATTCGCACGGGCTTCCGCGTACGCGCCCTGCATGCCGACCTGATAGTTTTCAAATTCTGGATGCCGTTTTTCGCTCCCTCGTACGGAGTCATCGCCGCCATCTCCCGCTGGGGCCGCGAGACGCGCACGATGTTCATTTGCGACAACGTGATTCCGCACGAACGGCGTCCGGGCGACAAGCTGCTCACGCGCTTCGCCTTTCGTTTCATCGACAGCTACGTCGTGCAGTCCCGTGCCGTCGAGCGCGACCTTCGTCTCTGGAAGAAGGATCCCCTGCTCGCGTATCTGCCGCATCCGGTATACGAGATATTCGGAGAGGAAACGACGCGAAGCGAGGCCCGGGCGAAGCTGCGCCGCGTGGATGCCGCGATGGATCTGGCCGACGATGCCCGCGTCCTGCTGTTTTTCGGCTACGTCCGCGATTACAAGGGGCTGGACGTCATTCTCGACGCCATGCCCGCGATTCTCACGAAAATGAAGGTCACGCTACTCGTGGTAGGTGAGTTCTATAACAATGAGCAGCAGTACCGCGATCAGGTGCGGCATTTGGGCATCGACGATGCAGTGATTTTCCATTCGGACTATGTACCGAACGAGGAAGTCGGCGTGTACTTCTCCGCCGCGGATGTGATGACGCTGCCCTACAAGTCGGCGACGCAGAGCGGCATCATCCAGATCGCCTACAATTTCCATCGTCCGGTGATCGCCACCGACGTTGGCGGACTCGGAGAAGTGATCGTCGACGGCCGTACGGGATACATCGTACCGCCCGAGCAGCCGTCCGCCATTGCGGATGCGGTCATTTCCTTCTATGAGCACGACCAATTCGACGCATTTCGCGCCGGTGTGATTGAGGAGAAAAAGAAGTATTCATGGGAATACATGGCGGAGGGGATCGAGGAACTGTATCAACAGAGCAGAGCAAAGGAGCGGAGCTGATAGAGATGGCGAAGACGAAAAAAATAAAGCAGGGAAGCACTGGCAGGAACGAGACGACGACCATCCCGGCCGCCTTCAACCTCGATGAATTTCTGGACAAGTACATCTGGTACCTGCTTCCAATTCTGGTGCTGCTCTATTACTGGTTCAGCCAGGGTTCGACCGGCTTTTACCAGGATGATGAAATCGGTCACTACCGAAACATCCGGCAGTTCTGGGGTGATCCTTTCTCGATCATGGGCAACCAGCCCAAGCCGGGGTGGAAAATCCTTCTCGTCGTGCCCGGACTTTTCGGCTTCACCGGCGTACTGCTCGCGCATTGCCTGATTGCCGCGCTCACGGTCATCATGACCTACAAGCTCGGTCGGGCGATGAAGATGAAAAACGCGTCCTTCGCAGCGCTCTTTCTTGCCGCACAGCCGCTGTTTCTGCAGCTGTCCTTCCGCGCATATTCCGAAATTACCGCGGGCCTGTTTATTGTGCTGTCGCTGTATTTTTATTACCGCGAACGCTGGATATGGGCCGCGATCACGTCTTCGTACGTTTTTGCGATACGTCAGGAATTCGCGCTCGTGAGCATCGGGCTCGGTGTGCTCTTTCTGATGCGCAAGCAATGGATCCCGTTCTTGCTGCTCGCCTGGACCCCACTGGCCCTGATGCTGATCGGCTGGATGTCAACGGGCAACATCATGTGGATGTTCGAGGACATGCAGCGCATCGGTCTCGGCGTGGAAGTGCCGCACAAGCCCTTCTGGCATTATTTCGAGACCTATGTGTATATGGTGGGTCCGGTCGTATTGCCGCTGCTGACGCTCGGCTATCTGAAGACGTTTTTCCCTCTTGATCGCATGAAGGAACAGATCAACGAGCACGGCTTTCTTTTCTTCACGTTCACGATCATGTTCGCCTGGGCGGTGATCTCTGCTTGGGACGTTCCCAACTTCGGCGCGAATCCCGGCCACTGGCGCTACCTGCTTTCCATCGCGCCGCTCACCGCGATTTACGCGGCGAAGGGCGTCAATACGATGTTCGAGAACCGCAGGCCCATGGTGAACTATGCCATCCTGGGCGGCTTCGTCGTCATCAGCTACCTTTTCCTCTCCCGCGAAACCAACGGTTTCGTGCTCATCGACCAGCCCCGTTACGACAATCTGTATATGATGGTCGGATTGCTGGCGGTCTATGCGGCCTACGCATCACTTCGGATTTTCAGTGCACGCGTCGTCAGCGGCCTGCTCATCGTGGCGCTCGTCGGCTTCACCGTGTATGCCGAGAAGCCGCGGAAGCTCGATGACGAAGCCACGACCGTCAAGCAGGCAGCCGAGTGGTACCTGGCGCAGCCCGAGGAATTCCGCGCTCGTCCGTTGTACGGCAATCACGTTCTGTTCCGATATTTTGCCGACATCGATATCAACGACTCGAACCGCGATCGGGGCTTGCGCCTCGAGGAACTCGAGAAAGCCGCTCCCGGATCGGTGATGATCTGGGACAGCCATTATGGCAACAGCCAATTCGGCGGCAATGTGCCGATGGACTATTTCCAGCAGAATCCGCATTACAAGCTGCTGCATCAGATCATAGCGCCCAATCAGACATTCGGGGTGCTGATATTCGAGAAAACCGAGGATGCAGGCGGAATCAACGGTCTCGGTGCAAGACCGGCGGACGATAGTGCCGCCAGCCAATGATTCCAATATCTTACAGCATTCATCTCATTGATTTTCTCAGGATACATTCGTAGGTTTCCTGTTGATTCAGATTCGGTGAACGACGCCGGATGATCACATAGCCGGCTGACGTACGCGACAGTCCGGTGAGTCCTCCATCCACCCGACCCGAGGTAATATGATTTTGATCGACGTGTTCCGCACGCGGGGAATCTCATCCATCCTGCTCGCCGGACTCATCGCTGCGTTTGCCTCCGCCTGTTCCTCCCAGGGGGAACTGACGAAGGAAGAACGCGCGGATGGCGATGTGTCCACCGCGGCGCTTCTCGACACGCTTGCCCCCGATCCCAGTGCACCGCTGCTCCCTCGTCCCGAACTGACTATCGACGGAGTGCCGCCCGCGCCGGATGTCAGTGCGATCGAAAAGGAACCACTGCTTGACCGTGCCCGCATGCACATCGTGCTCGCGGCGAAGGCTCTCGAAAACGGCGACACGCTCACATCCGTGGACCAATGCACGCAGGCCAGTGAGAAGCTGGACCGGGCGAGTTATCTTCCCGAGATCGACGACGATGCCGGATACAACGAACTCGCCGCCCGCCTCCGGGCATTGTATCGCGCATCCGCGCAGACGATCGAGCAGTCGGAACTGGAAGTCCCGATGTCCGCGCTCGCGTCGTTGGCCGACGATGCCGTGGAAGCCGACACGATCGATCTTTCGCTGATTTCCTTCAAGGAACCGCCCCCTACGACGATCCCGCTCCCGTTGAACCAGGAAGTGGAGAAAAACATCATCTATTTCACGACGAAGATGCGCAAGCATTTCGTGAAGTGGATCGAGCGTTCGGGCCGCTATTTCCCGGTCATGCGTCCGATCCTCAAAGAAGAGGGCATGCCGGATGAGATCATTTTCCTTTCCATGATAGAAAGCGGCGTCAATCCGGTCGCGCGCTCCTGGGCCGCATGCGTCGGACTCTGGCAGTTCCTGAAATCCACCGGCGAGATGTACGGCCTGAAGGGGGACTGGCATACCGACGACCGCTGCGATCCCGAGAAGGCGACGCGAGCGGCGGCGCGGCATCTTCGTGACCTGTACAACCGCTTCAATGACTGGCATCTTGCACTGGCCGCGTACAATGCCGGGGCGGGACGTATCTCGCGTGCAATCAAGAAATCAGGCAAGGCAAATCCGAATTACTGGGAAGTGAGGGAGTACCTCCCTCGCGAAACGCAGAACTATGTGCCGCGTTTCATCGCAGCGGCAATCGTCGCCCTCGATCCGAAGGAGTATGACCTCGCGGACGTTCCAAACGAGCATCCGCTGGAATACGACGTGGTCACCACCGACAAGCCGTATCACATGAAGGATCTCGCGCAGGTGGTGGGCAGCAGCGTGGAAGAACTGCAGTTGCTCAATCCCACCCTGCTACAGCCCCAGACGCCGCCGCGTCCGTTCGAGCTGCGCATTCCGAAAGGGCGCAGCACCACCTTCGCCTCCAACATCGGGAATCTCGTCGTCAGAAGCAGCATCGAGACCGTCGTCGTGGACTACAAGGTCAAGCGCGGCGACAATCTCTACAAGTTGGCCAAGAAACACCATGTGACCGTCGGTCAGATCGTCAAGGCCAATGAACTCAGCAGCGCGCGCAATCTCCGCGTTGGTGAGATTCTGCGCATACCGAAAAAAGAAGTCACCACGACCACCTCCTACAAGGTGGCAATGGACAATATTTCGAATCCCGACAGCGAGATCGATCCCACCGTACGTACCAACGGCCGACGCAAGCTGGCCATCAAGGTGGAAAACGGCATGACCCTGGGCGGACTGGCCAGGAATTTCGGCGTTACCGTTGCGGACCTGATGACCTGGAACAGTATGGGGTCCGACGAGCGCCTGCAGGCAGGGAAGACCCTCGAGGTGTGGATCAAGGACGATCAGCCGCAGCCGGAGGATGCCCCCTTGCTTGCAGAGCTTCACACTCCCGAGGGCATTTCGACCGGAAGCGCGGCGGGACGTGCGGTGCAGGCCGATGCACATGGCCCTTCGAGCGGTATCGAGGCCGCCGCGCGCGCGCCAAAATTCGAATACACCGTGCAGCGTGGGGAAACGCTCGCCAGCATCGCCGACGCGTTCAACGTCACCATACAGAACCTCATCGACTGGAACGATCTGAAGAGCACCACGATTCACAGCGGCAGTTCACTCAAGGTGCAGCAGACAGCCATTGCCGGGGTCCCCGCTGAACACGCTCCGCAGGAAAAACCGGGCAGCAGGAAGGCAGCCGCGGAGAAAGCAGCCGCGGTGAAAGCGGTACCCGAGAAAACCGCACCGGAGAAAGTCGCACCGGAGAAAGCAGCCGCGGTGAAAGCGGTACCCGAGAAAACGGTAGTGGTGAAAGGGGCGCAGGATAAACCCGCCGTGCCAAAGTACACGGGTTTGATGAAGGATTCTGTCTATACCGTGAATAAAGGCGAGACACTCTACCGCATCGCGAGCATGCATGGCGTGACGGTGGAAGAGATGATGCAGTGGAACGGGCTTCCGGACCCGAATATCCAGGTTGGCCAGAAACTTCGCATCAGCAAGGTTGCCGCAGAGGGCGTTACGGCGGCACCTGCTGCCGTGCCCGTTACCGTCGCAGCGGACGAAGATGGCGCGGCACCGCTTGAGACGGTGGACGGCGTGTATACCGTACAGCCGGGCGACAATCTCTACCGTATCGCGCGCGCCGCCGGACTCTCGGTAGAGGAACTGAAGAAATTGAACGGGCTGAAATCGAGCAACATCGTCAACGGCCAGAAGTTGACCATCGTGCGCAACGTCCCAGCCGCAGCCCCGCAGACCGCAGCCCCGCAGGCCACTGCGCCGCAGGCCACTGCGCCGCAGACCGCAGCGCCGAAAGCCACTGCGCCGCAGACCGCAGCGCCGCAGGCCACTGCGCCGCAGACCGCAGTGCCCCCAGCGCCGGCGCCAAAGTCTGCAGCAGCGCCTGCACCAACTGGCGCACTGCGCAGTGATGCCGCGGAAAGAGTCGATCAGAAGGCGCCCAAGCAGGATGTTGGTCGGCCCGCCTCGGCGGAGAACGGTGTCCGCCATGAGCACGTCGTCGTAAAGGGCGAGACGCTCAACAGCATTGCACGCAAGCTCGGTGTTCCCGTATCGCGGCTTGCTGAATGGAACGACCTGGGACGTTACCTGAGCATTGGTCAGAAGATCGTCTATTACACCACGCAATAGCGCGTCACATACTTCCAACGTTCCGGTGGAACGATCGGACTTTGGTGTGCATGAACACCTACGAACGGCATCGACAGTATCTGCTGCACAGACAGCGAAGGCGTCGCCTGTTCCGTCGCGCTCTTATCGCGACCGCAGGTGTCGCTGCGTTTCTTGCAGTGTGGACCATCCTGTCCCACCTGGGGCCTACGCGCTACGCCCCGCCTGATCCGGCGGAAGTCGGCGCTCTTGCTGCCAGGGAAGTCGCGCGCACCGCCGCAATCTCGATAAACACCGTCCACGCCGAATTGCGGCCAGAATTCAGGGAACGGGCCAAAAAGGCCGTCCTGCGTCTCTTTGACAGCAGCGTTACGCCGGTGACTCCTGCACAGGGCAGTTCCAAGGATAGCGCGGTGGCACTCCCCGACCCCTCCGCCGCATCCTCCGTCAATTCCATCCCCATCGCTGCCAAGGCCACCACAATTCTGACCCCGCTCCCCGAGTACGAAGACGACGTCCTGCAGGATCTGCCTCTGCCCTCGATGCGCACGATGGACATTCTGCTGATCGGCCTCGACAGTCGGCTTGGGCATGAGCGGGGCCGTGCCGACGCGCTGCATTTGCTGACGGTGGATTTCGATGCACCGCTTGTGCGCATCACAAGCATTCCGCGAGGCACGTATTCGAAGCTTGGCTACAGGAACGAGGCGTCGAATATCATTTCCAATGTACGCGCCGCACGCGGACGGACGGAATTGCAGCGGCGGGTTGCGAAAATGTGCAGACGCGACAGCGTGCCCTATTTCGTGGAAATCGGCTTTTCCGACGCATTCGGCATTCTTGAGCTTTTGGGATTCGAAAATCCCGGCGCCGAACTGCAGGCACTGCGGCAGCGGAAGGGATATCAGTTCGGCGATCATGACCGCTGCTACAATCAGGGGTTGTTTATCCGAAGCGCGATTCTACGCCTTCTGCCGATGCTCGAAGGAGCGACCGGAGATTTGATCCTGCGCGCCGGATTGGATCTCGTGCATACGAACCTGACCTCCGAACAATGCCGCGGTATTGTGTATTTGCTCAACGATGCGGGCGTCACGCGGGCCCCGTCGCTGATCACCGTGACACTCCGCAGCCGTTTCCGTGATCGCATCGAGCGTGCGGGACCCCCACCCGCGGCAAAGCACGCAGTGCATGGACTGGATTACGCCGGGAAGGGAGGGGACGCCGCAAGGGCGGAGCGCCGCATTCGCCGGGCGCTGGCTGATGCCGCAAGGCAGCGCGGTGACGCCCGTCGCGTCCGGTCGCTGCTCTGGACACTTTTCGTTCAGCACGCATGGCTGCAGCTCGAAGTCGGGACGTCGCGTTCCGCACTGCGCGATTCCATCGCCGGTTCACTGGCGGAGGCCTGTGCGGCATTGAAGGACGACGACGGCATCATGGTCATACGCCGAACGCTTCGCGCGGATAATCTGTTATTTCCGCGTGTCCCGGCAGGTGCCGAGCAATCCGCGGTCATTGCGCCCGGGCCGTAGGGAGGATTCATAAGGCCGCCCTGCGACATCCGTGGCGTGTTGGAACTTCCGGGGCATCCCGCTATTTTGATATATCTGTTCCGATTATTCACCGGATTCCCTGTTCAGAGCTTGCGCGCGAACACACGGAAACACGGAATGCCCCCAACACCGATGGCATGGCCGGTATGCGGTACAGGAGTCAGGGCAGATCAAGTTTTTATAAGAAAAGAAATGAGGCTATACCGATGAATGCAGCATTCATGCTACGGACGGAACAGGCGATCGAAGGCCTGCACCGGCTGGCATATAATCTCTGGTGGACATGGAATCCGAAGGCGCAGGACATATTCAAGATGCTCTCGGAGCGAAAGTGGCGATCCTCGAATCATAATGCCGTCGCGGTTCTTCTCGCCATCTCCCACGAAGAGTTGCAGGCCCGGCTATGTGAAAGGGAATTTCTCGAACGCATCGAAAACGTGCTGCAGGAGTTTGACGCGTACATGTCCCGGCAGGATACCTGGTACAATGTGCATACCGAGGGTCCTGACGGCAGGCTTATCGCCTATTTCAGCGCGGAATTCGGACTGCACGAATGTCTGCCGATTTACTCGGGCGGTTTGGGCGTGCTCGCGGGCGATCACACGAAGTCTGCCAGCGATCTCGGTCTTCCCTTCGTCGGCGTGAGCCTGTTTTACCGCAACGGATATTTCCAGCAGACGCTTGGTCCCGACGGCTGGCAGCACGAAAGCTATCCGCTGGTGGATCCGAAGCTGCTACCCGTCCAGCTCGTGACTGACGAGGCGGGAAATCCCATCACCGCGTCGGTGGAAATCGGCCACAGCATCGTGACATTCCATGCCTACCGAGTCAAAGTTGGCAGGGCGGTGATCTACCTGCTCGACACCAACCGTCCGGAGAACGATCTGCACTATCGTGAAATCACTGCCCGGGTGTACGGTGGCGACAGCACGACGCGCGTCATGCAGGAGATCATACTCGGCATCGGCGGTGTGCGCTATCTGCGTCAGCTTGAATTGCAGCCGACAGTCTATCACATGAATGAGGGACACAGCGCATTCCTGACGCTTGAACTTCTGCGCGAGCGTCTCTCCCGCAGCGACACGCGCGAGGCGGCAGAGCAGTGGGTGCGGCGCCATTGCGTCTTCACGACGCACACGCCGGTACCCGCCGGACATGACCGTTTCACGCCCGATCTGCTCGATCACCTCATGTCGGGATTCCGTCAAAGCCTCGGCCTTGAGCATCAAGACCTGATGTCCTACGGCCGTGAACGGCGCGACGATATGCAGGAGACGTTCTGCATGACCGTGCTGGCACTGCGTATGTCGCGTGCAGCGAACGGCGTCAGCGAACTCCACGGTCAGGTGAGCAGGGAAATGTGGGCAGGCTTTTTCGGCGTAAGCGATCCGGCGCAGGTGCCGATCGGACACATCACCAACGGCGTGCACATCCTCGGCTGGATGGCCAACCGCACTCGGCAGTTCTGGCTTAAGCATCTCGGCGCGAAATGGATTTACTACCTGAAAAAACAGGCGATCTGGACACAGGTGTCCGATCCGGAGCTTATTCCCGACGAGGATATCTGGGCATTGCGCTACGGTCTGCGACGGGATCTGATCGAATACGTACGACGCGTCATGCGGCACCAGTACCAGCGCATGGGAGCAGATTACAGCGTTGCGCAGGACAGCATCCTCAATCCCGACGCCCTGACCATCGGCTTCGCGCGGCGATTTGCGACCTACAAGCGCGCGCCTCTGTTCTTCAAGGAATTCAACCGTGTCGTGGAGATTATCAACAATCCTGATCGCCCCGTGCAGCTGGTGTTCGCGGGCAAGGCGCATCCGCGCGACGACATGGGCAAGAGGTTCATCCAGGAGATCGTCGGCTACAGCAAGAATCCCGCGCTGTTCGGCAAAGTCGTGTTTCTTGAAAATTACGATATCAACGTCGCGCGGCACATGATTTCCGGGGTGGATATCTGGCTCAATAATCCGCGGCGACCGATGGAAGCAAGCGGCACCAGCGGTATGAAGATCGTCATTCACGGCGGATTGAATTTCAGCATACAGGACGGTTGGTGGCGAGAGGGGTATAACGGAAAGAACGGCTGGAGCATCGGGGACGACGCGAATCTCGCCGATCAGGATCAGCAGGATGCCAACGACGCGGCGTTCCTTCTTGCCATTCTGGAGAACGAAGTGATCCCTGAATTCTATGATCGCGACGAGTTCGGCATCCCCCGCAAATGGATACAGCGAATCCGTAATTCCATGGAGACACTGATTCCGCAGTTCAACACCGACCGCATGGTTTCCGACTACGTGAACATGTATTACAACAAGCAAGATTAATTCCGGCCGCTGGAACGCCAGCATGCCGTTTCATGTTTATCTTTTCTATGAGGAGCACACATGCCATCAGCGTTTGAGTACAAAGAAGTGGTCGGCATTTCCACTGAAAACATCGAGGCCGCTATCAAGGAAGGACTGAACGAGATATCCAAATCGTATCAAGTCGCCTGGTTTGAGGTCCTGTCCATGCGCGGGCGAATGGTCGACGCGGACAAGGTGGAGTACCAGGTCTCGATTAAGATTGGATGCCGCGCTAAATAAATTTGATCACCAAGGAGTTAGCATGATCGAAATCGGATCCCCGGCACCGGATTTCTCCCTCGTCGACACCAATCGCGAGGCGAAATCCCTTCATGATTTCAAGGGCCGCGCCACCGTGCTCGCCTTCTATCCGGGTGCCTTCACCGGCGTCTGCGAAAAGGAAATGTGCACGCTGCGCGATTCCATGGCGGATCTCGGCGACCTGGCTGCCAACGTCGTCGGCATCAGTGTCGATTCGCCCTTCGCCAACAGCGGGTTTGCCAGCCGCAATAATCTTCAGTTTCCCCTCCTTTCTGATTTCACGCGTGAAACGATCAAGACCTACGGCGTCCTGCTGAGTGATTTTGCAGGACTTTCGGGTTACGACGTGGCGCAGCGTTCCGTATTCATTCTCGACGCCGACGGCGTGATCCGCTACAAATGGATTGCCGAGAATCCCGGTATCGAGCCCGACTACGCAGTGGTCAAGGAAGAACTGACCAAGCTCGGCTGACAAATGTTCGTGCATGGAGGCTGCCCCCGCGGGGCGGCCTTCACTTTTTCATCCGCAGCTGCATTTCACACACAGGCATTCGCAGGAGACAGCATGCTCGAAACTGGCAAGAAAGCACCGGCGTTTTCCCTGCCGTCGGTCAGCGGTCGCAAGGTCGCACTCAAGGACTTTGCAGGGAAAAAGGTCGTTCTCTATTTTTATCCCAAAGACAACACTCCCGGCTGTACGCAGGAGGCCTGCGATTTCCGCGATAATTTTGCCCGCGTGCAGGCGGCAGGCGCCGTGGTGCTGGGTATCAGCGCCGACAGCCTCGTCTCGCACGAGAAATTCCGCGACAAGTTCGAACTTCCGTTCGACCTGCTCACTGACGAGAGTCATGAAATGATGGAGAAGTACGGGGTGTGGAAGGAAAAAAAGAATTACGGCCGCACGTACATGGGCATTGAGCGTACGACGGTTTTGATCGACGGGCAGGGCGTCGTGCGCCACATCTGGCCAAAAGTCAAGGTGAAGGGGCACGTCGATGCGGTGCTCGCAGCTATCGAAGAAGGATAAGGACCGGCATGGAAGCTTTGGCCGTCAATGAGATTCTTTCGCTGGAATCCTATGAGCAGCAGCGCACCACGATTCGTTGCCGTATGAACGCTCTGCGACAGCTTCGCCGTCTGGAACTGAGCGACGCCTGTGTCGTGATCTTCGAAAACAGGGAAACCGTGCAGTTTCAGGTACAGGAGATGCTCCGTGTCGACCAGTCCGACGACGCCGACCGCATCGCCCTCGAACTCAGCTGTTTCAACCTGCTGATTCCTGCAAAAAACGAACTCAGCGCCACGCTCATTCTTCGCATTCCGGAATACCGTGACGTCGACCACACCATCAAACGCATGCAGGGCCTCACGCGGGGGTGCATTGCGCTGATGGTCGGCGACGAACGGATACCGGCACGCTTCGACGTCGAAGACGAGTCCCTGCTCTGTACCGGTGATGTCTTCTATATCCACTTCGCATTTACTGACACGCAGATCGCCGCTTTCTCCAATCCATCCGTTGCCGTCACGCTGCAGTCCTGCCATGATCACTGCTCAGCCAGGGTACCGATCGAAGGCGAGACGCGCGGCAGTCTGCTCAAGGACCTCCTCTGACACAAGGAATACCCGCGATGATGTACGTCACGCGACGCGAGCATTTTTCTTCCGCACACCGCCTGTTTAATACCGCCTGGAGCGACGAACGCAACCAGGAGGTGTTCGGCAAATGCAATAATGCTGCCGGACACGGTCACAACTATTACCTCGAAGTCACCGTGGCTGGAAAGGTGAATCCGGAAACCGGGTATGTCGTCGACCTCAAACAGCTCAAGGATGTGATCATCAGCCGCGTCATTGCCAAGGTCGACCACAGGAATCTGAACGTGGATGTGGATTTCCTCCGCGGCGTTATTCCGACGGCGGAGAATATCGCCATCGGCATCTGGGGAGAACTCGTCGATCATATCCCACAGGGCCGCCTGCACCAGGTGCGCCTCTATGAAACCGAGAAGAATTTCGTTGACTATCGAGGTGAAGCATGAGATCCGAATCCATGAAACCACGTCGTCCCGCATCGCAGGATCCCACCCAGCTCGATGACCGCGAGCCGTCTTTCGAGCATCACATTCACGGCATTCTTTCCGAGATAGGAGAGGACCCGGAACGTGAAGGCCTGCTGAAAACTCCGTACCGCGTGGCGAAGGCGTACCGCTTTCTCACCCAGGGCTATACGCAGGATGTGGAGCAGGTGCTCAACGGGGCGATTTTCGAAGAAGACTACAACGAGATGGTGATCGTCAAGGACATCGACTTCTACTCGCTTTGCGAGCACCATATGCTGCCGTTTTTCGGAAGATGCCACATTGCGTATATCCCCAATGGGAGAATCATCGGCTTGAGCAAGCTGCCGCGCATCGTCGAGGTGTTTTCACGCCGTCTGCAGGTGCAGGAGCGCATGACGCAGCAGATCGCCGAAGCGCTGCAGCATGCACTGCGTCCGTTGGGCGTGGCGGTGGTCTGCGAAGGTCGGCACATGTGCATGATGATGCGCGGTGTGCAGAAACAGAATTCCGTCGCCACCACCAGCGAGATGCTGGGCGCCTTCGAAGCGAATTCGAAAACCCGTGAAGAATTTCTCCGTCTCATCAACACAGGATTCTGAAATGGCTGACGAGAGTACGATGGAATTTGACGGAAAAACCGTATGGATCACCGGCGGCGGTACCGGCATCGGCAAGGCCATCGCCGCGGCGTTTGTCCACGAAGGCGCACGGGTCGTGCTCAGCGGACGCGGTGCCAAGCGCATCGATGAGGCCGCGGCGGAACTTGGCAACGGGGTGCGCGCCATCCCCTGCGACGTAAGCGACGCCAATGAAGTGGCCGCGGTTACAGGCCGCATCTCCGAACTGTGCGGTCCTATCGACATTCTGGTCAACAACGCGGGCGTGACGGTGTTCAAACCGTTCCTCTCGACAAGCATCGAGGAGTTTGACGAACTGACCGCGGTGAATCTGCGCGGTCCGTTTCTCACGACAAAGGCAGTGCTGCCTTCGATGATCGAACGGGGCGGCGGAACGGTCGTCATGATCAATTCCATGGCAGCGCGCCAGGTATTTCCCAACAGCAGTGTCTACGCCGCCACGAAGGGCGGTCTGAAATGGTTGGCAGACTGCCTCCGCCTCGAGGTGAGAGCATCGGGCATTCGCATTATCAATGTGCATCCCGGCGCGACGAATACACCGATCTGGCCCGATCCTGTTCGCAGCAAGCATGCAGAGCGCATGATGCATCCCGAGGATGTCGCCGAGGCTATTCTCTCCGCATGTAAGGCTCCGAAATCCGTCATGATCGAAGAGATCGTGCTCCAGCCGATCGGAGGTGCCCTGTGAGTGTGTTCGAAGGGAAAGTCGCGTTCATCACCGGCGCGAGCAGCGGCATAGGCCGCGCACTCGCTCTTTTGCTGCTTCGCGAAGGCGTGAACGTGGTCGCCTCCGGACGCAATGAGGAGCGGCTGGTCGAACTCCGCGACGCGGCTGCAGGTTTGCCGGGCGCCCTTATTCTCGCAATCGCCGATGTGTCTGATGAAGTTCAGATGAAACGCGTCCTCGAAAAAGCCGCAATGACCGTGGGAATGCCTGACATCGTCGTTGCCAACGCCGGCTTTGGCACACTCAAGCCAATGGTTGAGATGACGACTGAGGAATTTGACGCCGTCATGGCCACGAATGTACGCGGTGCATGGCTGACGCTTCGACACACTGTGCCCGCGATGATCGAAAAGGGTGGGGGAGATGTCATCATTGTCTCCTCCCTGGCCGGGAAAAATGGGTTTGCGGGCGGTTCCGCGTACGCGGCGAGCAAGTTCGCGGTGCGTGGTCTCGCCCAATCGCTGATGCTTGAGGTACGGGATAAAAATGTGCGCGTGGCATCCATTTTCCCCGGTTCCACCGATACGCGATTCTTCGACGACAGTCCTCTGACCCCGGACCGCGAAAAGATTCTTTCCTCAGACGATGTCGCCCAGGCGATCGTCGACATCCTCCGCGCATCCCGCCGCGCCCTGCTCAGCGAGATCGATATTCGTCCTTCGAATCCGAAGTGATTTGTTTGTTTTCCCATTTTACTTTACCATTCTCCCAACCCGCTTTTTCGCCTCGTTCGAAAATGGGTCGCAATGCGCACCCGCGCAATGATTGTTCACACCGCAGAGGAGGATATGCATGCTGAAATGTACCGGTCATTACGGAACCCCGGATCGAGTTGCCGCGGATGTGTACATCATACCGTTTCCCGGTGACAAGGCGCTTTTTCAGAAGACGCTGAATCAGATTTGTCCCGGGCTGAAAGCCCTGATCACCGGGCTGCGGGAGAACGGTGATTTTTCAGGGAAGGCAGA
Source organism: Bacteroidota bacterium (assembly GCA_014860565.1). Classification (GTDB taxonomy): domain Bacteria; phylum Bacteroidota; class Ignavibacteria; order SZUA-365; family SZUA-365; genus SZUA-365. The sequence goes on from JACZJN010000031.1 coordinate 71,276, forward strand.
TGAAACGGTGGCGCTGGCCACGGCGGACGGGCGCTTCATTCTGACCGGACTCGGGGAAGCCGACGGCATGGGGGTTGAACGCGTACGCCGCGCCTTCGCGCAGGCGGTCAAGCTGTCGAACGGCTATGTCACGCAGGCCATCGCACTCTATTGTCCTCTCGAAGAAATCGTCAAGAAAATTCTGCCCGTCTCCTTCGAGGATACCGTCGTCGCGATGCTCGAGGGCGCCTCGCTTGCGCTTTACAAGTACAACGCCTTCGTCAAGGTGAAACCGGATGACAAAAAGGGCAAGGCGAAGGAGTTCAAGATTCTCACTACGGACGAGGGCTATCAAAGCCGGCTGAAAACGGCGATTCACGAGGCGACCATCATCGTCGAAGCCGTCGAACTCGCCCGCGATCTTTCGAACGCTCCTGCCAATGTCATGGATATCGATGCGCTTACGAAAGAAGCCGTCGCCATCGGCAAGAAGTTTCTCATCAAGACCGTTGTGCTCAATAAAAAGGAAATCCAGGCCAACAAAATGGGTGGTCTGCTTGCGGTGAACCAGGGCAGCAGCCGTGAACCACGGTTCATCGTCATGGAATACAACGAGAAGAAACGCCGCCTCCCGCCGTTTGTGCTGGTAGGAAAGGGTGTCACTTTTGATTCAGGTGGTCTCTGCATCAAACCCGCCGCCAGCATGGACGAAATGAAAATGGACATGAGCGGCGCCGCCGCGGTGCTGGGCACGATGTATGCGGTCGCAAAACTCAAACTCCCGATTCGCGTCGTCGCACTCATCCCCGTCACCGACAATATGACGGGCGGCGCGGCATACTGTCCGGGAGACATCATAACGATCTCCGACGGGACCACGGTCGAAGTGAAGAATACCGACGCCGAGGGAAGGCTCATCCTCGCCGATGCCCTGGTGTATGCGCAGCGCTTCAAACCGGCCGCCATCATCGACGTCGCAACGCTCACCGGTGCAGTGGTCGTCGCCCTCGCTTCGCACGCGACAGGGATGATGGGGAATGACGACGATCTCATGGCCGATATCAAGGAAGCCGGCAACAAGACGTTCGAAAGGGTGTGGGAACTCCCGATGTTCGAGGAATACAAGAAAATGCTGAAAAGCGACGTGGCGGATATGTCCAATCTTGGTGGGAAGTGGGGTGGCGCCATCACCGCGGCTGCATTCCTGCAGCATTTCGTGGGCGACTACCCCTGGGTGCACCTGGATATCGCAGGCACCGCAATGCTCGAATCCGCCAGCGATTATCAGCCGAAAGGCGGGACCGGCGTCGGCGTGCGCCTGTTGACCGCCTTCCTGCGCCAACAGGAAGCCTGACGGATTGTCCTGACCATACCCCAAAATCGATTGTAGGGCGGATTCACGAATCCGCCCTTTTTGTGTGCGTAATGTGTGATCGCCTCGCCCCGTGCACCGATGTAGGGCGGATTCATGAATCCGCCCTCCTTGTTCATCCGCGATGATCGATTACCGCAATCGTACGCCGATGGAGAAATACAGATTCGTCGGACCCCACCGCACCGGGGTCTCGGGATTGTTGCGCAGAAGGTAGAAGCTTCTCCCGATGGCGAAGTCTGCCGGACCGATGGGCGTGTCGAGGCCGAGCTGCAGTCCGACACCATGCCGGAGTTCCTCGATCTTGATCAGTTCCGGATTCTCCCAAGTCCTGCCAAGATCGTAACGCAGTGAGAGATAGCTGTCGAAAAGGATGCGCACGGGAAGTGTGTAGCGGATTTCAGCGCCACCCAGAGCAATCTGTCTGCCATTGAATTCATTTTCCCTCATACCGATGAACGAAGAAAGGCCACCGAGCCTGAACTCTTCGCTTCGCGGCATGGTCTTGTCTCCGTAGCCGAACAGAAAGCGGGGATGCAGGATGAGTGACTCCGAAATTAGCGGGACGTAGAAATCATACCCGATGGTCAGGCGCGTGAATGCGATTTCGCTGCCCAGGGCAGCCTGTGCCGATGAATACTCGGCTTCGAATAACAAGCCGCTGCGCGGATAGGGGAAGCGATCCTGTGTATCGATCGTGGTCGAAAGACTCAGCTCCACCAGCCGATGGTCCTCATCGAACGGCTCGGCATCCATGCGGCGGACCTGGTCGGTGCGGATGCGCTGCTGTTCATAACGGATGGTCCCGAGAAGATTCCCGAAGCGCTGTACGTACAGTCCGAACGATGCCGCGGCGCCGTAAGCGATAGTGCGGTAGACGTAGGTGATTTCCCGGTCAAAACGATCTGGTGTGAGATTGGGCACATCCTCGTAATTGTTGAAATCGCGGAAGCCGAAATAGCCCTCCACACGGGCACTGAACGGCGTGTAAAACATGCGGTTCGTACTGTAACGCAGGGCGTATTCACGGTTGCTCTGCCCGCTGAAAAATGATGCCGCGATTTCCGTCCCGGTGCCAAGGAAATTGGCGTCGCGGAGCAGCAGGCCAAGCTGGGCGTTGCGCTCGTTGTCGACGAGCAGGCCGGTTTGCAGTTCCTGCGAAGGACGCTCCACCACCCGGACGATGAGATGGCTGTCGTTGGTCTCACGCACGATGTCGTAGGAAACATGGTGAAACAGGTTTAGCGCGAGCAGGTTTTCCATTCCCTGCTTCATCTGAGAAATGCGAAAGACTTCACCTTCACGGAGGGGAATCTCCCGCAGAATCACCACCGGGTTGGTGCGCGTGTTTCCTCTGACAGTGATGCGTCCGATAATCCCTTCATCGACCCAGGCTCGCAATTTCCCGTCATCGCTGATCCTGACGGAATCGATATGGGCGAGGGAGTAGCCGCGGTTGCGGTAGTCTTCGATGATGTATTCCCCGACGTTGCGATCCAGGTCCGAAGAAATAGGCTGCCCGTTCCATCGCGATTCGACTCCCGCCAGATCCGCGGTGGAGAGGAGTGTGCTGCCGATAACCTCGATGCGAGACAACCGGGGTGCTGATACTCCCTCGATTTCAGCGTTCCCATCATCATCAAGTGTGATGTCGATGCGTGTGAACCGCTCGTCTTTCGCCATCAGCACGGCCTTGCGATACACCTCGTCAAGGCGGTGTGCAGTATTAAACCAGGGATCGTGTTCGGCAGGCGGCAGCCCAGAACGCACTCGGTATGCATCGGCGACGCTGGCGGGACGTGTCATGCGCTCTGCTACGGCATCGAGCAAGAGACGTTGTAACTCTGTGGTGGCTTTCTGCCCGGCGGCGTACCCGAGAGAAATCAGTGTATCGACGGCGGTAAAATCAGTGCCTTGAAAACTCCTGAGCTGCGGCGTGATCACGACATCGGACAGGGCGAGCTGTGGTTCGTTTTGTGGAACCATGATCACGTTGAATATCTGATCGATGGTTTCGAGTGCGCTTGTCACCTCCCCCTTGCCGCGTAACGGACTCGTTGTGTTGACGGCAACAATGATGTCGCAGCCCGCGGCAACCGCCACATCCACGGGGATGTTGGCCACAAGTCCACCGTCGACGAGGAGCATGGAATCACGCGCGACGGCTGCATACATCACAGGGAGCGTGGAACTCGCACGCATCGATTCCGCGAGACTGCCGCTCCCCATGACGATGCGCTTCCCGGAGTATAGATCCGTCGCCACGGCGCGGAAAGGAATGCCGAGGGAGTCGAAATTGTCCTCGTGATACAAACCCTGCAGGGCAAGTTCGTTCAGCAGATTGGTCAGTCGCTGCCCGTTCGAGACAGACTGGGGCAACACCGGCTGCAGTCCGTCGAAGCGTAGCGTGAGGATGGAGCGATCGGATATTGTTTTCTGGTCGACGGCGATCGCTGAGCGGTCGGCCTCGTCGCTCAAGCGCAGGACCGCATTCCAGTCCACCCGGCGCACTGTCTGCTCAAGCCGACGGGCGTTGTATCCGCTGGCGTAGAGACCGCCGACGATGCTGCCGATGCTCGTTCCGACAATGAAATCCGGACGGATGCCGGCTTCTTCCAAGGCCCGCAGCACTCCGACCTGCGCAAGTCCGCGCGCCCCGCCGCCACTGAGGACGAGCCCCAGGCGTGGATGCCACGGACTGCTCGTACTCAGCCCGGATCCCTGGGAGGGGATAACATTGGCCGGGACGGATACGCGGAAGGGTTTTGCCTGTGTATCGGCAACAACGCGCTGGGCCCGGAGGCCGCCGTGGAAGGCCAGCAGAAAAAGTGGCAAGCAGAGCAATGTGAGAATACGAAACATCCAGAAAAATTACGCCCATAAAAAAGTACATGCAAGCCGGAAAAACTTGCATGTACGTGCCGTATCCGCAAAGCGGGGTCCGGCGGGAAGTATGAGGAAAGGAAGTAGGTTGGTTTTTCCGCGTTGCCGCGGAAACTCTGCCAGCCCCGGAGGGCTAGATGTCCCAGTGGGAACTGATTCCCACTGCCACCGCACTGAAAGACGTTGTCAGATGCGGTGTGATGTCCATCGTGCCTATGTCGAGCTTGAAGTTGTCGGCGATGAATCCGACGCCGGCGCCAAGCGTAACGGGTCGGATGCCGCCGAAGTTCGCGCCCAGACGAAAGGCCACGTTGTACATAAGTTCGATTTCCGTCCCGAGACCCAGACGCGGATTTGTGCTGTTGCCGGCCACGTCATTGAATCCCTGGCGGTAGGTGAATGTGAAATACCAGTTGCGGCCCCTTCGGGGCATGTCCGGTAAGGCGAGCACGCCGGACAGGATCATCGCGGATGGTAACGGCGTGGAGAACGACGGTATGGCGTACTCCTGTCCGTTGATTCGATTCTTGATTTCCTCGACCTGATCACTGGTCGTGATGTCGTCGACAGTGAAATCCTCGTTTGTGGAAATCTCGTAGGCGCGGCGGTCCCAGGTGACGGAACCAAGGTCGACGAGACTGAAGCCGGCGCTGAAATAACGGTTCACCTGTACGTTGGCTCCAAGATCGATGCCAATGCCGCTTCCCACGGGGTCGGGGAAAAGCGTATAGTGGAAATCATTGTTGGCAAAAATCCAGTCTTCTGATCCGGCATAGCGCGCGACCATGTCGGCGGTCCCACGGACCTCATACGTGTCCGGATCGGTGATGAAACTGCTGTTGAAGCGCTCGAGACCGAAGTAGCCGTAGCCGTGTACGAGTTTGACGCTCGCGCCGACGAGCAGTGGAATATGACGATAGAGTCGGAGCTCCTGCGCCACGGTCAGGGCATAGTCGCGCGTCCACGACGAGGAGACCTCAGTCTTTGAAAAATCGAACTGCTTGCCCGGTTCATTGCCGAAAAACATGAATTCGGCAAAAGAGCGTGGGAGGGCGATATTGCTTCCGGTCCGCTCTGTGACGCTGAATGCCACGGTGAGGAATTTGGTCGATACCATCAGGCCACCAAGCGCGTAGCGGATGTCGTGTGTGAAATGTCCGACATCACCCTGGAAGGTATTGAGGATGGCGTGCTTGTCGAGCGTCGTCAGATAGGTCGCCTCACGCTTCCCCTTGTCGTTGGGAGTACCGGTGAAGTATTTTTCGTAACTGGCGTAATCCATGAAGTCCGCTCCGGCCTGTGCGCAGAAGGGAAGGACCCCCAGGGAAACGGTCACGCCGTCATTCGGGACCAACTGTGCGGGGTTGACATTCAGTGCGTCGAGTCCTCGCACAAGTCCGGCGCTGCTGTTGCCCATCCCTGTCAGACGCGCGCTGGTGCCGATCGTCTGCGCGGAGGCCGCCGCGGTGAGGGCGATCGAGAGCAGCAAGGTTAATGTTGCATATCGAAATGGTCGCATAGGTGTCATCTTTCTATCCTCGGGCATCATTTCTCAGTGATCGCGGTGCTGACATTGAGGCGGGCATAGCCGCGCACGCGCACGTAATCGGTGGTGCGGAAAGACCCACCGCTGTTATTGGCGTTGAACGAAATCCGGAACCTGATAAACGCTGCCTTGGAGAGCTGGGCGAAATCTTCTCCGGTGAACTGCATCACCAGTTTCTCGATGACCGAACGGCTGACAAATCCGTTGCCGTCAACCGGTGCCGCCCCGACGTGAAGCGGTGTACCGTCGGCGGAGACAGGTGCGAACAGTGTGCGATATCGGCTGTCGAGGAATTCCGGCTCAATGGTCACGTCCGTCGGCAGATGGTTTTCAAGATCGAACGAAAGCGTGCCTTCGTTGACTTCCGTCAGTTTACGTCGTGTGTCTTCGTCGATCACCATCGCGACCGTGTCGAGCACACTGCCGCTCATTTGCGTGAAGCGCATCGGAAACTCTATATAGAGATCGCCGGTGAGGTGATCCTGATCCGTGGCGCTGCCGTACTGATGTGTCGGATTCAGCACGAATTCGCCTTCCAGTCCGAGACTGTCGGGATACTTGGGAGAAAACGAATTGAGAAAACTGACGACCTGCGCGTTCTCGAATTGCACCGTCGACTGTGATTTCCCGGCAATGTCGAAGGGTGCCATGCCGAGGCTCGCGCTTGATCCGGTGGTGTTTTTCCCGAGCACCGTCGCGGACGTCACGCCGACCGGAAGCAGGGCATCGTTGCGAATCTGCGCCCACATGCGCGCTTCGGACAGTTTGATCGAGCCGGCGAGGGTTTTGTCAATCTTGAAATCGGATGTTTCCATCTTGCGCACGCGGAGCGTGGTGGGGGCAAGCGTGCCGGTCATCGAAGCCAGGTACACATCCTTCACACGGCCTGTCACGGCGACGCTGTCGTCGCGGTGGACGTAGACCGCGGTGGCGGTGGCATCGTCGGTGACGATGTGGGCGCTGTACGAAATGTCTGTTTCATTCTGCAGCAGCAGCGACGCTCCGGCGAGGTCGACACTGATGGTTTTTGTGCTTTTTGGGTTCACGTGCGCAGTGGCCGAAACAGGAGCGCCGGCCTTGCTCGCGCTCAGCACAGTGACCGCCACATCCGCACCGACGTTGAAATAGTTATTCACGGTGAACTGCAGGGAGCCAGTGCGTACGAGCCCGTCGCGAACCCGCAGACCGCTTCCATTGGTGATGTTCACAATACGCGAATAACTCAAATCCTGCGATGGTACAAAACCGCGCACCGAAAGGATGTCGGTTTCGGCGAGTTCGCCCTTGACACCCAGACTCATCGCACTCGTCACGTCCACCATTTTCCCACCACTGCCCGGTGAGGAGACGTTGAATGCGAGATGCATGTTGTTGGTAAGCTTGAGTCCGTCTAGCTTCATCGAGGGCAGTGTGATGCGCTGGCCGGGTTGAATGAGGTTTGCGTAGCTGGTCTGCCCCAGCGTGCTGCCTCCTGCATCGAGCAGGCGGATGTTTTCGAGCCGCAGCGGTACCGGAGTGCTGTTGATGAAATCGAGTCCGAGCTTGCCCTTGGCGAACACCATCTCTTCAAAATATTCACGCGTGTCGATGGCGATGCTCACACCGAGATCGTTGCGGATCGAACCCACGGTCTGTTGTCCCTTGGGGAGATCGGGAAACAGCGTGAATACGTTCAGCTGCTGATCGAGGTAGTCGGGAATTTCAAAATGCACCACGTCGAACGTTTCCGAAGCACGGAACTCATAGTCATTGATGCGCAGATGGTCTGCGAGACTTATGGCGTCGACGGGGTAGCGCTGTGTTACCACAAGCACCTGATCCCCGTCCTGTGTGATGCGGAGCATGTCGGTTTCCTGCAGCATTTCCTGCATGGTATATGTATGGTTGATCAGCGGCATGTTGGCGTCGATATCCCATTCGGGAAGAACGGGCGCCAGCGGTTCTGAACAGCCGCCAAACAACGTTGCCGCGATTATCAGCGCCGTGAAGGCGAGCGCCCAGGCAACAGGGGGCTTGGATGGTAACGATTGACTGATCATTGGACCTACTCCTCTATAAAAAGAATCATCATCACTTCCGGTTCTTTCATTATTGAATCATCAGACGCCGCAGCTGCACCTCGGTGCCTGAGTGCAGGCGGACGAAATACATACCGGGCGCCAGGCCAGTGGTCGGGAGGCGCAACGTATGCGTCCCTGCTTCGTAGGCGGAACCCTGATCGGCGAGGCAACGGCGCCCCAGTGCATCCCACAGGCTGATGCGGGCATATCCGGCCCTCGGTACGGTGAAGCTGCAGGTGATTGCATCACCTGCGCGGGCTGGCTGCGGGTACGGCACGGACAGCAGCGGCTGAAGAGGCGGTGCCGCGAGCGGATCCGCGTCGGTGAGAACCGATGTGAACGACACCGTGACATCCGTATTGGCCTCATTCAGGTCGAGCTGCAGCATCGCACCGGAGAGCTCCCAGTGGGCGATGCCGCCACTCACCGACGCAATCGTATTCGGTACGCGCAGTTGTATCGTCGCAGGCGCCTCGCCGCGAACGCTCAACCGCACCGTGCTGCCGTCGAACGCGACGACGGCGCGCAGAATTAATGATGAAGACAACAATATCCGGCCGTCAGACTGGATTACGCTGCCTTCATCGAGCATCCACACATCCGGCCTGCCAGCAGAATTGAGGATGCAATGCAATGCGACGGCATCGGTGCGGACACTCCCCAGCACGGGGAGGGTGGCAGACACTTCGGCACCGGTCGCATTCAGAATTGATAGGAGTTGTTGCTGGTTGCGCTCCATGGAAAGCACCGACAGTCCGTCTCCCTGCTGAAGCACGCGCTCCGTGATGGCCTGCCCGGTCGGAGCGGCGCTGAGTATCGTATGAAACACTACATCAGTACCCACGCGCGTCGAATACAGTGCGCTGTGCTCGGCGAACTGACGACCCGCAGGTGCGTGCGTGCGGGTGACGCTTTCCATGGCGGGGATTCCATCGGGACTCGCTACCATCGCGTGCAGCGACATTGCGTTGCGCGTCCAATCCGCACGCTGTGCGGTGAAGTCCGCCGAATAGCTCCCTGCACAGGCGAGGCCGTTGCCATGCAGCTGATGTGTGAAGCGGCGCGGGAAGGCGGAGCTGGCGTGGTCGGCGAGTACGATGAAATTGCCTCCGAGAACGGCCGCGCGGCGCTCGATTTCGGCGCCCTCGTACGAAGTACGGATGCTGACCATCCCTGCGTCGGCACAGGTCAGCGTGTCGGACATGAACGCATCGACACCGAAGAGAGAGGTGCCCCATGAAGTGCTGTCGGGTCCCTTGCCATCGACGAGCAGGATGTTGTGGTTTTTGCCGAATACCAGTTCCCCGCGCTCGGTGCTGCTGTGATAGCCCGGCTCGATCGCCAGTAATTCTCCACCTGCGTGAAGCACGAATGCCGTTTCGTTCGCGTGCTTGTGGCCGCTCCCGACGGGGGAGCGGTGGGTGCGGGCGATGCCGTGCTTGCCGATGAGGGCGAAATAGGTCGCGTCGGATGTCCAGTCGCTTCGAAACACCGCATAACCAGCCTCGGGAAACACCCGGGAGAGGGGAAGCGGCGAAAGGGTCTGCCGGGGTGCTGCTTCGTTGAGCAGATACTCAACCCTCGTATCGAAATTGCGTGAAAGCTCGGATGAAAGCCGCGCCAAATCCAGTTCATGACCGGCGCTTTCATAGTTCGTCCACGCCAGCCACAAGGCGTCGGGTTGTACCGTGGCGACGGTCGCTGCCTCGGGGAACCAGGCTTGGACGTAGGTGTCTTCAAACGGCGGAAGCATGCCGTCGGGCATCCGCAGGGTGGCGATCCATTCAAAGAGACGGAGATATTTCGGATCCCGGAGCGGACTTGTGACGCTCTTCCCCGCGACTTGGAAAGCGCCTCCGTCAAAGCTGACATCGATTGCCAGGAAAAACGGGATCAGGTTCTGCATCGCGTAACGGAAATACCACGGACCTTCGCTGTATCCGTAGTATCCGTCGGCATTGCTCTGATAATCAAAGAGCGTGCATTCGATATGCTTAAACGCGGTCTCGAACCATTCCTGAGGCGTGTACTGCGTTCCCGACACGGTTTCGCCGCGAAGCATCAGCGCTGCATAGCCTGCCGCGGCGGCAAGTTTGAGCGAGAGATTGTTGCGCACGACAAAATTGTTGCGGAGCTGCTGAACGGCGTTGTCTGCAAACTGCGCGAGCAGCTCTTCAGCCCTCGGCAGCGTAGTGCCGCGCGCTGCGCGATAAAAATCATATGCGGTGGCGAACTGCATCAGCTCGACCGCCCGCCATTGGAATTCTTCCGCGACATTGCTTACTGCGGGATCGATGTTCAGTAGCAGGGTTTCGAGCCGCGACAGATGCGAGGAAAATGTCTCATGAGAAAACGGGGTCAGCCCGTCGTCAAGTCCGACGATCAGCACAAAGCCCAGGGCCTTGGCTGCGGCGGACGCTTCAATCTGGGAGGAGGGCTCAGATCCGGCAACGTGGTACAGGTTGGCATACAGTGTCTGTGCGAGCGCGTCCTGTTTGATGTTTTCGAGGGCATGGGTCACACGCTGAGGGTTGCCGGATCTGAGGGATGCAAGCATCTCGATCTGGGAGGGTAAACCGGTCTGAGCCTGGACCGGCTGGGGATTGAGCATGGTGCTCGCCAGCAAACACAGTATGCCAGTAAAAAACTTCATGTCATCAATTCTTCCACATATGCAAGCGTACCTCAGCATTGCTGTACTTTTCCGCTGGAACTACTCCAGCATTCACAACGCAAAGTAGTTGCGGCAACTTACAGCAGGCTTAATCGGGGCTTACAATTCTGTCAGAATAGAGGAATGCTCGGTCCTGAAAACGGCCGGTTGCCTCAGGCCTACTCGAAGTAGTTGATATGAATGGACTTGAAGTGGGGAATCATCAGCGATTCGGCCAGAGGGTATCGAGAAAAAGAGCGGGGGGACGGATGGGTCGGAGCGAGGCGATGTCGAGAAATGCGTGCGTGGTATATCCGGTCGCGATCAATATCCCGTCGCACTCGCGGCGCAAATCATAATCCACGCGCATGGTCGAGCGCGGGATCTCACGTACTGCACTTCGGATAATGAGAAGGTCGTCATAGCGGGCAGGGACGTGGAAGCGGCAGTGCGCTTCGACAAGAGGCAGCCGCGTGCCGGATTCCTCGAACGCGGAGTACGTCAATCCGCGCGCGCGCATCAACTCGGTACGGCCGACTTCGAAATACTCGAAATACTTGCCGTTGTAGACAATCTGCATTTGATCCGTGTCCGCGTAGCGCACACGGATGGTTGTATCGTGGGAGACGGGGATCATCAGGAGGAAAACTCTCCCATTTGTCCGAATTTTTTGATGCGGTTGCGGCGCAGTTGGTCGGGCTTCATTGAGCGCAGGGGCTTGAGTTCCTCGATCAAGGCGGATTTCAGCAGCAGGGCCGCTTCGATATGGTTGCGATGCGCGCCTCCGAGCGGTTCGGGAATAATGCGGTCGATGATGCCCTGGGCGAGGAGGTCGGGTGCGGTGAGTTTCAGGGCTTCGGCCGCCTGTTCCTTGTAATCCCAGCTGCGCCAGAGAATACTCGAACAGGATTCCGGGGAAATGACGTTGTACCATGTGTTTTCCAGCATCAGAACGCGGTCGCCCACGCCTATGCCGAGCGCGCCACCGGAGGCGCCCTCGCCGATGATGACGATGACGATGGGCACAGGAAGGCGGGCCATTTCGAAGAGGTTGCGTGCGATGGCCTCGGCCTGCCCGCGTTCCTCGGCCTCAAGACCGGGATATGCTCCCGGCGTGTCGATGAGCGTGATCACCGGGCGATTGAATTTCGCGGCCAGTTCCATCAGACGCAGCGCCTTGCGATAACCCTCGGGGTTTGCCATGCCGAAATTGCGGAAGAGGTTGCTCTTGGTGTCGCGGCCTTTCTGCTGGCCGATGACCATCACGGTCTGATCCTCGAGCCGCGCGAAGCCACCGACAATGGCGTGGTCGTCGCCGTGGTAACGGTCGCCGTGCAATTCGACGAATTCGGTGGTCATGTGCTTTATGTAGTCGAGCGTATAGGGCCGGTCCGGATGGCGTGCCAGCTGTACCTTCTGCCAGCGCGTCAGATTGCCGTATACGGAGGAACGCAGCTCGTTGACGCGTTTCTCGAGCGCGTCAATTTCATCGTTGAGATCCAGATCGTCTATTACCCGCCGCATCTCATCGATCTTCTGTTCGAGTTCAATGATCGGGCGTTCAAATTCGAGTACTGTCTTGGCCATTCTCGGTCACCTCTATATCAGTTTTTTCTCAGAACAAACATCAGCAGCGTACGGATCAGAATCTCGATATCAAGAAATACCGAGTAATTGCGTACGTACTGGATTACGGTCCCGAGTACTTCCTCCTCGGTCAGCCGTTCGATGGAGCGCAACTGCGCCAGGCCCGTCAGCCCCGGCTTGCCCAGATACACATCTGGCGGGGCGTGAAGGTACCGCGGGTCGTATCCCACCAGGCTCCTTCGTCCGATGAGGACATCGGGGAGACCGAAGACAAAGCGTGCCATGGGTCCGGGATGCGCACGATCTGAAAGAAGGGATACAAACGGATAAATTAACAGGATGCCGGGCAAAGACAAAATGATGTCGAGCGCGCGCTTGAGCACGCGGTTCGAACTTTTCATCAGATTGTACTCAAAATCCAGCAGGGGCACGCTGCTCAGCTGGTCGACGCTGGTTTTTCCGACGATGAACTCCATGCTGCGTGGTACGATGCGATAATGGACGCCCTTGCCCCGCGTACGTCCGATCATGGAGAGAATTTCAGAATACGGCAGCGTGTCGGGCCCGATGATGATATCGGTGACGTCGTTCTCGTCGATGACCTTGCCGATGTTCTGCACACTGCCGAGCACGGGTACGGCATCGACGATCTCTCCGATACGTCTCCGGCTGATGTCTATCAGTCCGAGTATGTGGTAGCTCTGTTCATCGAGCCGCTTGAGGCGACGGAGCACGTCGAGGGTCTGCTCGTTGAGTCCCACAAGCAGCGTTCGCCGGCCGGTCACAGGGTGCTCGCGCTGCCCTGGCGAGACAAGCGACCCGACGATGCGCCTCCCGGGAATCAGGGCCAGATTCAGTCCGCCAGCGATCACGACGACCATGCGGCTGAAGCCCCAGTCCTTGAAGAAAAAAGTCAATGACGACAGAATCAGGAAGGCCAGCAGTACCCCGAGGCCAGAGCGCACGATATGGTAGTGCTCACGCGTGTAAGCGCCCGAGATGAGCAATCCCAGCCACATGACCAGCACCACGACGATGTAGACGGTCGGATAGGCATATTCCGGGAAACGGAAAAACCCCCCGAAGCGGATGAACTCCGCCGCGAGCATGGCCAGTACCGTCGTGAGTGCGTCGGCGAGCAGTGGCAGGCTGCGACTAACAGTATGGCGCGAGCGGGCCAGCGCGAGCCGCAGGCGGATGCCGATGGAAATCACGCCGAGACTGAAGGCCGACAGTCCGAGGTTTTTGCGCGCGAAGACCTGCATGGCGCGATAGAATTCCGCGTGCGCATCGATGCTGCTGCGCTTGGTGCTTTCGCCTCCGTAATGGATGATTTTCGTGGAATGCACGTAATACAGCTTCCATCCTGCCTTCTGCGTGCGGAAGCACCAGTCGAGATCCTCGCCGTACATGAAATACGACTCGTCGAGTCCGCCGATGCTGTCGTAGACCTCGCGGCGCAACATCATGAACGACCCGGAAATGGCGTCGACCTCGTAGGATTCGTCTTCGCTGAGATAGGTCAGATTGTAGCGTGCGAAGAGGGGAGAGCGGGGGAACAGCGCACTGAGGCCGCTGAGTTTCGTGAAAGAGACCCAGGGACTCGGGAAGCTGCGGCGGGAAGCTGCTTCGAGGCTGCCGTCAGGTTTGATGATCCGGCAGCCGGCCATGCCGACGTCCTGGTTTTCACGGAAGAACCGCAGCATTGTGGCGACGGTGTCTTCCTGCACGAGCGTGTCGGGATTGAGCAACAGGAGGGTTTCGCCCCGTGCCTCTGCGAGCGCGAGATTGTTGGCCCGGGCAAAGCCGAGGTTTTCGTCGTTGGCGATGAGCAGTGCCTGCGGAAAGCGCCTCCGCACCATTTCCACTGTACCGTCGTCGGAACGGTTGTCGACGACAAACACCTCATGGGTTATCCCCGACAGGGCGGAATAGAGCGATTGCAGGCAGTTTTCGAGCAGATCCCGCACATTATAACTGACGATGACCACCGAAATGGCGGGCCGCTGCTCCGCTGGGGCGGACATGCTCATAGCTGCTTCCGGATGAGACAAAGGAAGGGCAGGCGCCGGGCCTGCCCTTCACAATATACAAAAGTCGGGGGACTTAGATGGGCTGATTGATGCGCGCGAGTTCATTGAGCGTGATGATGGGGAGCTGATAGCGCGCGGCGTATTTCTTTTCCGCTGGTACGGCGAGGCCGCCGTTGTCGATGCCGGAGACGACGATCTCCATTTCACCCGTCCCGTCCATCACTTCGCGATTGAGGCCCATGCTGTTCTGTGCGGGGGCAAGTTTGACCAGGCGTAGATTGCCTTCGACCGCCCCGGTACGGCGCATGATCTCCTGTTTGTCGGCATTCAGGCCGAAAATCCAGAAAGTGGATTTGTCGCTGCCGGCGACGTAGTCGAGCGCGGTACCTTCGGCGAAGGAGGGGAATTCGAGCACGAGCATCTCGGTCGCATTGCCATCGGTGCTCTGGGTGCGTACGATCATCACTTGCGAGGTCGCTTCCTTGAGCTTGACGACGCCCTTGATCGAAAAGGCGACGGCGTCGTTGTCAGCCGCGATACCCGCATTTTCAATGATATACCCGTTGTCGGCGCTGATGACCTCGCCAGCCATCGTGCCGCTGGCTGTGCCCGTCTGTTGGGTGTTTTGATCTTCCTGCTTGGACGAGCAGGCAACGAGAAGTATGAGGACAAGAAGTGGCAAGATCTGTTTCATGGGATCTCCTCTCTGTTGAAAATCTGGAAATTGACGCATTCCTAGTATACATCGTGGCTAGCGGTGGAGTTCCATGCCCCTTCCCGCCAGGGAAAACGTTTCAACCGTGCAGGATCAGCTGTCCGTTATTGAAGATGCCCAGGGCGCGGCCGGTAAGCGCGCGTCCATGAAACGGAGTGTTGCCCGATTTCGAACGGAACGCGGCGGCGTCTACCACCCATTGCGCATCGAGATCAAGGAAACTGAGGTTGGCGCGCTCGCCCTCCGCGATGCGGATTTCCGGAAGGCGGAGAATGCGGCGCGGATTGGTCGAGAGCTTCTCGATCAGCTGCGGCAGGGTCAGCCATTTCTCGAGCAGCAGTTCCGTGATGGAAAGTCCAACCGCGGTTTCGAGTCCGACAATGCCGAATGGCGCGTACACGAACTCGACTTCCTTCTCAAAGCCCGCGTGCGGGGCGTGGTCGGTTGCGATGGCGTCGGCGGTGCCGTCGCGCAGCGCTTCCTTCATCGCTCGTACATCATCGGCGGTACGCAGCGGGGGATTCATTTTCGTATTCGAATCGTAACTGCGCACGATTTCATCGGTCAGCGTGAAATGATGCGGTGCGACCTCGCTGGTGACGCGGACGCCCTTCGCCTTTGCCGCACGCACGGCCGCCGCCGCCCCTGCAGTGGACATATGTGCCAGGTGGTAACAGCCGTTGACGTATTCGGTGAACATGAGGTCGCGCGCGACCACCGCGTCTTCGGAGAGCCGCGGAATGGTGGGCAGACCGAGTTCGGTGGAGACCAGGC
>JACZJN010000002.1 GCA_014860565.1 Bacteroidota bacterium
AGGTGGCGAATGAATCCACTACTCTTCATAAGGAAAACCTCCTAACAAGACATAGGATGAGCTGTCACCGCCGGGAGCGGGACACTGTTAATTTGAATATGTACTGTGTCGAATTGAAGCGTTGTTGCATGAACTGCCGTAAAGGGAACCGCACAGGTCGGCGGGCGAAATGACATGATGCAGGCTGTCGCGCATTCACTATCACAACAATCTCGCACAAACATCATATTCAAGTCAAATCCCACAGACATGTTTCGTCTACCTTTTCATGGCTAGTAAAGTTGAATGCTTCTCTGTTCCGCGCTTTCTCCGGCAAGAATGCGGATAATCACCCGCTCCCCGCCTTTGCGCACGGATGCACGATTTTCAAGCGAAAACTCGAATTCTCCTTTGCGCACCATCCAGACGTCCGTGGCCAGATTGTCGCCGTTTTCATTTATGAGCTCGACATGCACGTCGACCAGACGATCGACGGGCTGCTCTCCACGAAAACGGCTATCGCTGTACTTCGACACGGAAAATCGGAAGGAAGAAGACGCCGGTGCGCGCGCCGGCAGTTGGATCTCGATCCGCGTGGGGGGCTTGAGCACCGGGATCGCAAAGAGGGAACTTCCGGATGCGTACGAGGTGCGCGAGATAAACCGATATGGACGTCCGCTGTATCGGGCCTCGACGAGCAGGCGTTTGTCTGCGTAGGAATTCGGGATACGGTAACTGACCCGGGAGCCGCGACCTTCCATCTTCAGCGACGGATCGCCCGAGCCCACTTCTTCAAACAAACGCCAGCTGTATCTCTGCGCGTCGTCGAGACCTTCCACTCCGATGTCGAAATTGATGTCCTCGCCAGCATACGCAAGCTCCGGCGGCGCCATGCGCAGAAATGGCTGCACACCCACGACGGGAAACATGACACGCGCTATATCCTTGCCACCCGCGCCACGCGCGGCGTGTGCTTCGATCTCCACCGTGTCGGGCAGACTGGAGACGGTGCCACTCCATATATATTCCACGCTGTGCTCATTTCTCCGCACGGGACGAAGCTGCCCGCCACCACGAATAATTGTCACCGACGGCGAGGCCCAGCCGAGATTGACGGTGAGTGCATTCTGTTCCTCGAAGCCCACGGCGGAGGCGATGTCGGTTCGCTCAGCGGAAATCTTCAATCCCTGCAGGGAAGTCGGACGATCGAGAGACGTGTCTTCGACGACAACGGTCAGGGTGAGCCCTGCCTGCTCGATCGAGCTGATCATTTCGCGTGTGACCTGCGTGGTGTCAAACTCCGTGTCGCGGTAAACGAAGACTCCCGAGGATGTTTCCTGCACGCGGCGGGTGCGCGCGGTGACATTGACATGGTACGTGCCGGTGCGCGGGAACCTGCCTGCCACAGGGAAAAAGACCGTTTTATCTGCAATATCGCCTGTCGCACTGCGGCTTCCGAGTGCGACGATGTCGGGCGTTGTCAGACGGCCGTCGTGCAGGACGCTATGCAGCGTCAGGGATACAGCATCGTCGGGCGTGATGTCGGAGACGAACACTTTCGTGCGGAACGTCCGTGGGCTGCCAACGACGATGCCGTTCGAATCGGCGTCGACGTACCAGCGCAACGTGTCACTTTCGGCCCTCAGCGGGACCGGAGGGACAAACGTGCGGACGATCTGTTCGTTCAAAGCGTGCATTCCTTCATCAATCCTGTCGCGTTCCCTCGACACCACGACGAATCCGAGAATCGCAGTGAGGTAGAGAATGAAAAAAATGTCGATACGTTTTCGCTGTGCCACACGTCAAACCTCCGCGGCGCTGCCGCGCAAGCTGTGGCGGGCCTGAGCTTCCAGGAAAGCATGAAGCCGGCTCACGCTTCTTCCTCATCGCCGTGTTCCATCAGACCGATGAGGCGCCGGGTCTGCTGCATGGACTGCTGCTGCTGCTGGATGATGCCCTGAAGCTGTGCGCGGGAATTCTCGTTGAGTTCGCGCAGCAGCGCGTTGGTCTGCTCGAGCTTCTCGGAATACTTGCGCGTGCTTTCCGCGTTCAGCTTGCTGATATTCTCCGTGAGACGGGTCAGAAGCACATCCTGCCGGATGTCAGCCTGCGAAATAAGACGGAAAAGATCGGAAACCGCGTTGGTCATCTCGTGGATGGAGCCGTTGATCGATGTCAGCAGGTTTTCGGAGAGACCGAGTGAACCGCTGCTCGACGGCGCATCGTCGACCGGACTGTACGCGGTCACCATGGCGAGCAAAAGCAGAAAAAGTGCTTCAATCAGAAAGGCGCCCATGGCGATCCAGAGTGTCGACCCGGCGAGATACAAGGCAACCGCGACCAGCACGATCATTGCACCCGCATATACCAGGCCCTGAATCAGATTATAATGATTCCGGCTTACGATCTCCTCGAGGAAAATACGGGTTCCAAGACGCACGCCGAGATTTGTTTCCAGACGAACCCGCCTGCCGTCGCTGAAGTGCACTTCGGTTCCCCGACGGCACAGTTTCCAGCATTCGAGCAGCGTCTTGATCTCGATGGCATTCTTGACTCTGCGCTCATGATAGAAATCGCGCAGAAGGCGGCGTCCTTCGAATACCTCAAGATCCTTGATCGTTTCTGATGTACTCAGCAAATGCGTGCAGGCTTATGGTAAAGAAGCGGATAAATCAATCGATAATAAATGTTCACAAATCATGCCAAACGGAAATCGGCGTTTTTTCTTAAAAAAACGCCAAGGTGTCCGATATTCGTACTATTCGCGTGAATTATATTCACGCGCCGTGCGAATGATTCACATCCGATATTAACGCTCAGAGTAGTTGAGGGGACGCGGGGGTGCATCGCCGGGGAAAACGAGGCGGCAGGGAAGCTCCGACTGCCGACTATTCGTCGTCTTCGAATCGCTCCTGGAACCAGGCGACGGTCTGCCGAAGGCCTGACTCGATGGAGACCTGGGGTTCCCAGCCGAAACGTGACTTGACTTTTTCAAAGGAACAGACGCTGCGCTGTTGCTCACCCGCCTTCGCCTCGCCGTGTCTTTCATCGGCAGGGGAATCGAGCGCTTCGTTGAGAACGCGGAAGATGGTGTTCACGGTGGTCTCGACGTTCGTGCAGACATTGAATGTGTCGCTGCCTTCCATCTCGAGGGCGAACACATTGGCCCGCACGACATCGTCGACGAATACGTAATCGCGTGTTTGCAGGCCATCACCGTTGATCACGGGCTGCTGCCGACGCAACAGCTTGTCGGTGAAAATCGCGACGACCCCGGCCTCACCATGGGGATTCTGACGTGGACCGTACACGTTGGTATAGCGGAGAACGGTGTACTGCAGGCCGTGCACCATGTGGTAGTAATGGAGATAGCGCTCGACGGTGACCTTGGTGATGCCGTACGGGGAACAGGGGGCGATGGGATGCTTCTCATCCGCCGGATAGTATTCCTGCTCGCCGTAGCCCGCGCCGCCCGAACTGGCGAAAACGATGCGGCGGACGCTGTTGCGCAGACCGGCTTCGATGACGTTGAGTGACCCGAGAACATTGACGGAAAGATCGTACCGGGGGTCTTCCACCGACCGGCGCACGTCGATCTGTGCCGCGTGATGATTGATGATGTCGATGTTGTGTTCACGCACGATATCGGCGAAGCCCTCGTCCCTGATATCCATCTGATAGAACGCAGCGCCCCGGGGCACATTCTCCAACTTTCCGGTCGAAAGGTTGTCGACGATCACGATCTCATGTCCGCGCTCCCTGTACGCGTCCGCGATACTCGAACCGATAAAACCTGCTCCGCCGGTGATAAGAATATTCATGGGCGCGTTCTGCAAAGATGAAACATATCCCAATGTATGAAATCGCGGCGCATGCAGCAAAAGACTATGCCCGCAGCGCGCGTTCTTTCTCTCTCTGTTTCATCTTGCGTATCTTGTGCGGGTGAAAGAGCAACTCAAACGACTCACGTCGGATTCCGCGTTCTACGGCATCAGCAACGTGCTGGGACGGTTCATCACCTTCCTCCTCGTGCCGTTTTATGCGCATACCCTGCCCCAGGCGGAGTACGGCATCGTCCTGGTTGTGTATTCGTACATCGCCTTTCTGAACGCCGTTTTCACCTTCGGACTCGAGCCCGCCTACATGCGCTTCGTCGCAGGCAGCGACACGCCGCGGAGAAACCGTGTATTCAGCAGTTCTCTCTGGTTCATCGGCATCGCCTCGGTACTGTTCGCCGCGCTCATCGTGGCATTGGGGACGCAGGTTCAATCGGTGCTGGATATCGATGCCGGCTTCGGAGGCATCGTCCCGCTTGCCGTCGCCATGGTGGCGCTCGACGCGTTCAACATCATTCCCTTCGCCGCGCTGCGCATGGGACAGCGACCGCGGTTTTTCGCAATGGTCAAACTTGTTTCCATCGTCATAAACGTCGGACTCAACGTCCTCTTCATCGGTGTGCTGCGCTGGTCGGTGAGCACGGTCTTCCTTTCCGGCGTTATCGCCTCGCTCAGTTCGACCCTCCTCCTCCTGCCGACCATCCTCTCGCACGGGCGCAGTGGGATGGACCGCCGGCTGCTTCGAGAACTGCTGGTATACGGGCTACCGACAATGCCGGGCGCGATTTCGATCATGCTGATCGAAATCATCGACAAGCCGATCATGCAGAAACTCACGAACTGGTCGACCGTCGCGGTCTACGGTGCGAATTACAAGCTCGGCATCTTCATGATGCTCGTGGTCACCATGTTCCGCTACGCCTGGCAGCCGTTCTATCTGCAACTCGCGTCGAACGACGATGCCAAGCGCCTCTTCGCCCGGGTGCTTACATACTTTGTTCTTGTGGGCGCGGTGATCGTATTGACTCTGTCTGTTTTCATCGGCGACATCGTTCGCATTCCCCTGCCCGGCGGTCGCAGCCTGATTCCCTCGGAATACTGGAGTGGTCTCGGAATCGTGCCGATCATCCTCTTCAGCTATCTCTGGGCGGGCATAGGACAGATTCTCAACGCGGGAATCTACATCGAGCGGAAGACCATGCACGTTCTCTACGCAACCGCGCTTGGAGCCGTGGTGAACATCGTGAGCAATTTCCTGCTCATCCCGGTCTGGGGACTCTACGGCGGCGCCTTCGCGACCTTTGCCGCGTATTTCAGCATCGCCGTCTTTTACGCGATCGCGGGGAGCCGCATCTATCCCATCCGCTACGAGATCGGCCGCCTGCTCCGCATCGGCGGAGCCCTCGCCGTAAGCGCGCTGATCTGGTACCTGTTCCCCGTACCGGCATTTCTCCCTGCCATGGTGTGGCAGTCGCTGCTCATCGTGATCTTCTTCGGACTCCTGTGGGCAAGTGGTTTCTTCCTGCCGCAGGAAGTTGTGGAAATCCGCCTCCTGCTCCGCCGCGTTGCGAGACGCTGAATTGGCATTGCCTTTCTCGATTGCATCCGCTAAGTTATTCTGATATTCCACTATCACGGAGCAGGTCTTCGAAGTCGCGGAGAAGAGAACCTCGTCAATCAGCGGTCGCGTGCTCGTGCTGAACCAGAGTTACGAACCACTCAGCGTGTGCAGCGTACAGAAGGCCGTCATTCTTGTCTTCCTCGATAAAGCGGACATCGTCATCGAGAACCCCCACCGTAAAATCCACACCGTCAACGCTCCCTACCCCTTTCCCAGCGTCATCCGCCTCTCCCATTACAAGCGCGTGCCATTCAAGAACATCATGCTGTCGCGAAAGAATATCCTGCGGCGCGATGGACATCGCTGTCAATACTGCGGAGGGACCACCGCACCGCTCACGGTCGATCATATCATTCCTCGCTCCCATGGCGGCAAGGATACCTGGGAAAACCTCGTGACGGCCTGCCTGGCCTGCAATAACCGCAAGCGCGATCATTCACCCGAACGCGCGGGCATGACGCTGCGCAGCGTCCCCCGCCGTCCGTCGCGTGTGTCCTTCATCGCGCAATCCGTCCACAACGTCGACGACCTCTGGAAACCCTACCGCTTCATGGCCTGCTCGCCTCCTGCAATGGACGAGCCGTTGGCTCGCCCCTACACATCCTGCTTCCTGCCTCCTGCCTCCTGCCCTGCCTCCTGCCTCCTGCCTCCTGCCTTTCCTCCCCGCATCGCCATTTCCCTTTCAAC
>JACZJN010000032.1 GCA_014860565.1 Bacteroidota bacterium
GCGCTACGGCCAGCTCGTTGTCGGGCTTGGCAAAGTGGTCCATGCCGACGTACACATATCCCGCGGCGTTGAGCATTTCGATGGTGCGGACGTTGATGCGCAGCTTCTCCTCGGGCGTGGGCAGATCTTCGGCGCGAATCAGACCCATGTGCTTCTTCAGCCACGGCACATGCGCGTAGTTGAACACGGCGATGCGGTCCGGATCGATGTCGATGATGCGCTCAAGCGTTTCCTCAAACGTCGCCATCGTCTGAAACGGCAGGCCGTAAATCAGATCGAGGTTGATGCTCATGAAGCCGAGGTCGCGTGCCCAATCGAGCACTTCGCGCGTCATGTCCTCGGGCTGAATGCGGTTCACCGCTTTCTGCACTGCGGGATTGAAGTCCTGCACACCCATGGAAATCCTGTTGAAGCCGCCTTCCTTGAGCGCGACGAGATGGTCGCGCGTCATTTCGCGGGGATCGATTTCCACGCCCGCTTCGATGTCGGGATCGAAAGGAAAAAGCTGCTTGGTGTACTGTGCGAGTTCGCGGATTTCATCGGGATGCAGATAGGTGGGCGTACCGCCGCCCCAGGCGATCTGCGCAACGGGACGGTCTTCGCGGATCAGCGGACGCAGGAGGTCCAGCTCCTTTTTTACGTACTGCACGTAGTTGTTGATCTTCTCGCGGTCGCGCGTGATCATCATGTTGCAGCCGCAGAAATAGCACAGCGTATCGCAAAAGGGAATGTGAAAATACAGCGACAGCGGTGGCAGCGGGCCTTCGCCGTTGGTTTTCCGCACCTCAGCGAGATACTCCTCCGCGGTGAAATCCTCGGAAAACACCGGCGCCGTGGGATAGCTGGTGTAGCGCGGACCCGGCCGCGAATATTTTTTCAACAGCTCGGTGTCGATGCCGTCAAACTGATGTATTGCCGTGCTCATGCCTGTCCTTTCGTGTCCAATGCTGATTATTCGTTCTCTTCGGCGCGGATTTCCATAGAGATTTCTTTCACTGCGTCTATCATTGCCTTTGCATGCTCCACTGGTACGGTGGGGAGAATGCCGTGGCCGAGATTAAAAATGTGTCCGGGATGATTGCCGTACCATTCGAGTATACGGCGCACTTCCGCGCGAATGCTTTCGGGCGAGGAGTACAGCGCGACGGGATCCAGGTTGCCCTGCAGGGCGACATGGTTGCCCACGGCCGCGCGCACTTCGCCGATGTCCACGGTCCAGTCGAGTCCCAGCACGTCGGCGCCGCAGTCGGCGAGTTCGGGGAAGGTGGAATTCGCGCCCTTCGCGAACACGATCACCGGCACAGTGCTGTGCTCCTTCACATAATCGACGATCTGCATGATGTAGGGCAGGGAGAATTCGAGGAAGCCGTCCTTCGTCATCGCGCCGGCCCAGGTGTCGAAGATCTGCACGATGTCGGCGCCGGACTGCGTCTGCCGCACGAGATATTCGCCGACGACGCCCGCGAGCTTGCCGAGAAGCGTGTGCAGCAGTTCGGGCTCATTGTACATCATCGTCTTGATGGTTTCGAAGTTCTTCGAGCCGCCGCCTTCGATCGCATACGAGGCCAGCGTCCACGGCGCACCGGCGAAACCGATGAGGGGTACGCGTCCTTCGAGCTGCGTCTTCGTGAGCGCGAGGGCGTCGTAGACGTACTGCAGGCGATCGGCCGCGCCGTCAACCGCGAGCTTCGCGATCGCGTCGGCCGTGCGGATGGGATCCGGGAAGCGGGGTCCGCCCTTGCCTTCCTCGACCAGCAGTTCCATGCCCATGGCTTCCGGGACGACGAGAATGTCAGAGAAAATGATGGCCGCGTCCACGCCGACGATATCCACCGGCTGAATCGTCACTTCCGCCGCCAGTTCCGGCGTCTTGCACAGCGTGAGAAAATCGGACTTCGCGCGCACCGCGCGGTATTCGGGCAGGTAGCGTCCCGCCTGGCGCATCATCCACACCGGCGTGCGCTCGGTCGCTTCACGCCGTGCGGCGCGGAGAAGAAGGTCGTTCTGAAGTTGGGTCATGTGTTCGGGTACTTATGATTAAAAAATGTCTTCTCGTTATCGATTTGTAGGGGCGCAGCATGCTGCGCCCCTACACAATGCACAATACACAATATTCATCGGGTCCACCCGACGATCGCCTCCGCGAGCGATTCCGCGGTCTGCTCCGAGGGAATGATATCCACCTCGATGCCGCAGGCGGCTGCCTCGGCTGCGGTCGTGCGTCCGATGGCGGCGACGGTGACGGACGGGCGCGTTTCTTCCGGAAGCAGCTCCGCATAATGCCGCACCGCGGACGGTGAAAAAAACGCCACGCTGTCGTATGCCGCCGTTTTCACAAGCTCTTCAAGCCGCGCGGCGTCATCTTCCGTTGGCGGCAAGGTGCGGTACACCACAAGCTGGTCGACGGATCCGCCGCGTTCGCGAATGGTAACCGCTGCTTCTTCTCTCACTATCTGTGAGCAGGGCTGGAGAAAGCGGCGCTCGCGCACGTCGGGGAGTTCTTCCGCCAGTGTTGCGCCATAGGATTCCGAGGGCAGCGTCTGCAGCGAAAATCCTTCACGCCTCGCGACGGAGGCCGTTTTCGGTCCTACCACGAATACCGGCGGCAGCATGTCGGGTTCGATCTCTGCTTCCCGAAGCCGGGCAGCGAAGAATCGTACCGCATTCATGCTCGTGAGCAGTATCGCGTCGTAGGAATGCAGGTTCTCGAGCGCCGCGGTAATTTCGTCGTTCTTTTCCACGCCTTCGATACGGATCATCGGCACGTTGAGGACGCTGATACCGGCACGCTTCAGCACTCTGATAAAAGCGTGGGCGGATGCCGGACGCGTATCGAGGAGGGCCCGAAGGCCCGGAGTCTGCTTCAGCGGGGGATTCGTGTCAGTTCCTGCGGTGTCTGCTGCAGGCGAATTTGTGTCCGTATGTATGGCAGCGGTCAATTCTTACGCTTCCGCGCCGCGGATGGCATCGAGAATTTCACGTGCGCCGTTGGCGAGCAGCTTCTCGGCCAGGCGCACGCCAAGATCAGCTGCGCGGGAGAAGTCGCGGGTCGTGCCGCGCGTGTCGAGCCGGATGGTTCCGTCAATCGAAGCGACCATCGCGTCGAGGGTGAGCCGCTCGCCGATGCGGCGAGCGTAGGCGCCGATCGGGATCTGGCAGCCGCCCTCGAGCGTGCGCAGCAGCGCGCGTTCGGCATATGCCGCCGCGGCGCTTTCTTCGTCGTTGAGCGCGGCGACGTATTTCGCGGTCTCTTTATCACCGTCGCGGATCTCGATGCCCAGCGCGCCCTGTCCCACTGCGGGCAGGATGAGACTGGTCGGGATCACCTGCGCGATGCGGTGTTCCCAGCCGAGACGCTTGACGCCGGCGTAGGCGAGCATCATGCCGTCCCACTCCGACGCGTCGAATTTCTGCATGCGTGTGTTGAGATTGCCGCGGATGTCGATGATCTGGAGGTCGGGACGCAAATGCTGAAGCTGCGCGGTGCGCCGGAGCGAACCGGTCGCGATCACCGCGCCTTCGGGCAGATCGGCGATGGATTTCCACTTCGAGGAAATGAGCACGTCGTTGACGTCCTCGCGTTCGCTGATCGCGGCGATCGTGAGTCCCGCCGGCGTCTCGGTCGGCAGGTCCTTCAGGCTGTGCACGGCGATGTCGACTTTCTTCGCCAGCAGGGCGCGCTCGATTTCCCTGGTAAAGAGACCCTTGTCTCCGATTTTTGACAGTGACTGATCGAGAATCTTATCGCCCTTGGTTTTGATGATGCGGAGTTCCACTTCGAGCGAGCGGAAGCGTTTTTCCAGCCGCGCCTTGACGTGTTCTGCCTGCCAGAGGGCGAGCGCGCTGCCGCGCGTGCCGATGACGAGAGTCTTTTTCATTGGTCGTCCTCTTGTTCGATGCGGTCGTTCCGCGGATCGAGGTTGTTCTTCTGTTCGTTCCCGGCGCGCATCGACACTTCGAGATCGAAGAGATCGCGCACCAGCTGAATGCGGTTGTTGAGTTCGCTGCTGTCGTGCGCCGGACGCTTGATGCCCGTTATGGTCGGATG
>JACZJN010000033.1 GCA_014860565.1 Bacteroidota bacterium
GCGCAGCATGCTGCGCCCCTGCATGTGTGTTCAGGAGGTGTGTCTCGGTGCCATCTTACGACAACGTCCGCGGGACCTGCGATGAATGATGATGCAGGATGGGGGCGTCCTTGGCGGTGTCTATCACGAAGGTAAAACGCGACGGGAACGTCAGCCGGTCGTCATCGACCACGAAAGAAAAGGAATAGATTCCGACGATCGCGTACGCGGTGCCGCTCATGGGAAGAAAGCGAAGCGAGGCTTCATGCAGCTCGACTTTCAATTCTTCACGAGTGAACAGTGCATCGAAATAGCCGCGGAGATCGGCGACGGAGACAATGCGATGCGGTGAAAAGGTGGGGAGGAGTATGCTTCCTTCTCCATACATTCCGACAACTGCGTCCGTGTCGCCTGCGCGCACTGCGGCGACCCATGTATCAAGTACGTTTCTTGCTTCCATCTGTATTCCTTTTGTCCATAGTGTTGATTTCCTGTCTCGTCCCTGCGGAAGTGTGTCATGCCGATCATTCTCAGGGCGCTCTGTGGAAAGAAAACACCGTCTGCGATTTTTTTCCTTCCTTCGTCGTCTCCAGGGTGATCGTCAGGACTTCCGCAGTAGGACATTCGTAGACAAGCCGCATACCGCTGTCCTCATTCTCAAACACAGCGCGCGAAGCGGTGAGTTCCACCAGCGGATATTCATCGATGTTGTCTTTTTCTTCCCAGGCGACGAGCCCCTGGCTGAAATGCCGGATGCGCAATACCGGTGTGTCCCGTGCTATCTCGATGGTCATGAATTCGTAGAACACACCTTCCCCTTCTTTGACCAGGCGGAACATGCCCATCATGTTGTCCCCTTCCGCCACACTCCAGCTCTCCTCGATGACACTGCCTTTCATTTCTCCCCTCCACCTGCCGGTGATGAACGCGAGTTTCGCCAGTGGGGACGAGCGATCCCGTTCGCCATTGACGAGAGCTGGTTCCGTCGCCCCTCCGCCGCGATGCTCCATCCATTCCACCGCTGTCCAGTGTTCCGCCTCGGACCCGAGCAGACGGCCGACGACATGCAATGCGCCGTCAATCCCGGCGGTGACGCCGGCGGTCGTGATGATTTTTCCGCTGTCGACAAACCGCCTGTCGCGCAAAACCTTGCAACCGGGCACCAATTTCTCGAGTCGATCGACGCCCCAATGATGGGTCGTCGCCTCGATTCCGTCCAGCATGCCGGCACGTGCGAGCACAAAGGCACCCATGCAGACGGACATGACGATTTCTGCTTTTTCGGATGCCGTGCGCAGCCATTGCATGCCGCGCTCGGAGATGTTCTGCATATCGCCGCCGGGCACGACAATGACATCCGCCCGCGGCGCTTCGGCGAAACCATAATCCGGAGTGATGTTTACCCCTCCCATGGTGTGCAGCGGAGCGGTGCTCTCCGCGACCATGATGACGCGAAACGCTTTGCCCTCCGCGGCGACAATGAACACTTCGGCCGGTCCCGCCACATCCAGCAGTTCCGCACCCTCGAACAGAAGAATCGCGACGGTACGAACGGAATCCACTGCAACCGGCGGCGCGTTCCGTCCTTCAGGCGCGTTCCGATTTGCCGCAAAACCGGCAGCGCACTGCAACAGAAGAAGGATCGACAGCAGGGCAACAATACCGACAAAGGACCTGGGGGTGCGCTCGGGCGCGGTTGACCCTTCGCAGTCGGACCGTGTTCGCATCGGGATACACATTTACTCGTTCTCCGCTCCTATCCGGTTATTACATCATACAGCGTCCAGCATCTGCTGCGGCCGACCATTCGCCTCCTTCCCGACGATCAGATCGTTCCGCCGTTTTGCGAAAAGGCTCAATGGTTCGCTGAATTCGGGATGCATCAACATGATAAAACGTGATCGGGATTGCAAACGCTATGCAATAGAGAAGCTGGATTTATTGAATCACCATGAGCAGCCGCACATCCACGTGTCCGCCGGAACGTAATGCGACTAGGTAGGTGCCGGGCTGCAATCCGGTAGTCGGCATGCGGAGACTGCCCGCTCCGCTCGCCGTTGTTTCCTGCGCAGCGGTGCTGCGTATGCGTCCGAGCAGGTCGTGGATTTCGAAGCGAACGGACGCGCCCGGGTCAGCCAGGTAGCCCACCGTCAGCGGCATGCCGGCCGGCACAGGATTCGGATACAATGATCCGATACGCAGGTCCGCCGCATCCGGCGCGCGCGCCGTCCCGAGTTTCGTGCGGATGTCGTATATCACCTGAATCTGCCCCGAGCTCAGGGGAAGCTCGGAAAGCGCGAGCGTTCCGCTGTGCGCGCCCGGCGTCAGCGCCGTGGTGTTGGGCACCGCGGACATGATTGTGTGCCCCGCACCTGAAGACGGTGATGCATCGAGCCACGGCGCGATGGCCGTCACGTTCCATCGCGTCATGTCGCCATTCCCGGTCCAGAGTTGCAGATCCTGGGCGGCGGGGAGCGGACCTCCCCGCTCCGCTTCGAAGCGCAGCAGCCAGGGCGTCAGCACTACTCCTGCGGGAGAACGGTCGATAAATGTGAGGCGGTGTTCGCAGGCGGGATTGCCCGAGAGCCCCTCGCAGTCATTCTGCCACCGAATCACCCACGGTTCCAGCGTCACGTTCCCTTCGATGATGCGCAGCTTCCACTCCGCGGAAAAGGACTCTCCGGGAAGCAGGGCCGGAACGAGCCGGATGCTGTCCTCCCCCGCGATCAGTTCGAGCATGGGCGGAGGAAGAATGGCGATGGAGCAGCCGGATGAGGAAGCGGGACCCTCGTTGTGAATCGTGTATTGGATCTGTACCGGATCGGGGATCATCGCTTCGTAGAATGTGTCCGCCCAGACACTGTCGTGCCCCGCGGTTTCGCAGCGAAGCGAGACCGTGCGCGGCGCACCATCGATGGAGACGACACGCTCGCAAATTGTCCCGGCGGGAAGCTCGTCTGCGAAAAAACGAACCCGCAGCCGTTGGTCAAAAGGACGGTCCGCCCACGACGGCTCCAGCGTCCATCGCACGTCCCAGGTCTGTCGCGGCGGCAGCTGCGGCAGGAATTGCTCAGCAGTCGCAGCATCAAGGAGACGCGCCCGCTGCAGAATCGAGGTATCGAGCGCCGCGCGCAGATTCGTCAGGACGGTATCCGTGCGATTTTCGAACTGCGCGGTAACCTCGAAGAGAGAGGGAACGTAGCTGTCCGTCGACAGGTCGTAGCGGATCGAATCCGGCGACTGTACCGTGCAGGCGAACGAAGGCGCGGGAACGAACACATTTTTCGCGCAGCTGCTCAGGGTGCCGCCGTTCGCTGCCGTCACGGTGACATCGAAGCGAATGCTGTGGGGGACGGGAAGCACCGGGACATGCAGGTTCCAGTTTATTGTATCCGATTTCCCGGGCCCGAGAGCCGGGAGGCTGCGCAGCAGAGGATCGAGCGGCTGTGCCGCGCCGGCCGGTGAAACGGTGAGCAGCACGTCGCGTATCTCCTGCGCGAGACTTCCCGTATTGCGGACCATGGCGCGCACCGCGAGCGTGTCCTCGGTAAACCGTGCGGTCGCACCGTCGAGAAACAGCGAATCCGCGCATACGACCGCGCAATCGATGTCCGCCCCGAGCCGGAGGATACGCACTTTGAATGCACAACTGCGTTCGGTGGTGTCGGAATTCGTTCTGTAGATCGCGCGGACGGTTTCCGTCATGTTCTGATTCGGCGGTGGAAAGACGCGCAGCTGCCACGAAAAGCCTTGGGAGGAATCGGCCTCGATGGTGAACGGCGGTCGCCACAGATTCTCTCCCGTGACAGGTTTCAGATGCGGCGCAGAGGAAAGATCGAGCCGCAGGTCGTGGTACGGACGCAACGAATCGCAGGGATTATCGATCTGCAGCATGGCGAGAACCGGATCCGGCACGAAGGTGCTGTCATCGGCCCGCACGTGAATGGGATCGCTCACTTCCAGCGCGCAGATGCTGCCGAAAGTGCCGGGGATGTCTTCTCTGAGCTCGCATTCCGCTACCACGAGCCCAAAGGTGTCGACCAGCACGGCGGCGAGGCTCGAGGGGCGGCCGAAGGGCCAGGATTTCACGCCGATCAGCCACTGCAGTTCGACACTGCTGTTTCCGGGGAGAGAATGCGGTACGACGAGGCTGTCGGTCGGTGCGAGCAGGGTCATGCCGATTCCCGACGGGATACGCAGAATCGCTGCGTGCAGGTTTCCCGTGCGGTTGGAGATATTGCTGATGCGGAGCGTCACCAGCATGCTGTCAAGCGAGAGACGTGTCGTGTCGGGCGTTACCGCGAACGCAGATGAGAGGGAAAGCTGACAGCGGAATTCCGCATCCGGAACATCGGTATAAACGACCGGAATCTCGAATGGCAGTTCCACCGGGGTCGGGCACGCTCCTCCGCTGCTTCCAATCAGCACTCCTCGCAGCATTGTCGCCGGGTTGATCCCGTCAAGATCCGGTTGGAGCCGCCAGGTGATCAGCGTGCTATCCAAGGGCGCGGGACTCCCGGCTGTATGGGAAAGCGCGGGCGATCCCGCAAGCGGCTTCAGACCGCTGGGTACATCAACTATGAACTGTATCGAATCCGCCAGATAGCGATCTGAAAGATTGCGAATACGAGCAGAGATAAGCACGGCGGACGGTGAGACGATCTGTCGCCGGACATCGATCCGAATTGTATCTAAAGAAGTTATAGTTGTCGCGAGTTCCGCGACACCGTTTCTCGGCAGGGGAAAGCGGGGCTTTGGGCAAAGTTCAGGCAGGTCGATCCGGGTGATCATGGCATCAACGCCGCCATATGGTCCCGCGAACGGTCGCAATCCCGGAGTCGGCGGCAGTCCGAAGAGATCGTCCGTCGCACCAACGAGATACGCAGAAGTGCCAGCAAGGATGAGATCGCCGCCATAATGAAGATCAGTCCAACGAAGCAGAGTACTGAACTCCAGCATTCCGCTCCGTGAATCGATTGAGACCAGAAAATGATTGCCGTCCGTATAGAGGGGATTTACAAGCGGGAAGACCGGCGGTGTGACCCTGTCATCCGTGAATCCTCCGTGCACGAGTATTCGGCCGCAGCTGTCTGCAACCAGGGCCGAGACGAAATCATGGAACTGGCTTCCAAGATAGGTGGAGTACAGCAGTTCGCCTGAAGGGGAGAGTTTTCCAATTACTATATCGGCATCGCTTCCGGGCATGGAAGAGGTGCCGCCGACAACGGGAAAACGCTCGTCGCTTGTCGCGGATGCGAAATACATGTTCTCGTCCCGGTCGAAATCGATCAACCGCGAATTGTTCAACCCCAACCAGCCCTGTGTCAGCCATCCT
This sequence comes from Bacteroidota bacterium, assembly GCA_014860565.1. Classification (GTDB taxonomy): domain Bacteria; phylum Bacteroidota; class Ignavibacteria; order SZUA-365; family SZUA-365; genus SZUA-365. The sequence continues at coordinate 5,315 of JACZJN010000033.1, forward strand.
AGAGAATATTTGCGGCCGCCCGAGAAACTTCGGCGGAAAATGAATCGACGACCATCGGATGAAATTCGGCCGACATCGTACATGTACCAGCCGAGTGCCGACGAATCCGGATTCTGGGCGTTCGGGTCAAAATGGGAATTGACGTACGCCACCCCCCCGCAGCCATCAATCGCGAAGGAGTCGAACCAATCCTCGCCCGGCGTCCCAAGACAGGTCGCGTAGAGCAGTCGATGATCTTCTGCATCGAATTTCAGCAGCAGTCCGTCCTGCTCGCCCTGATTCGACGCGAACAGCGCATCCGCTGTGATATACCCTGGCGTCGTGTCACAATGTGCGAGCACGTAAATATTGCCTCCCCCATCGGAGCGGACCCCATTGATATAGTTCAGTGTCCTCTCCGGCATTCCCGATCCGTACGCGATCGCACCGCTGCTGTCGATGATGAACAGTCCCGTGCCTGTCGCCCAGTGGTATTGCGCATCGGGAGTCGCCAAGTTGTCGAGATAGCTGGATTGCGCTACGAGCACAAGCCGGTCGTGCTGGTCGATCGCGATATACGCTTCCTGGCTGCCAAAAATATTGAGATAGGTGCTGTAGAAGATGTCCTTGCCGTCCGCGGAACATTCCATCGCATAGATTCCGAAGCCGACTGGTTCGGGTTGGCCTGTGGGAATCAGCGGGAAATCCACGGACCGCGTCACGCCCGCCACATGGATGTGCTCCGCCCTGTCGATTTCCAGCGATACCTCCTCTTCATCATTGGATCCGCCCCAGAAGAAATTCAATCCGATGCTGACGGTAAAGGGACGTGGCGCAGCGGGAGGAGTAACGGCGACATCGACCCCGCCCGCACTCTCCCGCATGGTGACGGCACCTCCGCCACCGCCATCGCACACAACCGCAAGCTGCTCCCGGCGCACATGATCGAAGCGGAGCAGGAGATCAGAGCCGTCGTGCAGGTTATTGAAAGAAATAGAGTGCAGAAGGCTCCCCGACCCGCCTTCGATTTCGACACAGACGCCCGGTCGGACTTCCTCATAGCGCAGAGAGCGATACTGCGGAAATCTTGTGGTGCCTGTCCCTCGCATGCGTGCATCGTAGTATCGCATCCCGGTTTTCCATGCTGCCCCGGGAGACAATCGCATCCCGTTGCCAGCTTTCCGGAAGCGCATCGTGGGCCATTCCACTGAAGGTGATACTTCCGTACAGATCGATTTCGTTGGAATTCCAATGCTGTACCCGCCAGCGCCAAACGAGATAGTCGGTCCGACGCCAAAGCTCGCCGCGCGGATACGCGTGTCCCACTGGCCTTCGTTGAGAATGAACAGCCGTGGGAGTCCGACAGTGGTGACCGCCGGTCTATCCCCGGATGCCGCAATGAGAAACGGTTGAGAGATCGAAAACAGACACCCCAGAAACAACAGAAATGTTCTCATGGCACCCATCCACATCGTATTAAGACTTTTCGATCCTCAAATATTGCCATAAGCATACGCATGGTTTGGATGACAAGCAAGTCTGAAATCCGCGTGGTTTGCGAGGAAACAGCCCACGTGTGCAAGACTTCATGTCGTTCCTATCCCCCTCCGCGCCGTACTCCAAGGGCACTCCGATCCGTACACCAGAATCCGGGAGGTTTTTTTATCTTACATGATGTTTCGTTTTGCGCCTTCGTGCGCAATTGCCCGTACGGCGTCTTTGTGTTTCACAGTCCGTTGCTCCGATTCCCGTGGCAAACGGGACGAGCCTGAAGGCTCATCCTCCACGGGAGAAAGCGGAGACGTTATTTCAATCCCCACAAAAGAAATTCTCATGCGTTCCATACAGACAATCATTCTTGCTTTCTTCATACTGACGATCATCAACACTCCGTTGTTCGCGCAGGGAGCGCGTCCCGAAGAGGGCGGACGCATCACCGCGCGCATCATCGACGAGGTGGGCGGCGGAGCGATCGAATACGCAAACGTCGTGCTGCACCGCGTGAGCGACAGTACGATGGTGGCGGGTACGGTGTCGGACCGCGAAGGACGCATCATTTTCGACAAGGTCGCCCCCGGGACGTACTACCTCGCGATCCATTTCATCGGGTATGAGGATGCGTATCAAAACAGCATCCATATCCGAGGAACGGAGGAGTTGAATCTCGGCGATCTTCACCTGAAAATCGTGGCGATCAAGATGGGTGAAGTCGAGGTCAACGCCGAACGCGCTCCGGTGGAATATCAGATCGATAAAAAAGTGATCAACGTCGACCGCCAGCTGACCGCCGCATCCGGTACCGCGGTGGATGCGCTGCAGAACGTGCCTTCGGTCACCGTCGACCTCGACGGCACCGTGCGCCTGCGCGGCAGCGGCAGCTTTACGGTATTGATCGACGGACAGCCCTCCGCCCTTGAGGCATCCGAAGCGCTGCAGCAGATTCCCGCCAGTTCCATCCAGAATATCGAGATCATCACGAATCCCTCCGCGCGCTACGATCCCGACGGCATGGCGGGGATCATCAACGTGATCATGAAAAAGGATGCGAAGACCGGCACAAGCGGACTCTTCAATCTCAGCGCCGGTACCTACGACAATTATCGCGGCGACTTTCTCCTGACAATGCGAAAGTCGGCCTATTCCGTCTATTTCGGTGCGGATTATGGAAAGGAAAACCAGACCGGCACCGAACGCGAGGAGCGGCAGTTCATTTCCCCGGGTTCCACTCTCTTCAATCTCTCCGATGGAAGCAGTCATCGCCGCCACAAATCCTATGGCTTCCGGGGCGGACTCGAACTGCCGATCACCGATCGCGACAATGTCAATCTCGGCCTGCGCTATGGCGACCGCTCCCATTCCCACGGGTCGGAACTGGACTACGAGGAATACACGGTGCCGGAAAGCACACGTCTCTCACACCTGAGCATCGGCGATTCCCGCCGAGGCGGGGCTTTCTACGCCGTCGATCTCAACTACCGCCATCGCTTCGAGACACCGCGGCACGAACTGTCCGCGCAGTTCGCCCTGCGGCACGGGGATGGGGAAGAGACAAGCACCGACGAACTGCTGGGACTCGATCGCGCGTTGGTCAGCGGCCGCAGTGCGACCGAGGACGGTCCGGGAAGCCGCATACAGGCCCGCGTCGACTATGTGCTTCCCTTCAACGAAACCGACAAGCTGGAAGCGGGCTACCAGGCGAGCATGCATGATTCGAAGGACATCACGACGCTTTCGGAATACAATGCCGCCACGGGCGTCTACGATCTGCTGCCGCAATACGGACATTCGACGGACTACTATCGCGACGTACAGGCCATGTATTCGATGTACGCGATGGAAATCGGCGACTGGGGAATGCAGGCGGGACTGCGCGGCGAATTCACGGACCGTCGCGTGACCCTCGAAGACAGTGCGGCGGAATTCAGTATCAACCGGTGGGACCTCTTTCCCTCGGTCCACATGTCCTACGGCATTTCCGCCACCGAACAGATCATGGCCAGCTACACGCGCCGCATCGACCGCCCGCGCGGCTGGTATCTCGAGCCGTTCCTTACCTGGTCCGACGCATTCACTGTGCGTCGCGGAAATCCGGATCTGAAACCCGAGTACATCGATTCGTACGAACTGGGGTTCCAGACGCATCTCGGGTCCACGCTGGCCTCCGCCGAAGTATACCATCGCGCGACAAGCAACAAGGTGGAATTCGTTCGCAGCGTCTACCGTGACAACATCACACTGCGTACGGTCGAGAACGTGGGACAGGAGTTTTCCACCGGCGTGGAGCTGATGTTCAACGCCAACGTGGAGAATTTCTGGGATGTGTACCTGCTCGGCAACCTGTATGACTACCGCGTGGAAGGGGAACTCAGTGGAATCTCCTTTGCGGAAAAACGCTTCACATGGAACATCCGCTTCAACAATACGTTTTCCCTCGCTCCGACCACCGTTCTGCAGGCGAACGCCAGCTACAACAGTCCCTCCGTTTCGGCGCAGGGCCGCACGGAAGGATACGTCGTCGTCAACGCCGCGCTGCGGCAGGAATTTTTCGGGAAGAAATTATCGGCGATCCTCGACGTGAGCGACATACTCCACACTGGGAAACGCGAATCGACGGCCGCGGGTCCCGACTTCACCACCTGGAGCTATTACCTGGCCGACGGTCCCATGCTGACGCTCACCCTCCGCTACAGCATCAACAACGGGAACCCGGATGAGGAAGGAAAAAAACCGCAGCGGGATAATTTCGGGACGGAAGAATTCTAGGCAAGTATTCGGAGGTCAGGGAGCGCACGGAGAAGAGTTTTCCCGCCGAGGCGCATGAGGCGCACAGAGAATTTTCTTTCCTTCACTGCTGCTCGCCCCGCAGCAGGGCGTAACCGTCCTTGCGTAGGCGGGCGACCTGCGATCTTATTTCCTCCTCGTCGATGCCGAGACTGCGCAGCGTGCGCGCGAAAATCTCCACCGCCGTTTCAAACTCTTCGGGAATGACTTCATTCGCGCCGAGCGCGTAGAGACGCGGCACCTCGGAAGTGAAGCGCGTGCGTGTGATGATATGCGCGTTGGGACGAAGATGTCGTACCCGTTCAGTGATGCGTCCCGTGGCAGCCGGATCGGAAATGGCGATCACCACGACGCGCGCCTCGCGCAATCCCGCATGCAGAAGCACGCCATCCTGCGTGGCGTCCCCGAACTGTATCGGTACGCCATGACTGCGTTCCAGCCGCACGGTATCGGGATTCATTTCCACGATCGAGACAGGAATCCCCGCCGATTGCGCGGCATGATAGAGGTTCCTGCCGTTGAGTCCATAGCCCACGATCAGCAGACCCGCTCCTCCCGTCCCTCCCGCTCCTGCCGCTCCTCCCGCTGAACCGGCCTCCTTTCTCCGCCCCGTGCCGAGCAATTCCGCAAGTCCCGGAGCGATGTGCATCATCACGGGCGTCATCGCCATGGTGAGGACGGACACCGAAAGAAAGAGCTGATAATATTCCGTGTTCATCAGCCCCTCGGCCACTCCCACGCGGGAGAGGATGAAGCTGAATTCCCCGATCTGGCTGAGTCCCAGCCCTGTCAACAGCGCGGTACGCAGCGGATAGCGGAGCAGAAGCACGGCTCCGGTGGTGAACACTGTTTTCCCGAGCAGCACGGCCGCCGTCAGCAGCAGTACCGTCACGGGATACGCCAGGATGTATGCCGGACTCAGCAGCATGCCCACCGAAACGAAGAAAAAGCTGGTGAAGAGATCGCGGAACGGCAGCACATTCCCCAACGCATGAAGCGCATACTCGGAATCGGCCAGGATCATGCCGGCCAGGAATGCGCCGAGTGCCAGTGACAGACCGATGCTCGACGTCAGCCAGGCGACCAGGAAACACAACGCGATCACAAAGAGGAAAAACAGCTCCTGATTTCTTGTTCCTGCCACCTGATGCATCAGCGATGGAATGACATAGCGCGCCGCCAACAGGACAAGCGCCACGGCACCGACGCTCTTGAGAAGAAGAAGCAGAAGTTCGACGCCGATACTGCCCTCGGCCGTGCCCGCCAGGATGGGCGTGAGCAGCATCATGGGGACGATCATGACATCCTGAAAAATGAGAATGCCGAGCGTGGCGCGTCCGTGCGGACTCTCGGTCTGCGCCTCGGACTGCAGATGCTTGAGCACGATCGCCGTACTGCTGAGCGCGACGAGAAAGCCGGCGAAAGTGCCGACGGCGGGGGGCAGGCCCAGGGCAAGAAAAAGGAGAAGGGTTCCGCCGACGCATAGGCCGACCTGCAGTCCCCCGCCTCCGAGCACCGCTTTCTTCATCTTCATCAGTTCGCGGGGAGAGAATTCGAGTCCGATGGTGAACATCAGCAGAATGACACCGATCTCCGCGAGCACTTCCACCTCGGCGATCGCCGTCACCGCTCCCAAACCTCCCGGACCCGCGATCACCCCTGTGAACAGAAACCCAATGATCGGCGGAATCTTCAGCCGATGAAACGCAAACAGCACCACCGCCGACAGGGCGAAGATGATGATGATATCAGCGAGCACGGGGTAATGCATGAGCAAGTATCCGGAGGTTGCGGAGGACGCAGAGAAGAGTTTTACCACAGAGGCGCATGAGGCGCGCAGAGGATTTTTTCAAACCCATCCGATTCTCGCCGGGTCAAACCCGCCAGCATCCGAGATGGGACACATGAAAACATCCTCTGTGCGCCTCTGCGTACCTCCGCGGTAACACTCTTCTCCGCTACTCTGTACCCTCTCCTCCCTTACTCCTCCGTCGCCTCTCTTACCGCACGACGTGCAGCACGCGGCTCATGACCTCGGTGCCCGTGGTGAGACGATAGAGGTACATGCCGGGAGCGAGGCCGTTCAGATCCACGCCTAGCACGTGACGGCCCGGTTCGCGGTCGCCGCTGTAGAGCGTGCGCAGCTGCTGGCCGAGCACGTTGAACAGTGCAACCTGCACCCCGGCGCGGCGCGGAAGATCGAAAACGATCTGCGTGTGCGCGCCCTGCGCGAGCGAGACGGGATTCGGGTAATTCTGCCCGAGCGCCAGATGCAGCGGACGCGACACGTCCCCGGTGGCAGTGGAGATGTAACCCTCACCGAAAACCGCGATAGTGTCGGGACTGCCCGCCGCGTTGTGCGTGATGATCAGCTTGCCTTCCATGCGCGAGGCGGTCGCCGGTGTGAATTCGAGCATGAGTTCGTACTCGCCGGACGGAGCGACGGTAAACGGCGCGCCGTTCTTGACCGTCACGTTGGCCAGCGGACCACCGCTCATATCCGTGAGCGTCGTGCCGGTAACCTGCAGGTCCGCGCGGCCGGTGTTGAAAATCTTCAGCGGTGATTCCGCCGGCGTCGCGACCGCGACCCAGCTAAAACCGACGGCGTCGAGGTTGCGGCTGTAGACGGGAATGTCCTTGATCTTGAACTGCTTCGACTGGTTGGTGGTCGTGGTATTGTCGGCATCGGAGATGCGGATGAAACACATGTCGGCGTCCACCACCGGGACGTTCCAGAGATACTCACCCGTCGCCGCTGCGTAGCTGCCGCTGATGAGGCTCCAGTTGGAACCGCCGTCAGTGGAGTATTCGATCTTGACCGATGTCAGGCAGAACTGCTTCCAGCCGATCTTGTACTGCGATCCGGCAGGAAGTATCTGATTCCACACCGAAGGAGCGATTATTTCGACGGAGTTCTGCGGCACGATGAGGAAACGGATCTTGCTCGTGGTCTTTCCGCAGCTGCTGGTCACTTCGCACCAGTACGAGCCGAAGTCTTCCTGCTTCGCATTGGTGATCGTGTACACCGGGGAATTGACGTCGAACGTCTTGTTCACGCCACCGGGACTGCGATAGAACCACTTGTACGACAGGTTCGACCCTTCGGCCTCGATTTCAAACTGCGCGCTGCCTCCGATGCAGGTGGTGTCGTTTTCGAGATCCTTGAGGATCACCGCGCTGGTAAATACCTTGAGCAGTGCGGGTTCTGATTCAATGGTGCCGCACTCGCCCGTGATTTCACAGGTGAACAGTGAAAGATTGTCCGTCATCTGGAGGTTCTGCAGCTGCAGTTCATCGCCGGTCTCGCCGTCGATGGCCGTGCCGTTCTTCTTCCACTGGTAGGTGAGATCGCCCGAGCCCATCGCGCGAACGTAGAACCATGCGCCTTCACCCACGCACACATTGCGCCATTTCACCTGATCGGTGATAACCGTGCCTTCACGGATTTCGAAGCTCGCTTCCATCTCGTCCTGCAGTTCGCTGAGCTTGTTATCGATGATGCGAATGCGATACGTGGCACGAACGGGGAAATCGGATGGTACGGTCCAGTCCCAGCTGCGCTGGCTGCGCGGCAGGTTGTCGACGAGCACGGTGCCGTACGTTGCGCCGTCGTCGTCGGACAGCAGGATGCTGAAATCGTTGTTGCCCTGGGCGTCCCAGGTGATGTTCAATGTCGTACCCGCGCACAGCGACTCGCCACCGGTGGGCGTAAGCAGCGTCAGGTTGCGGACCACGCTGGTCACGTTCATGCACAGCGCGCGCTCGGAATTGCCGCGCACCAGCGCACCGGTGCGGTCACGGAATTCCTTTGTCACATTCTTGTTGCCGAAGCGCATATGGCAGTAGCTCATCAGTTCGCCGCCGCCGAGAATCAGGTGGATGTCATTCGGACCGAAGCACGGCGCCTGGTTGCGGATGGGTTCCGCGGTATAGCACGAGTCGATCGGCGGATTCCAGGTGCAGGAGTGCGTATGCGGGGATCCGAAGTTGTGTCCGAGCTCATGCGCCCACACGCCCGCGTGTCCTTCGAGATTCGCATTGTTCGACGACAGTTTGACGAAGGCGTATCCATGCGTGCGGCTGCAAAGCTGGTTGACCCAGGCGAGTCCCTGCGTGACGCCGTTCGCGGAAATCGGTTTGCGCGAAATCAGGCTGGCCAGCGTGCGGTCCACATCGTCCATGTTGTCGCGCCAGTACTCCGTGAAGGTGTTGAGCGCGGCATCGTCGCTGGCGGCGCTGTAGGGATCGTCGGTTTCCCATGTGCGCATGTAGGAAATTTCGAAGGTCACGGCGACGTCGCGTTCGTAGATCGCGTTGACGTAGCCCATCAGACTGGTGACGTAGTTTTCGGATTGTGTGACGCCGCCGTAATGCTGGAAGGCATCGAAATCGATTTCGACCGCCAGCTTCGCCTGCAGCGTATCCATTCCGGCCTTCAGCACGGAAACATCCGCGGGCATGCCGCGCAGCACGTCGTCGATGATGGCGTCGTCTTCGACGCCGCAGTCGAACGCCTTCATTTCATCCGTCGCTTCGAAAATATTCAGCACGCGGTCTCCGACTGTCGGAAGACCCGCGAGCCGTGTCGAGAAACTGTATTCCACGCCGCGATAGGTGACGCTTCCCGTCATGTCTTCGGGTTCTACTGCCATGTAGGCAAACGAGGAGGCCTCGCCGCGGATGCGTCCGCGATACAGGCGCACGTCGGGAATGGCGCGGCGCACTTCGCCCCGGGAGGTCTGCGACACGATGCGCGAATTCTCGCTGAAAAGGGAGAAGGCGCGCAGTTCGAGATCGATCACCGAACCGTCAGGCAAAGGGAACTGCGCGAGCGTGACATCGCCACCCACACGCAGCTGGTCGAAGGAGGCCTTGCCCACCTGGCGCGCGATCACCGCGGGGGAGGCAGCGACGACGGCCTTGCTCAGGCTGTTGACCGGACGCAGCAGCGTCCCTGCATCGAGCCGCACACTTTCATGCGTTTGCGCCCATTGCGTATGCGCGGCCTGCGCGTACAACGGACATGAAGGAGTGAAGGAAAACAGCAGGACAAGCGCCGCCACAACAGACCATCGGAAGTTCGAAGCAACCATCATCGAAAACCTCAGTAGGAGAATACGGAAGAATTAGGAATTACGAATGCAATACTCCGGGAAATGCTTCATCGGAGGGAATGCGTCAGCCTTTGTAAAATACAGCTTTCTCCGATAATATCGGAACACCGTCTGCACACGCCCTATTCGTCGTTTGCTCATCACGTGCGCGTGACGAGCAGGGCCCTCGCCGGCGCCCCGTCTCCCCCGGTGATCAGCAGCGGCGTGGCGATGAGCGTGTAGCGGCCCGGAGCCACGTGCTGCAGCCGCAGGCCCTCGAGGATGAGGATATTGTTCCGCAGCAGCTTCTTGTGCACGGGCCAGGAGGGATCGTCGTAGGCCTCTATCGATAGGGCATCGATGCCCACGAGATTGATTTTTTTGGATACCAGGTAGGCAGCGGCATCGAGGCTGAGGGAGGAAAAGTCGTCGGGATGGGCGTCCGCCGGACGCTTCGCGTTGGCGCGGAGCAAAACCGAGTCACCGGTTCGAATTCCGTGCCGCTCGAGATCCTCCGTCCGGATCCGTCGAATACCGTCGACGTCGATGACCACCGCGGTCGAAAGCCATCGCCGCGGCTGAATCTGGTCGATGGTCTTCCCCTTCGCCAGAAAATGTGCGGGCGCGTCGATATGCGTTCCGGAATGCGCGCTCATCGCAAGCGTCGACAGATTATACCCGCCCCCTTCGTCGTCGATGGACGCGACGATCGTGCGCGTGAACGCCGGATCGCCCGCGTACACCGGTGTGCGTTCGTCGAGCGGCGTACTGATATCGATGATGCGCGTCTCTGCCATGACGATCCTCCGCGAGGGTTGGTATGTATTTCGACGGCACGTGCCGTGCCGGAGGGAAGAAGGGCTGGAACTCCGGGATTATTCCAGCATGGAGCGAAGCGCGGAGCGCAGCGCACCGGCGTGCGCCGGCACGTTGCCCACGAGAATGTTGCGCACAAAGCCGCGGCCGTCGATCACATAGGTGATCGGAATGCTGTCCACCCCGAGCATCTGCAGTGTCGCTCCCTGATTGAATAGCAGGGTGAATGGATACGCCTCGCGGGTAAACTGCTCGATGGCGTTCTTCTCCTCGGGATCCACGCTGACCGCCACCACTTCCACCGCGGACGCGGGGAATGCCGACACCACGTCGCGGATGGTTGCGAGCATCTGTCCGGAATTGGAAGACGTACTGGCCCAGAAAATCATCACCCGCGCTTTTCCATCCGTCATCGGGAAAGCGACTTTGCTGCCGGCCTCGTCGTGGAGGTTGAATGCGGGCAGTTCGCTGTTCAGCAGCTTGTTGCGCTGCTGCTCGGCCTGCAGCTGCCTCTGCCGCTGCTCCTCCTGCTTCGAGTCGCTGCTGTACATGCGAAACACCTGCGGCCACTGTTCGTTGGGGGGAATCTTGTCGCGGTATTCGAGACCCTTTTCCTGATCCTGCAAAACGTAGTACCAGGTTTCGGCCGCCATGTTCAGAAATTCGGGATCGGCGCCGTAGCGCTGTTCAAGCTGATCAAGACGCTGGGCGATGCGCTGCTGGATGCGGGCACTCCCCTTTCCCTGCTCGAGCATCAGCTTGAAGAACTGATTGTACGCGGGGAAGTTTTCGGGGTATTCGGTGATTTCCCGTTCGGCTTCCTGCACGATGGTGCCGAGTTCCGCCTCGGCAAGGCGCAGGAAGGACACGTTATAGAAGCGCGCGTTGCGCACCGGCTTCCACTCGGCGTCATATACATACGAGGTGTATGTCTGTTCGTTGTTTCCGTCGATGTACTTGCCGTCGCCGACGATGTACGAGAACAGCGCGGCGGTCGAAGGCACGTCGATCGCTCCCGTCCACCCCCCCTTCTCCTTGCGCAGTGGAAGAAAACGCACGCGCGCGGTGTCGGGACGCAGCACGTTCTGCCACAGGGCCAGCCGCGTTCCGTAGCGCACGTTCCACATGTCGAACACGTAGATCAGCGTGAGCTGCTCCGCCGTCGCGAGCGGGGAATCGGGAGGAGGATTGTAGGTGATCGTGTACCGCTGACCCGCCACTGGTCCCTTCTGTGCGTGAAGGACTGGTGCGGAGAGAAGCAGCAGGAAAAGAAAAAGCGGGAGTAAAGATATTGTTCGATGCATGCGGTGTCGTGACCGTGAGTGATGTTTCACAAAAAGCACATTCCTATGATACGCATCAAAGGCTGCCGCTGTTCTCCATCGGAGGCATTTGCTGCGGGGGAATAATTTTCGTCTTGAAAATGTTGCCGCCGATCACTCCGCCCAGCGCGCCGAATCCGACGTAGATGATAAGCGCGAAAAGAAGGCCCACGATGAAAAGCAGCGCCGGATTGGCAGCGAGCTGCATGAACATTTCCCGCACCGATTCGACGGCGGCGGGATCCGTTGCCTGCATCTCCGCCTGGGAAAACCCCTCGTCAAGCTTGTCCTGCAGCGTCAGGGTGAAATCGGATGAAAACACGCCCATGCCGAGCATCGTGAAAATGGTTGCAAGCGGAGCGCCCACGAGCCCGGAGAGCGCGCCGACACCGGCGCCATCCCCGACGGTGAACGCCATGTCCTCGGGAAAACTCTTCTTGTAGTACCATACGCCCAGCACCGCCGCGCCCATGATGCCGGCGCAGCAGGCACAGTTGATCAGATTCAGCACCGGGATGACGCTGATGGCGGCCATCGCGCCGCCGCCGATGAGCACGGGGATCAGCTTGCTCGGTTTGGTCATCGTGGTAAAGTCGTTCATTCGCACACCTCTCCAGATTGAAGGATTGACCTGTCGCGCCACGCCGTCCAGAATTCCATCCACGCGGGGAGCGTGAACAGGGCAAGCCCCGCACCGGCAACGAGACCGGAAATCGCGCGGGAGGACGGTGAATTCTGCCAGACACCCAGAACGTCGAGTACATAGTCCAGCAGGAGCGGAAGTATAAATATAGCAAGCCGGGGCAAGGAAAAGGAATCAAAAAGGCGCCACCGGCGCAGCATTGGAAACGCAAACAGTGTGAGCGTGAACGAGAGATAGATGCCGGAACAGCGATGGCAGACGCTGAGCGGCCAGTTCCAGAGCGAAAAACTCCGCGCGATATCCTGATGGCAGACGGGCGCATAGAACAGGCGGGTGAGAATGGCCGCCTCGTCATATCCGCCTGCATGGGCGGCAGACGCGGCGAAAAGCCCCGCCGTCCAGAGTGCGGCGAGCGTGGTCAGAACAACGTAGCCGGACCAGGACCAGCGCATGCGGTCACGATTTTTTGCTTTTCAGGAAGTCTTCCCAACTCTGGGTTTCGTACAGGCGCTTGTGTACGTATTCCAGCACCTGCAGAAAGGTCTCTTTCGGGATATATCCGGGCAGAATGGTGATGGGTTCGCCTTCATCGGTGAGAAACACCGTCGTCGGGTACCCGCTGATGCCGTAGGCCTTGGCGATTTCACGCTCGCTGGCCGTCTGTCCCTGGAACGGGTGCTTTGTCGCGGCTTCCGCATCAAGTTTCGCGGTCACGAAATACTCACCCAGCACGGCTTGCACCTCTTTGTCTCCGTACACGTCGCGGTCCATTTTCTTGCACCAGCCGCACCAGTCGGTGTAGACGTCCACGAGCACGATGCGCTTGGTTTCCCCCGCCTTCTTCACGGCGTCGGAAAATCCGAGCCATTCGCCCTCACTAGCGTTTCCGCCGGTCCAGAAAAACAGTGCCGCGATAAATGCCAGGATGGCGGTTGCGAGAATCGCTTTCATGGTCATGCTCATTCTTCCCTTCCCTGTTTGAATACCCAACGGTATTCGCGGTATGATGTCAGATCGGGCAGCGGATTCCCGTCCGAGTCCCTCCCGTCGGGAGCGATGACGGAAAGCTTCCGCAGCGCTTCGAGGGCGTTGTCGCGGTCCTTGCGCAGCAGATGCGCTTCGGCGATGAAAAAGTACGCTTCGGGGAGCCGGTCACCGATGTCGATCGCCCGCTCGGCTGCGTGGAGTCCTTCCTCGTAGCGGCCGGCCTCGAGATTGATCTCCGCGAAATCCACCCAGGCGGTCGCGTTGCCCGGATCGAGCCGCAGCACGTTGCCGATGCTGAGCAGTGCCGAATCGATCTGCCCCAGCTCGAATTCCACATCAGCCTTCGCATACCAGAGTTCGGTCGAATCGGGTGCGTAGAGCACGGCCGCGCTGTAGTCGTTCAGGGCGGAGACGTAGTTCTTCAGCGATTCATGTGCGCTGCCGCGGCCGAAAAGCGATTCAAAGTTCCTCGGTGAAATGCTGATCGCACGGGAATATGAATCTATGGCCTCGGTAAACTGGTCATTCTCCTCGTATGCGTTGCCGAGATTGTGCCAGGCGTGCACATCGTCGGGCTCCATCTCGATGGTCTTCCGGAAGCAGTCGATGGCCTCTTCGAACCACTTCAGGTTCGCACAGCTGTTCCCCTTGTTGTACCACGCCGATGCAAAGCCTTCATCAATGGCCAGTGCGAAATCGTAGCTTTCGATCGCTTTGCGGTAGGCGCCCATGCGGTTGAGAATGATACCGCGGTTGTACCATGCGTTGTGATTGAACGGTGCCAGATCGATTGCGCGGTCGTAGCAGCGGAGGGACTCTTCCAGATTCTCGAGGAAATCGTAGCAGTATCCCAATTCATACCAGGCGGCCTCGTTTTCTTCGTCGCGCGAAAGCAGCTCGTTGAAAATGAACACCGCTTCATGGTACTTGCCCGTGTGCTCAAGGGCGATGCCCTTGTTGAAGAGGGCGTCCTCGTTCTCTGGATCCATGGAAAGCGCGGTGTCGAGACAGCTCATCGCACCCTCGATGTCACCGAGATTGTCGAGCGTGATGCCCTTGTTGATCAGCAGCTCCAGATCCGCGGGATTGAGGGCCTCGGCCTGTTCGAACGCGGCAAGCGCCTGCTCGTAGCGACCGAGATTATTGAGCACGAGTCCCTTGCGCTCCCAGGCGTCCGCGCTGTAGGGTGCCCGCTCGACCAGCACATCGAGGAACTTGAGTGCCTCCTCGAAATTGTTCTTCTCGAGATGGTAGCCGGCGATTTCCTCTATAGTATCCGTGCTGAGCGACCCCTGTCGCGCCGCCTGCAGCAGTTCCGACAATTCCTTGTCGGAATAGCTGCGGTCGCTGCCGCGGCCGGACTCGTCCCAGTTTTCTTCGTAATCGTCAAAATCGAAATAGCTCATCGAAATCCGTATCGGGGCTCAGAAATTCCACAAAAACTCTTCAAAAACTTATCCCTTCGGGGGCTCAAAAACAAGATAATTTCCCGTGAGCCTTCCCGAACGCCCTTTCCCGCCGAAAATCGATGATTGTAAGCGGAGTTCCCGCCTCCGACAGGGCCTCTGCGCGGGAGATACGGCTCTGCATTGCTTCTCAGTTCGGATGGAGGCATATTTGTAGAATATGGCGGAACCAACCGGGACATACTGCATCGCCTGGATCACGGCGGGTTCCCTGCAGGAGGCATCGGCTCTCGCCCGCGCCCTGGTGGAAGAACATCTTGCCGCCTGCTGCAATGTGCTGCCTGGTATCCGTTCGGTGTACCGCTGGCAGGGAGCTGTCCACGAAGACGAGGAACATCTCCTTCTTTGCAAAACGCGGCGTTCGTTATTCGAACAACTCGCGGCCCGTGTAAGGGAATTGCATTCCTACGAACTCCCCGAGATCATCTGCACGGATATCACCGACGGCTCCGCCCCATATCTGAATTGGATTGACGAATCACTCTCCGCCGCGCAGTAATCGGCGGAGTTCATCATCGAGTATATGTCGAAAATCATTGCAGTTGCCAATCAAAAAGGCGGCGTCGGGAAAACCACCACGTCGGTGAATCTCGCGGCAAGCCTCGCGGTCGCGGAATACAAAACCCTGCTGGTCGATATCGACCCACAGGCCAATTCCTCGAGCGGCGTGGGTGTGGACGTCAGCGAAGCCCCGCTGACCATTTATGAAGTGCTGATCGACCGGCGTCCCGCGTCCGAGGGCGTACAGCCGACGATGCTGCCGTTTCTCGAGATCATCGCCTCGCACATCAATCTCGTCGGCGCTGAAATCGAACTTATCGACACGCCGCAGCGTGAATTCGTGCTCAAACAGGCGCTCGGCGAACTGCGCGACCGCTATGATTACATCGTGATCGACTGCCCGCCGTCGCTCGGACTGCTGACGCTCAACTCCCTGACCGCTTCCGACTCGGTGCTGATTCCCGTGCAATGCGAGTACTACGCGCTCGAGGGACTCGGCAAGCTGCTCAACACGATCAACATCGTGCGGCAGCACCTCAACCCGCAACTCGACATTGAGGGCGTCCTGCTCACCATGTACGACACGCGGCTCCGGCTTTCGAAGCAGGTGGCCGAGGAAGTGCGCAATTATTTCGGCGATAAAGTCTTCGACACGATCATCAGCCGCAACGTGCGCCTGAGCGAGGCGCCGAGTTTCGGCAAGCCGGTGATCCTTTACGACGCCCTCTCCGTCGGCACACAGAACTATATCGACCTCGCCCAGGAAATTACGCAGGGCAAGGACGCCTTCCGCCGCTCCAGAGCCGAAAGCCGTCCCCCGCAGACCGTCGATACGACGGAAGATACCGAGCAATAACACGGACAGATGGCAGTGACCAAGCAGAAACAAGTGTTGGGAAAAGGACTCGGCGCACTTATCCGTCCGGCGGAAGTGCCCGAAGAACCTGTCAGCATCGAGCCCAGCGAAGAGACGCGCGACGACGGCGTTGCCACGGAAGTGCTCATGCATGTCGAGGTCGCGAAGATCGATCCGAATCCGTACCAGCCCCGTATCGATTTCGATCCGCAGGAACTTCACGAACTGGCGCTGAGCATCAGTGAAAACGGACTCATCCAGCCCGTGACGGTGCGTCGCTGGGAGGGTGGCTTCCAGCTCATCTCCGGCGAACGCCGCCTTCGCGCATGCAAGGAAGCAGGAATCACGCATATCCCGGCGTACATCCGCAAAGTGGACACCGCCGAGGAAATGATCGAACTTGCGCTGATCGAGAACATTCAGCGCAAGACGCTCAACCCGGTTGAAATCGCGACGTCGTATCAGCAGCTGGTCACGGAATATGGACACTCTCCCGAGCAGATCGCGCAGCGCGTGGGCAAGGATCGCAGCACCGTGGTCAATTTCATCCGTCTCCTCAAGCTTCCGAAGAAGATTCTCGCGAGCCTGCAGAAAAACGAGATCTCCATGGGACATGCCCGCGCTTTGATCTCGCTTCCCGACGAGACCGCACAGCTTCGCACCTGGCAGCGGATCATTCGTGACGACCTCTCGGTGCGGAAGGTTGAAGAGCTGGTCAACAGCATTTACCGCAAGCCGACTCTCCCTCCGCCCCGCAAGGCCACCATGTCGCACACCACCCCCCATCTCCAGGAACTCAGCCGCAAACTGCACCCCATTTACGGCACCAAGGTACACATCGCCGCCGGCAAGGATGGCAAAGGCATCATCTCCTTCGAATTCTACTCCGACGACGACCTCGACCGGTTGATCGATCTCCTCCTCAACGATTAGCCCCGCGAAGCGGAGCGATATAGGACGTAGGATATAAGACGTAGGATGTAGGAAAAGAACGACGCCCCGGATTTTCATCCGGGGCGTCTTCGTCTTTGTCCTATGTCTTACGTCCCACGTCTTATGTCGCCGCCGTAGGCGGCGGACGCCGTAGGCGTGATTATTTCACGAGCGTCATGCTGCGCGTCTGCACAAAATCGCCGGCGGTCATGGTCAGGTAGTAGGTACCGGACTGCAGGTTCGCACCGTCGAAGGTGAAGGTATGCGAACCGGCTTCGCTGAGCTCGTCGACGAGATTGCCGAGCATGCGGCCGAGTCCGTCATGCAGCGTGATACGCACATGCGAACTGGTCGGCACGTCGAAGGTGACGTTGGTCGTCGGGTTGAACGGATTGGGATAGTTCTGGCGGAGCGCGAAGCTCGAAAGCACCGGAACGTCATCCACTGCCGTGGTCAAACCGAAGAACAGCGGCTCGGTGGTCGCCTGAAGCACGGGACCGGGGCTTCCGTTGTTGAGCTGATGCACGAAGACGTTCAGATGCGCGTTGTCCCCATTGACATGCGGAGACGTGAACGTGAACACCTGCTCGATTTCGACCTGCGAGGCGAAGGAGTTGCCCAGCGACAGCTGATAGCCGCGGATATCCGGCCAGATGCCCATCATGACGGCCTTGTGGATGTACGGGCTGATAGTCTCGACGACGCCGGTCGCGGTATTGATGCGCTTCTGCGCGTAATCGAAACCGTCTTCCGTCACGGAGGCGTTGAGACGCACATCGGCGTTTATGCCCTGGTGGAAGCGAACCTTCGCCTTGAAGCTGAAGGTCTTCGTCGAAGGATCATAGGTCTTGTTGCTGATGGTAATGCCGACCGGAGCGCCTGAGTTGCGGATCAGGTACTCGGTGCGCGCACCCCAATCGGTACGGCTGATGGGAATGCCGCTGGCACCGGGCCACTGCACGCGGTTGATCGAGGCGGTCGGGAAGCCGGTCACACCGATCCAGGTGTTCATGGCATCCCACACCGCGAGTTCCATCGGATCGGTGTCGTGCCACGACATGCGTACCATGCGGGAACCGTTACGCGTTGAAACGGCGGCGAGGGAATCGGCACCGTAGGGACACCACTGACACCAGGTACCGGTGTACTGCTCGACGAGCACGTTTGCGGGCTCATCCACATCGGCTTCCTGAACGGTGATGCTCATGGTGAAGGTAAGCTGGGGCTTGTCGGCGTCGTTGGTGGTGATGGTGATGTCGCCGCTGTACTGGCCTTCGCTCAGGGCATTCGGGTTGACCGTGAAGGTCACGAGGCTCTGGCCTCCGGACTGGATGGTGCCGGACGACGGGGCGTCCACGGTCAGCCAGGCTGTGCCGGAAACGGCAGTGCTCCAGTCGAGAGGGGCGCCGCCGATGTTCCCGAGGGCAAAGGCATATTTGTAGGTATTCGCCCGCTTGACCCAGCGGTCAAGGCTGGTGCTCGAAATCACGGCGATCGGCTTGGAAGCCGCCGCCGCATCGTATTCTTCCACGGCTGTTTCGTACACCGAAGCGCCGACACCGCCGACGACGAAGTACTTTCCAACACCGTCATACAGCATGCGGCTGGCATAATACACCGGGGTGATCTTCATCGCCTCGCTGGTCCAGGTCGCGGTCGCGGGATCAAACGACCAGGTCGCGTTCGAGGGAAGGCCGGTCTGCCCGGTCACGGAAGTGAAGCCGGCGGCCATGTACAGCTTGACTCCGTCGGTTCCCATCGACTGGCGCATCAGCGCTCCGCCCGGGAAATCGGCAAGCTTGGTCCAGGTGATTTCGTCGCCGGCGATGACGCCTTTGTAGACATGGGCGAAATACACGCCCTGGCTGGAATACTGATATCCGCCGACGAGATATACGTCGTCGCCAATGACTTCGGCCTGGAAGGAGCGAAGCGCGAGCGGAAGACGCGAATTGGAGGTTGTCCAGCGATCGACCGAAGGGTCATAGATCTGTATCGCGTCGGACTGCGCCTGGAAACTGGTTGTCCCGCCGCCAAGCACCCAGATACGTCCTTCTTTCACGAACGACCCTGCAGCATAGACCGGTGTGCTCATTGCGCTGAGCGGCGTGAGAACGTTCGATGCGGGATCATATTCGAGTACCTGTCCGTGCGTCGTGAACGGATTGGCGGAGCTGTAACCACCGATAATGTAAATCTTGTCTCCGACGAGGTGGGCGCTGGCAAGCAGACGGGGCTGGGGAAGCGTCACCGTCGGTGTCCAGGCGTTGCCGGTCAGATCGAGTTTATAGCATTGCGTAATCGTCGCGGAATTCAGACCACTGAAATTATACAGTACGCCATTGTAAAATTCCGCTGTGTTGTATCCCATTCCCTGGGGAAGGACGGTAAGGGGGGTCCACTGACCGGCAATGTCCGCCGGTGCGGCTTTGTTCAATGCAATCGCTGACTGGGCGACGAACGGACCGCTGACATCAGCATCGCCGCCCTTGGCATAGCTCTGCGTCACGCCGAGCAGCGTCGCCAGAATCAGGACAAAAAGGGTAGAGAATCTCTTCATGCGAGGTCTCCTGTTGAATGGAGTGGATGAGGGTAGAGTATGTGAGATTGTATTGTCAGCTGAACCAGGGAAGGTGCGTTGTGAATTTCGAGATACTGGGAGTAATCCTATCATATTAACATAGGATTTGGGTAGGATAAGGTCAAGGGGAAAAATGAGCCGGATCGGGTGCTGATTAGTCCTCGAGATAGGCCGCCAGGTCTTCGCTGCGCTTCAGATGCACCAGCCATTCGTGCATGACAAGTTCGCGAACGACTTCCTTTCCCTTCTTGAGCGGGACGCCATAGCGATGGCAGAAATGCCAGAGATCGATGGGGGCGCGGAGGATTTCGAACATGAGCACCTCGCCGATGGAAAGTTCCTCCCCTTTTTCCGCCTTCGCAAGGATACCTCGGGCCGCTTCGACACCGTGCGGTTTGAAATGACGCTGCGTGAAATAATAATTATCATGAAACGCGAGTTCGCAGATCGCGAAGCCGGATCCCCCCTTCTGGAGGGAGGGAAGGAAGGAAAGGGAGACAAGAAGATCCTCGTCATCCTCCCAGAGATCCTCATAGATCGATGGATCTTCCTGCTTCAGCCACACCATGAATTCCTTTTCGCGGGGCGGAAGACGCATGAGCACGCGAGAACCGAATTCCGCCTGCAGCAGTTCGATGTCGCGGCCGGAAAGGCTGTCGATCTCGACGTCCGTCAGATCGAGGATGACCGGCTGGTCCGTCCGCAGTGTTTCCTGGATTTGCGCGAGTGTTCTCATGAGACCTCCGGGTCTGCTTGTTCGATGCCATTGAATGGCAGAAAAATGGAGAAAGTCGTACCCTTCCCTTGCGATGAATCGAAGGTGATCTTCCCGCCGAGATAGCGTTCGGTCAGCAGCCGCGCACTGTATGTCCCGAGTCCTCGCCCGCTGCCTTTCGTGCTGAACGACCGCCGGAACATCTGCAGCTGCACATTCTCAGGCATAACGGTGTCATTATGCACTGAGAAATGGAATCCACCCTCGACCTGATCGCATCGCAAAGTTACAACATCGCCTGCTTCACTTGCCTCGAGCGCATTTTTCACCAGATTCCCAAGGACACGGACGAGAATGGTCGAATCCGAGGTGACATGTTTCCCCTCCGCTCCGTTGTGCATGCGGATCTCAAGGACGCGCCCGAGAAAATGAACCCGGTACATTGAATGCACGTGATCGAGAATCTCTCCGACTGAAATCAGCCCCATTTCGACCTGCAGATCCCCACGTTCCGCTGCGACCAAGTCACGCTGGGAGCGGATTTCCTCGATGAGCTGATCCGATACGCCGTTCAGATCTTCGATGAGTCCATGCCGATCGGGCCCTTGCATAATGTTCAACAGCTCCGCAATACTGCGAACGCTGCTGGCGGTATTGAGAATGTCATGAAAAAAAATGCGTTCAAGCGCTTTGCGGCGGTTTTCCTCGCTGATATCGACCAGCGAGAGCAGGGAAACTTCCTCGCCGGCGATGACCATCGGGACGGCAATGACGCGGAATTCAATCGCGTGAAATCCAGCGTCGTCGTGCACGGGGATACTGCATTCGGTGACATTGCGGCGGCCTGCCTGCGCTTCCAGCATGGAAAGCACCGCGCCGCACATCCGGCATTGCTTCCCCGTCCCGCAGCCGGCGGGAGCATCCGCAGCGACCTCGCAGCCGACGCATTCCCCGAGACGCATGCCGAGGAAGAGATCGTCATTCGAATGCGGTACCGCATTATCGAATTGGCGGTTGTACATCAGGATCTGACGGGTTTTTCCGATAATCACCGCCATCGAGGGAAACGCTTCGAGCATATCGCGCAGCAGCGGGTCCTCCTCCATTTTCATGGCGAGCTGACGCACGCGCTCGGGCGTTTCTCGATCGGGCGATGCAAAAAATGTATTTCCTGAGGACGATGCCATCGTATTCTCGGATTTGAACGAGAGAATAACTTAGCACACGAGGCACAAGAAACACAATGGGGAAAAAAGAAAGCCGCCTTTTCGGGCGGCTTTCACTGATCGACAAGTCATTGCAGCAATTATCGGAGCAGCACGACCGGAGAACTGCCGCGCTGTCCGAATGCGTCGAGCACAATCATGTAGCTGCCGGATGGAAGCGGACGCCCGGCGTCGTCACGGCCGTCCCAGCGCGACATGTAGGCCCCGGCAGGAATATCATTCTGCAGCAGTGTCCGCACCCGGCGTCCGCCAAGGTCATACACCGCCAGCATTGCTTCCCCGGCATTGCGCAGCGCGAAGGAAATCGTGGTCGGGGAGCTTCCGTGGAAGGGGTTGGGATAGCTATGCTGCAGCAGGAGTTGCTCGGCAACCGGCGCGGATGGAACCGCGGTCACCATGGTCAGCAGCGACGGACCCGGCAGACGACGCGTCCCCTGCGCATCAGCCAGCCAGTTGTTGGTCCATTCCGGACGCGTGAACGCCCCGCGATCCAGCATCGCTTCCCATTCTTCATCCGTGAGCCGTTCGAAATTCGTCGTCACATGTTCGTGGAAGCTGAGCATGGGAGCCATGAATGCCGTCGGTGTGCCGTCCTCCGCCGGAGCCACGATCACGCCAAGATTGATGCGGCCGGTTCCCACGTGATACACCCAGCCGATCGGCGCGCCCGCGGCATCGGTCGGCGCGGTGTGCACGTCGGCGGTGATATAATCCTCCTCCGGTTCCTCGGCGCCATAGAACAACCGGAGATACCATCCGTCATACTGCTTGCCGCACATGCCGAACAGATAGAGCAGCCCCTTGCCGAACGTCCGTTCCTGCGCGGTGAGCGGCGTTCCGCTGAGTTCCTTCGAGGCAATCGTCTCGAGCGTGTCCATGCTGGTCGCCATGCGGTCGAAGAAATACGGGACGCCCGACTGCCAGGAAATATTCCGGTATACATCGCTCGCCTTGCGCGCGAAGGCCGCGAGACGGCCGTAGAATTCCGGGAAGGGTTCGACATACGCCTCGGGGAACGAGCAGGAAAAGCCGCCGCTGTAGGATTGCTTCGCATAGAGCAAATTGTCATGCCGCAGCTGTGACCAGGACGCGAGCTGGGTGTTCATTTTCTGCTGCCACCACGCCGCGGTCTGCATGAAGGGCGGAAGGGATTCGGTTTCGTCAGGAATATTCAGGGCACGGATTGCATTGAGCCAGGAATTGTACAGCGAGGCGGACCAGAAATCCTCTCCGTAGGAATCGACGAGATAACGCAGCGACGCGAGGTTGGTCGCGTAGGGATAGCGCGTGAATTCCTCCTGCAGAAACTGCGCGGCCGCGTCGTTGCCGAGGGCGAACAGCGCGTCCATCGCCATCGGCAGCATGCGCCGCACCTTCTGTCCCTTGAACAGAATCTTGTCATACACCACGTTGCCGAAAACGTACGAGTCGATGATGAAGCGCTGGCCCAGCAGCAGGAAGGCCGAGGGCGGCGCGAGTTGCTCGGGATCCATCGGATTCGAATAAAGGATCTGCGAATTAATGCGCTGACTCGCGAAGGGCTTGGTGGCGAGCAGCGCCTGAAATTCCTTCACCCGCTGCATGTCGAGGAGGAGGGACGGATCGGCGAAACCGAGATCGGCCAGCAATCCTTTCAGATGCGATGCGCGCACATTGTCACTTTCTCCCACCAGCAGTTCCAGCAGCCTGTCGATCGCCGTGACGCGGTCTCCCACGTTGGCCTCGTCGAGCAGCTGCGCCAAGAGACACGCATCGATCACCTGCCGCTGAATATCCTCATCGGTCTGCTGCGGCATGTCGTGCTGCACGGGTTTGGTGAGCATGAATTCCGTCCGGCCGATCCAGATCATGGACTGGAAATAGCGTCCGAGTTCCGGCCGGTCCTTGTCCGTATAATGTCCGCGCACGGTGAACTGGCTGAAATCGTACAGCCGCGGCGTGGTGCTGAACAGCGTGGTCATCGAAGGCGATTCAGCCGCGATCTGAGAGAGCAGCGCGTTGAACCCCGTCATATTTTCCGGATACTTGAGTCTCGTTTCCTTCGTGAGCAGTTTCCAGGCGACGCCGAGGTAGAGATCGATGTCGGCAAGCATCGGCTGCATCGCAGGATTGCCCGCGTAGCGCTGCTGAAGATTTTCCTGCGCGGCATGGAGTCCGTCGACCACCGTGCGAAGTTCGCCAATCAGGAAATAGTATTCCGTGTCCTTGAGAATGCGGTCGTAGGACATGTGCACGGCGTGCAGAATCGCGTCGGTGGTGACCGCGACGGGGAGGTCCTTGTGCCAGATTTCCTCGTATGCTTCCTGGAAGGTTTTCGCCGTCAGGCGTTCGCTGACCATGAAGCCATTTTCCGCAACGAGATCCAGCTCGTCTTTCGTGAGATCGTATTTGATGCGTATGGAATCGAGCCAGGCGGCGTTGATCACCGGACCGACCACGTTTTTCCGCAGCAGCGGGGCGGGCCAGCCGTCGAGCAGCGCCGTCCCTTCCATATCCTGATGCCCGGCAAGAAACTGGCGATACGCATCGACGTCGAACGTCTGCGACGACGCGAATCCCGATCCCAGCACACCGAACAGGAAGAAAGCGAGAACAACCTGTCGCCAGTGTTTCATCTGATCATCTCCATCTGAAATTGATATCGGATACTACGAAATTCTCCGGATATATGATAGACACTTTGGCATCCCCGGAGTTACGATGCGAAGGGCAGAAAGAGAGAAATCAAACTTTGTAGGAGCGCAGCATGCTGCGCCCCTACACGAGCGGTGGCCAGAGTCCCATGCCCAGACAGGGATCCGATGATTTCCTACGTCTTACGTCCTATATCCTACGTCCTCCTTTGCGATTTCCCTGCATATTCGCTAGCTTTTTCTTCCCATTCGGGCAAAGGACCCCGGAGACTCTTTCCGGGACCGCGCCCCCCGTCCGCGCCAATTCCGCATCGCGTCATATATCAGGAGTGTGCATGGAACCTACCTCACGGAGTCTTCCAAAAAACGCGTACAAAGTTCTCGACCCGGGGGAGAGCTACGTCCCCGTGGTGCCGGCGACCGTCACCCCGCGGGAAATCAGCCCGTACTCGGTGGGCTGGGGACTGTTTTTCGCCGTCCTCTTCTCCGCCGCCGCCGCGTATCTCGGACTGAAAATCGGGCAGGTGTTCGAGGCGGCGATCCCGATCGCCATCATCGCCGTCGGTATTTCCACGGCCATGAAGCGCAAGAACGCCCTTTCGGAGAACGTGATCATCCAGTCCATCGGCGCCGCGAGCGGCGTGGTGGTCGCTGGCGCGATCTTCACCATCCCCGCATTGTACATTCTGGAATTGCCCACGAACTTCTGGCATGTCTTCCTCGCTTCGATGTTCGGCGGCTTTCTCGGCATTCTGTACCTGATTCCCTTCCGGCGTTATTTCGTCAAGGACATGCACGGACAGCTGCCCTTCCCCGAAGCCACCGCGACGACCGAAGTGCTGATCGCCGGTGAAAGCGGCGGCAACCAGGCGAAGACCCTGCTCGTGGCTTCCGCCATCGGCGGACTCTACGACTTCCTCGTCACCACGTTCGGCTTCTGGAAGGAGGCGTTCTCGACGAAGGTGCTGCCGGGCTTTGATTACATGGCCAGTCATTTCCGCATCGAATTCCGCATGAACATCCTTGCGGCGGTGACGGGACTCGGCTACATCATCGGACTCAAGTATGCCGCCATCATCGCGGCCGGCTCCTTCCTCTCCTGGTTCCTCATCGTGCCGGTGATCGCCTACATCGGCGACGGACTGATGACGCCCCTCGGCACCGGCGTCACGACGCTGATCCGCGACATGGACGCGCACACGATTTACTTCACCTACGTGCGCCACATCGGCATCGGCGGCATCGCCATGGCCGGCATCATCGGCATCGTCAAGAGCAGCAAGATCATCGGCGGCGCTTTCAAGCTCGCCGCGGCCGAGATCTTCGGCAAGAAGGGACACAGCGTCAACGACGCGGCGGACCGCACGGACAAGGACATCCCGATGAGCACCATCGTGTCGCTGATCGTCGTCGTGCTGCTCAGCCT
>JACZJN010000034.1 GCA_014860565.1 Bacteroidota bacterium
AAGGGGCGACCCATTGCAGCCCAGGGCGAGACCGCGGCGAAGTTCCGCGAAGCGGAACGAAGACGGGTCAGCCCTGGGGACGAGGCGCACCCCTCCGCATCCTCTCCCCAGCCCTGTAAGGGCGGAACCATCGCGCCATCGAGTTCGAGATCGCCATCGAGTTCGAGATCGCCATCGCGTTCGAGATCGCCATCGCGTTCGAGATCGCCATCGAGTTCGAGATCGCCATCGCGTTCGAGATCGCTTTCGCGCCCGAGATCGCTTTCGCGCCCGAGATCGCTTTCGCGCCTGAGATCGCTTTCGCGCCTGAGATCGCTTTCGCGCCTGAGATCACTTTCGTGAACCGTGCACGGGCCGTGTCGGACATTCAGAGGACGCACACCGCCGCCTACGGCCTCCTGCCTCCTGCCTCCTGCGCCGCCGCAAGGCGGCTCAGCCGCAGGCGGCACCAGCCGCCAGTTGACTTTTCGTCAGGAATTCACCATATACAGATAACAAAATCCACATCGGTGACTATCGCCTGCCTGCCGGTGTCTGACGGTTATTTCAATTGGAGTTCCCCATGAAGCCTGCGTACGCATTCAGGATGCTGTTCGCCGTACTCCTCGTGCTCGCTGTTTCCCCTTGTGTACACGGACAGGGAGTACTGATTCCCACGAGCGAGGAACAGACGGATTTCCTGCGCACCTATAAATTCGTACTCAGCCAGGCGTCGTCGGATTACCGCTTCACCAACGCGACGATGGATACGACGTTGTTTCCGCGATGGGGGGAGTTTTCGGTGTACTGGGCGACGAGCGGACCGAACCGCGGGAGCTTCGTTTTCCCTGACAAACTCCCGTCAAGCTACTCCTCCCTTGCTGGCACGCAGTACGAATCGTATGACTGGCGCGCCGCAAATCATGCGGCGATTTCGTTCAAGGCCTACGCGAAAACGATCGCGATTTTCAAATCCGATATCCGCACGAACGGAAGCAGTGCCTCGTGGGAAGCGGTGTATTTCAGGAATCTGATCGACTCGTACATCCTCGGCAATATTTCCTACTATATCGGCGAACGCGAGATAGACTCGATCGGATTGATCTGGACCACGCAGCTGCTGGTCGTCCCGGCATTCGCAGCGAAAGGAACGGACGCCAAATTCTACGTCGATTCCATATTCACTGCCTCGCCGCGTCTCAAAAACAACCTGCTTGCCTTCCTCTCCCGCGGCGGTACGATATACACCGAGGGCAACGCGGTCTATTTGATAGAGAAGCTCGGGCTCCTTCCGGAGCAATCCGTCGACTACAGCCGCGCGATGCTGCCGGATTCTACGAATAGCATTCTCCTGGAGATGACCGACTCCGAGCACCCCGTCGCCTTCACGGTCGATGCAGCGGGGACGCGCGTGTACGCCGCTTCCATTCCCCAGGTCACTTGCGGCAATGCGGAGGTCATTGCGCGCATGGAAGGAACGGGCATCCCGGTCATCTTCACGCTGCAGGGCACGCAGGCGAACAATGGCCGGGTGATCTGCAATACCGCGCTGCCGACGGTGGGCGGAACGAACGCAACGCAGCCCGGCGAAACGACGCATGAAAGCCGTCAGCTGCAGTGGACGGTGAACGCGATGATATCGGCATTCGCGACGAACATCGACGTCACGCGATCCGTGGACAATGAAATTCCGGCCTCGCTTTCCGCCGGAAGGAACGCGGCGTCCTACGACCGCTGCGACACGCTCGAGATCCGCGTCAGGGTCCGCAACCTCTCCGACGCCGCTATCTCCGGCATCACGGTCACGGAAGGAATCCGCGATTTCTTCGGCTTCGTCGACGTGCGCACGCCCGACGTCGCATGGGAATTCAAGAAACCGAATCTCACGCTTTCAGGCATATCGATTCCCCCGCATGGGGAGAAAATCATCGTGTACCGCATCGCCACACCGGATCCGGAGGACGTGATTCACGAACGCGTGAACAACTACATCTCATGGGCGAATTACATTTATGCCTCCTACTGCACGACATCCTATACCGACGAACTCGGTTTCGCCTCCTATCGCAAATACCGCAACTACGTCGACATGCTCTTCTCCGCCCGCATCGTGGCGGATGCGGATTTGAACTGGAAGAACTTCCTCGGTCTGTATTATCAGCCTTTCAAGGTCTTCATGATGATGGAGAACAAGGAGCGTACCGCGGCCATGGGTGCCGAGTACGTGCAGTACATTCCGAAGGACGTCCCGTTTTACTGGACCGACAAGTCCATCGATATTCCCATCCTGAAAACACCCGGGGGAAAATACGTCGATGTACTGCGGGGCAGCAGCGACGAGAATAATCCCGAGTTCGACATGGACAGCGACGGACACCCCGACGTGTGGCTCGACACCGCCTCGATTTCCCCGAAGAATTACCGCATCGAAGAGACCGAGGTGTACTGGCTCAATCCGTGGGAACATCTGCGCACGGGCGACAAAAGGTACTATGAGGACATCGATCATGACGGACTACGCGCCGAGGATGTAGACGGCGACGGCATCGTCGACATCGAGGAACCCGGCGACAAGATCCGCGTCTGGAAAGTGACATGGGACGTCGGGAAAATGGCCGGATATCAGTTCTTCGATCCTTACTGCTATTATGAAATCTGGGTCGATCCACCGGACCTCGTCCCAATGTCCGCCGGCGTCGCCAGCGCATACGGGCGCCTCGATTACGACGTGGACGGAGAATTCTATCCCTACTCTCCAAACGTGCATGCGCCCAACATCGCCGACACGTCGTGGATGCACTGGATGGAGCGCGACGACAAGGGGAAGGTGATCTGGAAGCAGCTGATCTGGCAGAAAATCAACAACTACGAAGGATTCACCTTCATCGACACGGCGAAAGTCGGGTACGCGCTGAAGGCAACGGACCGCTGCGCGGGAACGGTTCCGCAGCCGCATAGGGAATTCATCGCCGTGCTCTCCCTCGGCGGGGAAGAGATCGACATGCAGAATCCTACCCCCGCAAAATCAGAGTACTCGAACATCAACTACACAACGATATTCGGCGAGAAGCGCAACACGCCCATTCGCACCACCTACACGTATTATGCGCCGCTGCCGAATCCCCTTCAGTTCGAATACGTGACGAACAATTTCACCATCACTGATCCTTCAGGGGCGCGTGTGCTGCAGCATCTCCCCGCCTACGGGAAAGCGAATCTCACCTTCGACATCGACGCGTCGACCGAGTACACCTATTACTGGATTCGCAACGCGGGACATGACGTCGATTTCGAGGATCCCTCACTCGCGCAGGAGGGGGTGGAAGAACTCGGTGACGGGGTGTTCGGCTACATGATCTACGACATTCCGAAGGGCATGGGCGGATACAAGATCACGCTGCCGAAGAAAAGCGACGGGACCTATGACATAAATAAAATCGTGCAGGTCGACGGCAAAGCGTACCATTCCTGGCTGGCGAATCCCAACACCGGGGACTCCATACGCATTCTCGAGGATCCGTTTGTGTACCACGTGTTCATTCCCCAACTGCTGATTCCGCCCGCGCTCGACGACGACAATTACGACGGGGTGGACGATTGGATCGACGACCGGGGCGACCGCTTCCAATCCTCCACCGGCTACCTGCACGACGGCTTCATGATCGGGAATGGGGAAGCGTACCCGAACGATCCCCCCGAGCCGTTCAAGGACGACATTTACGGCTGGGTGACCTCGGGCTGGTACGCCGGTGCGGATGGCGCGTACGGCGATGATTTCTTCGAAACGCTCGGCAAGACGCATTTCACCATCAAGGCGGAATTCGAGGGCAGCGGACGCGAAGGGTCGGTCGACATCAGCAAGGGTGGCTGGCTCGTCGTGGAAGAAATTTTCGGCGGATCGCCCTGGGTGCTTTTCTCGCATGCGCTCTCCGCATATGCCGAGGGCGTCAACTACCAGCTGACCTCGACCGCGAATCCGACAATGGCGCGTTACGGCGTCGACACGGTGTTCGTCAAACACGTGATCGAAGACAAGGGAGAACCACATTCCTTCGATATCAACTTCGATCCCTTCACCGTGTCCTACGGCTACGGTGAAACGACCATCACGACGTCCGCCGGCGGGAAGGATCCCTGCGGCCTCATCGAACCCTCGCCCAACCTATCGACCATCATCGATCCCGCGCGCGACCGGCGTGAACTCACGCTCATTCCTGATGCTGATGTCTCGAACCCTGATCTTGCGGAATATCCGAAAACCGTGGAGGGGAATTTCCTGCAGGTGCGCATCGAGGTGTCCAACGGCAGTGACGAGAACTGGATCAACACGCGCATCACGCCGCATATTCCCGCCGCGAGCGGTGCGACGCATGCGGTAATGAGTTACGTGTCGTATCCGCGTCCCCTCGTGCCCGCGAGCGTCGATCCGGCGACCGGCGCGGTGATCCGCGGCGGCGACGACCCGCGCGCGTTCCGCACCGGCTGGCGATTCAACCAGCCCGAAGGCGAGGTGCTGGTGAAGATGGGCAATGAACTGAACCTTCTGCAGCCCTCGAGGCGGGCGTATTTCGTCTTCCTGTTCGAGATCGATCCGTCGCTTTCGAACGGCATCTACGACATCGACTTCACCATCGACGGCGAAATGCGCCACTACGACGGCACCGTCGTCAAGTCCGTCGCGTACGATGTCCCTTCCTGCGCGTTCAGCATCGCGCCGCGCGACGCGCGGGGGAACGTGGTCGACTATCAGAAGCTCGTGATAGGGCAGGGGAGTCTGGAGAATATCAGGACGACCGCGAGCATCCCGGAGTTCCGGGGTCTGGGAAATGTGCGCTGGTCGGCGAAGGACGTGAACGGCATCGATTTCGACACGCTGAGCGCCACGCTTCCGGCAGCATACAGTCCCGCCACCGGGGTGGAAACCATCGACCTTTCGCGTTTCTCTCCCTTCCCGACGAAAGACCGGACGAAGCTGTACGTGCTCGAGCAAGGCGAGGTCAGCAGCGGCATGTCCGTCGACGCACTGACCATCACAACCGGACAGTCTCTGCAATACAGCTATGATCCGATCGGAACGGATGTGCTGAGCAGCAAGGGGCTCGCCATCACAACGGTTGGCCCGAAGCTCGTACTGGACAGGAAAATCGTCGAGATCAACGGATGTCCCTACGACGACAAATGCGTTACGGAATTCCCGCCGGGCGAGGAAAAGGAGATGCTGCTGCTTTTCTCGCTGTCGAATCAGGGAACGTCCATCGCCGAGAACGTCGTGCTCTCGGTGCGCTCCGGTGCGCTGTTCGAGCCCGTCAAGGACGCGCTGCCGTCAAGCTGCTGCATAGCGAGTGGCGGCATCGAAGCGACATGTTCGTCGCTGATACCGGGTGAGACACGGCAGGTGCTCGTGCGCTATCGTGCCACGGGAGACGCCTGTGCGCCGATGTACGATTCCACCTCGCTCGTGCGCGGCATGACCGCCGTCTACAGTGGGTCGTATGCGCTTTCGGGTAACGTCGCCAAGGATGTCTTCACGATTCCCGACGAACGCGTGCTGGATCTGCCGGCATACGACTTCCATTCCGAACGCCTCGTCTGCTCCAAGCCCGACGCCGTGCCGGGTGAGAATGTTTCGCTGTATGTGAAGATCGCGAATGGTCCCGTCGCGGTAAAGGATGTCGCGATCGGATTCTACGCCGTGATCAATAACGCAGACACCCTGCTTCTCGCAACGCAGGTACTGCCGCAGGCCGGGGCATATACGGCCTCGGTCGTCAACGCGGAAGTCACGGTACCGGACTCCGCGATCTGCATCGAGTTCCTCGCTCGCATCGATAACGACGCGCAGTACGGAGAATTCTGTGAGTTCAACAACGTGCAATCCCTCAAGCTCCCGTTGCGGGGACTCGACTGGATACTCGACGTCGGCAACTTCCCGAATCCCATGCGCGACGAAACCGTGATCACCTATGTCCTCCCCCGCGATGTGAAGGAACTCACGCTGACTCTTTACGGACTCGACGGGCAGGAAGTCGGGCGCATCGAGCGTCCTTCGACCGACATTGGCCGTCACGCTATCGTCTGGCGGGGCACGCAGCTCGCGGCGGGGACGTACATCTACACCTTCCGCGGCACCGACGATCGCGGAGAGACGAAACTCCATTCGGGGAGGATGGTGAAGCTGTAGACCGGCTTGTGCAGGGCAGCGGGATCGCCGACGGGGTCCCGCTGTTCCGCAGCGATTCGCTATTCCAGGGAAGATTTCTTATCCTAATTACGCATCCCAATGATATTAATCGGACAACGGCGGATTCGCATGAATCTCCGGAGGAAAAAGTCATGCCCATATACATGGATCGACACGACGTACCCGGGGCGACGGCAGCCGACGTCGCGCAGGCGCATCAGGAGGATTTGAAAATACAGGATCGTTTCGGGTGCCGGGCACTGACGTACTGGTTCGATGAAATGCGAGGCACCGCATTCTGTCTTGTGGAAGCACCGAATGAACGCGCTGTGCACGAGATGCATGCGCTTGCGCACGGACTGATTCCCCATCAGATACTGGAGGTGGAAAGCAGCGTCGTCGAGTCATTTCTCGGGAGGATCGAGGATCCCCCCATGGCCGGCGCTGGGGGCGGCGTGATCAATGAATCCGGGCTCCGCGTGATCATGGCGGTCTCCGTCCATCCCTGCGCGCGGAGCAGTCCTCGCATGAATGCGGGGGAGGGAAATTCACAGCCCCGCATGATACGGCGGACGATCTCCGATGCGATTGATCGCTATCATGGCACGATCGTGGAGGATGGTGGACGGGGGTACACCGTGTCCTTCGCTTCCGCACGGAACGCCATGGAATGCGCAATAGAGATACAGCGGTGCATCGGGGAAAGCAGGGCACACGCATCCATGAAAGAATGCGAAGTCTGTATCGGATTCAGTGCCGGAATTCCCGTCGCAGGTGACGCCGGGTTTTTCGGGGAGGCCGTGCAGACCGCCGGAAGACTCTGCGACATTGCGCTTCCCGGGCAGGTTGTCCTTTCTCCATCGATGAGGGATCTCTTCCCGATGGAGAGGAACGGGGCAATCGATCGAGCGGGGTTTTCCGTCCTCATCCCGTATGAGCTGGAATTCCTGCATCGTCTGATGGACATCGTGGAAGACAAATGGAATGATCCGGACATTGACGTGACGAAGCTCGGGAATATGATCGGCACGAGCAAATCGCAGCTGTTCAGGAAAATGGTGACGCTCACCGGACGCTCCCCAAACACGTTTATTCGTGAATATCGGCTGAGACAAGCCGCGGCGCTCCTTGAAAATCAGACGGGCACGATTTCGGAAATCGCGTATGAGTGCGGGTTCAGCAGCCTCTCCTACTTTTCCAAGTGCTTCAAGAAACGGTACGGGTTGCTTCCTTCCGAATACCCCGTCGACGCTGATTGAGTGGAAAAAGGAGGCTCTGCAGCCGCGCTGGTCCAAAATTACCAACATCTGAATGATGTGTGGGAGATATCGGGCACGGTACGTTGTACTTTGAGAAAGACAACAATTCAACAAATGCGAACATCCGGCGCGCCGCGGGCCGAGCGTGTCCACCCACGTCCGTCCGGCATCACCGGCTGGATTACACGCACACAGAATAAAGGAAGCAAGATGGAATCGACCATACAGACCACCCTGTACCAGCGTCTCGGAGGGGCCGAAGGAATTTCCGCGCTTGTCGACGATATCGTGGATATGCACATGAACAATCCGAACGTGTCGGCCCGTTTCCTCCCATACAAGGAGAAACCGGAACTGCTTGCACAGGTGAAAAAACACACCTGCGATTTTTTTGGCATGGGAAGCGGTGGTCCCGAAGTCTACTCCGGACGCGACATGCCGACGACGCACCGCGGAATGAATATCAGCGAGGCGGAGTACATGTTCGTCGTGGATGACATCATGGCCGCGCTCGACAAGCACGGAAAGGACGATGGCACAAAAGCGGAAGTGCTCGCCATCGCATGGTCGCTCAAAGCGCATATCATGCATCAATAATTTCGCCATGCCAGGGGTCATCAGGAAGGCAGGGCGTGATCCCTGCCTTTCTATTTCCGCGAAAAATTCCTTTTTTACAAGGATATGAATCGCGTGTCCTTCCATACCCTGGGCTGCAAGCTCAACTTTGCCGAGACGGCGACGTTTCAGCGGCAGTTCTCCGAGCGCGGCTTCGCGACGGTCGACTTCCGCGAGGACGCCGACGTCGTCGTCATCAACACCTGTTCCGTCACCGAGAACGCCGACCGTGATGCGCGCAAGGCCGTGCGGCAGGCGCTGCGGCGTTCCCCCGGCGCCTACGTCATCGTGCTCGGCTGTTACGCGCAGTTGCGTCCCGACGAACTGGCGGCCATCGATGGAGTGGATCTCGTGCTCGGTGCGGAGGAAAAATTCCACATCATGGAGCACGCCGATCCCGCGTGGCGCAAGGACCAGGTGCGCATCGCCGTGGGCGACGTGGCGGACGCCGCCGATTTCGGCGTCGCCTATTCCGCCGAAGGCGGGGCGCGCACGCGGGCGTTTCTCAAGGTGCAGGACGGCTGCGACTACAACTGTTCCTACTGTACGATTCCCATGGCACGTGGTGGCAGCCGCAGCGAGAACATCGAGCGCACGCTCGAACACGCGCGGGACATCATCGCACAGG
Source organism: Bacteroidota bacterium (assembly GCA_014860565.1). Classification (GTDB taxonomy): domain Bacteria; phylum Bacteroidota; class Ignavibacteria; order SZUA-365; family SZUA-365; genus SZUA-365. Next base: position 8,663 of record JACZJN010000034.1, read on the forward strand.
GATTCCATGAAATCGTGCTCAGCGGTGTGAACGTCGGTGATTACGGAGCGGGTACTGATACCGGTTTCCATGATCTGCTGGTTCGGCTGCTCGATCTTCCCGGTGAATTTCGCGTGCGGATATCCTCGATCGAACCGAACCTGCTCGGCGACGACATCATCGCCCTCGCCGTTGCGAATCCGAAGCTCGTGCCGCATTTCCACATTCCTTTGCAGAGCGGTAGCGACGCCGTGCTGCGGCTGATGCGCCGGCGATACAACACGCGCGTGTACCGCGAGCGTGTGGAGGCCGTTCTTGCCGCGCTGCCCGACGCCGCGATCGGCATCGACGTCATCGTCGGCATGCCGGGAGAAACCGAAGAGATGTTCCGCGAGGCCTATCAATTCCTCGTCGACCTGCCGTTCACCTATCTGCACGTGTTCAGTTACAGCGAGCGTCCGGGCACCGACGCGCTCGCAATCGACGGCAAGGTGTCACCGCAGGAGCGCGCGCGCCGCAGTTCGATGCTGCGCACGCTCAGCCAGCGCAAGCGCCGCGCCTATTACGATCGCCAGCTCGGGCGAACGCTGCAGGTCCTTTTCGAATCCGGCGGTGACGGCAGCGTGAGCGGATTTTCGGAGAATTACGTCCGCGTTTCCGTTCCCTGGCAGCCGGGGCTGGAGAATCGAATTCTGCCGGTCCGCTGCGAATCCCTCGGAAAGGACGTGGTCGTCGGCACCGTGCTCGAGAAACCGGTCATCGACGGCGCATACGTCGCCCTGCCGGTGGTTGGGGCGTGAAGGCGGAATGAGGGCAGACGAATGATGGGGGCCCCTGGCCGATATCCGAGCCAACGGCTCGGATATCAAACGCAACAATTCTCGGGGAAACGATTGACGTAGGGCCGAGCCAACGGCTCGGCCATTATAATCCCACAACCCGCAATCGCGCCCGAGATCGCAATCGCGCCCGAGATCGCAATCGCGCCCGAGATCGCAATCGCGCCCGAGATCGAAATCGCGCCCGAGATCGCAATCGCGCCCGAGATCGCAATCGCGCCCGAGATCGCAATCGCGCCCGAGATCGCAATCGCGCCCGAGATCGCAATCGCGCCCGAGCATGGCATTCGAAGATCGTATTTCGCTTCCTACATCCTAAGTCCTACATCCTTCCGTAACCAAAATCCGTCCTCCGTGTCCACTATCTGCTGATTGACATCTTGAGCAACGGAGGGGTTCTTATGCATCAATGGTATCGCATTCTGGCCTTGCTGTGCGCGTTCGCGAACGCGGGCAATGCGCAGGTTTTCTGGCAGTCCGATTTCGGCCCATGGGGGAGAGGGGGAGCCGATCTCATACCCGTTGGTCCGCTCCTGCAGATGCCCGACCAGCGCATCATTGCGGCTCTGCCCCTGTCGGATGAACTCCGGGAGCATGACACGGCAGGGAACTGGGAGCCGCTCCTATCTGGGGAGGTGCCGTTCAACGCTCTCGCGCGCAGCAATTCGGGAAACCTCCTCGCGGCGACGGACGGACAGGGCGTGCTCATTTCCATGGACGGTGGAGGGAACTGGAACACCACGACGGGCGGCGAGCCGACGGTTAACACGCTGCTGCGGCTCCGCGACGGAAGAGTGCTTGCAGGCGGACAAACCGGGCTGTATGAAAGCCGGGATGACGGGATAAACTGGACACGGCTGCGGTCGACGCAGGAGTGGTCCATCGAGTGTCTTCTCGAACGCGGCAACGGAGAAATCTTACTTGGCGGAGAAGCCGGGATTTTTATCGCATCCGCAGATCTGCAATCCTGGCGCGCCGCGCGTCCTTCGTGGACACCGGTGATGACACTGGCCGAGGACGGGAGCGGACGCCTGTTCGCCGGCACGGTGGGGGAGGGGCTGTTTCGTAGCACGGATGGGGGCGGCATATGGGAAGCAGCGGATTTCGAAGGACAATGGATCACCGGTATCGTAACCGCCGGTGCTTCGTACTGCTTCGTGGCGACCCGTCAAGAAGGCATTTTCGAATCGCGTGACGGCGGCAGTTCCTGGAACCCGTATTCGGAAGGACTCCGCTCGAATGAAATTCTGGATCTGATCTCCGGCGTCGACGGGTACCTGTATGCCGGTACGGTGCGTGGCCTTTCGCGCTCCGCTTGGCGTGTGCTGAGCGGCGGATATCTCACACCTGATTTCACGTTGGAACAGAATACGCCCAATCCTGCATCGAACACCGCGGTCTTCGCCTGGTCCATCCCCCGCGACGGAAACGTACGAATGTCCGTCTACGATTTGCTCGGACGGGAGATTGCGGTGGTTCTCAATGCTATTGTCGTCTCTGGATTGCACTGGCAGACAGTAGAGACCTCGGAACTGATCCCCGGCTCCTACTTCCTGGTTCTGCGATTCGAAGGACAGATGTTGGATCGGAAATTCCAGGTGGTGCGCTGACTCAAGAACCCAGGAGATGTGGATTGCGATTTGTATTCCTTTTGATAGTCTTCACGATCACGATCCTCCTGACATCCTGCAGCGAGGAAAATGCTCCCATACCTCCGAGTGACAGGGTTTTATCAGATACCACGCTCGAAATCGCATGTCCGTACGTCACAGCAACGAGCGTGGAACTGGTGATCCATTACCGGCGAGGAGGGACCATTGAACTGCTTCGCAATGGCATTCGCATACTCAAGTTTTCCAGCCTGTACAAGGACACGGTTTTCACTGACCAACGCCTTACGCCGGATGTCAGCTACGTATTCACCGCCCAGGAATTATCAGATGAGGGGGAAGTGTGGAAACGTGATACGATGCGTGTCCGCACATATCCGATCAGCACGCGATCCCTGGCATTCAGGGAATTGGGGCCATGGGGGGGCGGACTCGCCTACGCATACACAGATGTGAAATGGATGTCCGACGGACGTCTTGCATTTACGGGTGGTTTATCACCCCTCGTGATTTTCCGTGATGACCGCGTGGAATTTCAAGACACCACACTGAGAGCATCAGGCATCGCGCTTGATATCCTTCCCGATGAAACGATTGTCGTCTCGGCAACAAGACAGCTCTGCTTCTACTCCGCAGGCATGTGCGAAATCCTGCCGCTCGCGTATGCCGAGTCGGGGACACTGAATTCACTCGGAGATGGGGCAGTGGTATTGGCGAGAGGGGACGGGAAAATCCTGCGCGGGGATGTTCAGGGAGTGTCGCGTTTCATGAACCCTGTCCATCACACTTCGCGGATCCTGGACCTCTGTGTCAGAAATGGTGTGGTGTACGCGTTGATTTTTGATGAGAAAAAACGGGCGGCCACCCTCTGGCGAAATGAGGGATCAGGCTCGGTTCCAATCCTCTCTGACGGGACCGAATCGCTCGCTCCCATCCAGATCGCCGATCAGCTCTTCTGCGTGTGGGTGTCTCCCTCGGAAACAATCTACGTCGGTGGTCGGAGGCTGTACAGAGTAACCGGGCAGCGGGTGACGCGCATGGAAGGTTTTCCGCATGGTCTGCCGTCATCCGGTCTCTTTGCGATCGATGGTCTCACGGACGCCGATTTCATGATCGTGGGCGAAGGACCGTTTTTCTACCATTTCGATGGAGATCGTTTCCGAGGAGAAATCCGCGGAACAAGCGGCTCTGACAGGAATCCAACCGCGCGCCGAGTTCATTTGACGGAAAAGCGTACCGTGATCCTGGTAAACCAGTACATCCCGAGTATGTTGGGCGGGTCTACGGTGACGTTCGCGCTGCACGCGGACTAACCTCACCCAGCACGTCCGCGGCCCTTCAGACCACCGCATCATTGCCTGAATATCGCCAGCGATTTCGGGCGCGATTGCGTGATTGTTCCGCCCTTACAGGGCGGAGGGGGGGGGATATTGAGGGCGCGCCTCGTCCCCAGGGCCACGGCCCTGGGCTGCAATAGGTCGCGCTTTCAGCGCGATGACGATGGCGATCTCGGGCGCGATGGCGATCTCGGGCGCGATGGCGATTTCGCTCTCGTCCTCGTGCTCGTTAATCCGCATTTCCCCTTGTCATTTTCGCCTAACTTCCTTATTTTTCCAAGCTAGTACGATTGTATCCGATCAGTACCCGTAAAATCTATGTTTGAAGCACTCTCTGACAGATTGGAAGAAGCCCTCCGCCGCGTGAAGGGACAGCACCGCATATCCGAAGATAATGTCTCGGATACCCTGCGGGAAGTGCGCCGCGCGCTGCTGGAAGCGGATGTGAACTTCCAGGTGACCAAGGACTTCATCGACACGGTGAGGGAAAAAGCCCTGGGTCAGGACGTGCTCAAGAGCCTGACGCCCGGACAGCAGATCGTCAAGATCCTGCACGACGAACTGATGCTGCTCATGGGCAGCGAGAAGGCGGATTTGACCTTCGCGAAAACGGGTCCTACCGTCATCATGGTCGCGGGTCTGCAGGGTTCCGGTAAAACGACCTTCAGCGCGAAGCTCGCCCTGCATCTGAAGGGTCAGGGACGCCAGCCACTGCTCGTCGCCGCCGACGTCTACCGTCCGGCCGCCATCGGACAACTCAAGCAGCTGGCCGCGCAGATTTCCGTTCCGGTGTATTCCGGCGACGAGACGAAGCCGGTGAAGATCGCGGAAGAAGCGATCGAATACGCGCGCAAGAACATGTGCAACGTCATCATCATCGATACGGCGGGACGCCTTTCCATCGATGAAGAGATGATGCAGGAAGTCGCCGATATCAAGTCCCGCGTCAATCCGACCGAGATCCTTTTCGTGGTCGATTCGATGACGGGGCAGGACGCGGTCAACACCGCGAAGGCCTTCCACGACAAGCTCGATTACAACGGCGTCGTGCTCACGAAGCTCGACGGCGATACCCGCGGCGGCGCCGCATTGTCGATCCGCCGCGTGGTGGACAAACCGATCAAGTTCGCCTCGGTGGGCGAGAAGCTCGAAGCGCTCGAGGCCTTCCATCCCGACCGCATGGCCTCACGCATTCTCGGCATGGGCGACATCGTCACCCTCGCGGAGAAAGCGCAGGAGCAGTTCAACGCCGACGAAGCCGCGGAACTCGAGCAGAAGATGCGGAAGAACCAGTTCACGCTGGATGATTTCTACACGCAGCTGCAGGCAATCAAGAAAATGGGCTCGCTTTCTTCCGTGCTCGAAATGGTGCCGGGCGTGGGCAAGGCCCTTAGGGGACAGGAAATCGACGAGCGTTCCTTCGTGAAGATCGAAGCCATGATTCAGTCGATGACGCCCGAGGAACGGTCGAAGCCGGCGATCATCAACGGCAGCCGCCGCAAGCGCATCGCCGACGGCAGCGGCACGACCGTGCAGGACGTGAACAAACTGCTCAAGCAGTTTACCGATATGCAGAAAATGATGAAGCGCCTGACGCGCGGTGGAATGCGCCAGTTCGCGCAGGGCATGATGAACAGGAAATTATCGTAAACGATATTCAATTCACTTATTCTTTTTCCGGAGGCATTTTTCCGTGGTTAAAATTCGTCTGCAAAGAAGAGGCAGAAAGCAGCTCCCGATCTACAAGGTCGT
>JACZJN010000035.1 GCA_014860565.1 Bacteroidota bacterium
CAGCGCACGGTCCATGAACGCTCCGGGATCTCCTTCGTCCGCGTTGCAGATGAGATATTTTTTATCCGCTTTCTGGTCGTGGGCGAACTGCCATTTCTTCCCTGTCGGGAAGCCGCCGCCGCCCCGGCCGCGGAGTCCGGCGGTCAGCACGTCGTCGATCACCTCCTGCGAGGATTGCGTCTGCAATGCCTGTGAAAGTCCGGCATACCCGCCGCGCGCCAGATACTGGTCGATGCTCTCCGGATCGATAACGCCGCAATTCTCGAGATTGACTTTCTTCTGCTTGCGGAAGAAACTATCGTCGGCGAGCAGCGGCATGTGGCTCCAGTCGGACGCATCGTCGTGGCTGTAGAGGCCGAGCAGTTTTTCCTCGATCACCTCACCACCCATGATCGTGCGCTCGACCAGGGCGGGAACGTCGCGCAGTGTCACCTGGGCGTAGCTGATGCGGGGACGACCCGGAAGCTTGACGTCGACGATGACTTCGCGGGCGCAATAGCCCACGCAACCGACGGGAATAAGCGTGGCGGTGATGCCACGTGCCTCGCATTCCGCCGCGATGGCGTCGTGGATTTGCTGGGCGCCGTTGGCGAGTCCGCAGGTGCCCATGCCGACCAGCACGACCGGAATGTCATGCTCGATCATCAGCAGAGCGCGTTTGTACTGTTCGAGACGTTGCACGCTTTCGTCGCCGCAGTCGCATTGCTGTCCGTGCTGGACGCAGTCGACGAAGCGCAGACAGGGTTTTTCGGCGCAGTGCCAGCATTGCTCGAAGCAGTTTTGACTAAAGGCATTCATCGGCCACCTCGCTTTCCTTTCCCTGGCGCTGATATGATTTCAGCACTTTCTGCAGCGACTTCGTGGTGAGTCCCCCGTGGAACGTCTCGTTGATGGCGATGACCGGCGCGATGCTGCAGGCGCCGATACAGGCCACGGTTTCGATGGTGAAGCGGAGATCCTTGCTCGTCTGCCCGGCCTTGATGCCGAGTTCGTTTTCGAGCGTGGTAAGGATGTTGAGCGAGCCCTTTACATGACAGGCCGTGCCGCGGCACACCTTGATCACGTATTTGCCGAGGGGCTGGAAACGGAATTGATTGTAAAACGTCGCGACGCCATACACACGCGAGACCGGAATGTCCACGTGCCGTGCGACTTTCTGCATTTCGTAATCCGGGAGATACCCGAAATGCTCCTGAACGTCCTGCAGCATGTCGATCAGACAGGAGGCATCCCCCGTGGGGAATTTCCCGTAGATCTGCTGCGTGTTGTCCTGAGTCTGCATGATGCTTCTCTTGTTGTACCTACTTCGTATCGAGAATTTATTCTCGATTACTCAGCTACAAATATATCATGCGGGCAAGGCGCGGGGCAAGGACAATCGGTAAATTTTTCACGATTTTTTGCTTGCTTTTCCGGATTTTTCTCTATCCTACGGAAAATCAATCAGTAACGGATGCCACGCACGGCGGCCAGGAAACGCGAAGTGCGGATGCATTGGGGAAAAACTCCCTCCTCCCACC
>JACZJN010000036.1 GCA_014860565.1 Bacteroidota bacterium
CCTTTTTCCTCAGCCTGACTTGCTGGCACTTGCAACGACTTACAGGCGACGGCTGACGTTCAGCCTGACCTACTGACTACAAGTCGTCGCTCGACGGACTGCGTCCGCCGTACAGTCGCTTGCTGACGCCAACATGGACGCAATGCGGCACGCGCATTCCGCCGTCTATGGGCTGACGAGGAGGCATGAGTGGAGTTCCTACCCCTCATACAGCCGACTCATCGTCGCACAACTGGCCAGTCTTGCTTCGTCAGTCAGTCTTCATTGGGCAAGGCCGCGATTTACGTCCGTCACAAGGCGTATCCGTGGCTCCCCTAAATCAGGCCTTCAGGATTCAATTCGCTAAAGGAACAGCCTGCCAGATTGGCGGGTTGGGGCTGTCGTTCGTTGGGAGTATTCGCGTCTCAGGGCGGGCTTTTGGGATCGCGAGATACACTTGCGCCTGATTCACGTTTCATAAGGAGATTCATCATGACACAGTTCACGATCATCATCGACGGCAAGCAGTTCAGCGCGGAAGGTTTCGTTGCATCGGGCGTCAACGAGAACAACGGGAAGGCCTTCGAGGTCTACGGCGTCCAGACGATGAAGGACGCGAACGGCGCCAACGTGGCCAGCTATCTGCCGGTGAAGGATGGCAAGCTCCGTCAGTCGGAACTCGACAACCGCAAGGCCGAATACGACGCGAAATGGGAAGCCGAGAAGGCCCGCATCGTCGCATCGAATCCGTCGGTCAGCCCCGAGGAACTCGACTTCCAGGAGTCCATCTTCCGCGCGAAGCCGGAGAACCGCATCCTGGCCAGCACGCTCACCAACGGACTGACGGCAACGATCGTCGACGCCAACGGTGAGGCGCACGAGGCGTACTTCATGCGGGAGTCCACCAACCGCTTCCGTACCTACCAGCCCCGGAAGCAGACGGTGACAGCCGACGCCGAACCGTTCTAACGATACCGCCGGAGTCCGCCACCAGGACTCCGGCGACTTTCTTCTGCCAGCGAAGCATCAGCGTCCAGTCTATGTACCAGTAAACAAGGAGTCATCATGATCTACGCAATCACCTACGAAGGACTGCATTACTGCATGGAATGCGGATACAGCGAACGTGGCATCAAATACGTGTCTGAAGATTCGGCATACGATGAATTCTTCAAGGCCATCAAGAATGAAATCGAGAGCGGTCCTGATGACCCTATTGCTGGCATCAATCTATGCCGATTCAAGCAGTACGAACCGGACAACTCGTACATACTTGAGCCGGTGCTGCATTTCGATGCCGGCACGAAACTCGTAAGCGTCCCGAACATGACGCCGCGATGCGAGATCCCATTCTGACCATGACCAGGCCTTGGACTCGCAATCCGAGGCCGTTCCTTTTGTCCCCTTACCATGTACAGGAGCAATCAGTATGACGCTATCGAAAGACCTTATGAGTGCCATCCGGCTGGTCCATCAGCAGTCCGTGGATCCGGTCGTGCACGTGTTTGCCGCCCGGTGGTCCATGTGGTACATGTCCTATGCCGCCCATGGATACAGTATGACGCTGTACTCCGACGGCAGCGCGTTTCATGTCATCAAGGAGTCGGTCTTCAAAGAGTCCATCTTTGGCCGCGGAAATGTCGAACGGATGAGATTTACGGCTTTCACTGATGCCGTGGAGTCCTATGTGCGGCTGTTGTGGGAAGTAACTGGCCACCCATGCCCTCAGCCTGACGAGGACGAGTATCGAAGCGGCCGCATGATGACAGACTGGAGAGGCCGGCAGGTCAGCTCGCCAGAGGTGCTCGCCAGAGCGTAATTCTCCCAGTCGGGTGGAAGATGTCCCACTTCAGCTGACAGAGGACCCAATCGAAGGCAAAATAAATGTCCGCCGCGACCAAAAAATCCCCGCAGATGGCCGTTCCTGGTCACTGTGGGGCATTTTTAATTGTCGTTGATGTTGCTGCGCGAGTCCCTATTGAGGGCTGTAATGAGGCAGAAGGAGGGCAGAAGGAGTCTGTGATGGCTGGCAAGTTTAAGACAACGACGAGTACGTCGTTGGCGATGAATACATCGCCCGCGATATTTTTTTTTGTTTTACTTGAAATGGTAGGCAGAAGGGTGGCAGTTTGGCTGGCAAAACAGGCCGGCTGGTATTAAGAGGCGGCAACTGCGCGCCGCCAAGGATACGGGAAAAGGCCTATTCAAGTCAAGTGGGTATCCTATTCGAGACAGTCAACTCATTCAGCTTTTTCAGGAATCAACCAGGTCACACGCGTGTGTGTCTCCCGACGAAGGACGATATTCTCTACAGTCCGTTGTCCATTCAGATGGCCTCGTGAATTGCTGACCATAGAGAATTTGATATCTCTCGCGTGCGCTGTCTCCACTTCGAGGTCTGCTTCTAAAGTTGTCGCGACATCAGACGTATATTGTGCCCCGCTGATTGCACCGTCTCTCGTCAGCCTATACGCAATGGTGACATGCGATGTGCCATCAGGCTGCAGAGGCATCCATTCGACAAAGACATTCGAGATGGAATCAGTCATCCTCACATCTCCTGCGGCGTGATACAGCTCGAGTAGCCGTTTCACTCTCTCCTGGATCTGCGGCATCCCCGCTTCGTCAAGACAGACACCGCTGAAGATACGAAACAGGATTTCCGGATAATCTGGCTTTCGAAAGTCATTGACAAGCCATCGTTCGCCAGGCAGCACCAACGCTGATGAGTCGCAACGCGACATGGTTGTATCAGCTTCGGGATACCGCCGGACAGAATAACAAGCGCCGAGTACCGGCATGGTACGTAGTGAATCCGGAATGAAACCGGGAAGGCATTGTTCATATCGCGACCATGAAACGCTCAACTCACGAATCCCATCGTGTGATAGTTCCGTCCATCTTTCCGTCCTCTCTTCAACGGATCCTGTCTGCTTCATGCCACCTACCGCAGACAGCCTGCTCGACAGCTCACCTGGAGGAATCGTGACCGATGAGTCGTATATATGAAGGATCGTTCCGGGCGGTATTTCGGCCTGATCGAAACAGACCGTCTGGGCGGCCATGTTAGCCGTGCAAGCTATGAACAAAACGAGTGCGATGATGGCAAGGTCTTTCATCATGCTCCAAAGGACGGGAAACGATAGTCCGACCGGTGACACCCAGTCTACAACCACACGTCGAAAACGAAAAATATGGAAGTCGTCCAGATGGCCAGGAAAAAGACGAACACGACGATACGCCAGGGCTTCAGCCTCGCAATAGATTCACCCATGAAATACAACATCATGAACTGGAAGCCGCACGTCCAGCCGAAATCGAAATCGATCGTGTCCGGCGGGTGAAAGATCGCTTTCAAGGTCGCGAGTGTCGCCCCGGAAATGATCATCAGCGATAGAATGATGGCGAGCTTCCGGCCGGCATGCTGCCAGCCGTCAACATGCCGGGGTGGAATGATAGCGCCGTTGGGTTCCATCGAGGTCATCTATTAGTGCGAGGAGTTGGCCGATAAAACGTGGCGCCAGGTAAAGAAAGATTCGACGCTTGCTCGCCGCGATGGGCACGGGGAACGAACCATTCAAGCTAAGTGACTGGCATGGAACCTGACGGTTTAGCGAGGAGGATTTAATGAAACATACCAAAAGTATTTTCTTATATATAGCACCAACTGTTCTCGTAAAACCAGTTAATAATAAGTGTATTATATGAGCAGCATAGAATGATCGAATATAAAATACCACTGGATGAAATTCCTCGATAACCATCCATTCCATACACACCACACTGGCAATAAATATATACGGTATAAATATAATTCGTCATTAAATCTTATTTCCTTACTGCTATTATATGTTTACGATTGTCAAACGCTACGCCGTCACTTATAAATATTCCATATATGCCCTCGCTAAATCTACTAATGCATATTGTCTTCGATGACTCTTGGCGTACGACTACATCATCCACAGCTTTACCTGATTCTAGATTCACGAATACGCACATAATATCAGCTGTAGCTTTATTCTCTATCGTAACATAATTATTGGCAATTGTAGGATAGATATTGGTAGTAGCATTCCACGAATTAAACTCTACTATTTGACTAACACCACTATTCCAAACTAAGATGCCTAAGACGCCGGCGTGCATTCCCTCTTTCGTCTTCTGCATTGCGTCATTACTGGTGTAGATGTCATTACTTGATGTCCAGCCGCAATAATAGACAGATTCGCCGCAGTTTCTGGCGCAAAATGCCACGCTATTATTTCCACTGTATAATTTTAGAAATCCGTCAACGGTGTAATCTTTCCAAGATATCAGCACGGCACATTCCATCTTATCGATATACATACCTGTATATTTACCATCAACTCCATCAGAATCATATGAATTTGATCTACCAATAATTACAATACCTTCCCGGCTGAGTACCGCGGCGTCCATTCTTTCATCCTTTGAGCCCCCGTAAAATGACGAATAATGTGTCTGCCATGATTCTGTGGAAATAATACTTATATACCAGTCATATTGCGAGCCACCAACTTGGTTGTTCAATATGTTTTGATAAGCGTTATGTGTAATCGGAAAATTCGAAGAGCTTGTCTCACCGATAAGGTAAAGATAATTGTCCTTCACAAACACGTCTGTTATATAATCGTCCTTTTGACCGCCAAAATAAGAAGCATATTCTATATCCCACGACTCGCAATCCAGCACAACAATAAATACATCCCAAATGCCATTAAAATAACGGCTGCTAGCGCTAGTGGTCGTAAATATAGTCTCTGAGGACGTACGTCCCACACAGTAAAGTCGATGATGGTCCAGTATCACTTTGTAAATCGCATCGTTCTCCTCGCCACCGAGAAAGGAGCAGTAACTCCTTTGCATATTCATATCATATAATACAACGAACCCAGTTCTCGTAGACGCCCTGTTTTCCTTTTGTATAGCGTTAGTAGTTACCGGCAAAGACGGCGACGCGGTCGATCCGCCAACAATCACACCATAATATGAATCATAATCAATTGACTCGGCGCCATCGGCACCGGGCCCACCAAAGTATGTAGACCAATTAATTCTCAGTGTATTTAGATCTAAAGCGAATATTATCGCGTCTGACATCCCTGCATTATAGGGTTGAGGAGAGCCTGAAGATGTCGGAAAATCATTTGAATCAGATTGACCACATAAATACAGCGTCTCTTCTCCATCATACTTGACGTCTGATACCCAGTCATCACCGCCCCCACCAATATATAAAGCGCCTACAAATTCTCGGTAATGCAATGTCCAAACAGCGATGTATATGTCTTGTCCGCCATGGAATAGAGCGCTTGCATCGTAGGGTTTAATGGGGAGATAAGGTTCTTTCGTAACAGACACGATGTAGATCCTATTTCTGCAACTATCAGGCACAATTCGGATAGGGACGGTCGCGACTTCTACAGAATCACTAAGACCCCCATAGTATGTTTGGTATAATATTTCCTGAGCCCAGCAATAACTTGGCAACATCAGGATGGCTGCAACAATTATACTTTTCATTACAAAATCAGTCTATTAATAAACAAAATTGCTTATGGTGCGCTATGCTGTCGTATACGTGGACAGACGGAAGTATTATACTGCTTACTGTTTCCTGAATCCGTGAGTTCGACATATCTTCTCGCCCAACATACGCAATTCGGGCAATGAAGTCAATTTATCAGCAACGACAGGCCATTCCCGAGGCCATTTACGATTTCGGACCCACTGATTTTGGCTGTTTTTCCCTATTGAGCCCATAGCAACACATCGCCATCATGTGGCTGCTCATGAACAGAATTTATCCAAGACGGCTGAGTCGTCAGAGTGAGGCGAGAAACGCTGGTGTCCAGGCGTTATGTTCGCAAACACGAAGTATCATCTGGCCCGCATGGGATACGACAAGACCAGCGAGGTACATAGCACTCTGCAGCACTGTCCGCAAGCGTAATCGACGTCCACGTTTCCCCGGAGATTTCTTCGTCAGTAACAATTGCGTTCCGACACGGCGCAGCAGATTGAACGCAACCATTGAGAACAACAGATGCAGAGTGTTCGCATAGAATTTCCCCGAGGGAAGACGTTCCACACCAAGATCGCTCTTCAATTCCGCATGATACTGCTCGCTTGTGCCGTGTTGATGATAGATATGCTCAACTTCTGTTGCTTCGGCAGGCAAGTTGGTCCAGTACGTCTCAACGCGCGTCTCCGGTTCGAGAAGCATCTGGCCCTGGCACGCGTACCTTTGTCGAGATATTACTGTCGTGGAATTGGCGATTGTGCAGCATTATTCAGTCTTGCACAATAACATTCATTAGCAGATTGCACCTACAAACCAATGGATATGTTATCACATCACCATGCGGCAGTCCGCATCATTGATTCAAGTTGGCAATCTTTGAATTTTCCATATCATACAATGCTTCAGCACCATCGCGCCATTCCTTTCCTCCTAGAGCTAGTGATATTTTAGACCCTAATTATACCTATCGATTCTGCTCTGACGGCGACTCATCATCCAAGCACCCATAGGACCTCCTCTGCAGATCATAAAACAGATGATGGGGTCGAATTTAATCATGATTCTGACAAAGTCAAGTCCCCCCCCCAGACTCGATAATATTACGGTTCATTCAACCGACACAGGGCCCATAACACCTTGTTATACAAGGGTTAGCACATACAGACGACCGAATATTAATTATTTGTAAGATTTGTAAGGCGGGAGTCTGGAAGGCCCGTAGTTGTCCGATAATGATGCGGCATTATGGGGCGTGTCGGTAACAGCCAGCCTCGAAGACGTAGTCGTTGGTAGTAGTAGCGTCAGCCTCTACGGCCCCTGTCATCGCGCGCAGGCGGCTTTCATAGGCGGAGACACATATATATATCGCTCGCCTTTGATTCGTAACGTATACCCTGATTATAAGGTGTCTGAGGTGCGTCCATGATATCACCGCCAGCCGAAGTGTGCCCGCTATTGCAGGCCTTCCTCGTTCTCGTATGCGTGACAGCTGAACGGCCGCCATTCGTCCTCCGGTGTCAGCATTTGGTCCAACCATGACAGCTGGCACAGGACGCCCGTGAAGCCCTCTGCCGCCCGCTGGACGCATGTCTGGCATAAGGGCGGCATGTCGATCTCACCCGACTTGTACCGCCTTCCGTCGTCGTCGTAGATGCCCATGAAGTCAACGCTGACGCCGGCATCGTCCGTGGTACTCATGATGTCCTCCTTGATGTATGATTAGAACTTGATTCTGTCCACCACGTCATGCATGGTCTCAGGCTGCAGGTGGGCGTAGATTTCCGTCGTCCTTGTGTTCGTGTGGCCCAACAATCGCCCGACCTGAAACAGCGATACGCCGTCCTGGACGGCAGGGGAGGGAGCGGTTTGACTGGTCGTTGGAGGGCGATTATATTCCCGGAAATAACTGTTGACCTACTGTTGACCTAAAAGGTCAACACTTGAGGCCCGAGTGGAACCTGTAATGTGTTGTCAACAAATGAGTTAGATGCTAGAGTGGTTGAATAGGACGGTCTCGAAAACCGTTGTGCCCTATGGGTACCCTGGGTTCGAATCCCAGTCTCTCCGCGACCCTCCCGACAGGCCCCGTCCTCACCCGACCGGGCCTGTTATTATTAGACTTACCGAAACCACCCTCCTGCACTGCACGCCCATTTTCGGCACTCACCAGAGAGTTCATGCGACGGGGAGGTCGGAGCGAGGTGCGCTGGGTGGGTAAGTGCCGTACCGCAGTCGTGCATGCACGTGCATTCTTGACATTTGTGTCCTTATTTGGTATCGTACCGCGTGAATCGGTGGCGCACGCCCGTGCGTATCGTGATACGAAAAGAGACCTCGTTGCGCCTGCGGAGTGACATCTGGCGAGGGACAAGGCGGCGCATTCCAGATTGACCTTCCATCAAACAGAACAACAGTCGCATGCTGCAGGACGAACCTCCATACAAAATGCTGGACGTGGACACGATTACACAGTTGTGGTCGAAGACCTATAATACGGCGGGCAAACCGGACTGGTCGCATATCCTCCCGTACTACGACGAGAATATCATTTTCCGGGACTCGGTCCAGGAAATCCGGGGCATCGTCGATTTCAAGACGATGACCGAACGTCTGACCGCGCGTTCACAGGATCTGACCATGAAGGTGGTCAGAGGTGTGATGCAGGGTAACGTCATCTTCATCGAATGGGAGATGACCATCAGCTATAAAAAGTACCCCAGCTCGGTGCTCTATGGCAGCAGCCGGCTGACGCTCAATGAGCGTGGGAAAATCGCGGAGCAGCGGGATTATTACGATCTCTGGGGCGATATCTTCGATAACATTCCACGCTTTGGCAGGGCGTACAGGAAGTTCATGCATAAAAAATTTGGTTGATGCGGACCGATGAGTACCAGGAAAGTCTTCCAATACTACCGTGCGTATCAGTGGACCGATATTTTCGCCATGATACGCAACAGCCGACAGGCGCCGAAGGTGTGTACCGACCGTTTCGACGGAAAGCTTGTGGTGATAACCGGGGCGACCTCGGGCATCGGGTACAGCACCGCACGGAAGTACGCTGCCCAGGGAGCGAACCTGCTGTGCGTGAACCGGAACAGTGAGAAATCCGAAGCACTGCGCAGAGAAGTGGAAGATGAGTTCTCGGTGCGCTGCGACTGCCTTCTCGCCGATCTGAGTTCGCTGGAAGACATTCATCGTGTCGCGCATGAACTGGCTTCGCTGCATGCTCCCATCGACGTGCTGATTCACAATGCCGGTGTGTACCTGACGGAGCAGGAACGCACTCCCGACGGACTCGACAAGGTTCTCGTCGTCCACCACCTCTCCTCCTTCATCATCAACTACGTGCTGATGGAGAAGCTGAAGGCACAGGACAGCGCACGGATTCTCCTGGTGAGTTCGGAGGGGCATCGTTTCGCCGCATGGGGACTGAACCTGGACGATGTGAACTGGGAGAAGCGCCGGTATACGGGACTGAGAAGCTACGGCGCCGCCAAGACGTCGCAGCTGCTGTCGATGCTCGTATTCGCCGATCGCTTCCGCGATTCGGGCGTCACCATCAACGCGGTCCATCCCGGTGCCGTGAAAACCGAAACCGGACAGGAAAACGGTCCGCTCTACCGCTGGTGGAAGAAAACGTTTTACGATCCGATCCTGAAAACCCCGGCGATATCGGCGGAAGCGCTGTACTACTGCGGCGCATCCACGGAATTGGAGCACGTCAGCGGCAGGTTTTTCAATCTCACCATCGAAGAGAAACCCGCACCGCCTGCGCGCGACCATGACCTCGCGCTCGCACTGTGGAATACAAGCCTCGAACTGGCCGGGCTGGCCGATGCCGCCGCCGAACATCCTCTTTCCAACAGCATTCTGAAGGCATCATGAGCGCACCGTCCCCGGAAGCTGCTTCCTACGATACCATCGTCGTCGGTGGAGGGATCGCCGGACTGACGTCCGCGGCCTACCTTTCCCGGGCAGGACGGAAGGTGCTGCTCATCGAGAAGAACAAGGAGTGTGGCGGCCTGGTCAATACCTTCACACACAATGGCTTCCGCTTCGACGCCGGGGTTCGCGCTCTCGAAAATGCGGGCATCATTTTTCCGCTGCTGCAGGACCTGGGAATCACGATGGAGGTCGTGAAAAGTCCGGTATCCGTCGGCGTCGAGAAGGAAATCCTGCATATCAGGAATCATGAAAGCCTGCGCGAATATCGCGACATGCTCGCGCGAATCTACCCGGAAAGCACGAATGAAATCGACGACGTCATCGCGCTCATACGCAAGATCATGAAGTACATGGATGTCCTCTACGGCGTCGAAAACCCCGTGTTCAAGGACATGAAGCGGGACCGCGAATTCCTCATGAAGCAGCTCCTGCCCTGGCTGCCGAAATTCCTGCTCACGGTGCGGAAGATCAACCGGCTCAGCACGCCCGTCGAAGACACGCTGGAACGCATCATCCGGAATCCCTCGCTTCGGGACATCATCGCGCAACATTTTTTCCTGGGGACGCCCACGTTTTTCGCCCTCAGCTATTTTTCGCTGTACCTGGATTATTTCTACCCGAAGGGCGGGGTGGGTGCGCTGGCAGAGGGACTCGCGAACAAAATCCGCGCGGAAGGCGGAGAGATCATGACCGAAACGACGGTCACGGATGTCTTCGCGGAACAGCATTCCCTCCGCGATGATACCGGAAGAACATACGCGTACGACACGTTGATATGGGCGGCGGATCTGAAAACGCTGTATCACCGAACACAGACCGACGGACTCCCGCAAAGGGAAAAGAAACAGATCACGGGCGTGAAAAACGCCATGCTCAAGGGAAGAGGAAGCGAATCCGTGTTCAGCCTCTTCCTCGAAGTGGATGTTCCGCTGGAAACCTTCCGCGAGATATCGCACGGACATTTTTTCTATACTCCTTCAAAAAGGGGACTGGGCGAAACGCATCACGCCCAGCTCCGGCAGCTGCTCGACAACTGGGAGACGACAGGCAGGGAGCAGGTTTTCTCCTGGCTCGACGCATTCACGGAATACAATACTTTCGAGATTTCCATTCCCGGACTGAAGTATGCGGACATGGCGCCGCCAGGGCAATCCGGGCTCGTGGTCAGTCTCCTCGCAGAGTACGACCTGTTCGTCAAGGTGCGGGATGCGGGCTGGCTCGAGGAATTCACTGCCGGGCTCGAGGCTCGGATTGTCCGCGTACTGTCGCATTCGATATTCCCGATGCTGAAGGACGCGATCATCGAACAGTTTTCATTTTCCCCGCTCAGTATTGAAAATCGCATCGGCAGTTCCGAGGGCGCCATCGTCGGATGGTCCTTTGCGGAGCCGCTGCCGGTGCTCAGCAAGATTCAGCAGGCCGGCCGCGCGGTCCTGACCCCGATTCCCGACGTGTACCAGGCAGGACAGTGGGCGTACAGTCCGGGCGGTGTGCCGATGTCCATTCTCACCGGCAAGCTCGCCGCGGACCGGGTGCTGCGGAAGCGTTGACAGCGCGGTCGCTTTCCAAGCCCGTGTGCTAACGCGGACACGCCATACGGAACAGGCGAACATAGTATATTAATACAGCCTTGAATACAGGGCGTCATAATCGAAAACTCGGAGGAATCGTGAAGAATATTCTGAAACCTGTGCATGTCTTATCCGCGACCATCATCGCAATAATTTTCATTTCCGTCACCGGTTGCGACAACAGCACGGATCCCGCACCTGCGTCTCCTGACACGTTCGTCGGTGCATGGGAGATGACGACCATCATCATGCATGACACACCCATCGGTGAGATGACCATACCGGCGGCGCAATTCCTGGGAATGTCAGGAACCGGGGCCGCGAAGTCCGTTCTGCGATTCAAGGACGATGGCTCCGCCTCCGTCATAACGACGTATACCGACAGCAGTCAGGATACGATTTCAGGAACATGGAGCGAGGACGGAAATAATCTGACCGTTACTGGAGCAGGAATCGACGATACGGTACAGTTCAAGGTAGAAGGAAACTCGCTGACCCTTACGAGGGTCATGGCCATCAATTTCGTTCCGGACGGCCCGAAACAAGACATCGTGGTTGATATGAAATACACCAGGATCGAATAAATGATGGTCTGTGTCACTGCCGTCAGCATGGTGTTTCTGTTTCTCGCCATGCCTCTCTCGGCGCAGACCGGTGTCCGTTTCGGCTTCAAAGGCGGGTACAGCATGTCTCTCCAGTACGGGATTACGCCCGTCGACAACAAGTATACCGTGAGCACGCATTCACGGCACGCCGCCGCCGGGGGATTCATGATGCAGTACCCGATCACGGAGTCTTTCGCGGTGCAGCAGGAGTTCCTGTATGTCATGAAAGGATCGCGCCACGATATCGGTATACCCGCGCAATCGGTGAAAACCCTCACTATCTATGATATCAACTACTTCGAAATTCCCCTGGTCTTCCGTTACACCTTTCTCCATCCCGGTGATTTCAAGGTCTATGGGACCTGCGGCTGGGCTCTGTCGATACTGCTCAACGGCAGGGTGGAACTCGATGGCACGGTGGAGGATGACGGCGCCCTGATATCGTTCAAGTATGCCGACAAGATACGCGGCCTCGACCTTTTCGATTACGGTTTCGTCTACGGCCTCGGGGTGGAAGCCCCCTTCGTCGGGAAAGACTGGTTCTTCGAATACCGGTTCACCATTGGCTGGAACACCCTGCAGATGCCGACGTTTCCCGACGAACCCACCGCGCCGTTGCGCAACCAGAACTACGTTTTCGCGCTGGGTATGTACCTGTAACAGCATCATAACAGGGGGACCGAAAGCCAGCAGCGGGCGGGGCCTTCTTCGGGGAGGAGAAGCCCCGCGGCTTGCTTTCCAGGGAGATGTTTCTATCTTTTGACGATACCCCGACCCTCATCGTCTGATCACCAGCGCATACCTATCCGGAGGATACAATGAAAAAATCGCTGCCCATTATCCTGGCTGCTGTTCTCGCATTTCCCCTACTGCTGCAGGGGCAATGGCAGTCGGCACAAGGCCCCGAAGGAGGGACGATCAATACACTGTACCGGTTCAATAATTTCGTATTCGCCGGAACGACGGGCGGGATATTCCGTTCGTCAGACGGGGGACAGTCATGGACTTCCTGCTACGGTGGCGTCGATCCGAGCGGTGTGTACTGTTTCGTCGACCATGGCGGTGAACTCTATGCCGGAACCGCGGAACAATATGTGCGTTTGAGCACGGATGGCGGCGTCACCTGGTCCCGCGTCGCTTCCGAGAACGGCACGCAGATCAACGACCTCGTAAGCGCGGGCGGTGCGCTGTATTCCGGTAGTCTTTGGAGCGGTGTGTATCGCACCACGAATCGCGGTGCCAGCTGGGAAGAGCGGAATAACGGACTGCCACAGACGCGCTGCAGAAAGCTGTTCGGTATTGGCAATACCCTTCTGGTCGGTCTCCCAGGCGGAGGCCTCTACCGCAGTACCGACGGGGCAGCGAACTGGACGGATGTCTCGTCGTCGGCCCCTCCCGGGGAAGTCCGCGCCGCATGCGTGCACCTCGGAAAAGTGTACGCCTATTTCGCCGGCAAGGGCATCCATGTCTCGACGGACGAAGGGGAGACCTGGAATCTGGTCAATAACGCGCAGATCGTGAGTATGCTGTATTCGGACGCTGCAAGAATCTATGCCGTGGGCGCAAACAAACTCTCATACAGTGACGATGGCGGAACGTCGTGGACGCAGCGGAATCTGATCGCCGGAACGACGCTGGGCAGAGCGGTCCTCTTTATGAACGGCCGTCTGCTCGTCGGCGATAATGCACGGGGTGTTTCCGTCAGTACCGATGACGGCGTGAACTGGAGCCCAAGCTCCACGGGACTTTCCGCCACCATGGTCAACACCGTGCTTCGTAGCGGTTCCTATTTCTTCGCCGGCGTGAGCAGCGCGGGTCTCTTTCGAAGCAGTGATGGCGGCGCAACATGGACATCGCCCCAGGGCCTCTCATCGATCAACAGCGTCCGCGCCATGGTCGATCGCGCGGGCACCGTATTCTGCGGTACGAACATCGGGATATTCTCCACCACGGACGCCGGGGATACATGGCAGAACGCTCCCGGGGGCGCGTACCCGATTACATGTCTCTTCAGCGGTCCGGCCGCGATGTACGCGGGGACTTCCGACGGACGGGTTCTTGTCTCGACCAATAACGGGGCGAACTGGTCACTGCTGGCTGATCTCGGCACCCATGAGAATATCAATGCCATTATCGATAACGGAACGGTCATCATGGCGTCCACAACCAGCGACGGCCTCATCGTCTCCACCGATGGCGGTGCGCAGTGGGCCAAAAGGAATAACGGTATTTCCGGGTCCCCCTCGAGCCAATGCCTTGCGTATCAGAACGGTGTATGGTACACCGGCAGGGCGCCGGGATTCTTTACCTCCACCGACAACGGGCTGAACTGGACCGAGACCATGAATCCGATCCGGACGGGAGATGCATATCGAATGATCGGAGTGAACGGCGGATTGATCATCGGGACCTACAATCAAGGGATGTATTTCTATGATACCGTCGACTCGGTATGGTCGGAGATCTCCGACGGCTACGGCGGCTCAGGTGTCGAGGCGATTTCGGAAGCGCAGGGGACGGTGCTGCTGGGCACCTACGCGAACGGTGTGTGGAAAAGACAGCTGGATGAACTCCGACCGGAACCGAAGGTGACGCCCGGCGCCATCTCCGTGGATTTCGGGACGATCGGCACGGGAAGCGTCGGACTGGATACCGTGACCGTGCAGAGCACGGGCGACGGTACCGTGCGCCTCCGCTCATGGATGGTGACAGGGCCTGACGCACCCGCGTTCTCCGTGTCCCTCACGGGCAAAGATATTCTTTACACAGGGGAATCCGCAGGCTTCGCCCTGCAATTCAAACCGACCGAGGCACGCAGCCATACCGCCGAACTGATCATTTCAGTAAACGATCCGACAACGCCGGAGTACCGGATTTCGCTCAGCGGCATGGGTATAATCGCGCCCTCCATACGTGTCGTTCCGGTGGCAAACGATTTCGGGACCGTGGAAACAGGCTCCATGAAGGAAAAGGTGTTTTCGGTATTCAATGACGGCACGGATACGCTGGACGTGCAGCTGCCAACGCTGACGGGGCGCGACGCTGCTTCGTTTTCGCTTGCGGGTACCGCGATGCAGATTCCACCGTCCGACCTCGGAAGTATTGCGGTGCAGTTCAAGCCAAGGTCCGTAGGTAGGAAGGAAGCCACGCTCGTACTCAACAGTAACGATCCGGGGCATGCGCGGGTTGAAATTCCCCTGACGGGAAATGCGATCATCCCGCAGGTCCCAGACATCGCCGTCGACCGGTCGGCCATCGCGTTCCCTACCACCACCGTCGGGGAACGGAGCAGCGAGCGTGTCAAGGTGAGCAACAAAGGGGGCGTGCCCCTCTCCATTCGCGGAACCATGCTGACCGGAAACGGCAGCGCGGCATATGTCGTTCGAGACGGCGACACCACGACGATTGCGCCGGGAGCATCGTGGGAGTTTACCGTGGAATTCACTCCACCGGATGCGATTCCATTCAGCGCGACGCTGACAATCTACAGCAACGATCCGGACAGTCCCGCGTATCCCGTGTTCCTCAATGGTACAGGAGTCGGGGCAATAGAACCGCAGATCGAACTCGAACGCAGCACCATCAATTTCGCGTCCATTCCGATTGGCGCATCGAGAGAAGAGTCGCTGAAGATCGAGAACGTGGGTCTGGCTTCTCTCACACTGATAAATTATGCGCTGCAGGGAGTGGATGCCGGTCAGTTCGCGCTGGTGACCGGCAATCCTGTCACACTCGATCCGGGGCAAGTCACGACCATCACTCTCGCCTTTACACCCACCTCCGGCGGCATGCACTCCGCGGACCTGATCATCCATTCCAACGATCCCGTCACGCCGAACGCGCTGGTGACGCTGATCGGCCATGCCGCTGTCACAGGTGTGGAAGATGATGCGCATGCCCCCATGACCGTGCTCCTCGGCAATCATCCGAATCCCGCGGTAGTGGAGACGACGATTCCCTTCGTCCTCCGTCGTGCCGGACATGTGCGCGTGGAACTCTTCGACCTGCTCGGCCGATCAGCGCTGCTCGCTGCCGATGCGGAAATGGCCTCCGGCAAGCATGCGTTGCGGATCGACGTCTCGACGCTTCCTGACGGCGTGTACCTGTGCCGGCTGAGTTCCGCCGGTGAGGTACGGACGCGGAGGTTGGTAGTGCGGGGGAGGTAGGCTGAAAAAATAGGCTCCAGTCCTCCTCCGAGGACGCGTTAAAAAGGAATGTCTTCACATATTGAACGCGCTGCGTGAAAAGAAAGCAGCGAATGACTAATTGGAAGACTCCGCTGGGGCAGACCGTGTAACTTCTGCGCCGGCTGTGCAGTCAGTCAATTCGTTTGCATTACCCACGATTAATTGAAGGATCACATATATGAAACAGCTGGCATTCATCGCAACGGTATTCATTGTTTCCGTCATTGCGCTGGGGTATGCCGCGGCACATTCGAATTACACCGGCCGCACGATGATGAGCGGTTCGCAGGGGTGCGGCGGCTGCCATGCGAGTCTGAACAGTTCGGTGACCGTTTCGATAAGCGGTCCTGACCAGCTCACCGCCGGTGAGAAAGGCACATTCCAGGTGACGATCAGCGGCGGCAGCGGAAGCTCGGTCTGCGTCGATATCGCCGCGTCCGCAGGAACGCTCGCTCCCGCGGACGCCAATACTAAAACCTCGAAGGGAGAACTGGTGACCAACGGTGTGAAACGGTATTCCGGAGGAAGCTACACGTATTCGTTTTTCTACACTGCGCCTGCGAGTCCGCAAAGCGTGACGCTTTACGCGACAGGCATGAGCACAATGCAGACCTTCAATTTTGCTCCGAACAAGACCGTGACCGTTACCTCGGTGTCCACCGGCTTGAATGACGTGCTCCCAGCAGCCCCTGTCACTATTCAGCTTGAGCAGAACTTCCCGAACCCCTTCAATCCCTCGACATCGGTTTCCTACGGCCTGTCCGCGCCGGCGGATGTGCGTCTCGTCGTATTCGATGCCGTCGGGAACGAAGCGGGCGTTCTTGACGAAGGACTGCGTGAATCAGGAACGCATCACGTCAGCTGGAACGCCGCTGGTTTATCGAGCGGCGTCTATTTCTGCCGCCTCACCGCTCGCACGGCGGATGGCCAGACAACCATCGCCATCCGAAAAATGTCGCTGCAGAAGTAGCTCTATGCAACATGGATGAAAAACGGCGCGCGGTTGTCCATGTGCCTTAGCGCACTGAGGTCGGTCGCAGATTCAGTGCGTAATCGAGAACGGTGTCCTTCCCATCGAGAAAATCCTTGTACTTCTGCGAGACCGCGTAATCCGGAACGACACCTGTCTTGGGATTCATCCCGCTCACGGCCGTGGCGAACGATTCCGTGGGAATGAGCTGCAGCAGCCTTGTGTGGGACAGATGCAGTTCGTGCGCCGCGGCGTTGCAAACGTAGGTGCCGCCCGTCTCGGAACCGATCATGATCCCGATGCCGTGCGATTTCAGCAGCGCGCACAGATGCGCGGCGGTGGAAAAATTGCTGCCGTCTATCAGCACAATCAGCGAATCGCGATACTGCAGCTGAGAGACGGGGACGGGATCCGCAAGTTCGGCGTACTTGCCGTATTTCTGGGAAAAGTAGGGAACAGGATGTCTGGCCAGATGGGAAAACAGTGCGGCGGCACAGAACGGATCGCCCCCGTCATTGCCGCGCAGGTCGAGAACAAGTTTGTGGATGCCTCGTCCCAATATCACGCGGAAGCAGCTGTCGAGGAACGCCTCGAACATGGGAACGCGGTCGTAGTAGGAAAAGCTGGTGATGCCGAGCACCGCCGCGCGATCGTTCTCGCGAATGTCAAAAAGCAGTTGCGGAGCGACGAATATTTTCGCGCGGACCTGATCGATGTCCGTCGACCGCAGCACTGCATTGGCCGAAGTTTTGCGTCCCGGCAGCGCGTATTTCACCGAATACGCGGTGGGAAAACCGTATGTTCGCGCATATAACATGGGGAACCGCCGCTCGACCTGCACGACGCGAAAATTGTGATTGAAAGCGTCCGCCGTATAGAGATCCGCAAGTTCATTGATCACTTCGCGCATGGAACGCCCGTTGATTTCGAGCACGATGCTGCCGATGGGGACGTCCTGGTCACTGCCGTAGTAGCCCACCACCACCGGGTCGCCATCCATCACTCGAATGCGGAGCGGAAACAGGGCGTCACCTGCGTACGTCCAGTACGCCTCCGACATCCAGAGGCTGGTATGCCCGCAGCCTACGGCAGCGGAGATCGGGGCGATGACGCGATAGAACTCGAACGGCTGCATCGGTTTATCGAGCAGTGCTCCCTGCCGCTCGAACAAAGCGTCGAGCACGGGTTTGCCGGTATGTGTATACAGACAGCAATGTTTCGTCTCGAGGGCTTGTCGGAGTTGGGCGAAATCGGCCCGCAGCTCGTGGACCGGAAACATCACGGGCATTCCGACTGCTGCGAGATCATAACGATCGATAATGAAATTTCCCTTCGGCACGTTCTGGGGATTCCCCGTGAGAAGCAAACGGCGGTTTCCGAACGGCTGGTTTGCAGGTTCCGGCTGCCATTCCCAGAATACGCTTCCATCCGATTTCAGAACAAGATACTTGTATTCCGCACTGCTCCCGGCCTCGCCGTGAAGGGTGAATTCGCCCTTGTACGTCCCGTCACCGTCATCGTCCCGAAGTTCGAAACGGTCGCCTTCCCAGCCGGAAAACGTGCCACGGAGAATGACACGATCGCCTTTCGACGGGGTGAAGAGCTCCCAATCCAGAGCATCTTCCATGTTTACGCTGAAAAAGATGTCGTTTTGCGCTTGTGCTTCCCCTCCTGTGCAGAGGAGCAGGAAAAGAATGATCATCCACCGCATGGCAATGCCTCCGGTTACTCATGGGTGCGGGGGAGCGTTCGCTTTCCTCGCGAATCAAATGGATATGACAGAGTAAAAGATAACAGTATCCGGGAAGGAGTCAAGAGGGAAATGAAGTCGCGGGGAGAGGAGTGGAATGCGTCAGAAACCGATGTGCCGATCTTATGCGCCGGCGTCTCGAATGAAGTGCGGCATATCGGCGGGGAGTTCGATGGAAAGTTCGACGATCCCAGCAAAGAGGCCATCTTCGAACCAGGGCATCTGCGCGATCAGTTTTTTTCTTCCGGTTTTCTCTATGGTGTAGATGTTGCTGCAGTGCTCTCGAAGGAGGCCGGCGAGCTTGCCGCGGGAGGGTTCGGGGTGACAATCGAGCACGTTGCTACCGATGAGATCGGCTCCGCCGTCGGCGGCAAAAGTCGCGATCGATTTCTGGTTCATGAAGAGAATGATCCCGTCAGCATCACAAACGGTGATGGCGCCGGGAAATTCGCGGGTCCAATCCGGAATGCTCATGGGCGCGTATCCGGGAATCAGAGAACGGGGACGGAAGCGGATTCCGGCATTTCTTCGAATATCGCAAAGGGAGAGAGCTCCGTCAGACGCGCTTCGAGCAGTTCGAGTTCGTGGCGCATGCGAAGCAGCATGTGTTCCGATTCCTCCCGGATATCAGGGATCAGGCCCCGATAATACTCAATGCCGTCCATGAGATTCTCGTGGAAGGTATGCAGCAGCGTGCGTGCCTTGCTCTGCAGCGAGTCCACCGCCGTATGCAGGCCTTCCATGTGCTTTTCGAGCAGACGCTGGTAAAAATCGATGTACAGCTGAAGTTCCTTTATGAACATGTTCGGACGGTCTGGATCGCTCATCAGATTCATGCGGCCATAGATGTGGTCGATCATTTCGCGGAGCGTGACGATGCTGGAAAAATACGCCAGGTTGGGCCCCGGACACACAGAGACGGCCTTGCTCAGCTTGGGTATTTCGATGTTGTTGACCGTCAGCGCACTTACCGTGAGACCTTCGCACAGGCACGCTTTCCCCGTGGCGGCGTCGTAGGCATCGCGATATTCCGCGGTGTGCTCCAGATGTCGTTCACGAAGCGTCGCAATTTTCTTTTTCAGAAAGGTGATCGATGCCGTGCAGATCGGTTTTTCGGAAAGCTCGGTATTAAGCGAAAGGAATTTCTTTACACAGGCACTGCCCGGCTTGCCGGCTTCGATCAGGCCTTGCTTCTCGAGATCCTTACTGTTGCCGCGCAGGTTATTAAAAGGCACTCCGAGGGGGGAAATTTCACTCAGGTAGAGATCGTCTTCTTTTGCGACGCGCAGTTTCTCCAGCGTCTCGGGATCAACATTCATGACCTCCGGCACGAGAAGGAAGGGACTGCCCCAGCCAACGGAACTCACGGCATAGCGACGGAGGAGGAACTCGTGCTCACGCACCGTGCCAACCCCGCCTTGCACGGTGACATCGATGCGCATGTCGTCAGCGTCGACATTCGACCCTCGCTCCCTCATGGCAGTGGCGAAAAGCGCCCGCTGCTCAGCGAGTAGCTCTTCGCGTCGGGTGAGAAATTCTTCGAGAATCGGACCGAGCAGGTACCCGTCTGTTGCAAACGCGTGCCCACCGCAGTTGAGCCCGGATTCGATGCGATACTCTGAAATCCAGAGACCTTTCTTCGCCATGAATTTGCCCTGGATCATGGCGGAACGGAAATCACTGACTTTGATCGTAATGCGTTTCTTCAGGTATCCCTTCTCGTCGGGAAAGAAATCATCGAACTGGCCGCAATAGCTGTATAGACGCGGGTTCATTCCCGCCGAGAGTACCACCGCGCTGTCAAGATCACTCAACGCGAATCCACGGAGCGAAGCGTGCGCATCATTGAATTCGTTTGGCAGGACCACGCCTTCACGCGTCCTGTTCGCCTTGTCCACTTTTGTCATGATGTTGACATCGATGGCGCCCGGTTTGATGCTCTGCCTCAGCTTCGCCTGTTTCTCTCGTTTCCGCTGCGGGTCGGGGTCCGCCAGCATCGAGATATATGCCTGTTTCAATGGGGAGCGATCAGGCAGAAGTTCAAAATAGGTGTGCAGTTCGCTGCCGCTTTCGAAGCCACTCTCGCGCAATCTGGCAAAATCCGTATCCACAATGCGCTTGATCACATTGAGATACGCGGTGGTGCGGCGTGCACGGGCATCGTCTTCGTTGTCATGTATCGGCTCGAAATCCCAATTGTGACGCTCACTGTAATGCTTACGGAGATTCTCCAGAAGGCTGTCGTCGACGAGCGAAATGACGGATGAGATGCCGTAGCGTGCGACCTTGACAGGAGCGTCTACGGAAAAACCGACCCCGAGGACCGGAATATGGAAAGTGTGATCGGATGTATTGGGCATATGTTCTTTCAATCCATTGCAAGCAATATCGTATTAAGATACCGCGATACCGAGAAGGAACAAAGGGAAAAGCACGGTTGCATCGTGCCTCGGTCAGTGGATCATGCTGATGGCCTTGTTCCGAATCAACGCATATTCGATATCGTTAAAGTCCCAATTTCCGACTTCACGGAACAGTTCCTGCGCATCTGAAACGCGCCCCAGGTGCTCAAGGGCCAATGCGCGATAGAATTTCACCTGGATCAGATCGGGATTCGCCTCGTCGAAATGTTCGAGTGCATGGACAAAGTCTTTTTGGGCAAGAAGAATCGTTCCGATGAGCAGTTCCGTGTTCTCTTTTTTCCTGGCGCTGCGGATGTCGCGGAGAAAATCAAGGGACCGGTCGGTATGCCCCATTGCAGCAACATAGTCACCGCGCTGCAGAGCCAGGCGCCCTTCCAGCAGCGCGATTTCAGATTCCGTTGTCCGCTGGTAATTCGGGGTATTGATCTGCTGTGCAATGGCGCGCGCGTACGAGCGGTAGCGAACCAGTGCGGCTTCCGCCTGATCGAAAGCCCTGGCCTCCGTGCACATCAGAAAACGGTTGAGAGTCGTGTTCATGTACGGGAGGAAATCAACGCTCTCGTCGTATCCGAGCAGCGGCAGACTGTTGAGCAGTGCCTCATTCTCATGTAGTGCGTCTTCCAGCTGACCGGCATAAATCCACGTGAAGGTACGATAATTGGCGGCGCGTGCTTTTGCGGGGCCCGTACCCAACTCGGTCGCACGGGCGAAATCCTTGCGCGCGTCACGATACAGACCGATGAACGTCAGGGCATGACCACGCTTCACATATGCGATGTAGGAGTTATTATCCACGGTCATGGCGCGTGTGTACTCTCCGCGGGCTTCCTCGAGATGCATATCGGCACGGTAGACATCGCCGAGAAGGATGTGCGAATCAGCGACTTCCGGATACCGCAGCACATACGTCAGTGCATATCGTTCCGCTTCGTGGAGGTTACGCGGGTCTTCGAAGAGGTACGAAGTAGCGAGGGCGCGGAGTGCCGGCGCGAAAAGGCCGTTCAGGTCGATGGCCTGCTCGAGGAGTGCGCGTTCCTCGTACGTGTTTTTGTTCGCCGCCAGCATTGCCGCGTATTCGACGAGCGCTCGCGGGCTTCGCGGATACCGGTTTTTCAGGCTGCGGGCCAGCGCTGTGGACTCCGGCAAATCACTCTGTGTCTCCGCACGAAGCATGGCGATCAGCAGCTGCTCACCCTTACTGGCGGAGGAGGCGTGTCTTTCGGCGAGGTCGGCATAATGTCTCCAGTCTGCCGAAGAGGTGGCTGTTCTGGTGCGATAATAACACGCGAGAGCAAAAGTCGAATCCGAGGCGATTGCCTTGTCGAAGTGTACCGCAGCGTCGTCCAGCCGACCGACATCAAAGGCATCGCGTCCCTCAAGAAAAGATGCGCGCGCAGCGGATGATGACGTGGTGATCGGGATATCGCTCTCCTCACTCTCCGTCGAACCGCAGCCTGAAAAGACGACGGACGCCAGAAAAGCGAGCGATACTAAGAGCACGGCAGGGAATGGTCGCATACTGTCCTCCGTGTTTTGCTGGAAATGCAGTTTTCCATGTCTATTATGTTTCGAGCTGATACCTTAAAATGATCAGCAACGGCCTCATTGTCAAGAGTGAATAATCTGACCGGGAATGCGCACCGATGACGGGATCGGTGCAGAATGCGGACAGGAGCTTCTGGCCCCCGTCCTTGCTCCTGTGGGTGGAGTTCGGTAGATTCATCGGAAACAATCCATTTGTCTGTCTTTCATGGAATGCAATTTCTCGGCAATGCTGCACCTTTGCCGAAGCACTGGAGAACGGTGTGCTGCGCGAACGTCCTGATATACGCATCGCTTTAATCTTCGTCATCATCGCTTCGGCATGGATATTCTTGTCTGATTCGGTCATGTTTTTGCTCTTTCCTGATATGAAGGAGATTCATACCGTCGGCACGGTCAAAGGGCTCGCATTCGTCGTCGCGACGTCACTCATACTTTTCGGCCTTCTTCGGCGCGAGCAGTCGGAACAGAAACGGAAGCAGCATGAAATCCATACTCTGAATGCGCTGCTCCAGTCCGTTCTCGAACCCATCGAGGATGTGCTGCTTGTCATTGACGGGGAATGTCGCATCCACTATCACACAAAGGGTGCAGTGAATGTGGCGACTTCCCGGGTGTCGCTCCGTGACGGAGAATCGCTGTGGCACGCCATCGCAACCCCTTTTTCGAACGCAATCCGTCCTGGCATCGAGCAGGTCCTCGCGACAGGCGCGGATCAAACCCTTGAGTTCGAGGATGAAGAACGACGGTTGTGGTTCGCCCGCATCTACGCGATCCCCACGGGTGCGTGTCTGCTGCTCAGGGATGTCTCACAGAGAAGGACCGAGGAACGGGCGCTCCGGCTCAGTGAGATGCGCTATCGGGCCTTGATTGATCATGCGAACGATGGTATTCTCACGATACAAGATGGCATTTTTTCTTCGTGCAATCCGAGTGCCTGCCGCATGCTCGGATATACCGAACACGATATCGTGGGCCGATCGCCGACGGAAATCTCCCCCACGCTGCAGGCCGAAGGCGTTCCCTCCATTCTGCTGGCCAAGGAATATATGGAAAAGGCGCTCTCCGGTGCGTCGCTCGTCTTCGAATGGGTCCATACACACCGCAACGGATCCACGGTGGTGATCGAGGTGAGTCTGAACAGAATATCGCCGGAAGGTGAGGAGTTCTTGCTCTGTATCTGGCGTGACGTTACCCTGCGCAGGCAATACGAAAATGATCTCATCGAATCCCGTTTCCGGCTGCGCGCCCTCGCCGCCCGCCTTGATGAAGTGCGGGAGGAGGAGCGCATTCGGCTTTCGCGCGAGATTCACGATGGACTTGGACAGTCGCTTACCGGACTGAAAATCGATGTTTCCCTGCTCAAACGCGCCCTGCTGCCGGAGCACCCGATTGCGGACAGTGTGGCCGAAGTCGTCACCTCGATGGAGCGCATCCTTGACGAAACCATCTCACAAACACGTCAGCTCGCACGGAAGCTCCGTCCGGGAATGCTAGAAGAGGTTGGCATATCCGAAGCCATCCGGCAATTCATGATGGAATTCCGACAGAGGAGCGGAATGACGGTCAGTCTGCAACTGTCCTCATCCTCGCTTCCCATACCGCCGCGGCAGCAACTCGCCCTGTACCGCATCACACAGGAGGCCATCACCAATATCGTTCGTCATGCCGTAGCGCGCCGCGTGGAGGTTTCGCTCGATCTGGTCGCCGGGATGGCGATGCTCGAGGTGCGCGATGACGGGAAGGGATTGTCGCCTGATGATCTCGTGAAATCTGGGTCTCTTGGCATCGTCGGCATGTGTGAACGGGCGGAACTGCTGGGCGGTTTCTGCCATATTCTTCCGCGGGACGGTGGAGGAACCGTCGTTCATGTCGAACTTCCGCTTGCAGCGGATGCGGGCCTGGCCGGAAAGCCATGATAGAAAACGTATTCTTCCATACGAGGCGTTCATGATTCGCATACTGATCGCGGACGATCATCACATCGTGCGTGAAGGACTGAAAAAGATTCTTTCTCTTGAGAACGATTTCGAAGTCGTCGGCCAGGCCTCGACGGTCGAGGAAACCATGCAACTGCTGCAGCACTTTCATCCCGATGTGCTCATACTGGATATTTCGATGCCCGGGCGCAGCGGATTGGACGCGATCCCGGATTTCCTCGCGCATTTTCCTTCGACAAAAGTTCTCGTGCTGAGCATGCATCCGGTGGAAATGCATGCAGTACGCTGCATCAAAGCCGGCGCCGCCGGGTACTTGACGAAGGATGCGGTACCTGAAGAACTCGTGACCGCCGTACGCCGGATCCATATCGGAAGGAGGTATATCAACGCGGCGCTCGCTGAACAGCTGGCCTCACAATTGACCGCTACTTCAAATGCACTGCCACTCGATACACTCTCCGGCCGCGAGATGGAAGTGCTTCGCCTTCTTGCAATGGGGAAAAAACCTGCCGCGATCGCCAGCGACCTTGGAGTAAGCGCTCGTACGGTCGGAACCTATCGGCAGCGTATACTTGATAAACTCGAGCTGAAATCGACGGCGGAACTGATAATCTTCGCAATAGATCAGGGCCTCGTGTAGCTTCCTTGCCTGCCTCCCCGATGCCGTGCACACCGGGTTCCTCACGGCATCCCACGCATCCATAGTATGCGGAATGCGTACATGGCGCTTGAATTCACCGACATCATTTTCGTGGAATGTGCCCCGACGGAAATGCGGCGCAGGCATACGCGGCGTGCGCACCGATGGAACTATCTTGTTTCATCATAACGCATCAGGATGAGACATGAAGGACGGCGCGCGTATCATGATCGTAGACGACTCACTGGTGGTCGGCGAGCGGCTGCAGCGGTTGCTGCTGAGCGTTCGTGAGATCGCCGCGATCGAGTTCGAGCCCAGCCTTCAGCTGGCTGCCAGTCGCCTGGTCAATTTCCCGCCAGACATTCTCATTCTCGACCATCACTTTCATGACGGCAGCGGTGAGGATCTCCTGCGCACGCAACGCGCGCAGTTGGAGAACACGCATGTGATCGTGTATTCGGCATTTGGCTCGTTGCTAAACCATGCGCGCTATCGGGCGCTCGGAGCAAAGGTCATTTTTGATAAGAGTGAATCCCCGGAAACCCTGATAGCCGTTGTTGAGTCCATCATTCGTGTCCGTTTAAAGCAATGGAAGGCCACCGAGGTTCAAATATGAAAATCTACGATAGTGCCACGGAGTTCCAGGAGTATATCGTTCCGCCTTCCCAGAACAGCGCATCTGTGCTGCCGAGTCCCTTCGGGGAGGCCGGATTCAACCTGAAGCGCTCCGTGTTCGATTTTCTCAATACACTCAGCACGGAAACAGAAGGGAAACAGCCGGTCTGGCTGTTTGGGGAATTGCCCCCTCTGGAATGGAACTCACAGGAGATTGTCCCCCTCCTTAATGACGCGTTGCGGTTTGCGTGGAAGCGGTGTTTGGCTGGGGAATATTCGACGCTCCATGTACACTGCACCGTGCGTCAAGCATCCCTCATTCTTGAGATAGATGAGTTGTCCGATCCGGCCAAGACCGGGAATTGTTTGGTGTCCGTCGCCCTTGGCAAAGTACTGGAGCGCTCGAAGTCCGACTGATAAGATAATTTTCTCCTCTCTCTCTCTCATAGTGGATCCCCGGCCTGTTCAACCCTTGCGCACCCATACTGAACAGGCTGGGGATTCGCATTGTTACGGATTTCGCACAAGTCCGAGGCGTGAAGTGCGGATTCCGGACGCGTCCCCCTGTGGAAAACCTCGAAAAGCGACAGGATCGGCATCGGTGTCGATTGGCATGCGGTTTGCATAAGTGAGTGGCAGTAATATCTGTAACTCAAACAGGAACATAGAAAGTGAACCGTAAATCGATCGCCCTGACACTCATCTTCCATTTGTGTTTTGTCCTTACCGCTTCGATGCAGGCCCAGATGCTTGTCAGCCGATTTGATTTCAATGCTCTTCCGTTGACAGCAGCCACCGCTGGTCCGAACGGAACATATGCGAACCCCAGTGCCACCACCGGCGGTTCGGGTGTCCGTTTTGCAAGCAGCGGATCGAATGTCGGTCTCGATCTTGTAGTTCCCGGTGCGACCTTTGACGACGGGAGCATTGATGTCGTCATCGAGTATTCCCGCAACGAAAGCCAAGCCACCTTTTTCGAACGGGGAGCTACGAAATTTTATATGGATGGCGGCAACCTGTATTTCAACTACCGGGTGTACAGATCAACGCGTCGATATTCTGATTATGTACTCGGGCCGGTGAGCGCCCAGGCATTTGGAACATCTGGCGTTTATACCACGATTCGCGTTCTCTATGCTGCCTCCACAGGGGAAGCCGCGGTCTTCATCAACGGTGTCCGGGTGCTCTACAATGATGGTCCCGACGGACGCGACCTCTACTGGGTCTCAGCAGGCGATATGACGATCGGGGGTATCATGGACGGGAGCGGGAACAATTTCGAGACGCTGGGTTCTATCGCGTTCTGGATTGGAAATGTCTCTGCTCTTCCGGTCGAACTGGTTTCCTTCTCCGGTGCCATGAAGCATGAAGGTGTCGTGCTGCGATGGAAAACGGCGACCGAGCTCAACAACTTCGGTTTTGAAGTGCAACGCTCGACGGATCGCAAGAATTGGGAGACAATAGATTTCGTTCCGGGATACGGGACATCGAATTCACCGAAATCCTACGATTGCACCGATGCCGATGCCCTGCGTTCGGACCGCCCCGTGCTGTACTACCGCCTCCGTCAGGTCGACCGCGACGGCTCGGACGATTTCTCGAGCGTGCTGGAAATACCGCTGGCTGAGCTGAGTTCATTCCTTGTTCACCCGGCACGCCCGAATCCTTTCAATCCTTCCACCGTTATCGGCCTTGCCATCGATCATGAGACTACGGTGAGCATGGCCGTGTACGATGCGACCGGACGCGAGGTTGCCCGGATCCTCACAAACGAAGTATTACCCGTGGGATATCATGATATCCCGTTCAATGCCGACCAATTGCCGAGCGGAATCTACTTCGCTATGGTATCATCGGATCATGGAATGCAGACCGTGAAACTGGTGCTGCAAAAATAGAGGAGAAGAAATATCGACAAGTGAGAGTGAAAGAGAGGTGGTCCGTCGCAAGGCGGACCATTTTTTTGCCCCACGCTTGCTTTCATTTTGACACCACTTTGCACATCTTTTAGTGATATTTCGAAATCATAATGGAGTTCAAACCATGCCAGGGAAAACCCTTCTCGCGCGCGAGTGGAACAGTGTGCGTGTAGAGGTTGTTGAGGGTGATCTCACCGAAGAAGTGGTGGACGCGATCGTCAACGCAGCCAATGCCAATCTTGATCACGGCGGCGGTGTCGCACGTGCGATCGTTCGGAAGGGCGGAATGAGCATCCAGCAGGAAAGCAAGCGCATCGGTACCATAAAAACCGGCCAGGCAGTGTATACCGGCGCCGGTGAACTCCCGGCAAAATTTGTGATCCATGCCGTCGGCCCGATCTGGACAGATGGGGAAAGCGGGGAAGAGGAACTGCTTGCAAGCGCCGTACGTAGTAGCCTCGCGCTCGCCACGACGCTCGAGTGCGAGAGCATTTCCATCCCCGCGATCAGCTCGGGGATTTTCGGATTCCCGAAAGAGAGCGCTGCTGAGATTATTATCCGGACAATTCGTATCTTCATTAATGACTATCATGGAAGCCTGCGGCGCATTCGATGCACGAACATCGACATGGAAACCGCGGAGCTCTTCCGCAGTGCGCTCGCAGCAACCGCATAACAAACGTTTCACAGATACATGGAGCAGGAATGCAGGTAGAAACCCATGAACTCAAGCAGGATCTTCTCCCGCTGCGCGCGGTGAGCCATGTCGAGATATACTGCGGCAATGCCAAGCAGTCTGCATACTATTACCGTCAGGCCTTCGGCTTTTCCCTTGTCGGATATCTCGGTCCGGAAACCGGAGTCCGCGACCGTGTTTCATACGCGCTGCAGCAGGGCAAGGTGCGTTTCATCCTCACGACACCGCTGCTTGAAGACGGCATCATTCCGTTTTTAAGCAAGCACGGCGACAGTGTGCGCGATATTGCAATCGAAACCACCGACGCCGAGTATTGCTTCCGCACTACGGTCGAACGAGGCGCGCAACCCGTGCGTGAGCCGCAGATCGTAGAAGACACATTCGGCAAGGTGAAGATCGCCACTATCGCGACTTACGGCGACACGGTGCACACGTTCGTCGAACGCATCGATTACGATGGTCCGTGCATGCCAGGCTTCCAACCCATGCCCGAGGATCCGCTCGCACGCCCGGTCGGACTGAAGCATATCGACCATATCGTCGGGAACGTGGACTGGAATCAGATGGAGGAATGGGTGCAGTTCTACATCGATGTGTTCGGCTTCTCCCGCTTCGTCACCTTTGATGACAACGATATTTCAACCGAGTATTCGGCGCTGCACTCCACGGTCGTCTCCAACAGCAGCAAGTGGATCAAGTTTCCGATCAACGAACCTGCGAAGGGGCTCAAGAAATCTCAAATCGAGGAATACATAAGCTTCCACAACGGTCCCGGTGTGCAGCATGTCGCCATCGAGACCGACGATATCATTTCCACGATATCGAAAATGCGGGAGCAGGGCGTCGAGTTCCTCGATATCCCTGATTCGTATTACACCGATCTGCTTGACCGTGTCGGTCCGATCGACGAAGACCTGGAGCCCCTGCGCAAGCTGAACATTCTGATCGATCGCGACGACAAAGGGTACATGCTGCAGATATTCACAAAACCAGTGGAGGATCGGCCCACGCTGTTCATAGAAATTATCCAGCGCAAAGGAGCGGAAAGCTTCGGCAAAGGCAATTTCAAGGCGCTGTTCATTTCGATCGAACGCGAGCAGGAGCGGCGGGGGAATCTCTAGATCAACCATTTTCCAATGCACCTGAAAGCCCCGAATGCCAGGGGCTTTCTTATTTCTGTTTCCCCAGTACGTTGGCGATTGACTCTTGCTGCGACCAACGTCCGCCAGCCCATGGACAAAAGACCAGCGGCCAAAGGCCAAGATCCGTTTGCGAATGGCGTGGAGGTTGTGTTTGTTTACAGTGTCATGGAATACAAACGTACGTATGTCGACGGATACAATCTGCTGCACAAGATCAGCCGCCTCGAACGGCTGATGAAGTCGAATCCCGATGCTGCACGGCGTGGGCTCGTGGAGTTTGTGAGAAAACGCATGCGGGGCAAGGGACAGATGATCGTTGTCTTTGACGGACATGGCGAGGTGATCGGAGCAGGAACCGCCATAAGCGTGGTTTTTTCCCTCACGCGCACCGCCGACGACTGGATTCGATTCAACCTCGAACAGGATCGACAGCCGCGGATGGCCTTGGTGGTGTCTTCGGACAATGAGGTGCGGGCGCATGCCGCTGTGTGTGGCGCGCATCTGATGTCGGCGCAGGAATTCATCTCTGACCAGAAACGCGAAAAATCAGACATGGTGGAGATGCACCTGAAAAATCGACCGCTCACGGATAGCGAGATTCAGTACTGGCTGGATCAGTTCGAGAAGGGGGGATAATGGCAGTACCGGTTGGAATTGCAGGCCGAAACAGATAACTTATTTGTTCTTCCTGAAAGGAATTTCGTCGTGAATTCGTACCAGAAGCCGCCGCAAATATCGTACTACCAGATGACAAGGAAGCGCATTCGCAGTTCCATGGAGCAGGTGTACGGAATCACGACATTCGGACTCAAGTTTTTCCGCTATGTTTTTGTTCCGCCGTATGAATGGGGGCAGGTGCGGAAGCATTTCGACGAACTCGGGGCGAAGTCCCTCCCTCTGCTGACGATCGTGGGACTGATCATGGGACTGATTCTCGCGCTTCAGTCACGGCCGACGCTTGATCGTTTCGGAGCGGGCGGCTTCCTGCCGGCGATGCTTGCTCTCACCATCGTGCGAGAACTCGGTCCGGTTATCACTGCCCTCATCGTCGCAGGGCGTGTCAGTTCCGGTATTGGTGCGGAAGTGGGCTCGATGAAAGTGACCGAGCAGATCGACGCGCTGGAAGTCTCTGCGGTCGATCCCTTCAATTACCTCGTGGTTACTCGCGTCCTGGCCTGTGCGATCATCCTTCCCATGCTGACGGCCTACGTGGATTTTCTCGCTATTTTCGGCGGCTACGTCTCGGAGTGGATCTCGAGCAACTCTAGCATGCAGTTGTATTTCAACGAGGTCGTGCAGAGTCTCCGCTTTTACGACGTGCTCCCGGGTATTGGCAAAACCATTGCGTTCGGGTATATCATCGGTGTGATCGGGGCCTATCAGGGTTTCAACACCAGCAGGGGCACCGAGGGCGTCGGCCGCGCAGCGACGTCGGCCGTTGTCCTGGCCTCACTCAATATCATCTTTCTTGACATGGTCATCATTCAGCTGACCCTGCTTTTTCTGGGACCGGGTTAATGAGCGATTCACAAAACGACATATTGATCGACGTCCAGGACGTGTGGAAATCGTTCGAGGATCTTGAGGTGCTCAAGGGCGTGAGCCTGAAAGTTCATACAGGCTCGAGCGATGTCATTCTCGGACGCAGCGGCATCGGGAAAAGCGTACTGCTGAAAAGCATCGTCGGTCTGCTCCGTCCCGAACAGGGCAGTATCAAGGTCATGGGCCAGCAGGTGATCGGTCTCAAGACCCGTGATCTGAACGAAATGCGCAAGAGCATCGGCTACGTATTCCAGTACGCGGCGTTGTATGACTCGCTCACCGTTCGTGAGAATCTGGAATTCCCACTGCGGAAGCACTCGGATGCCGGAGAGGAAGAGATCACCGAACGCGTGTTCGAACAGCTGCGCCTTGTCGGTCTGGAAAGCGCGGTGGACAAAATGCCGTCCGAACTCAGCGGCGGCATGAAGAAACGCATAGGCCTCGCACGCGCTATCATCAAGCGTCCCCGCATCGTCTTGTACGATGAGCCGACGGCGGGACTTGACCCGATCACGGCGCGTGAGATCAGCGAACTTATTCTCAGCCTGGAAGAACAATTCGGCATTACCTCCATCACGGTCACCCATGATCTCGAATGCGCGAGAATCGTCGCCAACCAGATTTACATTCTTGACGATGGGGTCTTCCAGCACAGCGGTACATTTGATGAACTGAAACGGTCGACCGACCCTTACACTCGGGCATTCTTTCAGGTGGTTGTATGAAGAAGACCAATCTTTCCCGCGCACGCGTCGGATTTCTGATATTCGTGGGTGTCCTTGCCTTCGCCGTCGGAATATTTTTCGTCGGAGAAAAGAACCAGATATTCAGCCGCGTGTTTTATGTGCAAGTGAATTTCGCCAACGTCGAAGGCGTCAAACCCGGCGCAGCGGTCATGCTCTCTGGATACAACGTGGGCACCGTTACAGATATCACGCTGTCACCGCAAGCCGACTCCATAAGGCTTCTGCTTCGTATCGACGAAGCTGTCAAGACATTCATCAAGAAAGACTCCAAAGCCGAGATCAAACAGGAAGGACTTGTCGGCAACAAGTTCATCAGCATAAGCATTGGATCGCCGAAAGCACCAGAACTGCGGAATTACGGATACATTCACGGCGTGCCTCCGTTCGCGCTCAGCAGCATCGCCGATAATTTCATCTCGATCGCGGACACTGTTAAGCAGGTGACGGGCGAACTCTACATCCTCCTCAACCGCCTCAACAACGGCGAGGGCACGATCGGAAAACTGTTCACCGACGACGAGGTCTACCAGAACCTCGTGTCCATTACCGCACAGACGGAGGAAGGGTTGCGTCGGACGAACGAGCAGCTCGACAAACTCGCGGGACTGCTGTCGAGCAGCGTGAAAACGCTGGATGCGATCGCCGTGAAGGCAGATACAGCCATGGACAACACCGTGCGCATGACGGCCAGCGCCGCCTCGATCATGGATAAGGTCAACGACGGCGAGGGCACACTGGGCCTGCTGATGAACGACCGCGCAATCTACGATTCGCTTGTGATGTTTCTTTCCGCCATGACCGA
This sequence comes from Bacteroidota bacterium, assembly GCA_014860565.1. Lineage (GTDB taxonomy): Bacteria > Bacteroidota > Ignavibacteria > SZUA-365 > SZUA-365 > SZUA-365. The sequence goes on from JACZJN010000036.1 coordinate 32,564, forward strand.
CGTCGCGTACGATGCAGGCAATGCGGCCGATCAAGCAGCAAAGAGCATCCATGCCATGCGCGAGAATTGGCTGCTTGGCCGTATTTTCGCCGGTGAGGATTTCGAGCAGGAACAGCCTCCACAATCCGCGTACGTCCGGAAAATGCGTGATCTGCAGCGACGTCTGCAGGCGCTCGAGCAGCGCGAGGTCGAACTCGGGCTCCGCAAACCGGATGAGGGCAAGCCGACACATCGGGGAAGCGGCCAGGGTGCAGGCAGACAGGGCAAATGACCATACTGGTACTCGGACACCTCGTCCTCGATGAGATTCACAGTTATGACGGCAAGGTCTATCACAGTCCGGGCGGCATTGCCTTTCCGCTCACTGCCTTCAGCGCGGTGACCAAAGCAGATGACAGTCTGCTGCCGGTGTTCCCCTATGGCATCGATGCGGTGGATGCGATGCGTGCACTCCGAGTTATGCACCCCGCGATCGATGCGCGCCGTTGCTGGGAGGTGCCTGATCAAAATACTCGTGTGCGCCTGTTCCATGTGTCGGCTGCAGAGTACAACACACAGCTCGTACGAAGCTTGGGTCCCATACCCTGGGACCGTATCGAAGCTCCTCTCGCAGCCGCGGATCTGGTCTATCTGAACATGATGACTGGACACGACATTTCGCTGGAAACAGCGGCACGGCTGCGCGGTGGCGGACGTCTCGTATATATCGATCTGCACATGATCGCCTACCGGGTACATGCCGATGGCCGCCGCGAGCGTGCTCCTGCCGAACAATGGATGAAATGGGTTTCCGCCGGTGACGTTTTGCAATGTAACGAGCATGAATTCGCAGCGCTGATTCCCACCGACGGCGGTGAGGCAGAACGACTCCACATGCTGTTTGAAGTCGCGTCGCCGCGTCATGTCATCATAACACGCGGCGAGGCGGGCGCGGATATTTTCAGCGCTCCGGAGACGCGGCTGCATGTGGATGCGATTTCTCCACGGCAGGTGGTCGACCCCACGGGTTGCGGCGATGCATTCGGCAGCACTTTGGCCATGGGTCTCGCTCGGGGCGAGGCACTCACCCACGCAGCGGGCAGGGCGGCACAGGCCGCATCGTATGTGGCCGGAATCCCCGGCTCCCTCGGGATGGAAGGACTGCGGGCGCATCTCGGTAGGAGTGCCGCATGAGAGTCATGATTACCGGAGCGCACGGGCTGCTGGGGCAGAAACTTTCCCTTGTGTTCGGAAGGGAAACCAGCCACGAACTTCTGCTGACGGATCTCGCGGCACGGACGTTCTTCATCAACAAACGCTTCGATTACCAGCAACTCGACATCACACAGCTCAGCGACGTCAAGAGCCTTGTCGGTTCATATCGTCCCGATGTCATCATCAATACCGCTGCGCTGACGAATGTCGATGCCTGTGAGGAAGACAAGCTCGCCGCCTGGCGGCTCAATGTCGATGGGGTGAAAAATCTGATCATTCCCGCACGTCGCATCGATGGATGCCGTATAGTGCAGCTGTCCACCGACTATGTGTTCAACGGGCGATCCGGGCCCTATGACGAAACCGCGCGACCAAATCCGGTGAGCTATTACGGCAAATCGAAATTGGCCGCGGAGAATGCGATGCTCGATAGTCCGGTGAATGGAATCGTGGCCAGAACGCAGGTGCTCTACGGCGCAGGTTATGAAGTGCGCCAGAATTTTGTCTCCTGGGTCCTTGCTCAGCTGGAGAAAGCCGTACCGTTCCGCGTCGTGGATGATCAGAAGGGAAATCCCACGCTCGCCGACGATCTTGCATTCGGCATCCTCAAACTGATAGAGCGCGGTGCGGAGGGAATATTCCATGTCTCAGGACCCGAATCAATCGACCGCTTTTCTTTTGCACGGAAAATTGCCGAAATTTTTGGATTCGATCCGGAGTTGATTTCTCCGACATCATCGGCGGAAACCGGGCAGGCCGCAAACCGTCCGCCCGACAGCACGTTTATTACATTGAAATTCGAAGCCGCCTGCAACGAGCGGCTCAGTGACGTGGCACGCGGACTCGAACGCCTGCGCCAGCAGCTTCGTGACGGCGCCACGCATACCGACCTGCTGAGCGACAGCAGATTTTTCTAACTCCAGCCAAGGTGTGAACACGACATGCTCGACATGAAGCGCATTCGCGAAGTCCCGGAACTTGTTCGTCAGGGCGTACAAAATAAGAACGAAAAAGGAGATGTGGACGCGGTACTCGTGATAGACCGCCGTCGCCGTGATATCATCGCGGAGGTCGAGCAGCTCAAGAATACGCGAAACGTGGTGTCTCAGGAAATCGCACAATTGAAGAAAGAGAAGAAAGACGCCGATGATAAAATCGCGGAAATGAAAGTCGTCTCCGATTCCATCAAGCAGCTGGATGAGGAACTGCGGATAGTTGATGTGGATTTGCGCGACCGCGTCCTTGCGCTTCCAAACATCTGCCATGAGAGCGTTCCGGTCGGGCGCAGCTCCGCCGACAACGTCGAACTCCGTTCCTGGGTACCGCCGCACACGATGCGATTGAATGAGGAGCCCGAGCACGTCGTGCTCGATCATATCGAACTCGGGAAGAAGCACGGTATTCTCGATTTCGATCGCGGCGCAAAGCTGAGCGGGAGCGGATTTCCTCTGTATGTCGGGCAGGGAGCCACGCTGGAGCGTGCGCTGATCAATTTCATGCTCGATACGCATCTGCGTGAACACGGCTATCGCGAAGTGTTCCCGCCGTTTGTGGTGAACACCGAATCGATGTACGGTACCGGACAGCTCCCGAAAATGTCTGAAGACATGTACCGCTGCGCCGACGACGACCTGTACCTGATTCCCACCGCCGAGGTCCCGATCACGAATATGTATCGCGACGAGATTCTCGAGGCGGAACAGGTCCCGTCGTATTTCTGCGGCTACTCGGCATGCTTCCGCCGCGAGGCGGGTTCCTACGGCAAGCAGACGAAGGGCTTCCTGCGCGTCCATCAGTTCAACAAGGTTGAGCTCGTGAAATTTGCGCGGCCGGAGCAGTCCTACGACGAACTTGAGAGTCTGGTGGGAAATGTGGAGCACATCCTCCAGCTTCTTGAAATCCCGTATCGCGTACTGCTGCTCTGCAGCGGCGATACGTCCTTCTCGTCTGCGAAGACCTATGACCTTGAAGTTTGGTCACCCGCGGAAAATACCTGGCTCGAGGCGTCGTCGTGCAGTAATTTCGAGGATTTTCAGGCGCGCCGGGCCAACATCCGCTTCCGTCCAGAAGGCGCGCAGAGTAAGCCGCAATTCCTGCACACTCTGAATGGGTCGGGTCTGGCGACATCGCGCCTGATGGTTGCGATTCTCGAAAACTATCAGACCCCCGAAGGCAAGATTATCGTTCCCAAGCCGCTTCAACCGTATACCGGCTTCACGATGATCGGGTGAACGAAGTCAGCGTTTGATGAAAGCTCCCGCATCCGAAGTCCGGATCGGGAGCTTTTGTCATCGTATTTGTGTTGAGTGTGATTAGTATGATACAGGCAATTACCATCGATTTCTGGAATACAACCGTCGACTCGAGAAACGGGGCACGCCGACGCCAATCGCGCAATCTTGCAATGGAAACCGCGTATCGCAGCGTCGGGAAGCCTTTTGACGAACATGCGGTGGCCGCGGCATTTGAGCATTCGTACCAGACATTCGAGAAGCACTGGTATGGCGAACAGCGCACGATGGGCGCCGCGGAGAGTCTGCAGGTCATCTGGGATTATCTCGGGCTCGACGTGTCGGAGAAAACGCACGCGGACACCGTGCGGAGAATGGAGGACAGCATCCTGGAAGGAATGCCGGCTCTGCTTCCCGGTTGCTCCGAGGCACTCGAGGCGCTTGCCGCACATGCGCCGCTCGCGCTTATCTCCGATACGGCCCTCTCTCCCGGACGCGTCCTGCGGCGCGTGCTGGAGGCGCATGGGGTGGACCGCCATTTCAGTGCGATGATTTTTTCCGATGAGACCGGTGTTTCCAAACCACATCCACGGATGTTCGAACGTGCGCTCGATGCGGTTGGAGCATCGCCTGAACATGCAGTTCACATCGGCGACATCGAACGCACTGATATCGCCGGAGCCAAAGCCATGGGCATGCGCGCCATCCTTTTCCGCGGTGATGAAAGCGGGCGCTATCACGAGGAGAATCACCCCGACCAGACATTCGCGGATGCCGTCGCCCATTCCTGGTCCGAAGTGTGCTCCATCCTCGAGAGCTGGGGACTCAAATGAAATCACTCATGCGGCTTGCCCCGTATTTCCGCCGCTACCGGCGGACGCTGCTCTGGGGCATCCTCTACATTTTTCTTTCTACCGTGTTCGCCGTGATCGCACCTGTGATCATACGTGACGCCGTGGATGGACTGCAGGCCGATCTCAACGCCGCGACCCTTCTGCGTTACGCCGCACTGATCGTGGTTGTCGCCGCCGCCAGCGGCGTGTTCCTCTACCTTACACGGCAGACGATCATCGTCGTCTCGCGCCGCATCGAATACGATTTGCGCAATGATTTTCTTTCACATGTCATGAAGCTCTCGCAGGGATTTTTCTCCACGACCACCACGGGCGACCTGATGGCGTACGCCAGCAACGACATCTCGGCGGTGCGGATGTTCGTGGGTCCCGCCGTGATGTATTCCGCCAACACTGTTTTTAACTTTGTCATCATCGTGTGGTTGCTCGTCGAGATTCATCCCATGCTGACATTGTGGGGCCTGCTCCCGCTGCCGGTGCTTTCCTTTGCGGTGCACAAGGTTGGTTCGGTGATCCACAAGAGGTACGAAGAGATTCAGGATCAGTACGGCAGCCTTACTGCACGCACGCAGGAAAGTATTTCAGGGATCAGGGTCGTCAAAGCCTACTTGCGCGAGGCATATGAAACGTCGGTGTTTTTCGAATTGAGCGAGGAATACCGCATCCGCAACATGCGCATGGTGAGGATACAGTCGTTATTCATGCCCATGATCGGCATGCTCGTCGGTTTCTCGATTATTCTGATCATTTACCTGGGCGGACGCGATGTCATCGACGGGAAACTGACGCTGGGAGAACTCACACAGTTCATCATTTATCTCGGCATGCTCATCTGGCCGATGGCCGCTATCGGATGGGTGGTCAGTCTCATTCAACGCGCCGCGGCATCCATGAAGCGTCTCGAGCGCGTGTTCGATTACGCGCCCGATATTGCCGACGATGGGGAGACGGAGCATGCGATTACAACGATCGATGGCAGTATCCGCTTCGAGGATGCGCATTTCAGCTATCTTCCCGAGGGGCCGGAAGTGCTCAGCGGCATTACTCTGGATGTACGCGCAGGCACGACGCTTGGCGTCGTCGGTCTGACAGGGTCGGGGAAGAGTTCGTTTGTCAATCTCATTCCTCGCCTGTTTGACGTAACCGGCGGTCGCGTGCTGATCGACGGGAGCGACATACGGCGCATCCCTGTCGAAGTCCTGCGCAGCCACATTGCGTATGTGACGCAGGAGACCTTCCTGTTTTCCGATACGCTGCGCAACAACATCGCATACGGTGTCGACGAACCTCTCGAAGCGGACGTGCTCTGGGCTGCTTCCGTCGCACAGCTCGACAAGGATGTCGTCGACTTCCCGCTGCAGTACGAGACCATGCTTGGGGAACGCGGCATTACTCTTTCGGGCGGACAGAAGCAGCGTGTCAGCCTCGCACGGGCGGTGCTGCGCAAGCCTTCGATTTTGATTCTCGACGATGCGCTCTCAGCTGTCGATACGCATACGGAAGAGGATATTCTGTTGCGTCTGAAGGAGATCATGGCAGATCGCACCAGTGTGCTGATCAGCCACCGCATTTCCACGGTGAAGAACGCCGACCATATCATTGTGCTGCAGGACGGCAGGATCAGCGAACAGGGTACGCACGAGGAACTCGTCGCCCGTGATGGGCTTTATGCCGACCTGCATCAGAAGCAGCTCCTTGCCGCTGAACTGGAGGAGATGGAATGACGCAGAACAATCTGCAATTCATTGGAATCGAGGAATGCAGCCGCATTCTGCATGCGGCAACACACATCGTGCTGACCACACATATGAATCCCGATGGCGACGCGATCGGGAGCGAATGCGCGCTGTACGCGGCATTTACTGCGGCCGGCAAGGATGTACGCATCATCAACTGTGATGCAGCTCCGGAGAATCTCACATTTCTCAACGGCAGCGGGCAGGTCGAAGCCTACGTCCCTGCAATGCATGATGCAATCATCGCAGGTGCGGATCTTCTGGTCGCGCTCGATTTCAATGACATCCGCCGGGTCCGGCAGATGGAACAGGTGTTCCGCGCGGGAACGGGGCGGAAGCTGGTCGTCGACCATCACCTTGATCCCAAGCCCTTCGCGGATTTCTACTTCAGCCTGCCGGGCGCATCCTCCACCGCGGAGATTGTGTATGACATCCTCGAGTCCGCCAACGATACGCTCTCGTACGACTCCGCGCTCGGTTTGTATACAGGTATCATGACCGATACCGGGTCGTTTCGTTTCGACCGCACCACGCCGCGCGTGCATCGCATCGCCGCGTGCCTGCTCGAGGCGGGCGTCGATCCCGTAACCACGCATCGCCAGATATTCGATGACTATCCGATAGGTCGCACCCAGTTGCTGGGGATGATTCTTGCCGGTATCGAGCGGCATTGCGATGGGCGTGTTTCAGTACTCGGGGTGACCACCGACATGTTCGTCCAGACGGGGACAACCGTGGAGGATGTGGAAAACATCGTCAATATGGGCCTTGCAATCCGGGGTGTGGAGGCGACGGCGCTGCTTACCGAATTCGACGGGCACATCAAGGTGAGCTTCCGTTCAAGAGGGAGCATTACCGTCAACGACATCGCCGGCGCGTTCGGCGGCGGTGGACATCGTCTTGCCGCTGGAGCCATGGTCGAAGGTGTGGCTTTTTCGGAACTCAAGGAACGCGTCGCAGCAGCGCTGTGCGCCGCTGTCAATCCCAGCTGACGATACTGTCCGCATGTCGGATAAAATACGCGCGCCCTCCGCCTGACAGGGGAGGGCGCGTGCGCATCAGGGAGTGGAGGCTCGCATCAGCAGGGAACAACGGTGAAGTCAGTCGTCTTCGGGCGGGGGCGCCGGATGCATGCGTTCGCGCATCATTTCGCGGTGACCGTTCATTTCGTCTTCAGAACCCCGCATTCCCTTTTCGGGACCGCGCATCCGATCGCGCATTCCCCGCATGCGTTCCATGCCTTTTGACATGCGCTGGGCCTTTATCTCTTTCCACAGTTTCTGCTGGTCGGCATTGAGCTGCTTCATCACATTCTGGTCTGCATCGAACATCACAAGTTTTTGCCGCACCTGGAGGTCGGCAATTTCACGCGAAAGGCGTTCGAAAGCCACGCGATCCGAGGATTCGCCCTGGACCATATCCTTCATGTCGATGCGCTTTTTCTGCAGAGCGGCGCGGATGTCAATCATCTGTTTCTGAGAGTTGCTGCGGATATCCTTGAGAGCGGTTTTCTGTTCCGCGGTCAGATTCATCTTTTTCCAGGCGGCTGAGTGCGGTCCCGGTTGTGCGAAGAGGGTGCCGGCGCCCAGCAATAAGATAGTGGCGGCGACGATGATCGATTTCATTGCGTTTATCCTTGATTCGTGAGTGGGGGCTTGCTAGTTTTGTGCATTGGACATCGGAGGGTCGTCACGGGTTTAACCCCCTCCGATTCTTGAAGGGAGATCATTCAGCTTCGCAGCATCAGACATGAATACATCAACGGAAACATCTTCCCACGAACGTCGGAATTCGCGGCGCCCGGCTCTGTTGCTGTTCGCGGCCGTGGCAATGATTTCCGCGGGGCTGTATGTCTGGTCATCGTTTCTGCAGACGGTCCGTTATGAAATAGAAATTGATCCCCCACGGTTGTACACGGGTTCAATCGATACCGCTCGCATCGATGCCTGGGCGGTGAACCGGTGGGATGGACACATCCCGTTTTCCCGTCCCACGATTTCGGCTGAGCTTATCGAAGGCAGGGACCTCGGGTATATCATGGTGGACGAGTCCGGCAGCATGATCCTTTTTATCTCGAACGGTTCGCGGGAAGGTCAGGTGGCGCTGCGCGTCTTTGTCAAGGATTGGCCTTTCCCGATGCTTGCCGTCATCCACGTCGCCGCACCGATCGCGGCGGTTTATCCATATCAAAAAAGGAATGACGTTTGAAGCGCGTGGTGATGATATTTACCGGAGGGACGATTTCCATGACCATTGATCCGGTCTCGGGAGGAGCCGTGCCCTCGCTCAGCGGCGACCAGATTCTCTCGCGTATGACAGACTTGCGCAACCTTGCGGAAATCGATTTCCGGGAATACGGCAAATATCCGGGGCCGCATGTGACGCCGTCGATGATGCTCGAGATCGCGCGCATCGCTGAGGAAGAAAGCGCCCGTGACGATGTCGAGGGAGTGATCATCACGCATGGTACCGATACGCTGGAAGAGACGGCATACTTTCTCGATCTCGTGTTGCGGACCGAGAAACCGGTGCTGCTGGTCGGATCGATGAATCACTCGGAGGATCCGGAGTGGGACGGTCCTGCCAACATTCGCGATGCGATGCTGGTGGTTCTTTCCGAGCAATTTCGAGGGCTGGGCGTCCTCACCTGCCTCAGCGGTGAGATCAACGCAGCGAGCGAAGTAACGAAAACCCACACGCTGCAGCGTGACACGTTCATGAGTTTCGATTTCGGACCAATAGGTCGGATATTTGAGGGGCGCCCGGTATTTCTCCGTAAGCCGTTCATACATGATCACATTGGCAGGGTTGCGCCGGTCGAACCGGTGCACATTCTGAAATGTTATGCAGGAATGGACAGCATTCCTTTCAACAGCTGCATATCGGGCGGTGTACGCGGTCTCGTCGTGGAGGCCATGGGAACGGGGAATGTCCCTCCCGGTGCCTTCGACGGCATCATGAAGGTTATTGGCGCCGGCATACCGGTCGTGCTGGTTTCACGCTGTCCGCGAGGCATCACCGACGATGTGTACGGGTATTACGGAGCAGGCCGCAACCTGCACGCGGCAGGCGTGATCTTCGCACCTTATCTGAACGGACAGAAAGCCCGCGTCAAGTTGATGCTGGCGCTCGGCGCCACGAATGATATGGGAGTCCTGAAGAGGATGTTTGAACGAAAGGAAGGGCATTCTTAACCGCTGCGGAACAGGGGAGGGTGAGAGCCAGACCAGGGAAGACGAAAGGCCACCGCCGTCGAGGGAGACAGGCACGATGGGAACGATGGAAAATAAGAGCAGGGAGCTCACATGTCAGAAGGAACACTGTCGGTAAATCTGCTGGCGCGCCGGATCGACCTGGGCCATGAGGTTCATCAGCCGGGGGCGCTGTGCATACCCCTCGAGAAGCTTGCAGTACTCATTGGCGTTCGATTCCAGCCACATTGTCAACAGCACCGAACGCGCGCTGCTGCGGGCGAGGATGTCGGCGATGTTTTCGATTGCCTTCGCGATGGCTGTCTGCGCCATTTCCTTTTCCGTCTCGATAAAGTCGATGCCCTCGTAGAAATACCAATACAACGCTTCGCGGTATTTTTCGTACTGGGCGTTGAGCAGTTCGGATATCAGATTCATGCGACTGTACTGATTGCTCTGCCCCTGCCACTCTCCCGACTGACGCGAACTCTGCGACCGCTGGGCAACCGTGAGTGCTTTCGAGTAGTAGGGAGTACCCATCAGGGGTTCGTAGCTGTCGAAATCCATGCCGAGAATGACGTACATGTAAAAGTCGATGAAGCTCGCGATTTCATTGTACTGGTATTCGTCATGCACAAACGGCGTGCCTTTCAGATAGCTGAACGACCACTTGGCGTCCATCGCCCGGAATATCAGGGATGTCAGCTGCGTGGGCCTCCCATCCTTCCATCTCCGCCGTTGCGCATCCACCACGACCTGCGCGGTGAAATCACCGGCATCCGTCCCGGAAAGAAAATTGACGCTCATGCGCACAGGGATCTTGTCGCCGTAGAATTCCACGTCGCACCAGCGATGGTCATTGACGTAGATTTTCAGCTTCTGCTCGAAATCAGAGAGATAATCCTTCTGCGCGGGAGTGAGAATATCCATGGTCACCTCCGTGGTCAGCTCGATTTCCTGAGCGTGCAGCGGGGCGATTCCCGTGAGGATCATCAGACAAAGGGCGACAGCAACATATTTCAGCATAGGGAGAACGATCATGATGTACGGACATTATCCAAACAAGATAGAAAAATCGGGCAGGTGCGGCAAGGCATTGTGCGTGACCTTGCTTCTGCTGGGCATCCTGTCCTGCACCCAGCAGGCGTACGCATCACACCGCATGAATGCAGGCTTGATCCAGGGACCGAAAGCGCTGTTGGCTACCGGAGGGGAGGTGCGTGAAAGAGGCCCGCGGTCCGCAGCCATGGGCGGCTGCGCTACGGCTCTCGAAGGGGATGCAGCGGCGGCGCTCATGAATCCGGCGATGCTCTATGGACAGGCGTCAGGCGGACTCCTGTTCTGGACCCCCACGCGGTTCGGGCTGACGGAGCTCGGTTCGGCGGCAGGTGTGTGGGTGCAGTCGCTCTCAGGCTGGAATGCCGCCGTCGGTCTGCAACGCTTCGGGTCCGAGCTGTATGCGGAACATCGCATCCATTGCGCGGCCGCGTTCCCTGTTGGCGGGGCGCTCTCGGCGGGCGTTCGACTTGCCGCGCTGCATATCGGTATCGTGCACTATGGCAGCATTGTCGTACCGCTGGTGGATGCCGGTGTGCGCTGCCGATTGTCAGAGGGCTTCACGTTGGCAGCTTCGGGATATTCGCTCAACATGCCTTCGATCGGAGATGGCGAACGCCTCCCCGCTGGACTCAGCGCCGGCCTTGCCTGGGAGGACGACGAGTGCACGCTCGCGCTGGACGGAGAGAAAGAATCGCGGCAGGACCTGAATTTGAGATTGGGCGCGGAGTACCGATTTCTCGAACGCTTCGCGCTGCGCTGCGGCGCCGCGACCCTGAGCAGGATCTGGACAGCCGGATTCGCGCTACGCCATGCGTCGTTCCGCATCGAATACGCCCTGGCCGTACACAGTGAGCTCGGTGTAACGCATACGGTTGGCATTGGATTTGAACCATGAGGGCATGTATCTTAGTGATTGCCATGCGCCGCTCATGCGCCGCCCCCGTCCCCCTCATCAGATGCAGAGGAATGCCACCATGTCATTCGCAAACATTCTCTACGAAGCGGCGGATCGAATCGCCGTCATTACACTGAACCGCCCCGACAAACTGAACGCCCTCAATCACGACACGCTGGTGGAACTGAAGGAGGCATTTTCGCAGGCGAATGGAAGTGCCGATGTCGATGTCATCATTGTGACTGGTGCTGGTGAGAAGGCCTTTGTCGCAGGCGCCGATATCAAGGAACTCTCGGCGCAGGATGCCGTGAAAGGTCAACGCTTCGCCCTCTTTGGACAGGATGTCTTCAGCGCCATCGAGCAATCCGCCAAACCCGTGATCGCTGCCGTCAACGGCTTCGCTCTGGGTGGCGGCTGTGAACTGGCGTTATCCTGCCACATCCGTATCGCCGCGGAGAATGCGAAATTCGGGCAGCCGGAAGTCAATCTCGGCGTCATCCCCGGATACGGTGGGACACAAAGACTCGCGCGCGTGGTCGGACCGGGTCTGGCTGCGGAAATGATACTCACCGGCGACATGGTCGATGCCACCGAGGCGCATCGCATCGGGCTTGCCAATAAGGTTGTCGCTCGGGGAGAAGCCTTGCCGAGCGCTCGTGAGATGGCAGGGAAAATTGTGGCGAAGGGACAGCCTGCTGTTCGACTGGCCCTGCAGGCGCTGCGTTGTGTCCCGCAGATGGGTCTGCGCGAGGGACTCGCCACCGAGGCAGCCCTTTTCGGCATCTCTTGTGGAACCGATGATTTCAAGGAGGGGACGGCGGCGTTTCTCGAGAAGCGTCCTCCCGCGTTCACCGGAAAATGAGTAAACGGACTTTCGACGAAGAGGAACGCGAACAGCTCTATGCGATGCTTGCCGCGGACGAACAAAGCGACCGCGGCATTCGCCGACGGATCTGGGTCGCCGGCTTCCTCGTCGCCCTTATCGTCATTCTTTTTGTCGCCGACCGCTACATTACCCTGGTGCAGCCGAATCTCGTACGCATGCAGGACCGTCGCGATCTCCAGTCGGTACAGAGTCTCGAAAGCGATGTGCGCAACGTGCTCGACAGTTACGGAATTCAGGCCGAGTGGATTCGGGAGCGTTCGATCGATTTCGAAGGCGCTGGACATCTCCGTGACCTTTGGCTCGTGCAGGTACCGCATGATCTCCCCGTCGCCTCGGTCAATGTCGACCTGAAAGCGGTGGTTGCCGAGTACGGAGGACGTGCATTCGCCGTGGAAAATGCACGACTGGGACAAATAGCATTGCATATTACCTTCCGTGGGAAGATTCGCTACTCTCTTTTATTCATGCCTACCAGTGAGGTGCGACGGGCCTCGGGCAGTATCGTCCTCCTTGTAGACGGCTTTGATGAAGCTCCGGAAGGGGAAATCGAGCAGTATATCGCGCGCAGCGAACCCATTGCCTGCATTCTTGAACCAAACAAGGACAATATCACGATGTACACGCGTCTCCGAAAAGCGGAAAAGGAGGTCGTGCTGCATTTGCATTTCCAGCCTTTCAGCGAGAATGATTCGCGTTTCGAGCTTTCGGAAGATTTAAGCGACGAGGACCTTACCACCCATCTCCGGTATATCGTCAAGAACTTTCCGGGAAGTCGATACTACTACGTGACATCCGAACGGGCCCTTGGCACCTATATGCGTCGTGTGGATCAAATCATGCGTTTGCTCGGATACCGGGCCCTTGAAAGTTCCATGTTTTCATATCTGGATCGAAGCGCGCAGGAAAACGTGATGATCGCGCGGATGAACGATCTGGCGACCACGGCGTTGCGCGAGAAAGTGGCCATCGGCGTTGTGGAACTGCGCGAGGATATTATCCCGTTTCTGATTGCTGAAATGAGTCGGCTGCGGAAAAGGGGCCAGGATTTTGTCCCGCTTTCTACGATCCTCCGCGTTGAATAACACGGTGGATCCTTATGTGTGGAACTCGAAAATGCCCTTGTTCCGTGTACATCCGCACCCTAGATTGACAGACATTCAAAGGATGCTAACGCAAGGAAAATCAATGTACTTCGTCTCGCGCTTCATGTTCATTTCCCTGTTGTTCTTCACCATAATGACGCCCCGTACGATGTTGGGGCAGCAGGACCCCGCATTCCCGCAGGTCTATGAGCAGGCATATGCGGGCGGATTTGACCGGTTGCCTGATGTCGCCGTTGACACTGATGCGGATGGGAAGAAATCCGGCTTTGCCGGTGTCGCGTATTCTCTTCTGCTTCCCGGTATGGGCGAATTGTATGCCGATCGCTTTGATCGTGGAAAATATCCGTTTGTGACCGAGATCGCACTCTGGATTGGCGCACTTGGGATCAACAGTTATGGAAACTGGGTGCAAGATGATGCGCGTCTTTTCGCACGGCAGCACGCCGGTGTCGATCCTACAGGGAAAAGTGATGATTTTTTTGTGAATATCGAGAATTACAGCGATATCCACGATTTCAACAATCAGCGTTTGAATGAGCGACGGACTGATGAATTGTACCCTGATGAACCTGCATGGCAGTGGGCGTGGGATACTGATGCAAACCGGAAGGAATACAAGGATCAGCGCATCCACGCTGACGAAATGCATAACGCCGTCACGTTCTTCATCCTGGGAATGATTGCGAACCGTATCTGGAGTGCTATTCAGGCAGCCGCTTCCGTGCGACAGTACAATGCTTCGCTCGAGGAACGCCTGACCAGCATGCCGTCCATGCAGCCTCGCTTGCGCAGCTGGGCAGGGAAGGTTGATGGTATGGAACTTCAATTTTCGTGGTGAGATAGTGGGGAAAGGGAGATGGAAAGTTTGCAGGCAGAAAAACGGGGATATAACGGGGATATATCGGGAAAGACGGAAGTCTTGAAGGCTGGTTGGAGGGGATAAGAGGGAAGGATATCATGGGGTGAAGGCGCACGGGAGTTCCACAGCAAAAAAAAACTTGCTTTCTGTGTAACAATTCTACAGGTTGTTCGTAAAATCTGACCGGCCAGTCGAAAAAATGACCACATGTTCGACTTGGGAACTGATCAGTATGAAACGTGTGTTTTGCAGGAATGGATAACACAATACAGCAACTCAGCAGAAAAGAACGCGAACGCCTTTTTAAGCGACAGGAGATAATCCAGGCCGCACGAGAGGTTTTTTCGCTCCGTGGATTTACATCGGCCACGTTGGATGAAATCGCGGAAAAGGCGGAATTCGGGAAGGGAACGCTTTACAGTTATTTCCAGAGTAAGGATGAACTTTTCGATACCGTGCTCGCCGATATGTTCGAAGAATTCGTGTCGATAGCCGCGGAAGCGTGCTCGGATCCCGAAAAAGAAATCGAGGAAAGCTATACGGATTTCGCTCGCGCACTTCTTCGGCATCTCTTTGAAAATTACGGCATGTACTATTTGCTCATTCGCGAGATGCACAAGATGGAGCATCAATCGCACTTCGCGACGCTGTTCCCGAACCTTCTGCTAATCATCGCCGAACCGCTCAAGCGAAATCTCCCTGCGGAAAACCTCAAGGAAAACGCAGCCGAGCAGCTCGGTTTCATGTTTCTCACGCTTATTCTTTCGCTGTTCCGTTCCAGTCTCCATATCCTTGGCCAGCGGCACTGCTATGAGCAGGCAACGACCCTGGACTTATCGAGCGATGAGATTCAGCATCAGATCGATCACAATATCGCTCTTCTGAGGCAGGTGTATTTCAACGGCGTTTTATCGATGAAGAAAACAGGGAATTCACGACACACATGAAACATCTTATCTCTTTTTCAACAGGACTCCCAATGCGCGTACTTTCAGTCACCGCGGCAATACTCTTGAGTTTTCTGATTTCGCCGGAGTTGGCCGCGCAAGTCAGAACCCTGACGATGGACGATGCCATCAGCATCGCGGTTGAGAATAACCGGGACCTGGAGGTCTCACGGCTGGAAATGGACAAGGCCGACTACCAGGTTCGCGAGGCGGTCGGGACCGCGCTGCCGAATATCTCGGCGAGCGGAACCTACTCCCGCATGCTCAAGAAGCCGGTATTTTTCCTCCCGAAAAAATTCATGGACCCGGATGCCGGAGACGGTGTGGTGCCGATCGAAGTCGGGTCAGACAACAGTTACAACTTCGGCTTCGAAGCGACGCAGATTCTTTTCAACGCCGCAGTCTTCACCGGAGTGGGAACCGCAAAGATCTACCAGGATGCATCCCGCTATCTGTATGACGACACATACAACAAGACTGTCACGAACGTGAAAAAGGCATTCCAGGGCGTTCTACTCGCACGAGAGGTCCTTTCTCTGATGAAGGCCAGTCTCAAGAATGCAGAGGATAATCTTCACAACGTGGACGTGATGTTCAAGCAGGGTATTGTCTCGGAATACGATTTCATCCGGGCCCAGGTGCAGACCGACAACATTCGTCCCCGTGTCATCGAAGCGGAACGCAACGTCGTACTGGCCACCAACGGCCTGAAGCTTTTGCTGAGCCTTCCGCCCGGACAGGAGATCGACGTGCAGGGCAAGCTCGAATTCGTCCCCGCTGAGGATGTGATGCTCACGCAGGCGGAGGAACTGGCAGTTGAAAAAAATGCCGGGTTGAAGGCGCTCGAGCAGCAAAGTCGCGTCAATGAGAAGATTGCCACCATCTACCGTTCCGAATCGCTCCCGACGCTGGCAGCGTTTGGAAACTATTCGTGGCAGGCACAGAACGACGCGCTAAGTAAGATTTCATCCAATGATTTCATCGCAACCTCGCAGGTTGGTCTTTCTCTGAGCATCAATCTCTTCAACGGACTCCAGACCAATGCACGCGTCAACCAGGCGGAAATCGATTACCGCAAATCGCGCGAACAATTCAGCGCGGCTCGCGACGGGATGATTACCAATGCGCAGAATATCCGCTACCGGCTCGATGAGGCACAGCGCCGCATCGAGTCACAGACCCGTACGGTGGAACAGGCGGAAAAGGGCTACAAGATCGCGACAACACGATATCAGACAGGTTCCGGTACGCAGCTTGAAGTCAACGATGCCGATCTGGCACTGCTGCAGGCGCGGGTCAATCGTGTGCAAGCCGTGTATGATTATACGCTTGCCAAGGCAGACCTCGAACAGTTGCTCAGCGTTCATCATCCGTGATAAGTGAATAAAATTTTATACCGTATCAATATGAGAACATCAATGAAACGCATCCCTATTTTCCCCGTCCTGCTCCTCACCACGGTGACGATGCTCGCCCTCTCGGGCTGCGCGAAGGACAACGCCGAATCCGCCCAGGCGGCAGGCAGCAAAGAGGTGCCGGCCGTGACCGTCAGCGTACTTGAATTGCAGCCAATGGAATTCGATGAAATTATCGACGTGACGGGCACGATCGCATCTCCCGAAGATGTGATGGTTCCAACCGATGAAGGCGGCCGGGTACTCAACTGGAAGGTGCCGCTTGGTGCCCATGTACGCACCGGTCAGGTGATCGTCCAACTCGACAGCGCAATTGTCCGTTCGACGTTCGACGCCGCCATGGCGCAGTTCAACATCGCGCAAACCAACTATGAAAAACAGAAAAATGTGTACGAGCAGCAGGGGATTTCCGAACTCCAACTCAAGACACTGCAGTATCAGCGCGACGCCGCTCGTGCCCAGATGGAAATGAGCCGTGCCCGTCTTGAGCGCACGAGCATCAAGAGTCCGATCAACGGCGTGCTGAATGCCCGTCTCGTCGAAGCGGGAGAAATGAGTGCCCCCGGCGCCCCTATCGCGCATGTCGTCAACATCGATCGGTTGAAAATCCAGGCGGGCATTCCTGAGCGCTACTCAAGCAGCTTCGCTCAAGGTGATCAGGTCAAATTCACCGTCGATGCTTTCCCGGGACAGGCCTACACGGGCACGATCCGTTTCGTAGGCGCCGCCGTCAACAAGGACAACCGCAGCATTCCCGTCGAAGTGGATATTGCGGGTCACAAGGGTCAACTCAAGCCCGATATGATCGCAAAGATGAAGATCAAGCTCGGCGGGAAGGCGCAATCGATTGTTGTTCCTGAAGATTACGTTTCCAAAACCGAGAAGAATGAATTTGTTGCGTATGTCGAAGTTGATGGCGTCGCGCACGAGCGCAAGGTGACGATCGGTGCATCGAGTCGCGGAAATCTTCTCATCGCGGAAGGCCTGAGCGCGGGCGATCGCCTTATCACTCTCGGACACCAGAACGTGGCTGAAGGTCAGCGCGTGATCGTAAAGAACTGACGACACACCCGACCGGAAAAAGGAATATCACATTATGAAAATCTGGAATTTAGCAGTCGATAACCGGGTGGCGGTGTACATTCTTGTGTTCATCATCATACTCTTCGGCTTCGACTCCTATATGGGTCTCCCGCGGGAAGCGGCACCCGATATCACGATCCCGTACATCATCGTCTCCGTTCCCTACCCGGGCGTGAGTCCCGCCGACATGGAGGGACTGGTTACCCAGCAGCTGGAACAGGAATTCAAGACACTCAAGGACGTCAAGGTCATTACATCTTCCTCGAATGAGGGGCTGTCGACAGTATTCATTGAGTTTGAAACAGGCATTGACATCGACGAAGCACTGCGCCGGGTGCGCGACAAGACCAACACCGCGCGCGGCAATCTGCCCAACGATATTCTCGAACCCATCATCTCTGAAATCAACTTCAGCGAATTTCCGATCCTTTATGTGAATATCGGTGGTGATGTCGGTCTTCCGCGTCTGAAGGAGATCGCCAAGAATTTGCAGGATGAGATCGAGGGTGTGACGGGCGTACTCAGCGCCGATATCACCGGCGCGCTCGAGCCCGAGGTGCAGATCAACTGCGACGTCAACCGCATGAAAGGCTATGACATCAGCTTCGGCGACGTGCTGGGTGCCATTCAGGGGGAACACGTGACCATCCCGGGCGGCACACTCGACAACGGCACCACGGATTACACCGTGCGCGTCCCGGGCGAATACAAGGATCCCAAGCCCATCGAAGACATCATCGTCAAGATGCGCAACGGGCAGCCGATCTATGTACGCGACGTGGCGGATGTCAACTTCTCGTTCGAGGACAGAAGCACCTACGCGCGACTCAACGACGAACAGGTGGTTACGCTCCCGGTGAAGAAACGCGCGGGCGAGAACCTCGTTCGGATCGCTGGGGATGTGAAGAATATCATCAAGGACTACAAACATAAACTCCCGAACGGCGTCACTGTGGAAGTGACAAACGACCAATCCATCATGATCAAGGATCGAGTCTACGAGCTCGAAAACAGCATCATGACAGGCATGTTCCTCGTCATTCTCGTGCTCTTCATGTTTTTCGGCGTCAAGAACGCAATGCTGATCAGTACAGCCATTCCGCTTTCGATGCTGATGGGCTTCATCGTGTTGTCGGTCCTGGGCATTACTCTGAATTTCGTCGTGCTGTTTGCCCTGGTGCTTGTTCTGGGAATTGTCGTCGACGATGCCATCGTCGTGATCGAGAATATCTACCGGCATCAGCAGGAATACGGCGAGAACCTTATCACGGCAGCCAAGAAAGCCACGAGCGAAGTGGCCGTTCCCGTGACCACCGCGACGCTCACGACCATCGCCGCCTTTCTCCCTCTGTTGTTCTGGCCGGGCGTCGTCGGTGACTTCATGAGCTTCCTCCCGATCACGTTGATCGCGACCATGCTTTCGTCGCTGGTCGTTGCCTTCGTGATCAGTCCGGTACAGGGGTCGGTGTTCATCAACTACCGGAAGGAAATTGCCAAGGCAAAGGAAAACCTCGAGCACCCGTCGGTCTGGAAAAAATACAATCCTTTCACCATAACGTATCATTGGGTTGACGAGAAATTTTTCCCGTCCGCACAGTCACAATACGTGCAGGTTCTGGGATGGACGCTGAAAAACAAACGGAAAACCATTTTCGGTACGATCGGACTCTTGGTATTCGTATTCATCCTTTTCGGTTTCTTCAACAGCGGTGTGGAGTTCTTCCCGAATACACAGCCGTCACAGCTTACGGTGCAGATCACGACGCCGCCTGGAACCCCTCTGGAAGTGACCAACGATCTCACCCACATGGTGGAGAAGAAACTCAAGGAAGTGAAAGGCTATGAGGATATCGAGTTCCGCGTAACCAGTGTCGGCTCCTCGAATAATCCGTTCGATTTCGGCGGTTCATCGATCTCGAACAAGGCCAACTACGCGCTCAGTATGTACCCGAAAAAGGAGCGCAAGCAAAGTTCGTTTGAAACGCTCGATGAAATTCGAAACGTGACCGCCCATATTCCCGGTGCGGAGATAAAGGTCGACGTTCAGAAAATGGGCCCGCCGGTCGGTGATGCGGTGAACATTGAAATCGCAGGAGAGGATTTCACGCAGCTTCGCGCGCTCTCTGCCTCCATTCAGAATGCGATCCGAAGCATCCCCGGTCTCGTTGATCTGGATGATGATTTCAATTCAGGGAAGCCAGAAATTCAGGTCATCGTTGATCGTGAGAAAGCTGCGCTTCTTGAGATCAGCACGGCGCAGATCGGGTCTACCGTGCGTACGGCGGTCAACGGCAGCGAAGCCTCGAAGTTCCGTGTCGGGGAGGACGAGTACAAGATTACTGTCCGCCTGCGCGAGGATCAGCGGCAGACGCCCGAGGATATCGAGAATCTGAGCATCACCTTCATGAACAAGAAGGGGAAGCTGCTGTCGGTTCCACTCACCTCGGTAGCGCGCGTCGTGCGCAGTACAGGTGTCTCGGCTATCCGTCGCAAGGATTACAAACGCCTGATCACGGTCACTGCCGATGCACAGGGCCGACTCCCCAGCGAAGTGCTCACGGATGTGAAGGCGCGACTTGCATCGTTCCCGATGCCCGACGGCTATACGATCGGCTTCGCCGGCGAGCAAAAGGAACAGGACGAGGCAGCGGCATTTCTGGGACGGGCCTTACTGGTTACAATCTTCCTCATCTTCCTGCTGATGGTGAGTGAGTTCAATTCGCTCAAGGTCCCGTTTGTGATCATGATCTCGGTTGTGCTTTCCCTGATCGGCGTATTGCTTGGTCTGATGATTACTCGACAACCGTTTGGCGTTATCATGACCGGGGTCGGCGTGATCGCACTGGCGGGTATCGTCGTCAAGAACGCCATCGTGCTTCTTGACTTCGCGAAGCAGAAGGTAAACGAGGGGATGCCCCTGGAAGAAGCACTGCTTGAGGCGGGCCGTACACGCTTGCGTCCGGTGGTGCTCACGGCTGTATCCACTGTCCTCGGTGTCGTGCCGCTTGCGACCGGTGTGGATATTGACTGGCGGCAATTCACGCTCGTCATCGGTGCGGAAAGCTCTGATTTCTGGCGCGGACTCGGTATCGCGATCATTTCAGGCTTGACCGTCTCGACGTTTCTGACGCTGGTCGTGATTCCAACGCTCTATGCCTACCTGGAAGATATCCATCATGGCACGGTGGCCCGCGTGCGCCGTCTTCTGGGCAGGGACAAGAAAGACACGGTCCCGTTGACGGAAGCGTAAGGCTCTCAGTGTTGAGGAGGCCGGCGGAGAAATCCGCCGGCTTTGTCTTTTGTCGCAATCTCTCTAATTTGCTCTATCATCCACGAACCAGCACCTCGCCATGCAAAACAACCCGCTCCGTCCCGCCCGTCAGCATCCGCAACTCTCACTCGAACAGCTTCGCTGGTTCTGTCCACAGGAAAGCATTCCTGCGGAAACCACTGAAGGTGTCGAGCCTATCGAAGGCATCATCGGCCAGGACAGGGCCCTCAAGGCACTGAAACTCGGTGTCGAACTCTATAGTCCCGGTTACAACGTTTTCGTTTGCGGTCTGTCAGGCACTGGCAAGGCGACAACCATTAAGACCATTCTCGAAAAGATTCAGCCGCGGAAAGTGCTTACGCAGGATTATTGCTACGTACATAATTTCGAGGATCCCGACCGCCCAATGCTGCTTGTATTCGAACGGGGCCAGGGACGCCGCTTCCAGACGGATATGGCAGAAGCGATGCAGATGGTGCTCGAGCGCATACCCGGACAGTTCGAGGAAGAGGAAGTTCTGAAGAAAAAGCAATCTCTTATCGATGAATACAATCGGATGGAGGCCGAACTTTTTGCCGCCTTCGAAAAGGAGCTTGAGCCAGAGGGCTTTGTACTCGGCAGGGTCCAGGACGGACAGACGCTGCATCCTGAAATACTGATCAAATTGGGCGAAAAGGCCGTTCTCGTCTCGGATCTGCCTGCGGCGGTCACGGAGAAACTCCTCGCCAGGGAAGAGGCCGAAAAGTATACCGAAAAGTATCGCGTCTACAAACGAAAGCTGCAGGACGTCTTCCGTCAGGGGATGAAACTTTCCCGTGAGTACCAGAAGAAAATCGCCGATCATGAGCGTCAGGTGGGAGAATTTTACGTCGGCGCCATTTTTACCGACTTGCTCAACGATTTCACCGATGAAAAAGCACAGACCTACCTGCGTTCGGTGATCGAAAGTCTGCTTGAGAATCTCGATCAGTTCAAGGTGCGCCAGGAAGAGGCCATCGATGTTCCGACCGAGTACCAGGTGAATCTCCTGCTCGACAACAGCACGACGTCTTGCTGTCCGGTTGTCATCGAAACGGCACCGACATTCCGGAATATCTTCGGAACGCTCGAACGCAGTCAGGATGCCAACGGCTTCTATTTCACCGATTTCACGATGATCAAGGCCGGGTCGCTGCTGCAGGCGGATGGAGGCTTCCTTGTTCTCAACGCAGCGGATGCCCTGACCGAAGCGGGGGTATGGAAAAATCTGCAGCGTGTGCTGCTGTACCGCAAACTCGAAATTCAGAGCCTGGAAATGTTTTCGCAGCAGTCGGGCAGCGCCATGAAGCCGGAGGGCATTGAAGTCAACGTAAAAGTGATTCTCATCGGCAACAATGAGATCTATGGCGCGCTGAGCGCGTACGAAAGGGATTTTAAAAAAATCTTCAAAGTGAAGGCCGACTTCGATTATGAAATGCCCAACACCGAACTTGCGGTCAAGCAATACACTGCGCTGATTCGCAAGATGATTTCGGATGAAGGGATGAAGCATTTCGACAAGCGTGCCATCGCAGGCATCGTTGAGTACGGCGCGCGTCTCGTCAACAGCAAGAAAAAGCTGACTACGCAGTTCAGTGAAATTGCCGACATCGTGCGGGAAGCCAACTACTGGTGCGAGCAGAACAGCAACAAGTATGTCACGGCAGAACACGTCGACAAGGCGATCGATGAAACATACAGCCGTCATGCCCTTTACGAGGACAAACTGCAGGAGATGATCGACAACGAGGTCATCCTCATCGACGTGGTGGGCGAGCGGATCGGACAGATCAACGGATTGGCCGTGTATGGCGGTGAGCGATTCTCTTTCGGAAAGCCGACGCGCATCACCGCCACGGCCGCCGCCGGAAAGGCAGGGATCATCAATATCGAGCGCGAAGCGAACATGAGCGGGAGCACGCACGACAAGGGCATGCTCATTCTCTCCGGCTTTATCCGTGAGCAGTTTGCACAGGAACGGCCGATGTCCCTGACGGCGAGCATTTCTTTCGAACAGTCGTACTCCGGCATTGATGGAGACAGCGCCTCATCGACCGAAGTCTATGCATTGCTCTCCGCACTCTCCGACCTGCCGATCAAACAAGCCATCGCCGTGACTGGATCCATCAACCAGAAGGGCGACATTCAGCCTATCGGCGGAGTGAACGAGAAGATCGAAGGGTTTTTCGATGTCTGCGAACGCCGCGGCCTTACGGGAAACCAGGGTGTGATCATTCCAAAGCAGAATGTTGAGGATCTCATGCTCCGGTCAAATATCGTTGAATCTGTCCGGAGTGGACGCTTCCACATCTGGGCGGTGGCAAATGTGCAGGAGGGCATTGAACTCCTCACAGGTGTGGCGGCCGGCGAAAGGGAGGAGAGCGGTCATTATCCTCCCGACACTGTTTTCGGATTGGTAGAACGGAGGCTGCAGCGACTGTATCAAAACGCGCAGGATGGCGGAGATGTGGAGCACGACCTTAAATAAGGGAAATAATGTGTTTGCTATCCCCGGCGCGTCCGGGGATTTTTTTACAGCCGAAGCATGTCGCGCACGGCCGCTATTACCTGCACGGGGGTAATACCGCCCTCGAAAGTACAGATGTGCGGATCGCCCGGACAGCGTGTCTGGCAGTAGTCATCAGGGGGAAGGATGGTATTCGAGCGGTTCCCCTGCGGTCCCCAGAGTATCGGGGAGCAGGCGGTGAGCGGACAGAACAGACTCACCGTCGGAGTGCCGAGCGCGGCCGCGAGATGCATGGGGCCGGTGCTCGCGGAAACGACGACGTCCGCTTCGGCGATCAGCCCCATCAGCAAGCGCAGATCGGTCGACCCATCGGGAAGCAGCATGCCGCGTGAGCGGAGAGGTTCGAAGGAGGCGCGGGCTGCGCTGTTGCCCGGGGTGACGTTAATCAGGACCTGTGCCTCCGGAATATGCGTGAGCAGGCCCTCGGCGAATTGGCGGTATACGTCCGTTGTCCAGTTCGGCGCCGAGCGGCCGCTTTCAGGATGGATGGATATCAGGGGGCGTCCGGGAACTTGACCGATCAACCGCAGACGTTCCTGCGCCGCGCTGCGTTCCACGTCGGTGAGAAATGCCTCGGTGCGCAGATCGTCGGAACGCACACCGATTGCGCGCGCGAGGTCCAGGCAGTAATCGGCTTCATGGCGGAGGGGAATATATTTCTGCCGACTCACGCTGCGGGCACAGGTCAGAATCTGATAGAGTTTCGTTCCGACGCCGATGCGGGTACGGATGCCCGCGAGAAAGGTCATCCATGCATGGCGCTCAGTGGGAAGCAGCATCAACGCCGTGTCGAAGCGGTGGCGGCGGAGCATACGGAGCCGGTCCGCGAAGCCTGCGCGTCCGGCATGGCTCTGTTCCCAGTCATCCACCAGGATGGCATCGATATGTGGATTGTGCCGGAGCACCGGTTCTGTCGCAGGACGTACCAGCGCGGCAAGGTTCGCGTCGGGGAATGTCTGCCGCAACGCACGAAATACGGGCGTCGCGAGTGTGACGTCGCCGATGCGGTCGGGACGAATAACAAGGATACGGCGGTGTTTTCGGGCAAGTGCGGTCATTTGCTGCGATGCCTGGCTCATGCGCCCGCTCCGCCGCTGCTCTCCTGACCTGGGGGGGGCGATTCTTTGGGGATTCCCTCGTCAACGCCGCGATACTGCATTTCCCATAAATAAATCAGCATCTGCCGTTTATTCGCTGCATGGATCACGGAAATGATGAAGCCTTCCCAGCCATCAAGGAACGCTCGCTGGAACAGGTATTTCTTGAGAAATTCGAGTGGGGGACGCAGAAGGAAATCCAGAACCGTGATGCGTCGGCGGTTTCTTTTTTCACGTGCCTCGAAGAGCGCATAGTCGAGATTCTTCTTGAGCATGTGACGAACGCGGGGAAGTGTATAGTGAAGAAGGTGCCCGCGCAGCTCGCCGCGGCTGCCGTTGACTTCGAACCCCTCGTGCACGAGTCGGGTGGTCACACGCGCACGTTCGCGCCGGAGGAGGCGGAGCTGAAGATCGGGGTACCAGCCCCCGTAGCGAATCCAGCGTCCATGAAAATGGTTGCGTCTCGGGATGTAGTAACCGTCCTGCGCTGCACTCGTGAGTAGTACGGTGCGAATGTCCTCGCGCAATTCATCCGATACACGTTCGTCCGCGTCGATGCTGAGGACCCAGTCTCGGGTGCATTGTGCCAGTGCGAATGCTTTTTGCGATGCGAAGCCGTCGAATGGGCGGAACAGAACCTTGTCGGTGAATTCGCGGGCTATCACCATGGTGGCGTCATCCCGCTGCGAGCAGACGACGATGATTTCGCCCGCGAAGGCGGCCGATGCGAGGCAATCCCGGATGTTGTGTTCTTCGCTCCCTGCGATGACGGAAACGGAAAGTTGTGCAAAGACGCTGTCGGCGGCTGGATTCATTATCGTAATTTACGAAAAATGCGCCGCAGGGGCTATTCCCTTATGGGACAAGCGCCATTTCTGCCCGACATTGATTATTCCTCGAACACCCCGTTGAGATCGGTTTTGATGATCAGGAGATCCTGGTTGCCGCTGCCGTAGGAACGTGTTGTTCCCGTAAGGATGTAGCCGCCCTCGCGCACAGTGGCCACCGAGAGCGCGCGGTCCATGCGCGTGCCGCCGATGACGCGCTTCCATTCTTCATTGCCGTCCATGTCGACCTTGGCGAGAATGATGTCGCATCCTTCGCTGCCGTAGGGATCGGTGTAGCCGGTGAGAATGAAACCACCATCCGGAGTGTTGGCGATACCGGTTCCGATGGCGTTGTTATGGACGATGACTTCGCGCAGCATATCGCCCGAGGCGTCGGTCTTGACAAACAGCAGGTTGGAGGTCTGCAACTGCTGGGGATTGGCATAGCCGACGATTCCGTATGCGCCGTTGCCGGCACGGACGAGCTGAAAACCGCTCTTGCTCATATCACCGTCGATGCGCCGATCCCACTCGAAGTCCCCGTTCGCCGCGACCTTGAACAGCCACAGCTCGCTGTTGCCGTTGCCGCCTGTTTCGGTAGAACCGGTGACGACGAAGCCCCCGTCCTCGGTTTCCTGCACCGACGTGCCGAGGTCGCGTTCGCTGCCGCCGTAGCGTTTGCTCCAAATTTCGTTGCCGAGTCCATCAGTGCGCACAAGCCATGCGAACCAGTTGCCGGTGGCGGCGAACTGCGTGTATCCCGCGACGAGGAAGTCGCCGTTGCTGCATTCGATCACGTCCTGTCCGCTGTCGTAGCTGTTGCCGCCGAAAGAACGGCTCCAGATCATGGAGCCGTTGGCGTCGGTTTTGATCAGCCACACGTCGTTGAAACCGTTGGTGTACGATTCGGTGCTGCCGGTAAGAATGAAGCCGCCATCCGAAGTCTGGGTGACGGAGTAGCCTTCGTCCTCGTACACGCCGCCGAAGGTTTTCACCCAGAGGGTTTGTCCTTCCGCGTCCGTGCGGAGCAGGAGAACGTCGATGGAGCCGGTGTGCTGCATCCATGTGCGTCCGACGACGATATACCCGCCGTCTTCGACCTGCTGGATATCGAATCCTTCGTCGTACTCGCTCATGTCCAGCGTGCGGAGGAAGTAGAGCGAGGGTTCCGTGATCCGTCGCCGGGGGGTATCAGGATCGGTCGGCGAAACGCACGCCGTGAGCAGGATAGTTGCGGCGAGCGAAAGGAGGACGGTGCGAGTGCGATGCGCCATGAGCTGCTCCGGTCGGTCAGAGGAGAATGGAAATGCCGTAGGTGAAACCGGCGCGTTTCGAGGTGAACCAGGTATTCTGATACGGATAGGCCAGAAGCGAGCCTTCGAGTCCGAGATGGAAGCGTACGCGGCGATCGGGCATATACATGAGGCCGACGCCGGCGCGTGCCAGCGGCCAGGCCTGGAGCGTAGTGCCGAGGCTTGTGGTGACATAGGGTTCGATCGAGCCGAGGGCTTGCACGGGCAGGAAGCGATGGCGGTAGCCGAGGAGGATCCACGACGTCAGCAGATTCTGCTCATAGTAGACGTCCTTCCCGTGTTCGACACCGTGATAGTGCTGGGAGAAGGGTTCCTGACCGTATTCCAGTCCGTAATCCTCCTGTTCGTCGCTGTAATAGACCGCGGCGGCCATGTTTGCCATCCACGGATTCGAACGCGTCCCGATGGTCACATCGGGGAAGGAGGCGGCTGAGACGCCGCGGAGTTCCACCGACAGGTAATGCAGTACGGGTTCCTGGTTCAGCATCGGGAAATAGCGGCGCGTGTCGACAACGTCCTGTCCCGCCATGCCCTGTTGCGCGAGGATGCTTGCATCCTCCGTCGGCATCGGGGAGGCCGGTGTGGGAATCCATCCTCCGTTCCTTTCCGTGGCCGGAGACGCGTCATCAAACGGAGCGGTGTCCGGGCGCGGAACTGACGTCTGCGGAGCAGCCGTCTGTGGTGAAACAGCGCGATCCGTTGCGTCGGCGAATGAGCGGTCGGTCTGCGTCGTCACCCCGGCAGGAGCGGGGGTCGTGGGAGCCGGGCTCGCGGTGGAGGCGGCGAAGGTTGGAGCAACGGATCGGTCGGGAGATGGCTGCACCGGGTCCGCGGCGGGAACCGGGGACGCAGGTGCCGGGGACGCAGGTGCCGGGGACGCGGAGGTGCGGGAGGCGTTGGCATTCTGCGCTGGATGGTCGGATTGTGACGGATTCGCGGCGCGTTCGTTTGACGGCGCGGCGCTGGGCTGCGCGGCGTTGGGCTGCGCGGCGCTGGGAACGGCGGTTGATTGCGTGCCGTCAGCGTTGGAGGTTGCGGAGGCGTCGCGGGATTCCGGGCGCGGAGTGGTTGCGGTATTCGTCTGCCGGTCGGCGAGCGCGGGGGTGGAGTCGCGAGAGAGATTCCCCTGCAAACCGAATATCACTGTCGCGGTCAGGATGGCAGCGGCCGCTGCGGAGGCGACGGGAGCCCAAGCCTGTCGGAACAGAAGGGCGGCGCCGAGGAGATGCTTCGGACGAACGGATGACGAATGGGCGAATCCGAGTCGGCCGAATACTGCGCTTGTCAGTTCCGGAGGAGGTGCTGCAACTGTGCCGAAGCGCCGTGCCTCTGTGCGAATTCCACGCAGCTGACGCAGGCGCGCCCGCAGATCTCCATCGGTGGCAAGTATGGCATAGAACTGCTGTTCGATCTCCGCGGGGAGTTCCTCATCGATATAGGCATGCAGCAGTTCATCGGGGGTGCTGTGTGCGGTGTACATGACAGTGCTCACTGTTTCTTCTGTTCCTGTTCGTATTCGGCGATATACGGCTCGAGTATTTTTCTGATTTTCTCACGGGCGCGGGTGACGCGGATGCGCACGTTGACATTGGTCAGGTTCATCACCTGCGCGATTTCTTCATAAGGCATGTCCGCAAATTCGCGGAGAAAAAATGCTTCTCGGTAATCTTCGGAAAGCAGTTCCATCGCCATGTGGATGAGCTCGAGCATCTCCGTTTTCTCATGCGGCACCGCGGCCATCGCGAGCGTGTCGTGCTCGATGCTGATGACCGGCTTGCGGTCGCGCTGCATGTTGAGATAGAGATTTCGTGCAATCTTGATCACATAGCCGGAAATATTGCTGATATCACGGCCTTGCAGGGCACTTTCGTACAGGCGAGTGATCGCTTCCTGGAAGAGGTCGTCGCTCTCTTCGCGTCTCCAGGCGAGGCATCGACAATAGGCATAGAGACTGCCCGAGAGTCGACCATACAACTCCCGGAAAGCGGACTCGGCTACGGTGCCGCCCTCTCGCACCTTGCAAAACAGCTCGAGGTCGGTGCATTCCGTCAGTCGCGCCTGTGTGTTATGGCTGCCGCGCAATCGCAATAAATGGGTCCTTACATACGACTATCAGTGACCGCATGAAGTAAAGACACGTGAATGTGTGCTTTGTTTCAAGATACGGAAGGAGTGGGAAGAACGGAAGGAGTGGAAGGAGCGGAAGGGGCGGAAGGAGCGGAAGGGGCGGAAGGAGCG
>JACZJN010000037.1 GCA_014860565.1 Bacteroidota bacterium
AGGAAGATATGTCGGAATCGTCGATGGTCGGGAGCAGTCCAGGCAGGAGATCCGCGATCGTCAGAGAGTCACGCGAATCGGCGGGGGATTCCAACATCAAGAGGAGTCGGGCTCGGAACTGCAGCTTGCGATGGCAAGGATGCCACAAACCGTAGTAGCGGACCTTGTGAAACCCCTTCGGGAGAACGTGCATGAGGAAGCGACGCAGGAACTCGACGCCTGCCAGGCGACAGGTTCGCCAGCGGCCGGCCTGGCGATCGTTGTAGCGGAACGTGACATGGGTGTCGTCCATGTCGAGAATTCGCGCGTTGGTCAGGGCGATGCGGAAGACGTAGCGCCCCAGATAGCGAAGAACGGCGTCCTTGCCGTGGCCGTAGTGCTGACAGTACGAGCACCAGGCTCGTTTCCAGATCTTTCGCGGCAAGGCGCGAAACACGTGAGGCTTGTGCTTCGCCAGGGCATCCCGGAATCGGGCGGCAATGACTTGCGAGAGTGCCTTGACCGGAACGAGGAACTTGCCCGGCGAAGTGTGCCAATGGAGGCCGTCATCACTGACGCCGCCGGCAGTGACCAGGAGATGGACGTGAGGATGATAGCCCATCTGGGCAGTCCAAGTGTGCAAGACCATCAAGATGCCGGGAACTGCCCCGATTCGCTTCGAGTCCTTGACCAAATCGATGACAGTCCCGGCAACCGTCTTCATCAACAGCGAGTACATGAATTTTTGGTCGGCAAGAAAGGCATGCCGCAGTTCTTCCGGTACGGTGGCAACCAGGTGATAGTAGCCGCAAGGCAGGAGTTCGACGCGACGACGCTCGAGCCACTCCTGCATCTGTTGGCCGTGACATTTCGGACACGATCGATTGCGGCAGCCGTGACAGATCCAGAATTCCTCCCCGCAGTCGCAGCAGCGATAGCGATGCCCGCCAAGTGCCTCGGTCATGCAACTGGCGATGTCCTCCAATGCCTTCTTCTGAGAAGGCATCATCACCTGCCCGAACTGCGCAGCATATTCGTGTCGAAACCGGCGGACCACGTCCGCCAGTTCGATGGTGGCGTTCTTCATGACAGGACCCTCGGCTCAGAAGAGGTCCTGGAAGAACTCACCGAGCATTCGACGCAGGTCTTGTCGGAGCGGTTCGCTCAGATGGGTGTAGGTCTGGGTGGAATGGAGACTGGCGTGACCGAGGAGAATCTGAACAATTCGAATGTCGATGCCTTTGGTGAGCAGATGGGTCGCGAAACTGTGGCGCAACGTGTGCGTCTTGAACCCATCGTCGAAGAGGCATTTCTGCCGGGCCTGATTGAAGGCCTTGCGAATCGTCGAATAGGGAACGTGGGAGGTGCCGTTGCGACGCGGGAAAAGCCAGATGGGATTGCGGTGCAGCTTCCAGACTTCGCGAAGCATCTGGAGGACCGGTTCCGACAAAGGCAACGCCCGCTGCTTGTTCCGCTTGCCGATCACGCGGAGCAGCATCAGAGAACGGTCCACGGCCGCAACAGGCAATCTGCTGGCCTCACTGAGACGGAGTCCGCAGGTGTACATCGTCGCCAGGCAGCCACGATAGACCGGGTGGCGAACGGCGGCGATCAGGCGGCGGCAGTCGGCGTCACTGCGTGCATCGGGAAGCCGCTTTTGAAGCGGGAAACGAACTTTTTTTCACAAACAGAGGCCAACTGTAGTCCAGCGTGACCAGATAAAGGAACTTCATCGCCCCGAAATTCGACTGGAAAGTCCCCTTGGCGACCTTCTTCTCCACACGCAGATAAAGCATGTAGTCCTGCACCTGCTTCTCGGTGAGCCGGTCGGGTGGCGTGTTGTAATAGCCCGCAAGCTGGCGAATTGCGTTAATGTAGATTCGCTGGGTCCCCTCGGAAAACCCGGCCAAAATCATGTCTTGGATCATCCGTCGTCGAAGCTCGGTCATGATAGCCTCCTCCAACAGAAAGCGGTGGGTAGACAGTCCCGGGCCCATCGCCCGGAAAATCAACCCTACCCCACTACAGAGGCCGACAAGCTCCTCCCAGCACAATTCACCCAGCCGCACCCCCTCCCGCGGCGAAGCCGCTTCGTCCAAACGTCGTTTTCGGCGCAAAGTTCATGGTCCACCACCCGATACGTGTAATCGAAGCAGAGGATCTAGCCAATGTCACCCCCACCACAGAATACACCCTCATCTACCGATACTGGCAAAACCGCTCCCCTGTTGACCAACTCCCAAATCCGCCGACTTGAGTTCAGTTCTTTGATCACCCGCCCTTTTGCTGGGTGGAACACGCTAATTGCATCGCCTAAGGAGAAGGGGCGTTACGCCCAACGCTCTCGCTTGCCTGGAACCGGCTAGTCCTCCCCGACTCTTCGCGTCGGAGTCTGAATCGTCAGCGGACGAGATGTCTCCCGCTCCCCGTTGCCGTCGGAGTGCGACCCGCAGCCGGGGCAGGTGTTGCAGCAGGCGTTACCTCGCCTGGCCAGGCGGCACCAGAGCACGTAAGCCACGTAGAGGGATGCCGCCGCGATCAGACACACAACCACGATATCCTGCCAATGATTCATGGCTTCTCCTTCCTTAACCGGCGATCCACGTGCCGACCTGATAGG
>JACZJN010000038.1 GCA_014860565.1 Bacteroidota bacterium
CGTGGCCTCGCCCGACGGCAAGGAAGTCGCCTTCGTCAAGAACACCGACGAAATGGTCGCCGCCAGCACCAATAACGACATCTGGCTGGTCAACCTTGACGGCAGCAATCCGCGCTGCATCACCACCGCGAACAAGGCCAACGACAATCAGCCGGTGTATTCGCCTGACGGACGCTACATCGCCTACCGCAGCATGGCGCGTGCGGGATACGAGGCCGACAAGTACGATCTGAAAGTGTACGACCGCAAGAGCGGGAAAACCACGCTGCTCACCGAGGGCGTCGACCGTTCGGTGGATGAAATTCTCTGGACGAAGGATGGGAAGCGTGTGCTTTTCACGGCACAGGACGGCGTGTACAAGTCGCTCTTCGAAGTCCCCGCCGTTGGCGGCGACGTACTGCGCGTGATCAAAGGCATGCTGGAATTACAGTATCAGCACAGGGATACGGTGCAGACGATCGAACTCGGCACGTATCGTCATGATTTCCGTCTCCATCCCGATGGCGAGCGCCTGGTATTTCTCGGCGAACGTCAGAACTATCCCACCGAAGTGATGAGCATCCGCTATGACGGGAAGCGCCTCTCGGACATCCGTCAGCTGACGACCACCAACAAGGCGCTGATCGACAGCATCGACATGCCAGCACCCGAGACCTTCACCTTCAAGAGCTTCGACGGCACAGAGGTGCAGGGCTGGATCATCGTTCCGCCGGGCTTCGATCCCAAGAAGAAATACCCGATGGTCTATCTCGTCCATGGCGGACCGCAGGGCGTCTGGGCCGACAATTTCCATTACCGCTGGAACACCGCGCTCTTCGCCGCACCGGGCTTCGTGATCGTGGCCGTCAATTGCCGTGGTTCGCAGGGCTTCGGTCAGGCATTCACCGACGGGGTAAACGGCGACTGGGGCGGTGCGCCGTACAAGGACCTGATGACAGGGCTTGACTTCGTTCTGAAGAAATACCCGTTCATCGACAAGGATCGTCTCGGCGCCGCGGGGGCGTCCTACGGCGGCTACATGATGAACTGGTTCCTCGGCAACACAAAACGCTTCAAGGCAATTTTCTCCCATGACGGCGTCTACGATCTGATGAGCATGTACGGCGGCACCGAGGAGCTGTGGTTCCCCGAATGGGAATTCAAGGGAACGCCCTGGACCAACCAGAAGATGTACGACAAATGGTCGCCCAGCCGCAAGGCCGCGAACTTCAGTACGCCGACCTATGTCGTGCACGGACAGCAGGATTTCCGCGTTCCGGTCGAGCAGGGCATGCAGCTGTTCACCGCGCTGCAGCGCAAGGGCATCGAGAGTAAGTTCCTCTACTTCCCCGACGAAGGCCACCTCGTGCTCAAGCCGCGCAACGCACAGCTGTGGTATCACGAATTCCACGCCTGGTTCAAGAAGCACTTGATGAATTGAGGACCCCGCAGGCACACTCGAATCCATCGGCCTTCACACCATTCCCAATTGTAGGGGCGCAGCATGCTGCGCCCCTACACGGATTCGGCATCTACTAACTTTCTACCGTTTGTATCATGATCTCCCTTAACGCCATCACGAAGGAATACCCCGGCAAGGTCCTGTTCAAGGATGTCTCGCTGCGCATTGGCGACAACG
This sequence comes from Bacteroidota bacterium, assembly GCA_014860565.1. Lineage (GTDB taxonomy): Bacteria > Bacteroidota > Ignavibacteria > SZUA-365 > SZUA-365 > SZUA-365. Next base: position 1,619 of record JACZJN010000038.1, read on the forward strand.
AGCGCGTGTCCATTGTCGGATCGAACGGCACGGGCAAATCCACCCTGATGAAAATCATCACCGGGGAGATGGAGCCCGATTCGGGTGAGATCGCCCAGTCGCGCAGCAACACTGTCGGCTATCTTCCCCAGGACGGCATCGCCCACAGCGGCCGCACGCTCTTCGACGAAGCATCCACTGCCTTCGACGACATCATCGCCATGCACGACCGTGTCGACGAACTGAGCGAAGAGATTTCCCGCATGACCGCCCAGCCGGACCACGACGACGAACTGCTGCACCGCAAGGTGGAAGAACTGGGTGAAATCCAGCACCTGCTCGAACACCGTGAGGGCTACAACATTCAGACGAAAGTCGCGCAGGTGCTCACCGGCCTCGGTTTCTACGAGAGGGATTTCCACCGGCGCACAGAAGAATTCAGCGGTGGCTGGCAGATGCGCATCGCGCTGGTGAAGCTGCTGTTGCGCGAACCGACCATCCTCCTGCTCGACGAACCCACCAACCACCTCGATCTCGAGGCGCTGCAGTGGCTGGAGGATTATCTTCTCGGATATGAACATTCGATCGTGTTGATCTCCCACGATCGGCGCTTTCTCGACAACCTGACGAAGCGTACCATCGAAATTTCCCTCGGCAAGCTGACCGAATACAGCGGCAACTACAGCTATTTCGTCGAACAGAAAGTGCTGCGCACCGAACAGCAGCGTGCGGCATACGACAATCAGCAGCAGCATATCAAGCAGACGAAGCAGTTCGTCGACCGTTTTCGTTACAAGTCCACAAAGGCGCGTCAGGTACAGAGCCGGCTGCGACAGCTCGAAAAGCTCGAACCCATCGAACTCGAGGACGAAGAACGCGGCATATCCTTCGACTTTCCCGAGCCCCCGCAGCCCGGGCGCATCCTGATGGAGTTGGAGGGCATCGCAAAGTCGTACGGCGACCTGCATCTCTTCGAGGGACTCGACCTCACGATCGAGCGCGGGGACCGCATCGCTTTCCTCGGGGTCAACGGCGCAGGTAAATCCACGCTCGCACGCATTATCGCAGGGATCGAGTCTTTCCAGAAAGGGAATCGCAAACCGGGACACAATCTCGCGATCGGCTATTACGCGCAGAACCAGGCCGAGGAACTGGTGCCGCAAAACACCGTGTTCCAGACACTCGACCTCGTGGCGGCGGGCGAAGTGCGCAAGCGCCTGCGCACGCTGCTGGGCTGCTTCATGTTCTCGGGCAGCGACGTCGACAAACTCGTCTCGGTATTGTCAGGTGGAGAAAAAAGCCGTCTCGCGCTGTCGAAAATGCTGCTCACCCCGTCAAACCTTCTTATTCTCGATGAGCCCACCAACCATCTCGACATGCGTTCAAAGGCAGTGTTGCAGGACGCCCTCTCGCGATACGACGGTTCCATGGTCATCGTCTCGCATGACCGCGACTTCCTCGAACCGCTGGTGAATAAGTGCATCGATTTCCGCGACGGCAAGCTGCGCATCACGCTCGGCACGGTCAGCGATTACCTGCGCAAACGTGCCGAGGAGCAGGAAGAGCATCGGCAGCGCGACACAGCCGGGCACGTGGTCGAAAAAAAATCCGCCGTGCACAGCGAACGCGAACGCAAGCGCGAGGAAGCCGAGCGGCGGCAGGACCGCTACAAGCGCATCAAACCGCTCAAAAACCGCCTCGATCGTGCCGAAAAGCTCGTTTCCGACCTCGAAACGAAGAAAGTCGACGTCGAAAACGCCCTCGCCGACGAAGCCACCTACCGCGACGAAGCCAAGGCGAAGATTCTCACCCAGCAATACCGCGACCTCACCGCCGAACTCGAATCCGCCTTCGCCGAATGGGAGCGCGTGCAGGCGGAAATCGACGAGATTGACCGGGATTTCGATAGCTGATTTTCGCAGCAGCAACCCTCGAATATCGCGGCGAAACAGGCATTCTTTTATTTCCCTCATT
>JACZJN010000039.1 GCA_014860565.1 Bacteroidota bacterium
GAATCTGCATGTCGCCGAGGATCTGTGAATCCACCGCCGATGCGACTTTGAACAGGTGCGTCACCGCGCCGCAGCTGAAGAGGCGGAAGAAATGCTCGTCGCGCAGCTGATGTTCGGGACGCAGCTTGCGGAGTTCCGCGATCAGCCGTTCACCATCGATGTCGTCATCGACGGGCACGGCGTACAGCTCGGTGCGATTGCAGGTCGAGACGATGCCGGCCTCCTTGAACAGCACACCGGTATTGGTGCGCAGGAAGGCCGCGATTTCGTCATCGGTCAGATGCAGGCACTCGCGAATGGTAACGGGTGCGGTATGATGATTGACGCCGACTGCGTAAATCATGCCGAAAACCCTTTCTCCATCGTATGCAAAAACAACTGGCGCAAAAGCGTCCTTTCTTACAGGAAGCGGTGGAACTGGCTGAGGAAAGCGTTGACGATGGTCATCGACAGCACGGAGAAAATGAATCCGCCGATCGAAAGCCGGACGATGCGTTTGCCGTCGACATGCAGGAAATAATGCGCGAACAGCATGGCCGCATACAGCAGCCAGACCACCGCGGTCGCGATGAGCTTGGGATCGAGGTAGGAATAGTTCTCGAACACGCGCGGCAGCCAGATACCGCCGATGAGCATCGAGACGGTGAGAAAGACAAAACCGACGAGGGAAGAAAGCACGGCCATGCGCTCGAGCGTCTCGAGGCTTGGGAGGTTCTGGTAGATCGAGCCCGTGCCGCCGCGCTTGAGTTCGCGGTACATCAGCAGGTACATCAGTCCGTACATCGCCGAAAGCGCGAAGCCCGCGTAGCCGAACACGGCGAGGCTGACATGCACGCCGATGCTCATCTTGCTGAGGGCTTCATTGGGAACGCCCGACGAAGGCATTTTCATCACCACGGCCGACGTCAGTTCGAAGAGGGTGGCGAGGATGACGATGAACGGTCCGGTGCCGCGTTCCCCGGTGCGCAGTTCGATGATCATATACGTCACCGCCAGCGTGAAGGCGATCAGCGACATGATTTCGAACGGCGTGGTCACCATGCAACGGCCGTATTCCGCCGTATGCATGCCGATATACAGGAAATGCAGGGTGATCGTCGACTGCAGGACCCGCGTCTTCCAGTTGCCGGAGATGGACTCGCACTTGCGGAAATCCATGGCATACAGGAACGCGGCCATCACATAGCCGATCGGAAGAAATACTTCCGCGATACCGTTCAAAAAGTGCATTGTTGCAGAATCCATCGTACTCGCATTTCGGATACAGCAGATCATCTTAAGTTACGAAAAATCTTGGGAATGCGGGAGGGGGGAATCCGTACCCTGCGGGGATTTCCTCCGTTGTCCCCCTCTCCTTCCAGGAGAGGGGGAGCAGGGGGTGAGGTTCTGGGAATGGTCTTCCAGGAGAGGGGCCGCAGGCTCGCCGTGGCGAGGTGAGGTTTTGGGAGCGGCGCGCTCCAGCGCGCCGACCTCGCTGAACATCCCGGGAATTTTACCCGGGCGTATTTGTCGCCGCAGTTGTATCCGGGTAAATACATCTCCTCGCACGACCGTCAGAAATGGCCTGCACGGATTGAAAGTTTCCATTCGTCTCGGGGAGCGTCCAGAGTGATTGTTGGTGGGAAGGTCCCTTCCGGAAAATAAATCAGTGAAAAGGGATGAATAACTCTTGACAATATCGGAGGGGGGGGGGTATTTTATAGTTGTTATCGTCGTCACATACTTTCGTATTTCAGCTGTGCATTGATCCCGCATTACGATCAGGGGCTTCGTGAGGAGCGAAGATCCAAACCAGGCACCGGTGGATGTCGTGGGATATTCGCACGGGCCCCTCGGTGTTTCAATCGGGATATCAGTACCCGTGGCGTCTGCGTTCTCGAATCGCTGAAATAGATCGGCGGATATACACGTTTACTGTTTCAATAACACGCGTTGGTGGGGTTGCCATGATAAGATTCATCCTGATCACCATGCTGCTTTTGAACAGCAGCCTGCTTCACGCCCAGGAATTTGCCGTTGTCGGAGACTGGGCAAATCGCGATGCATGCGTTGACTGGTGGGGATTCCCACCGACGGATGATCAGTGGGCTCTGATAGACGCACTCAACTGCAACTGGCTGAAAATCGCGTTGAACGAACACGGAACAAGGACCGAAGATGTTGCCATTCTGGGATATAATGGTCTCACCGTTCTAGTGAATTCGCCGCGATTCATCGTGGACCGCATTGGATTCATCGCCCCAGAGACGTACGCGGAATGTACTCGCAGCCCTCAGCGATCATCCGCCATTGCAAACTTCCTGGCTCGGTACGTGGTCTCATCGTTGGCAATCCGCCTGCAGCCCGAATCGGATTTTGACTATAACATCATGAACCCCGCGCATGGTGAGCTGGTGGTCCTTGGCGGTGCCGAGACAACACCCTATCTACAGAATCCACCACCTGAATCGGTCGTCCGGAGTGAGATCGGGGAGGAAACCATAGGTGTAGTTGCCGCCGATGCGGCGGACAATTACCGACCTGGCGGTAGTCAGCTGCTGACGGCGAGAGTCGAAGATTTCAATCATCTGGTCGTCAGGGCTCGCCTTGTCACTCCCTTGCCTGATCCACCACCGAGTCCACCATTACGCGTCTATACCGTGAATATTCGATATTGGGATGGCGTTGACTGGCAGGTGCTGCATTCCGAAGAAATTCGTACCGACCACTTCGTTGCCCCCGGTACGGATCTGCAGGAGCTGACTTTTCCACTTCCCCCGTTATCCCCTGTCGGCGTGCCCCATCCTACTCGGAAGGACATCTCGATCGAGTGGCATGAAGAATGGTCAGCCGACATCGATTGGGTGGAAATCTCCTCCCAATGCTCCTTCGACGTGTTGCATGAGACGGATCCAGCCGTCGTGGAGAATCGCATTCGTGCCTCGATCGACTGGTATAATGATCCTGACCCCGCATTCGGTGCCGTGCGTGCGAATATCGGGAAGCTGTTCACTGCCGATGAGATAATTTGGCCGGAGCTACTCAATGCCAGACGCATCAATTCGCTGATACATGACCAACTGAGTGGTGCGGTGCCGGGATATTCATATTACCTCGATGATGACCAAAGCTCGCACAGATGGGGGTACTACAGTCTATCCGGAATCGATGAGATGTCGGTCACGGGTTTCATGTTTGCTGATGGGACCCTCGATGATGGGATGGATACCCAGCCATTCGCAGACATGAATAACGCCACTGAGGCCTGGAGTCGGCTAGCGGAAACTGTACAACAAGGTATGATTACAGGTAAGGTATTCTGGCCGAACATTCAGACGAATGAGCAAGGAGCTTGGCGATTTCCGTATCCCGAGGAGGCCAAAGCCGCGGTCGGACTCGGGTTGTGCTACGGGGCGAAGGGAATCGTCTACAATATCGTGTGGGGCCAGATCGCTTGCGATTACTATATCGGTCTGCTTGGGCCCACTTCGCTGGCATGCCAGGCATATCGCGATATTACAAGGGATACCGTATCAGTGATGAATCTGCGCCTGCGTGGTATTCTGGGAGATCAATTCATGAATCTGAACTGGGATCGTACCTTCGACGGCGGGTTCGCGGATCCGCTGGAATTGACCGCGCTGACTCTGCAGAATACCGGCAATGCTGTATGTTCCGCACTGTCCACCCATCTCCCGGGTGCAGGTTTCGATGCGGTGGCGTATGTTCAGATCGCGGATTATTACGATGCAGCCGGCCACGATTACCTCTTTCTCGTCAACAAACGCACGAGACCCCTGCAGCCGTTGCAGGGTGCACGCATTGTCAATCTGACCTTTACGAACGGAGAATCGCTCTTTTTCCAGGATGTCGAGAGTCATGCCATCGAAGTCATCCCGGTCAATGGTACGCTGGAGACAGAACTCCCGGCCGGCGAATTCTGCCTTCTCCGCGCAGACGGGGATGTCCTCACGGCACCACTGACGGTGGATAATGTAATGTACGTGCGGGCTGGTGCGCAGTACACGATTGCATCCACGTTAACCGTCACCGCCGGCGCTGTCATCCATGTTGAAGCCGGTGCGACACTGACCGTCGGCCCGGGGGGGACGATCCTTCTTGATGGAGGTTCCATCGTCCTGCATGGAGGGACACTCGCAGGCGGGGTAATTCGGATCATGAATCCGCAGGGGCTCCAGGGCATCGGAAACATCACGGCCCCGAATCTCTGCTTCGGCGGCGAGTGGTTCATCCCGGACGGGACCGATATCACGCTGGAAGATGGCGGGCTGATCTCTTTTGCCTGTGCAGCTCCGGGCAGCGAGAACAGGATTATCGTGTATGGCGCATTGCGATTTCGTGGTGCGGGGGTGTTTACAATCGAGGGAGATCTGCTCGAGGCGAACGTTGGTGGCATGGGAACATTGGATATTAACGGCACGATGACAATCGCAGGACTCCCGACCGTGAACAACTGGGACAACGGCCGGATTGTCATCAACGGTGTGGATGAGATGCAACGCTGCATGCTCATCATGCGTGATCGCGCGGAGATCAACAGTGCTTCAAGGCTCGAAATGGAGTATGTCACCCTGACGAGTGACGACGCCGGAGAATGGGACGGCATTCAGAGCATCGGTCCGGGAGCGCTCTGTGTCCTGCGCTATGTGGATATTCTGCGTGTGTACTGCGACCCCGTGACCCAAGGGGCAGGCGTGTATTTCTTCGAGGCACCCAATGCTGGGAACCTCGTATCGCATTGCAACATTCTCCGTGTGGATAAATCGGACAAGCTCGGCGACGGGATATTCCTTCAACCCGGGTACGGCGGGATGGCCTCTTACGTCCAGATCGAATGCACGACGGTCAGTGATGACTGGTGGACGGGTCTGACGAATGTAAGCAGCAAAGCCGACATCACAGGGCTGACCGCCATTGGAAATTTGAGAGGTATGGGGATTCATCTTGCGGGAGCACTTGTTGATATTGTCCAGTCCACACTGGACTCTCATGCGTTCGAAGGTGTGTTTGCACAAAGCGGCATCTTGTATCTGGGCGAATTCGAAGCCGGGTATAATCAAATCTGCAACAACAATGATGAGCAGATTGAGTTGACACAGATGTCTCGCCTGTACAGTAACGGGTCGATGCACGGGATCAATAATGATATCGGGCACCTTTCACCGTTTGTCACGCGAATCAAGACTGATCCCACCTCCACGGCCGAGGTGCAGAACAATTACTGGCTCGTTCCGGCTCCGTTGCCAGCGATGTTCGACGAAGATGTACCCGGATCGATCATCTGGAATCCGTACCTGACGCAATCGGCACGTCCGGGATTCCATGAATGGACCTGCGGGGAAGTGTTTCTCAAACGCAGGCTGTCACCCATTTCGTCCTCCCCGACGCGCGGGACACTGAAGAATTTCGCGGAAGCCGGTCGCATGAATGAAGTCTATTCTTTTATCAGTGGAGCGTTCTCCGCCGCGGCGACCGGCACGGATCGCCTCTCGGCGCTTCATGACCTTCTGGTCATGGAATTGCTGCATATGCGCAGTTATCCGGACAGTACCGCGGCTTCAACGGCCAGGTTCATGCAATACCTGACGAATCGGCGGTCTATGCTTGCCGTCCAGCAGGCGCCAGACCTACTGGCGATGCAAGCCGTATTTTTCACCTTTGCCGGGTATGCTGATTCCGCGTATGTTGCGTTCAGCCAACTTGAGCAATATTACCCGACGAGTGTAGCATATCGGAACAGCATGCAGGCGCGTTTGATGCGCGGTTTCATTACACGCGATTCGATTGCGATTGACGATGCGATCAATGCAATGCAGGCTGCCACGATCGACACGGCCGTCGTCCGTCTCGCGCGTTCGGAACGGCGAGCGTACTATCGCTGTCTCCAATCGGGGATGATGCCCAAGCGTACCCGGCATCAAACCGTTTCCACCTCGGACGAAATGAGTATCACCATGGACGTGCATCCGAATCCGTTGTCGACTGAGGCGGTTCTAATGACGACGCTGCCCGAGGCGATGCATGTACGTATCCGGTTGCTCACGATCGATGGGCGTCTGTTGCGGGTTCTTCACGACGGTTTCGCCTCGGAGGGTCAGTTGACGGTCCCAGTCTCCGCGGCCGGGCTCACACCGGGAACGTATCTCTGTACCCTCGAATCGGAGCGTTGGCATGGCCTGACACGTTTCATCGTCGTGCAATGACATGTCGGATGCGTTTCGTTCTTGACACTGACAATGAAAATCTCCACTATGCCGCGGCAATCAAAAATGCCTTCTTCGCCATGGCTCTGGAAGTGGATGCAACCACAGGATGGAGTTGACCATGCCGTACAAAAAGAAGATCATCACGCTGACGTTGACATTCCTGCTGGTCATCCCGTTCGCGGTTGAATCAGTAGTAGGTCAGCCTGTCTGGGGCTGCTACAAATTTGCCTACTTCTACGGGAAAAAGGATCCAGCAATGCGGGAATACTGGATGGGCATGGGACTGGCGAGCACGGACATCAACAGGGACGGTCATCTGGACCTTCTTTGCAGCGCGCACGGACCAAAAACGGTGTTCGTGTATTTCGGCGGCCCAGCGCTCTTCGACACCACCGTGGATCTGACGATCCGTGGCGGCGCGGAGATGGCAATCGCGGATTTCGACGGCGACGGACTGCAGGATCTCGCCGTTCATCTGCGAATGTACACGGACTCGGCGCATACGATTTATCCTGATTCCGTCCTGATCTATCCGGGAGTCGCGGATGGTCCGTATGCGATCGATACGATTCCGAGGTACGTGATCGCTATCCCCATCTCCGCCACCTGGCCATGGGAGGGCAGCGGTTATATGGGGGAGGACCTGTTCCGTGGCGGTGATGTCGATGGGGATGGCAGGGATGAACTGATCATGGGATCGATCCATAGTGGCGTGTGGGACTATGGAAAAGGCGCTGGCGGTGTCTGTATCTGGCGCGGCCCGGTCGGCGGTCGACCGGACTCCCTTACCTATATTCGGACATCCAATGCTTCAATTGGTGCAACCCTTAGGTCGATCGAGTCCGGTGATGTGAATGGAGACGGGATAACGGACCTCGTCCTTGCGACGATAGAAAACAACGAAGCCGGGAAACCGTTGCCACACCGCGTGCGTGTCGCCTTTGGGAGCCCAGGGCGGTACCCGGACCCCTCACGACCGGATCAGTTTTTCGAAAACGACGTCATGGGTTATGCAAATGATACCTACATCAATCGTCAAAGCAGCTTCTGGGTGACACTGCTGGACGTGAACCGTGACGGGATCGATGACCTGCTCTGGGTGCCATGCCGTGATTCATTGCTGATCATGTATGGTGGGGAGGGTGGACTGAGCGGTCGCATCGACCGCGTTATCACGAATCCCGATACCGAGGATTGGGCCGGTTTCACCTGGCGCCACCATCGCATCGGGGACTACAACGGGGACGGCTACGATGACTATGTGATCGGCATGGGGGCCGGAGGTTTCCATGCCGAAATGTTGTTTCTTGGCAATGCCGAGGGGCTGACGAATCAAGCGAGGGCGGTTTGCGTGGGTTCGTCGGCATATTCAGGACGGTATGTCGTAAATGTCGGTGATCTCGATGGAGACGATGACGAGGAATATCTCGCTTCGGACCCCATACCCCCGCAACCGCAGGATCTCCCCTATCAGGAAGGATTCGCCTTGATTGTCGAGGGCCAATCGTGGATGGTACTCGGAGTGGAATATTCCCATGCGGTCCCACCCGCGGCTTCTGAGCCATTCACCGTTGAGGTATTTCCCGTCCCCGGCAGCGGTGACTTCAGCATCTTGATTCGCACGGATGATCCCGGTGAATATACGGTCACGATCTATTCCATCGAAGGGAGACAGTTGTACGAGCGCCGTCACACCCTGCTTCAGGCAGACAATGTCCTCCCCATACGGGCGCAGGATCTGCCGGTGCTCGCGCTTCCATCGATGATGCTGATCGACGTCGGACGCGGGACGGTGCACGTGCAGCAGAAGTATCTGAGGGAATGAAGAGGGAGCCACTGTCCAGAAAGGACGTATATGATCTCTCCGCGGCGAATGGTTCGAGCATCTCACGAAATGCAGCGCAATTCGAAGACGCACTTAGACCGGGCTCTCTCAGGGCGCGACTACAACCCGTCTTGTGACAGTGACCGAGGGGGTACGCAGGGTGAGGAGGTAGAGTCCGGGACGGAGTCCCTGGAGGCGGACCGTGGCGCGGTGGGAGCCGGCCGGGTATTCCGCTGACCCGAGCTGCCGCACCCGCCGGCCGAGCATGTCGGTCAGAACGAACTCCGTCTGCATGGCATGCGGGAGAGTGAAGGCCGCCGTCGCGAGATTTGACGCCGGATTGGGAAAAATATCATCGATGGAAGTGGATTCCGCGGAGGGGTGCGCGGGATCGACATCCACGACCACGCCGATGGTCTCGCCGCAGATGACGCCCCAGATATAGGTATACCGGTACGAATCGGACCAGACGAATCTCCCATCCAATTCATACAGTCCGAAATCCGCGAGCCATACAGTAGATATGTGCACATCATTGCTGAACAGAAGTACATTCGCATGAAAGAACGTGTCAATTCCATTCGGAAATGGTGTGACGATTCCTGTATCGATGACCATCCGTTGTGCCCGCAGGGTGCCCAGGGAGGCAGTGCTTTCGATTATCAGCGATTCCTGACTATCCGAATACTTGTACACTCCAGTTGAATCGCTTCGATACCACCCAGTCAACGGGCCATCACCCTCCAGATGATACCAGGTGCGTCCATCTAATTCGGCTGTCTCCGTCACCTGTGTCAGCCTCTCCTCATGGACACCCACAGTATTGTCGTAGAAAAATACATAGTGATTGCCGACACACAGCGGCAGGTAATTTCGCTGCACTGCGTCCCGATTAAAGGCCGTGTCACGGACAACGGCGCTGGACAGCGCCATCACAACCTCTCCATCAAAGATCATCCGGGTCTCGCCAAATCGTTCGGTGATAATGCGGCGGAGGCCGTGGCGCTCTATTTCAAAGCCATGTGTCTGCACGCCCAGTACAGTAGTGTCCAGCAGACGAGGAACATTCCAGATATCGCCGTTCAGCGTGACCTGTGTTCCCTTCGGTAAGAATGCCGGATACAATTGGTACGGAACGCTACCATACGTTCCCTCGTGCAGCACCATCCCTTCTGAATCCACGGTGAAGCGGTGGCAAAAGGAGATATCCCCGGACTGCTGGAAAGGATAATATTTCCAATCATTGTACAAGGACCTCTTGTCCGCGAAGAACTGATTATATGGCAACCCTGGACCTGTTGAAATAATAAACGTACTGAGATTTTGATGGGGGGAATATTGCGGATCCACTTCATATACCAGGATATCCCCCGGTTCGAACGGGGGGGGTGAACTCCGCTGCCTGCTGGGCGAGGAGACGGGGAAGTGGGAGCAGGGTCAGGCAAAGAAAAAGGAGGCGGAAGGAAATGAAACGGGTATCCTGGTTCATGAGTCTCTTCTCCGGGATGATCGCACTGAAGGTCGACATTCCGACGCGCGAGAGCAAGCGGTATCATGCTGAGGACACACCAGGCGGCGGAAAATTCCTTCTTCGGAAAGATTCGGTATGCAGGCGCGCAGTCCGCCGCGGCGGACGCCCCTACATACGTGGAAGCTTCCATGTCGGTTGATGTTTCCAAGGGGGAGCAGGGGCCGCAGGCTCGCTGTGGCGAGGTGAGGTTCACATGCCCCGGGCCCGTCTCCTCCTGAGAAATGTCTATCGTTTCGTCCCGATGATCAATGCTGCCTGATATCTCCCTTCGAATGTCCTGCCGCCGACGATATACACCTTGTCGCCGACCATGGCAACATCGTAGAATCTGCTCATTGCCGCTTGTTGTTTGATCTCGTCATAGACGCGAAAAGACTTGCCGTTGTAATGCATGACGGTCGTCACCTCTCCGACGAAGAAGATGTCGTTGTTGGCGAGGCCGGTCATCCGATTGATACGTCCGATCGATTCCCTGCCGAGGTCGTCAAGAAAATCTATGAACACCCGGTCCGATGTATCCGCGAGTGACTGTACGAACAGGAAGGGCGTTGTCGTCGCGAACAGCTTGTTTTCGCTCGCCCACAGCGCGGTGCAGTAATCGCGGCTGTAGACACCAACCGGTGAGAACGAATATTCGAGAAGCGAACCGTCTTTGGAATGATACCAGTGATGTTCGCCCGTCTCGTCGGAATACACGCCGATGAAGTATTCCTGCTCGCCTACTTCGACGAACGCCCGTACCGGGGCCTGGGTGGGGAGCGGAATCTGCCGGATCCCGATCGGTTGCAAGGGTCCTGCCTGCACCAATTCTGCCAGGAATCCAGGGCGGCCATGGATGAACATGCTTCCGCTTCGCTCAGAACTAGCCATCTCATTCGCATTCCATTTTCCATTCAAGATACGCATGTCGTGGAACACCATTGAGTCGTCGTTCAATTCCGTAATGCCAAGGCCCGATATCAGATAATTCGAGCGTTGTCGAGCGGTCACAGCATAAAAATTTGCCCGCCCAATATCCCCATTCGCAATTATGGCCTCATACGCATTAGTAGTAAAGGCTTTACCGTCCCAATGCAATACATTGAGAAATCGACTTGTCCACCGATTTGGAATAGAATAATTCAACGTGTCCGTATAAATCTCCCCGACAAACCAGATGTCGTTTGCATCGACAACCTGAATGTCGCGTAACGTGCTGATCTCGCCCTCGGTATCGTTGAAGAAGTGGTATTCCCAACTGTAATCATGCGTTGTGGTGTCGACGATGTCAGGATCAGGCGGAACCGGGGGTTCGCTGGTATTCGAACATGTTTGTAGGATAACCATCCCCGCGATCGCGACAAGCGCAATCGCAAACGCCGCCGCCGGACGACGCTTCATTCTCATTCCCTCTTTAGAATTCCCGGACCTTCTGCGGTTTCTCATGATCCGATTTGGATTGTCTGTTTGGGCGTAAAGTGGCGTAAACGGTTCTATTTGTCAAGTAAGGAACATTTTCCTTAGGGAGCCTCGAAAAACCCATCCATGTTTCGGCATACAAGATGCAAAACTCGGATGAAAAGAGAGGCTGACATGACCCTGCGAAAGAAGCGCCCCCTTGCTGTTTTGTTCGATGTAGATTACCGCCTGCAGTATCTCACTGAGCTCGGTGATTCGCTCGAACGCCTCAACGCAGTCGTGGACTGGGAGACCTTCCGCCCCACGCTTGAGCAGACGCTTCGCAGGGAGCCCAAAGGGCCGGGTGGTCGCCCCGCGTATGAGTACGTCATCATGTTCAAGCTTCGGAAAGAGCCGGTATGTAGGCGCGCAGTCCGCCGCGGCGGACGTCCCTACAAACGTGGAAGCTCCCATGCCGGTTGATGTTTCCAACAGAAGGATTTTCTATCTTGCGCAGCAAGAATTGGAGACAACAATATGCGATTTCTGACGGCGATTTTCCTGGTCCTGCTTTCCGGAATGCAGGCGACGGCACAGCATCATACCGGCGAAGGCTGCAGCGGCTGCCATACCGCGTTCACGGTCGGCGGCACGGTGTTCTCCGACTACGCGCGTACGACGACGATGCAGAACGCCGCCGTGACCCTGCTGCGGAGCGACGGCGCACGCGTCTCGCTGCCGGTGTCGGATGCGCAGGGACGCATTTTCTCCACCGGCGTCCCGGCAGGCAGCTACATCGTGCAGCTCGGCGCGGTGCGCAGCCGCAGCTGGCATGCGATTCCCGCGCAGCGGGACTGCAATACCTGTCACGTTTCCGGCGGGAACACGTCGGCGGAACGCGACATCAGGTTCTGGGATCTGCACACGCAGCTGCCCGAGACGAACGACTGCGCGGTGTGTCACCACTTCCCCGCGAGCATGTCCATCGACCGCCTCACCACGCCGGGATTTTTGAACGGCAAGGGCGCGCGTCCCGCCACGCAGGGTTCCGGCGTCATCATCCGCGGAAAGCAGTACGCCTTCGATCAGACGTCGCTGGACATGCGCGCCCTGCGGACGGACATTTTCGCACCGGGGTACTTTTCGTTGTTCGACGTGCTCCTCGCCGTGGCCCGGCGGGAGGGCGTGCGGATCGCCTATCACTGGGACGAAGACTGCCAGACGCATTTCATCGATACGGTGGACGGCGTGGCCGGGGATTTCTGGTATGGCTTCAGCTACGACGCGGGCAGCGGCACGCAGAACGAACTCAACAATCGGCGGCAGATCCGCTGGGATGAACTGCTCTGGCAGCCGGGCAGCTGGATCACCCTCCGCATGGGCGAGGACGTCGCGGGACTGAAGGCGGAATTCGCGGAGGAAATCGCGCGGGAACGGCAGTTCGGACATATCGTCCCGCAGGTGCAGATCAGCGTCAATCCCTCGGACTTTCACGGGAATCCACCGGAATCCAATCGCATCACGGTCACGAAGAATTTCCGCGACGTGCTCGTGACGCCGCACGGACTGCGCGAAGCGGGACGCGATTCGCTCCATCGCATGCCCTTTCAGCCCGGTGTGGTCACCGCCATCGATCTGCTGCTCTCGCTGCAGGACCAGGGACAGCTGGACATGGTCGGCACGGCCTACTTCACGCATCTCGCCGGGAAGGTGATGGACAGCTACCGCGTGCGCAGCCTTGGCTACCCGGGCGTCGGACTCGCGCACGCTTCCGGCCGGCAGGGCTTCGTCTACACCACCGGCAACGGCACCGCGCAGCGGCTGGCGAACAACGCCGACGGGAAGCAGCACGTGCATTCCGACATCCATGTCATTCACGCACCCGACTTCGCGCGCTGGCGATGGATCGAACTCGGCAATCCGTACTATGAGGACGACGATCCGACGGGCGTCGAGGAAATGCTCGCCGATTACGATGCGCAGGCCGCGGGTTTCCGGCTGCAGCGTCCCTGGCCCCAGCCCGCCGCGGACGAGCTGCACCTATCGTACAACATCTTCGAACCCGGCGCCTACCGTATAACCCTGCACGACCTCGCGGGACGCGAACTCCGCACACTCTTCGACGGCACAGTCGAAACCGCTGGCGTCCACCGTCTGCCCGGCACGATCCACGATCTCGCGCCGGGTGTGTATTTCGTGCGGATGACCGACGGGGTGTTGGTGGGGGTGCAGAAGATCGTGGTGGCGGATTGATACTGATATTTGACACTATAGCCCGGTTAAGATATTTTAAGGTAAAATGACATACGGACAGGAGGAAGCTCTTCTTGACCAACGTGACACGCTCAGGAGTATTGACAGGGAGTGCGATGGCTCAATTCCGGTGTTTGTACGCTGGTTTACTGTTTATCACTTTCCTGTTGAACGGTACGCTCCTCGCGCAGGGATGGGAGCGACTGCCCGTCTCGGGGGGACATTTGGATCTGATCGCAGCAAGCCCATTCGATACGAATATTATATATGGCTTCATACAGAGCGGTCCGTTCCTGGTCTCAAGTGATCGTGGAAGCACATGGGAAATCACAGCCACGAGTGCTTCCGGAATGCAGCGCAATTATATCGGGCATGCAATCGATAGGTCGAACAGGTTGTTTCTTCTGACAACAAATGGACTCTGGAAGAGCGATGATACTGGGCGAAGCTGGAACAACATGGAAATACCGGACAATAGTACTTTCCTTGCCATGAGCTCTGTATCCATCACCAGCGACGATGAGATTATCCTCTGGAATTCCTCAACGAATCAACTCCTTAGATCATCAGATCATGGTCAGAGTTGGGAAGACATCTGGCCGATTTCCCAATCTCGACTCGGAGTCCAATTAGTGACCGTTAACCCTACCAATTGTGATCTACTGCTTATTCAAAGAGTCGGATCCGTGTTGATATCAACTGATAGAGGCAAGACGTGGGCCGAACGTTCGTTTTTCAATGGGGCGTGCCCACCTATTGCTACATGGTCTGACGACACGAACATGGTGCTTTACGCCTACTTCAGCAATCAACTGTACGTCAGCGCGGATTCAGCCAGGAATTGGGTGCTTCGTTCGGAATTACCAATCAACCAACGCTACAATCACAACGCAAGGTCGGTCTATCTTCAGGCGCTTGATTCCTCTCGCATACTTGTGAATGCAGGTCAGGAACTCTCACTTTCAGTGGACGGAGGACGGTTGTTTCACTCAATACTCGAGCACGATTGCGTCTCTGTTACCGTGATCGACAGTATGATATACGCTATGGTGCCTCAGTTCGGTTTGATGGCAAGAAAGGAAGCCGATTCGTCCTGGGTGGATATTCCCGATTCACTACCAGTTCTTCGTTATGAAGTTGTCGACATTCAGCGTGGCCCGGAGGAGGGTATCTATGGCCTTATCAGAGGGCATCCCAGCACTGCTCGAAATGTCAGCACGCTGTTCGAATATCGTCCCGGCGGGCTCTCTTGGAGCTTTATGGCTCCTGATCTCAAGCTTGATGGATTATCATCCGGTCCGCGACCGACAATCTCTGCCTATGTCCTTTCCAAATATCCTGCTGAGGATTCAACGAATTTACACCTTTGCCATGATGGTCGCATCGACAGTACTTTGTATGGATTCCGGTCTCCCTTCGCCTTGGCTTCGAAGGTTGTGATTTCTCCAGAATTCAGGGATCTTCTTTTTCTTTACCTATCCGGGACATATTGGGTATCACCCTCAGCAGAGGGAAGGTGGAATGCCTTTGGGATACCTGGCAATCTTGCCGGTGCACAGCTGCTTCCGTCAATGTCGAACCCAAACGTTCTTTTCGCTTCGGCATGGTCAAATAATCCGCTATTCGACGACGATGCCGGACTATACCTGAGCAGCGATATAGGTGTAAAATGGACACATATTAATGATCAGGCCGCTTTGGGGGATTATACGTACCGATTGGGAAAAGGAGATGTGCTATTCCGATCACGGTCGACGTTCGCTTCAACAAACTATGGTCATGATTGGGCAACATTCACCGAAGGGTTCGGTACTGATACAGTCAACCTGGTAATGTATCAATGCGGTAGCGACGTTATTGCTGCAAGTGACAGCGCATTCTTTGTATACTCTGGTGAGCAGTGGGTGAAGATACGTACCGAGGATGGCGAGGCTATTTACTGGACGAGAGAAATGTTGTCGGCATCTACAGAAGCCCGGCCCGTGCTTGTCCTTTCCGGAAATTCTTTATATACATCCATCCCGAATGTAGGAATCTTCAGGATCTCTGTCAGACGGACGACAGAAATTAAGTGCATTCCAAATGCACCAGGCAGACTGAGCATTACACCAAATCCGGCGACAAGCAATGTGCAGATTCAACTTGATGTAGAAACTGGTCGTACCGGAACTGTCGAAATATACAATCTACTTGGTCAATGTGTTCGCTCCTTATCCATAGATGCAGGGCACCGCTCCTGTACATGGGACCTCAGAATGAAGACCGGCTTAAAAGTACCCCGCGGTATGTATTTTGTGCTCTTTAGATCGGAGAAAGTTATACAAATCGGTAATGTCAGCGTACTATGAAAAAGGCTGTAGCAATGTCACAACATCTGAAAATGGACTTTCCCATCCGGATGGTGTTATCAATTTGCATTGTCACAGTAGTCTTCGGTTTTGGAGAAATCAACTGTCAAATCCTGGAACATGGGGAGAAGACCGAAGCCAGTTACTTTTTTGCCACTACCTCTCCGCAGTATCAATATTCTCAAAATATCGCGATACTAAATACAATCGAAACAGACACATGGTGCAATGGCTTCGATTACTTCAAGATTGGTGATGTCTACTACATTGTCATACCCATGGCTGGGGGCTATCGTTTCTTCGATATTTCAGATCCGTTCAGACCAATACCGCTTGGCACGCTAGAGCTGCCAGAAGGGTATTGGCCGCGAGATGTCGAGACAGCATACTACGGTGATACAACGCGCATATTCCTTGTTGGCATATATGAACAACAAAACAGTATGGATCCAAAGCGTCCGGCGGTAATACTGGATGTTCTCTTGATCGGAGGCACTGGTGCTACGTTGCTCGTACCCGACGGAAGAATTGCAAACACGGAATACGGGTCATATGGAATAAGCATCATCACGCCTGAAACGGGAGTGAATGCTGCAATGATATCAAATATAGAGATGCTGCATAGGTGCGATCGGATGCTGTTCGTCGCTTCTAACACAAGCACTCTGCAATACTACAATGTTGTCCATCATAATCTGCGTGACAGCCTGCGACTCACTATTCCACCCGATACAACGGGGACCTTGCATAAAGAGGTAAAGATACATGAGGTGAAAACGGCCACGTACGATGACGGTACACATGTCGTTGGACTTGGCACTGTTCGGTCAGGAATCCGTATTATCGATTTTACTACCGATTGGAACAATCCTATCATCACGGCGCAAATATATGATTTCGATCGTGCCAGTTTTCCTGATACGGTCATCAATCCATACAAGTATCGATGGGATACCTTGTCATACTCGATCAATAATCCTCGCTGTAACAAGTGGGATCACCGAGTCACTCATAGTGTCGTCCCTTACGAATCGGAAGCTGCGAAATATGTCCTGAGTGTTGATGAATTTACAAGTAGTGTTTCTGGCCAAAATGAGAATGGAGAATGGAACCAGCTTCTGTGGGAAGGTATTGATTTTTACGAACCAAATCTCATTGGTGCATCTAACAAGGTCCTCCGCTACTACAACTCAGCACCTATCGATTCCGTGTATGAATGTGTACCTGATGAGAGCTCCATATTGCGACTGAACTATATTCATCGCAATCACCCGTCGTATCCCGACGTCGATCCTTTAAGATTGCAAGGTGCTTTCTTGCGAATCTGGGACCGGTCCCTTCTTGGGGTAAATGACACATCTGCCAACAACGCGAGCCTCATACTCAATGCCTATGACGTGCAGGAATCGTCCGCGAGGCCCGAGGGGTATATAGGCCGTGATAATATTCCTAAAGTCGCCGATGTACCTACGGGTCTGCACGAGCCTACTCTGTGGGGAGATCTTCTATATCTCGCTGGATATAACGCCGGGGCCAGAATCCTTCACATTGCCGGTCCGGAGTTGTCAATTCGAGGATATGTGCGGACTGAACCATATCTCAGCAATGATCCCTCGAGTAGCAACTATTACAATCGTCCAGATCTGATAATGTACGCCAAGGGCATCTACCGCCTTGTACCTGACACGCTACGCTCTGGTCTCGTGTATGGGAGCGATCTTTACCAGGGCATTTGGATCCTAAGGTACATCGACAGCACACTCACAGATACGCTCACACATATACAATTTCAACCAAGAATACGGATCGGATCCATTGATGCCACGCATCCACGACGGGTATCGATTGGCTCCGGCGGCGCGGTTATAGCAGATTCCGCGATCGTAGAATTCGTCGACAACACATCGTTTTCCTGGGACTCCGATGACTCGCTTGTGGTTCTCGGCCAGCTGGAACTCGGGACCGTCTATCTCGATTCTGCGCAGCACCCTGCCCCCCGCAACAAAATCTACGTAGGCGATAGTGGTGTCGTTTATATCGGGGGGATGGAAAAAACCATCACCGGAAAGCTCAATCTCCATGTCGGACGAGGCGGCCGGGCAGTCATCCTTGCAGGAACGAACCTGCAACTCGCGGACTCCTCGATATTCCTGGTTGAGGGTGATCTGACATTCGAATCCTGCACGCTGAGCGACGGCTGTCATTTCATCGCGCGCAGCGAAGGATCGATAACTATGGATCATAGAGCCGAAGTAGTTGGCCTTCTCGACTGTGTGATTGCAGATAAAGAGTCTAGTCTTACCGGCCGTCGCGCACAACCGCATCAACAGCAATTTCAATTATGGATCATATTGCTACGACTGCGGCGATGTCTGGTTGGACAACCGCATCGACAGCAACAGTACGGGATTCCATGCCACCGAGTATTCGAATCTGTATTTCAACGAGTGGGAATCATATTCTCCTCCTGTCACGTGTGATACAACGCGCGGCAATTCCGTCCGATTCAATGATATCGGCGTGAGTGTCGGACATTATTCCTCGGTGGAATTCCACTGCGACAATTCCGTGCACGGGAACGTGGCTGGTGCCTACCCGACCGGGCGGGATGTCATCGTGTATGACGGTTCACGCGCCGTGGGATGGGGGAATTATCCGGACAGCAGTGCGACGACACCCGATTCTATCCGTTTCATAAAGTACGGGAATGCCGCCGTGCAGTGGGATGATCCAAGCGATAGTCTCCTCGCACCGAACGAGGATCCCGTGCTGATGAAATCCTTCGTGCAAAGTCCCTTTGTCGCGGCCTTCACTCGCGCACACAACTACGCACGCCAGGGACTGTACCAGATGGCGCAGGCGGACTTCTCGCTGGCACTGAGCGAAGCGGGAACGCGTTCGGAATACGTCCTCGCGCTGCATGCCTGGCGACGCATGGTGAATACGGCAGACAGGGATTCGACCGCGATACGCAGCGGCTATCAAAGCAGCTACTGGAACAGTCTCGTAACCGCGCTCACCGGCAAGGCGATGTATGCGGACAGTTCATGGATGCGGGAAATTGCAGGTGAAGTGCTCACGCTCGAGAAAATCTCGCGAATGGATACCGCGTCCGTTGAGAACACTTTGCGTTCCCTGATTAGTACAAGCAGTAATGATGGGGTGCGTCGCAGATCCTTGCTTCGTTTAGTATTCTTCGATTGTTGCATTCGAACTCAATATGCTTCGGCATACAGTACGTTTCAGACGCTTGATGGCTGGTATCCGCACTCAGATGAAGCAATCTATGCCAAGATCCTGCTCCGGATTCCGCTCGACAGTGCGGATGTCGCGGCGATGGGGAAGGCACCTGAAGTACTGGGCGGAAAACCGAACGGTCCAGGCATAATCGATGATTGGCTCATTGTGAAGGGACCCTGGCCAACGCCACAGGCCGACCTCGCCAAGCTCAGAGTGTATGCTTCCGATGAGATGGATGTCGAACGCTCAATCTATGATATCCGTGGAGCTCGTGTGCGCACGGAACCCTCAACGACACTCAACCCAGGGTGGAATGATATGACGGTAAAATGTAGTGGGCTATCATCAGGGACCTACCTGTTTGTTCTTGAGCATGGTACAAAGAGGAAATCCATATTGCTGAATATTCTCCGAGGTCGATAGAACCCAATAGCAGGTTTGTTTCTCACGCCAGTTTTCCCACGATAGGCAATGATTCATGCCGAGTGATTCAGTGTCCTTGATGATTTACGGTTCATCGGAAACTGGCGGAGGAGAATCCAACGAGATACCCTATTTTACCGGCATGTTCACGGAGATCAACAACATCGCGCTGGGACTCGGCATCGCGCAGAGCCTGTTTCTGGCGGGCATTCTTCTGCAGCGGCACCGTACGCTCTATGCCAATCGCTTCCTGGCTGCATTGATGCTGGTCTATGGGGTGGTGCTTGCACAGCTTTTGCTGCAGGACCTTGGAGTGTTTCACACGCACCCGCTGCTGTACATCGCGCTGAGCGGATTTCCCCTCACTGCGGCGCCGATGCATTACCTCTACGCGCGGCATCTGATTCATCCGGAAAAACGGATGTCCCGCTCTGAATGGCTGCACCTGCTTCCTTTCCTTCTGTACAAGCTGACCGAACTGCCGCTGCTGCTGGGTCCGTCATCGGCTGTCACCGCGCTGCTGATACAGTCGGATACGATGGATATTCCGACGCGATTTTTCTTGTTCAACTGGGCGATCATCGCGCAGTCCGTCGCGTACATGTCCGCCACGCTGCTGCTCCTGCGGCGGCATGCCACAGGACTCGAGGACCTGGTCTCATCGCTCGATCACCTGCGGCTGAACTGGCTGCGCAACATTACGCTGATCACACTTGCCGCCTGGCTGCTGTTTTTCATCGAATACTCCTTCTACCTGGAGGGAATGACCCTCGGTCAGCGCTTCGGTGTGACCGGGATCCTGGGTGGCGTTCTTGTCTACGTGCTCGGCTATCTCGGCCTGTCGCGGTCGGAGGTGCTCGAAGCTCCGACGGTGTACAGACCGCTGAGCGAACTGTCGCAGTACCGGGAACAGCAATCCCTTCGCGCCCGCGGCGGTACCGATGCGCACGATGCGGTGCTGGCGATATCTGTCGCGCGGTCTGGGGAATCCGTCGGCACGGATACCGCCGAAGCACGCTACGCGAAATCCGGCCTGGGGGACGAGCGGGCGGAAGAGGCCGCGGCGCTGCTGTGCAGGCTGATGGAAGAGG
>JACZJN010000040.1 GCA_014860565.1 Bacteroidota bacterium
TGCGGGGCGGCGCATCCGATGTGATCATCGGGATTCTGCGCGACAAATCCACTTCGGTTGAATCGCTTGTCGGCATGGCTGGCGACCACACCCTACAAATTCACCCCCAGCCAACGCGCGGCGAACTGCGGTTCGCCGTCGCAGGGAAAGGGAATGCGAACGCGCTGCTGTTCGATCTGCTCGGCCGGAAGGTGATCGAACTCCCGCTCGCCGGAGACGGCACAACAATTCGTGGAGCGATGGGACTTGGAAGCGTGAGTCCCGGAATGTATATGCTCGTGGTCCGTACCGCCGATATGGTGCGTAGCGGAAAGGTAGTTGTGACGAAATGACAGACGGAGAGGCGTTTCCCGGAACGGGCATAGCAAGCCAACCATGGGAGCAATTCCGTTCGCGGCCCGCAACGCGGACAGGCTACGTGGCGCAACGGGACAAGAACCACTGCCGGTTCTTTCCGATTTTTTCGCTTTCTGTCCTGATTTTTGTTGCACATTTGTTACTCGTCTCCCCGTAACTCCTTTGATGACAACAAAACGGAAGATCATGGACTGAGCGCCTCACCGCCTTCGGCGGTTCGGCGCGCTATAAGCAATAAGCGGGGAGCGATGATCCCGGGGATCGGGAAACATCTCGCTCCCCGCTTACGGCGTATATCGTACGGCAATTGAAGCCCCGGGACTCAATGTGGAGCGAAGGATTGCGTCTCCCGAACAAGACTTAAGCATTTCACTATCGCATCCATACGCGCATAGTTTTTTCCGTGATCCTCCTCAGCGGATTACCGTTGAGATCGAATTCCCAGATCATGCTCGAGGAATCCTTCCGGCAATACACGCTCGCATAGATGTTACCGTTCGGTGCCCAGGTGGGATAGTACAGATTGTTCCACCACTGCGCGCCGCGTATTTTCCTCGGTGTCCAGGTTTTTGTATCCAAGAGCCACAGTCCATTGCCCCAGGGATCGTGGAGGGATCCCTTTCTCACCGTACCAAAGACAATGAGGTTCCGTGAATTCGAAATATCGAGTTGATCGGCATACGGCCACTCATCCAGTTCAGGAATGTGTTTCGTTGTACGGAGACCGCTCGCTCGATGCAGGAATATCAGGCTGTCGGATTTGAAACCCATGAACGTGCTATCGTTCAGAAGCAGGGCGAAGGCACCAGGGTCACCTTCCCAACGCTTCTCGCTCCCGTCCACATTCATGGAGTACATGCCATTTGGAAGACTCGGCGTTTTTTGTCCGTTGTGGGAGAAAAAAAGCTTACTTCCGTCCGGTGCCCAACTTCCCAATGCCACATCGTATCCTTCTGTCAAATTGCGCAGGTCCATCGAGGGGATGTCGATCCGGTACAACTGAAATCCTTGTATCAGGATAAGGGTTTTTCCATCGGGCGACCAACGGTGCCCCCAGGCATCGTCGAACTGGGCGATCGGCATGTCTCGCATGGGGTCGTAGACAAAAACCCCCTGCGCGAAGGTCTCTCCTTCAACCGTCTTGAAGCGGAGGTAGTCACCCGCCCACCATCCGTTGAACGGTGAGATCCGCAGCTGGGAGATGCGGTATTTCGGATAGGGCCAGTTGTGCATCAGCGAATCGTCGGTGCTCACCGGGTCACCATTTCCGCAATCCGCAAACGGATCGACCGTTGGAGGGGGCTGCATTGTCGTATCGTCCGTGCATGCAGACAGGAGAAACGCCAGAATGAGCAGAATTGAGATTCGCTTCATCGGAATACCACGAATTTTCGGGTTTCAGGAACGCCGTCAACAGCCACGCGCACGAGGTATACACCGGCGGGAAGATTTCCGGCAGGAATGGTCAATACGTGTGCGCCGGGGGTCATTTGAG
>JACZJN010000041.1 GCA_014860565.1 Bacteroidota bacterium
TCAGCCGGAGCATCCGCGACGGGCGCTTCTTCAGCCGGAGCATCCGCGACGGGCGCTTCTTCAGCCGGAGCATCCGCGACGGGCGCTTCTTCAGCCGGAGCATCCGCGACGGGCGCTTCCTCAGCCGGAGCATCCGCGACGGGCGCTTCCTCAGCCGGAGCATCCGCGACGGGGGCTTCTTCAGCCGGAGCGTCCGCGACGGGCGCTTCTTCAGCCGGAGCATCTTCAGTTACCGCCGGCGGAGTTTGAATTTCCTGTGATGCCGCATCCATACTCCCTTGAACTTCTGAGGCCTGCGTCTCTTCGCTGGGATTGTCGGGAAGGGTTTCGGGAGTGTCGTTGTTGGTCGGCTCGTTGGTCATTGGTGTTTCCGCAAATAGTGAGAAAATCAGGCACACGGTGCCGTTGTCAATGCTGTCATCACTGGAGATACGGGTAAATGTCCTTCCCCATTCAGCCCATATACCGGTGGTGAATACGTAATTTACGTATTAGATGTTGAATTCACAATATAGAATGAGGCAAGGGAGAATTGCAAGCCAACACCGTTCACCGCAGACTTTCCTCCAGTGCGGTCGCAGCGTCTGTTTTCTCATCGCGATACTTGATGATGACTGGCGTGTATATGTGAATCCCCTCTGTTGCGGCATAATCGCCCCGTGCGGGACGGCTCCCCGCGACCACGACGGCATTCTCGGGAATTTCCAGCGGTGCGTTTGCGGACTTGCGCAGAATGCGGCCATGCACGAGATCGTACACCGGCGTCGAGGCGTTGAGAATCACGCCCGTGCCGATGACGGCGCGGCGGCGTACGATCGTTCCTTCATATATGCCGCTGTTGCCGCCGACCATGACATCATCCTCGATGACGACAGGTACGGCGCCGACCGGTTCGAGTACTCCTCCGACCTGCACGCCGGCGCTCAGATGCACACGCTTGCCGATCTGTGCGCAGGATCCGACGAGCGCATGGCTGTCGACGAGTGTGTTCTCATCGACGTATGCCCCGATGTTGATGTAAGCTGGCGGCATGACGATAACGCCGGGGGCGACATAGGCTGCGTCGCGCACCGTACTTCCTCCAGGCACGATGCGCCGGCCGCTGGCGGCGGTGAAGCGCTGCACAGGGAGGGTGTGCTTGTCGGTGAAGCTGAAGGCTCCCTCGCTTCCGGCATCGGAGAGGATGCCGGCGCGGAATGCCCATAGAATGACCCGCTTGACATCCGTATTTGCTATCCATTGGCCGTCGACGCAGTTTGCCGCGCGCAGGCGTCCTTCGCGCATCGCTTCCCACACCGTATCAAGCAATTCGAAATCCGGCGCGGTGGCGGCGGCGGGGTCGCGTGCGAGCAGAGTGCTAAGTATCTCGTTCATGCGTGCATTCCGATAGTGACAGGAATCGGAAATATGTCACACGGAACATCGGGACACAACTCAGGGTTTATGCCTTTATGTGCTTTTTCCTGCATTGCACCGCCTCACTGCATTTCGTAACTTTTCGAATGAGGTTTCCCATATGAATACAACCGTTTCCAGTATTGTCATTTTTGTCTGTTTATTTCTGACCGCCTCGGGTGTTTCGATCGCGAATTCCCAGGAGTGGGAGGAGAACGCACAATTCGGTGTGGAAATCGCAGGAGCGCTGGACCTGAGCGCGCAGGTGTTCCAACCGACCAACTACCAACCTTTCATGATTCTCACTTCCGAGAAGCTTGCGGCGCCGGTTCTTCTCGATCTCTCGAAGAAGCGAGTCTACATGTTGAAATCGTCCACTCTGAAAAAGGATGGCGGCTTCCTGAAAACAAGCGGCGTTCCGAAGGGGAGCGATGCGGGGACGTACGCCGTCAAGGGAGGCGTCACCACGTTCAAGGTGAAAGGGAAAACCGTCTCGATGGTTATCCGGCAGACACTTGTAGGCGAAGTGGCGCGCGAAATCATTCTCGCGCACAGTCCGGACTACGAAATGCGCATGAAGGCGTACAAGCCCAAGCAAAAAGCGATTGCCTTCCTGAAGTCATACAAAAAGAAAACCGAGGTCATCGTTATGTTCGCCACCTGGTGCTCGACCTGTAAGATCGTGCTGCCCAGTGTGCTTCGCACGTTCGGGGACGGGGCGAACCCGCAGATCTCGGTCCGATACATCGGGATCGCCATGGGTGGCAGCGAGCCAGCCGAGGAACTCGAACGCTATGGCCACGACTATCCGGCGGTGATCGTATATCAGAATGGAAAGGAAATTGACCGCATCATCGGCGACCCCCCGGGCGCCATGGAAGACGCCATCGTGAACATCCTGAAATAACCGCACATGCAGCTTTCCTCAAACCGCGTTCTCTATGTCACTGCCCGGGTGCTTGAAAGCATCGTCGGGCTTGTCTTCATCGTCGCAGCGCTTATGAAAGCCCTCGATCCCGGCGCCTTCCAGGAACAGATCGCCGCGTACGGCATCTTTCCCACACTCGCGCCGGTTGGGGCGTGGGTTTTCATTATCGTGGAATTTGCTCTTGCAGCAGGTCTGCTCAGCAACCTCTATCCGCGCGTGATCCCCTTGCTCGTGATGGCGATGCTGCTTCTGTTCATCGGAGTAACAGTGTACGGGATGTCTATCGGGCTCGGTGAAAACTGCGGCTGTTTCGGTAACCTCGTCCATCGCGGACCAGAGCAGGTCATCATCGAGGATGCGCTGATGCTTATCGCGCTGCTCTTCTCACTCGTCGTGCTCTGGTCGCACCGCGGCACAGGCAAGGCGATACGGATCGCCATCTCGGTCGTCGCCGCGTGTGTCGCCGTGGCCGTGACTGCGCTCAGTCCCCACCTCCCGGTGGACGATATCGTCACGCAGTTGCATCCGGGCGCGCATTTCACGGCATGGCCTGTCGACGGATTATACGGGAAGGACCTCAACAAAGGGACGCATGTCGTCTTTCTCTTCACGATTCAGGACGACCGTGTCGGGGCCGATGTCGAAAAAATGAATGCGATCGCGCAGCAGGAAGCAGTGAAATCGGCGGTTGGGCTGATCATCGATGGAACGGAACATCTCACGACGCTGATGTTTGAATATGCGGCATCATTCCCGGTTGCCGCCATAGAACCACGTTTCGCACGCCCGTTATATCGCGCGCTGCCGCGGGTGTTCATTCTCCGCGACGGTACGGTGACGAACACCTGGTCGGAACTTCCCGCGCCTGCTGATGTTGTTCAGGCTATACAGTCTGCAACTCCATAGCACGAGGTACCGTGAAAATCTATACGAAAACCGGAGACCAGGGGAAAACGGCATTGTTCGGTGGTCGGCGCGTCGGAAAAGACAGCGCACGCATCGAGGCCTACGGCACCGTCGACGAACTCAATGCGTTTCTCGGCTTCGCTCTCGTCAGCGCACCCGAACAGATCGCGCCGTATATCATCGCGATGCAGAACGAGTTGTTCGTGGTCGGGGCCGATTTGGCGACACCGCTGGACACGAAAAACACCGCGGCGGCTCGCGTCACGGCATCGCATATCGCGCTGATGGAAGAGCGCATTGACGCGATTGAAGCGCAGCTCGAACCCATCCAATTTTTCATTCTTCCCGGCGGCAGCGAAACAGCCGCGCGCCTGCATCTCTGCCGCACCGTCGCGCGACGGGCAGAGCGCCTGATCGTCCACCTCTCCACGCTGGAAGAAATCAACGAACATGACCTCCGCTACATCAACCGCCTGTCGGATTTTCTCTTCGTGCTCGCGCGCTATGCCAATCATGTCGCCGGCAGGGGAGACGTTCGCTGGCAGCAGGAATAACCCATGCTGATCGCGATCGCCGGGAATATCGGCTCCGGAAAATCGTCTCTTACATCATTGCTTCATCAGAAGTTTGGATGGGCCCCTCATTTCGAGTCGGTGGATGACAACCCCTATCTGCCGGATTTCTACGCCGACATGAAACGGTGGTCATTTCATCTGCAGGTGTATTTCCTTTCCAAACGCTTCATCCTGCATCGCGAGGTTTCTGAAAGCGGCGTGACTGTCGTGCAGGACCGGTCGATTTACGAAGACGCGGAAATATTTGCGATGAACCTGCACGCGATCGGACGCATGGATGATCGCGATTATGATAACTATCGCGCGCTGTACGCGGCCATGACCAGCTACCTCCATCCCCCCGACCTGCTGGTCTATCTCCGCGCCAGCATCCCGACGCTTCAGCGTCAGATTCTGCTTCGCGGCCGCGATTTCGAACAGAGCATCGAAGCCTCGTATCTCGCGCAGCTCAATACGCTCTACGAAGACTGGATTCAGCGTTATACGCTCGGCCCTCTGCTGGTCATCGATTCCGATGAAACCGATTTCGTGCATGACATGCAGAAGCAGGAAGAGGTCCTCTATAAAATCGATCACGCAGTCCGAAATAAACGGGTGTAGTCCATGACCATTGCTCGCTGTGTTTTTCCTGCAGTCCGGCCGTTCGTCTGGACTGTTCTTTTTCTTATCGCATCCCTGGCCTCTGCACAGAATGCCACGCTCAGCGGCCGGGTCACCGGTCCCGACGGCGAACCTCTCGTCGGCGCCAACGTCATTGTGCGCGGAACCGTACTCGGCAGTGCGACGGATAGGGACGGCCGCTTCAGCATCTGGCGCATTCCCGCCGGCAGCCACACCGTCGTGTGTTCGATGATTGGGTATGAGAAAAAGAGCCAGCAGACAAACCTCACCGCGGGCGAAAACGCAGTGATGGATTTCGGAATGAAGGAAAGCACCGTGCAGACCGGAGTGGTGATTGTCACGGCGGGAAAGCACGCGCAGAGCTTCGAGGAGATTCCCGTCAGTATCGCTACCATGGACAGCCGTGAAATCGAGGCCCGCGGCATAGAGACGCTTGACAACGCCCTGAGAAAAATCAGCGGTGTCAATATCGCGGAGGATCAGGTAAACATTCGCGGTTCGAGCGGCTACAGCCGCGCCCTCGGCAGCCGTGTGCTGCTTCTGGTCGATGGCGCGCCTGTGCTGGCCGGAGATGCAGGAGAAATCAAGTTCGACATCGTCCCCATGTTTGCCGTCGACCGCATCGAGGTCGTGAAAGGTGCGGGATCGGCATTGTACGGCTCGAGTGCCCTGGGTGGGGTCATTAACGTTCTCACCCGCGAACCGAGAAGCCGCGTCGCGCGCGTTCGGCTCAGCACGGGATTCTGGGATAATCCGTATTTCTCAGAGTGGAAATGGTGGGGGGCGAGTCCGCGCTGGCGTAACAGCATGGACCTGCAGTACGGAGATGCGCACGGACCGTTCAGTTATCTCGTGGGCGCCGGGGCACGAAACGATCAGGGCTTTCGTCAGAACGATGATTTCGTTCGGTGGAATCTCAACGGCCGTGCGTGGTATCGGTTTGCTTCGGACAGGAATTTGAGCGTGTCGGTCAATCACAGCACGAATGAGCGCGGGAACTGGGTGTACTGGCGGAATCTCAGCAATGCGCTGCAGCCGCCGGTCTCGACGGATTTGAGTGAAAGCATCGTCTCGGTGAAAACACAGGCATCTGCGTTATATCGTCAGATTCACAGCGCCAGTTTTGCGTCGTCGCTCCGGGTGAGCTTCTATCGCACCAGCTTTGAAACCTCGAGCGACACTTCGGATTTTTCATTCCGTCCGAGCGACAAGACGCAGTCCACGACCTGGCTCCTCGGTGCCGAATGGCAGGGATCATATACCTTGGCGCAACGGAATCTGCTTACCTTCGGCGCCGATGCGAATTACACGACGGTGGATTCGCGCACGTATGGACAGCGCACCGGTTGGTCGGGGGCGCTCTATGCGCAGGACGAGATCGCGCTCAATTCCGTGTGGCATCTCTCTGCAGGCGCACGATTCGATCTGACCTCCATCGATTCGATGGACGCCGACATGCAGGTCAACCCGCGCATCGGGATGACCTACCAGCCATGGGAACAGGGGGCGCTGCGCGCCGCCTACGGCTGGGGATTCCGCAGTCCGTCGATCGCGGAGCGTTACGCCACCGCAAGCGCCGGGGGCATCCTCACGAAACCGAATCCCGATCTGAAAGCCGAGCGCAGTACCTCCTATGAATTCGGTTTCAAGCAACTGCTGCCCTATGATGTGACTTTCGACGCCGCTGTTTTCTGGAATGACTACGACAATCTCGTTGAACCCATGATCGATCCCACTGACGGACGCATCCTGTTCCGCAACATCACGCAGGCGCGGATCCAGGGCTACGAGCTTTCGCTGGAGGGACGCCCCCTCGGAGACTGGGTGCTGCTGTCCGCCGGCTACACGTATCTGTACCCGCGCGATATGACTACAGGAAGCGTGCTGAAGTACCGGCCACGGCATCTGTTGTATTTGAGTGGTGATGTGCATTACGCCGGATTCTCGTTTGGCGCGGATTTCAGGCATCTCTCGCGTATCGAAAACATCGACCGCGAATTGACCATCATCATTCCGGATTCCGAGGAACGCGTCGCCGCGTATGTCACCGACCTTCGCGCGAGCTGGATCGCGGCATCCGTCGGATTGCCATTGCGGATATCTTTCTTCGTCGATAATGTCTTCCAATACAACTACTCTGAGGTCGTTGCCAACCTCGCCCCTATCCGTAGTTACCGCATGTCTCTGGAAGCGATGTTCTAGCAGTTCCGGAACAGAGGCCCATAAAAAAACCCGCTCTGATGAGCGGGTTTTTTTATGGGCCTCTGTAGCTCTTCGCTACTTGAGCATTTTCAATTCGTAATCGGCATTGCGCGCATAGCCGGGATCTTTCTTCGCGTTGGTAAAGGCTTCCTTCGCCTTCGCGATGTTTCCCAGGTTGCGATACGCGAGGCCCATCTCGAAGTACGCCGCACCTTTCTGCGGTGTCTTGATGAACTTGATGGCGTTTTGCGCCGCCTTGATGGCGTCGTCATACTTGCCGTTTTTGTTCTGCGCCTGCGAGAGGATCAGATAGGCCTTGTCGTATTTTTCGTCATTGGCGATGGCTTTATCACAAAGCGCGATCGCGCCAAGGATTTCCCCCTGACCGAGCAGCGTCTGCGCTTGGGCTGTCTGCGCCGCGGCAAGGCCTTTTTTCGCCTGACCGAGGGTCGGGTTTTCCTTCAATGCCTTCTCATATTCGGCGATGGCCTTGTCGTACTCCTGATTGACGAAGTACGCGCCCGCGAGAGCGACGTAACCGACCGCCCACTTCGGATTGGTTTCGACCGCGGCCTGGAAGGAAGCGAGCGCTTCGTCCATCTTGCGCGCTTTCTTCTGGGCGAGGCCGCGCTGATAATAGAAGAACTCGTGCTTCTCGATCTTGAGCGCCGCGTTATACTTGCTGATTGCTCCCTCGAAGTCACCTGACTTCAGTAACGCATTTCCATCATTGAAAAGCTTCTTCGCATCATTGTTGCTCTGGGCCATCGACGGAGTTGCCAACAGCAGCAAAGCAAGAACGGACAAGAAGGCGATGTTCTTGAGCATAGTTCTAACTCCTTGCACCTGGGATTTGCGGTGTAACATTCGAAGAGTGACTGCGGCGAGTCTTCGTGAGGCTTTTCGACTTGTGCGGAAGGCGGGACTTGAACCCGCATGCCCTTTCGAGCGCCACCCCCTCAAGATGGTGTGTCTGCCAATTTCACCACTTCCGCATATGTACACTTTTGTTTGTGAGGCTGGATGGGTTCGAACCATCGACCCTCTGCTTAAAAGGCAGATGCTCTACCACTGAGCTACAGCCCCGCCCACAAAAAGTGGTCATTGAAACTAAGAAAATAATT
>JACZJN010000042.1 GCA_014860565.1 Bacteroidota bacterium
TCCGGGAATATCTCACCGTGGAGCGCAACGCGTCCGCTCACACGGTTGTGGCCTATGGCCACGATCTCGACCGTTTCTATGGCTGGCTTGTCGGCCTCATCGAAAGCCCGGAAATCGATCTTGCGGCAGTAGATCGCCGCACCATCCGCACCTATATGGGGACGCTCGTCGAACAGGGACTGACGAAGCGCTCCATCAGCAGAAACATGACGTCCCTTCGAATGTTTTTCAAATTCGCTGTCCGGCGGAATCTGGTGACGATCGATCCGACGGCAAATCTCCGTTCGCTGAAAATCGAAAAGCGGCTGCCATCCTTCGTTGAGGAGGATGCGATCGAA
This sequence comes from Bacteroidota bacterium, assembly GCA_014860565.1. Lineage (GTDB taxonomy): Bacteria > Bacteroidota > Ignavibacteria > SZUA-365 > SZUA-365 > SZUA-365. The sequence goes on from JACZJN010000042.1 coordinate 339, forward strand.
GCAATGCTCTGTCTGCCCGATGTCTCCACGCTCGACGGCGCGCGCGATGCGGCCGTACTTGAGTTATTCTACAGTACGGGCATACGTCTCAGCGAACTCGTTTCTCTCGACCGACGCGACCTGCCCGCGAACACCGGCACGATACGCGTGCTGGGTAAGCGCCGCAAGGAACGCATCCTGCCGGTAGGCGGTCCGGCGATGAAGGCGGTACGGAGATATCTCGACTTGCGCGACGCACAGCGCCCGACGGGAGATTCTCAGGCCGTGTTCCTCAACAACCGCGGCACGCGGCTATCGGGCCGCAGTGTCTACACCATCGTTCATCGCTATCTCAGGGCGGTGTCGGAGCAGGCTTCCTGCTCGCCGCACGTGCTTCGCCACAGCTTCGCAACGCATCTGCTCAACAGGGGTGCCGATCTCGAAGCGGTTCGTGAACTGCTCGGCCATGAAAGCCTTTCGACCACGCAGATCTACGCGCACGTCAGCATGGATCACCTGAAGCGCGAATACGCGAAAGCGCATCCGCGGGCGTAACCACTCACAACTTTTTTCCAAGGAGCGTTGTCATGAACGTCCAATTCACCGCTCGGCACTTCAAAGCGCACGATGGCCTCAAGCACTATGCCATGTCGCAGGTGTCTACGCTCAAGAAATATTACGACGGCATCGTCACGGGGAATGTCATCCTCCGCTTCGAGAAAGCCAAGGATTCGGTGAAAATCGCCGAGATCAATCTTTCAGTTCACGGCACGAATCTCGTTGCCATCGAGAAATCAGCCGATTTTTACAAGGCAATTGACACGGCAGTAGAGAAGCTGGAACGTCAGCTTTTGAAATACAAGGGCAAGCGGCGCGGGATCTGATTGATTCCGGAGCCTCAAGGCACTATTTTATGGGCGGATCTCATCCGCCCATTTTATTTTACCGTCTATGACATCACCACACGATCCGCTGAAGAATCTCAAGCCTCTGCAGAAGCAGAGCATCAGCGTGAGTGAATTCTTTCAGCTGAATAAAACGCGTATCAAACTTACGTCGGCGAACGGATTGGAAAAATCCGAGCGGTTGATTGTGGAAAAAAACCTTCACCGGCCCGGCCTCGCGCTGGCCGGATTTGTCGGTCTGTTTACGTATCAGCGCCTCCAGCTTTTCGGGAACACCGAGATCAATTATCTCAAGTCGCTGCCGGCCAATGAACGGCAAGCCTCGCTGCACAACCTTCTCGAATTCGAAATTCCATGCATTGTCGTAACGAACGGCAATGAATTTGAACCCGAACTCCTCAAT
>JACZJN010000043.1 GCA_014860565.1 Bacteroidota bacterium
GACCGGGGGCGCTGCTTTTTCACTCGTGTGAAGGATGGCTTACTTGTTCAGCACCATCTTCACGGTCTTGTTGAATCCGAGGCCGGTCTCCTGACCCGTCATCGAAACGATGGCGAGGTACTGGCCGCTCTGCAGCGACGAACCATCGAACTCAACCTGGTAGACGCCCGTTTCCACGATACCGTTGACCGGCATGGCGATCTCGCGACCCAGCATGTCAACGATGCGCAGCTGAACCTGCGTGCGCTCGGGGACGCTGTACTTGATCTGCGTCGTCGGGTTGAACGGGTTCGGGTAGTTCTGCGTCATGTCGAACGACATCGGCTGGAACTGGTCATCGTGCTTCGGTGCGATCGCGCCGTGCGAACGGTTCCAGTTCAGCTTGATCGCGATGTAGTCGAAGTTGTTGACCACGCCGTTACCGTCGGCATCCATGTAGCAACCCATCGTCGTGTACCAGGGCACACTTGCCTGCGGCTGCCACATCAGATACGTCAGCGGATTCAGTGCGGCATCGGCACGGTAACGTGCCGGACCGTTGAGCCACAGCGTATTCAGGTTCGCGTCGTAGATGTAAAGGTTCAGGTCCTTGCGATCCGTGTAGTTGACGAGGCCATCGTTATTCACGTCGCCCGGCCACACTTCACACGGCGTGGATCCCTGACCGATGAGCATCAGAGACGTCGGGTACGGCATGTAGTCACGATAGTAGCCGCAGCTGTTCTTCGTATTGAACACCAGCTCGATGCGGTAGAAGCCGACCGGCAGATTCGACGGAATGTTGAAGTACGACGTCCCGTCGAGCGTCTGGCCCTGGGGCTTGTTGGCACTGAACGACTGCGTGTACATCAGCTGGTTGCCCGGCACGCTGTAGAAGTTCGCCGTCATCTGGATCGTCGCGTCGAAGTCCGGGAAGATGACCGTGTAATGCACGCCCACCGTTCCGGGAATTTCGGCGTAACCGATCGGTTGGCCGCCACCGTCCACGAACTCGTACTGCAGGCTGTTCGGGATCAGATAGCAGGCTTCGTCGGCGCCCATGTACGGACGAACACGCGGGTCGTTGTCGATGTCGTCGGTCACCTCAGAGAGAATCGTGCCGATCAGATCGTTGTCGTCGTCCGAAGGAGCCGCGAGATGCAGGTCACCCGCAGTGTAATCATAGAAGGTGACGTCCTTGCTGACGGAAGCCGCATCCATGCCGGAAGCGGTCTGCAGCGCGAGCAGGTTGGCGCGGTCTCCACCCCAGTAGGCGAGTACCGAACCTGCGGCGACGATATCGTTGTAATCCGATGCAGAGATCGCAGCGGGGCTGGGGACGTACCACGCGCGTCCGACGCCGGTGTTGATGATGATGTTGTTGAAGTAACGCTGGTTGGCTCCGTAGTACGAATACAGCGTGTAGCCGGAAGCGTACGTACCATCCATATACAGCGTGTTATGCGCGAACAGGATGTCGTTGCAGTAATAGACGCGCGCTGCGTAATACGCGTAGGGGTTGGAATTGCGGCTCGTGAAGAAGTTGTTCACGATGCGCGACGTACCGGTCTGGTAGTAGTTGTCGTAATAGATCATGAAACCGTAGCCGTACGTACCGCCATCGGTGATGAAGGTGTTCCGCTCGATCTTCGAATTGAATCCATAGTACATGAGCATCGAGTACATGTACGGATAACCGGAATCTTTCACGACGCGGTTGTTGAAGAACTCGATTTCACCCATGTAGTAGAAATAGATCGGGTAGTAGTACGCGCCGGTGAATTCACACCCTTCGACATGGAAGCCGTTCTCGGTGGAAGTGGTCCCGCCGCCGTACATGTACATACCGAAGCTGCCGTTGCGGATATTGCAGCCGAGGAGGGTGTTGTAATTGTCGATCGAACCGCTCGGCGACCAGATGACGGTCATGTAGGACGAAGTGCTCGTGGTCTGCACTCCCATGAAGTCCACGTTTTCGAAGGTATTGTACTCCGAACCACCCTGGATGTCGAGGACTGTACCGTAGGTAGTATTTGTTGCAGTGAACGTCACATTCCTGAAGGTAACGTAATCAGCTCCCATCAGCTGCACGACATAGTTGTTGGTCGTGCTCGTCGCCGCACCGGAAGTAATGTTCACGTCCCCGCGATTACCTGTCTCGGACTGGAAGGTAACGGTGTTCACCGATGAACTTCCCGGAAGCGCGTCGAGCGAGAACTGTTCGTTATAGGTCCCTGACCGTATGTTGAACACTGCCGGACCGCAGAGGCCGAATTGGTTGATCGCGTTGACCGCGGCAGCAATATTCGGGAAGTCGGGCGACGCACCGCCAATGGTGAATGTGCCTGATATTGCCGCCTGCGTAAGGACGCTCGATGAATCATTGCTGGTGATGGTGTCGGTGACACCGTTCGGCATGCTGGTCCATGCTTCGATAGTATAAGGAATTCCGGAGGCGAAATTCTGTGTTGCGAGAGTAACCTGCGTCTGACGCGAAGCTATGTCGTTTGTATCGAGCATTCCCGTCCAGCTATACGGGGTCTGGGCCACGTTGTTCAGCTTCCAGTTGATGGTCGCGGAGTTCAGGCGATTGTTTCCGTAGTTGCGCAGCGTCACCTTGACGTCCTGAACGCCGGCGCAGAAATTGAGAGGAGAATCAATCGAGCTGATACCGGCGTCGTTCGGGCCGGTGACCGTCGCGGTGTAATACACTTCCGTGCGCGCGATCGAGCCACTGACTTCCTGTGAAACAGCCTGCACCGGGAAGGTGCCCGCCTGGTAGACCATGCGGGTAAGTGTCATCGGGTAACCAAGAACGCTGGAAGTGTAGGGACCCGCAGGAGTCGCATACGAGTTATTCATGCTCCCGCCGTTCGTCCTCGTTCCGAAGATGGCGATGTAATCGCCGGAAACGATGTTAATGTTGCAGGGGATGATCGTGGTAGTATTCACATTCGTCCACAAACCAAGCGTGGTGTGTGCCGAGGTCGAAGTAGCGTAGACCGGGGGCGGTCCGGCCGCGAACTTGATGATCTGCACATTCTGCGCGGTCGTGCCGATATCCGTCGGAACACGGACGCCGACGATAGTGAAATCCGTCGGGGCCTGGAACCAGTACCCGCGGATCTGGGTGGACGTATAGGTCGAACCGTACGAGGGCAGCGGGAGTTGTGTCTGCGCCTGTGCCTGCAGTCCAAAACCGAGGAACACGACAGTCAGAAGCGCGGCCATTGCCAGCCCCCGTCTGCGTGTCACGTTGTAGTTAAGAGTTCCCATGTCAGTAGGTCTCCAGTATGTTAGTGAGAGGATTGAACTTTATCGTTTGAGTAAAAATTGGCAGACTTGTGAGAGTAATCTAAGAGAAAAATGAGATTTCGTCTTACCAGTACGTTGCTTTCTTTCACTGTGCTTTTTTCTTCAGCGGTTCACTGAAATCGGAATATTCGTTCTCTGCACAGTGCGCGAGATTCAGCCGCGACTGGGGGATTGCAAATATTATTGCGTTTAAACACCGTTTGCTGCGGTTTTCAAGCATCTCATGAAATATAATTTACACGGAATTTCCGGTTTTTCAATGCCGGGCGAATATTTATTTCATTTTCTGCTCCAAGCGCCTCTTTCGATGGTACCCTTTCTGCACTTTTCCTGCGTGCACGCCGGTCGGATGCTTGCCCACGAACTGCCATTGTGCATTTATGGCACTATTTGCCGGATGTGCTTGCAAGAGCTCTCTCCTGCCATGATTTGACTCATTGCTCGTTTTACACGAAAAGCAGCGCCCCCGGCCTTTCGACCGGGGGCGCTGCTTTTTCACTCGTGTGAAGGATGGCTTACTTGTTCAGCACCATCTTCACGGTCTTGTTGAATCCGAGGCCGGTCTCCTGACCCGTCATCGAAACGATGGCGAGGTACTGGCCGCTCTGCAGC
>JACZJN010000044.1 GCA_014860565.1 Bacteroidota bacterium
ACCGTGTGTTGGTAGGACGGAAGGGGTGGCTGCCGGTAGCGTAGAGACTTTGGCTATTGGCTTTTGGCTGTTGGCCAGAGGTGCATCGGAACAGCGCAGCGAGCCCATCATTACCCTCGAAGCTATCGGACTTTTCGACACCACCGCGAAAATGCGTATTTTATATGATGTATCGGATTGCACCGACAGTCCGGCCAATAGCCAATAGCTAATAGCCAAAGTCTCCCTGTCCCATGCGCAACGTTCTCATCGTCACATACTACTTCCCCCCTTCCGGCGGTCCGGGCGTGCAGCGCGTGCTGAAATTCTGCACGTACCTGCTGCAGAACGGCTGGCGGCCGATCATCCTGACGGTGAAGGACGCGGATTACCCGGCGCGGGACGAATCGCTGCTGGATGAGATTCCAGAAGAGGCGGTGGTGTACCGCACCCCGATTTTCGAGCCCTACGACATCTACCGGAAATTCACGGGAAAGAAAAAAGGGACGCCGGTCGACGTCAACACGATCCCGAAGCCGGGAGAGAAGCGTTCGCTGCAGGAGCGGATCGCGGAATTCGTGCGCGCCACCTTCTTCATTCCCGACGCGCGCATCGGCTGGAAGAAATCGGCCGTGACCGAGGGACTCGAGATCATCCGCAAACACGATATTCAGGCCATCTATTCCTCTTCCCCGCCCTACACCTGTTCGCTGATCGCGCGCGCGCTCAAGAAAAAGACCGGCTTGCCGTGGATCGCGGGCTTCCGCGACCCGTGGACCGGCTTTCTCTCCACGCCCGACCGCTGGTTCCTTCCCGCAATGATCGACCGGCATTACGAACACGCGGTGTTCGCCGAATGCGACCGCATGGACGTCGCCTGGGAAGGCATCCGGAAGGATTTCCACGCCAAGTATCCCGACGTGCCGACGGAGAAGGTACATCATCTTCCGAACGGCTTCGACAGCGCGGATTTCCCGGAGGTGGAGGTCGTGGCGAAAGAGAACTTCACGGTCACGTACACCGGCTCGATGTACGGCAAGCGCAATCCCGAAACGTTTTTCGCCGCGGTGGCGCGGCTGGTGAAAGCCGGGAAGGTCGATCCCGCGCGCATTCGCCTGCAGTTCATCGGACGCTTCGGCGCCGAGGTGCGCGAGATGTTCGATCATCCGGTGCTCAAGCCCAGCATCGTGGTGCGCGAATACATGGCGCATGCAGCCAGCGTGCGGCACCTGTTCCAGAGCGACGCGCTGCTGATGGTGGTCGACGATTTCAAGGGGAACGAGGAGATCGTCCCGGGCAAGGTGTATGAATACATCGGGTCGGGAAAGCCGGTGATCACCCTCGCACCCGAGGGCGCGGTGACGAAAGTGATCGAGGACACGGCCTCCGGACGCTGCGCGCGTTCCGCCGACATCGACGGCATCGCCGACATCTTCCTCGACTTCTACCGGCAGTGGGACGACGGCACGCTGGGCGCGGGACAAAAGCGCGAGGCCGTGCATCAGTATGAACGCCGGGAGGTCGCCCGTCGCCTCGCGGGATTGTTGGACGAAATCACGGGCAACGCATAGACGCATCCCGCCCACAGCCGCGCACGCGGTGAAACACACCCTCCGTGCCCCTGCGTGGCAGCGCAATTTTTCAGGACAATGTCACAACGACTCGAACCCAAGCTGTTCACGGTACTCCGTGAAGGATACAGCAAGGAAACCTTTCTTTCCGATCTCACCTCCGGCGTGATCGTCGCGATCGTCGCGCTTCCGCTGGCCATCGCCTTCGCCATCGCCTCGGGGGTAAAGCCGGAACAGGGACTCTACACCGCCATCATCGCGGGTGCCGCCATCTCGATACTCGGCGGCAGCCGCGTGCAGATCAGCGGTCCCACCGGGGCCTTCATCGTCGTCATCTACGCCATCGTACAGAAATACGGGTATGACGGACTCGCCGTCGCCACACTCATGGCGGGCGCGATGCTCGTCATCATGGGCGTGCTGCGCATGGGCACGCTGCTCAAGTTCATCCCCTACCCCCTGACCGTGGGTTTCACAAGCGGCATCGCGCTGATCATCTTCTCGTCGCAGATCAAGGACCTGTTCGGACTCGACACCGGTACCGTTCCCGCCGAATTCATCGGCAAGTGGGTACTGTTCGCCGACAGCGTCGGAAGCATCAACCCGTCGGCGATCGCGATCTCCGCTGCCTCGATCCTGATCATCGTATTCTGGCCGCGCGTGACCAGGCGCGTGCCGGGATCGCTCGTCGCCATTCTCGCCGCCACTGCCGCCGTGCAGCTGCTCGAGCTACCGGTGGAAACCATCGGCAGCCGCTTCGGAGCCGTACCTTCGTCCTTTCCCGCTCCGCACTTCCCCGCGATGAGCTGGGAGATGGTGCGCGAGCTGTTCTCCCCCGCCCTCACCATCGCATTGCTCGGCGCGATCGAATCGCTGCTCTCGGCCGTGGTGGCCGACGGCATGATGGGCACGCGGCACCGGTCGAACATGGAACTGGTCGGACAGGGCATCGGCAACATGCTCTCCCCGATTTTCGGGGGCATTCCCGCCACCGGCGCCATCGCGCGCACGGCGACGAACATCCGCAACGGAGGAAAGACGCCGGTATCCGGCATCGTGCACGCCATCGTGCTGCTGCTGATCATGCTGTTTTTCGGACGCTGGGCCGCGCTGATTCCCATGCCCGCCCTCGCCGCCATCCTTGTCGTCGTCGCCTACAACATGAGCGAATGGCGCACCTTCCGCAAGCTGCTGCGTTATCCGAAAAGCGATGTGCTCGTGCTGCTGGCGACCTTCACATTGACAGTGTTGATCGACCTGACCGTCGCGATCGAAGTGGGGATCGTGCTTTCGGCCCTGCTGCTGATGAAGCGGATGTCCGACACCACCACGATGCAGATCATCACGCGCGGCATCGCAGAGGGAGAAAAAGAGGAAGAGGAAATCGACGACTACCACATCGAGTCGCGCGACGTGCCCGACGACGTCACGGTGTTCGAAGTGCAGGGCTCCCTGTTCTTCGGCGCCGTCGAACAGTTCAAGGAAACGCTCAGCGAGGTCCACTCCCGACCCCGCGTGTTCATTCTCCGCACCCGTCACGTGCGCGCGATCGACGCTACCGCGCTCCAGGCCATCGAGGACCTGGTCACGCGTCTGCAGAAAGAAGGCGTGCGCTTCCTCGTCTCCGGCGTGCACGCGCAGCCGATGGTCGCCATGCGCGCCGCCGGACTCATCGACCTGATCGGCGAGGAGAATCTCTGCGGCAACATCGACGAGGCCCTGCGCAAAGCAACCGAGTAACTCCGGAGCATCCCGCTCCCGTCCTCGTGCTCGTGCTCGTGCTCGTGCTCGTCCTCGTGCTCGTGCCCGTCCTCGTGCTCGTGCCCGTTACAGCATTACCCCCACACCCAGCATGAGACTCAGCGCGCCGTAGGTGTGATCGTAGGTGGCCAAGGCCGTTTCCGTTGTGTAGCTCTGGATGCGGTAGTTGATTTCCGCACGTATGAGGCCGCTTCCCCCGGTGCGGATTTTCAGACCGGCTCCGAGGTTGATGATATTGATATCGAAGCCATCGGTGCGTCCGACCAGTTCGTAGAATATCGGTACCGAGTACCCATTCGAAATACCATAGCCCGCGCGGGCGAAAAAAGCAACGGGGCTCTTTCTGAGCGCATGGGTATACGAGGCATTCAGTATCACCGCCTGTGTCGGCTCAGAGCCTTCCATCGCGCGAAGCCCGAGTTCGACTTCCGCTGAAAGCCCATCGATGATATACCACGAGGGCATGAACGACAGGTAGGCATACGTGTGCGACTCGTCGCTCTCATCATTGAAAAGCTCGCTCGTTTTCGATGTGTACTTGAAATTCTCGGAGAACGAACCCGCCGTCCCCGACAGCATCAGCTCGAAATTCCCTTTCTTGAACTGCGCCGACGCGCCTGCTGTCAGAACCAGCATCAATACGATAACGATAGTTGTTCTCACGGCTCCTCCTTGGTGGTGTGTGGGTATGCGCACAACATATGGTTTTCGCGTCTTTTTCTCAAATCATTCCTGCGGTATGGGTAGTGCGAGAATGAGAAATTGCGGACATTGCATCGTTCTCCCACGCAATTCCCCACGACACCCAGGAATCATCATGGACGACACGCCCCTCTACACCAGTCCCTGCACTGCGAAAAGCCTCTGGCAGGAATACCGCATCTATTCCGATCGCATCGAATTCGCCACGCTGCTCGGCAACATGGTGGTGCCTTTCACGGATATCGAGAGCGCCGCGCTGGCGGGTTCCGATGTCGACGCACTGTTCCACGGCGACCTGCGTTTGAAGAACTTCCGTCCCGCCCTCAAACTCGACTGGGCGAATTTCACGGATCACATCGTGTTGGACAAAAGCACGGGATACATCCACCGTATCCTCTTCACCCCCGAAAATCCGGCGGTTTTTCTTGAACAGCTCCGCGGTGCGATGGCGGCACGCGCATCCGATCATTCGGAATAGACCCGCACGGCGGAGACGGTCGTGACAGATGCCCGTTGCTCCCAAGAAAATATTTTTACCCGGGGATAATTGCCAAAATTTAACCGCCCGGGTAAAATTCCCGGGCGGTTTCATTAAAGAGCTTTTCCTCGTGGATGGCGAACAACCGAGCATTTCATTGACGTAGTCGGCGCGCCGGCGCGCGCCACTCCAAGCGCGCCCCTTCCGCCCCTCCCGGTCCTTCCGTCGTTACGCCTTTTCCGGGAACAACTTCGCCAGCAACAACGCATCCGGCTTGGGCGTCATGAAGCTGACGATGACAAGCGTGCCGATCGAGACAAGCAGCGCGGGATAGATGCTGGGGAGACCCCAGGGATCGCCGTCGATCATGACCTGCGGCATCACGTAGGGTATCACGATGTCGAGCATGATGACCATGAACGCGCCCGAGAGAATCGAGGTGAGTCCGCCCGCCTTGGTCGCGCGCTTCCATGCCAGCGCCGCGAGCAGCGCGGGCGTGATGGCGACGCCGTAAATCGTGTAGGCGAAGTAGGCGTACTTGAGCACCGAGATCTCGGACTTCATCACCGTGGGAATGAAGATGAGCAGGAAGGCCACGAGTCCGAGCACGACGATCAGCACTTTCTGCAGGGCGACCATGCGCGTCTGCGTCGCGTCGGGATTGATGAAGCGCTGATAAATGTCACGCATGATGTTGGTCGAAGGACTGAGCAGATAGTTCATGCCCGTCGACAGCACCACCACCACGGCGGCGGCGAGGAGAAGGAGTCCCACCGGCGCGGGCACCATGTCACGTGCGGCCCGCAATACGACGGAGGCCGGGTCGATCGTGATTCCTTCGGCGATGTAATAACTCGACGCATAAATCGCGATCACGACCACGACGGTCTCGACCACGATGGTCCCGACGATCCACAGCAGCACGGCCTTCTTTGCGTCGGCCGGCGTTTTCGCGCTGTAGAATTTCTGGTACATGCTCTGCACGCCGAGGAGAAGGAACATGGTCGCGAGGAAATAGCTGAAGCCTTTCAGCAGAGGATACTGACCGAAGTCCGGCGAGAAGACCATCATATGCGATGCGGGCAGCGTGGCGGCGGGAGCGCCGAGTCCGCCCGCGGTCACGACCACGAACGGCACCGCGATGATGCAGGCCAGCACGATGATAATGCCGTTGGGCAGATCCGTATGCGCCACGGCGATCATGCCGCCGATGGCGGTGAAGAGAATCACGAAGCCCGCGGCCAGCGCCTGGCCGGCTTCCACACTCACGGCGCCGTCGGTGATCACGTTAATGATGTATCCTCCGGCGCGGAACTGATACGAGACGATGGTGGTGAAGGCGATGATCAGCGCGATAGCGCCGAAGAGACGGGCGAACTTCCCGTAGCGCTCTTCAAGAATGTCGCCGATGGTGTACTGTCCGAAGGTGCGGATCTTGCCGGCGAGGAAGTAAATGATGGCGATGCCCACCCAGGCGCCCGCGGGCATCCACATCGAACTCCAGCCCGCGCGGTAGGCGTATTCCGCGCCCGCGATGAAGGTGCCGGATCCGATCCAGGTGCACACGAGCGTGAATACCATCTTGGTGACGCCGAGACTGCGGCCGGCGACCATCATGTCGTCCTGCGTCTTGACTTTGCGGGCCTGCATGAAATTATAGACCGTCAGCGCGGCGAGATAAACGAGAATGATCACGATGTAGGTGTACATACGCATCCGTAATTATGAGAGTGGTAGGCTGCGGGGAATTTTGCCCGGGGGAACATCCCCGGCGGTGATAATCGGAAACGGTATCGGGAGACGCGCACGGCGCCTCCCGATGATTGCGAAATCTTATGCGAGTGTGAGAATGGGAATGACGTCCGTCTGAATCGCGCCGACGACCTCGACGCTGCCTTCGTCCGTGACAAAGACATCGATCTCGGTACGGAAGCCGATTTTCTCATGTTCCATGTAGATGCCCGGTTCGATCGAGAAGCAGGTGCCGGGGAGAATGGCGCGGTCGTCCATGGTTTCGAGATTATCGATGTGACCGCCGTTGCCATGCACTTCGAGGCCGATGTTGTGTCCCGTGCGGTGCACGAAATACTCGCCGTAGCCCGCGTCCACGATCACCTTGCGCACGGCGTCGTCCACTTCCCAGCCCGCGACCGGAGCGCCCGCGGCGAAGCGCTCGCGCACCATGTTGAGTCCCGTATCACGCGCGTCGCGTGCGACGTTGAAGACCTCGGTGATGCGCGCCGGGACTTCGGTACCGATGAAGCCCATCCATGTGATGTCGTAATAGATGCCGCCCGGCACATCGCGCTTCGCCCAGAGGTCGAGCAGCAGCAGATCGCCTTCCTTCATCGCGTGGCTGTTTTCTCCCGTCGGCTCGAAATGCGGATCGGCGGCGTGCTCGTTGATGGCGACGATGGGACCGTCTTCCCACATCATCCCGTTGGCGCGCATGAGGTCATGCATGAACTTCTGAATCTCCACCTCGCGCGGCGCCTCCCCCGCCTTGATGCGGCGGGCGACTTCGCGGAAGGTTTCGTCCTTCACCATCTGCATGATGCGGCCGGCTTCCTGGTGGCTGGCCCAGTCCTCCATCGACAGATGTGCTTCGAAGCGTCCGACCAGGTCGCCGCTCGACACCACCTCCACGCCGAAGCTGCGGATGAGTTCGATCGTCCCTGCGTCGACGATGGAGACGTAGGGAATATTGTTGTTCGGGGAATACTGCATCGCGACTTTCTTCGCCGAGCCCAGCATCGCGCGCAGCATGTCTTGCTGCTCTTTCCACGGCAGGTACACGTGCTTCTCACCCGGCAGGTGATCGCAGCGCCAGGGCTCGATGCGGTGCACCAGCTTCTGCGGTTCGCCTTCGGCGGGAATGAAATAGAACCAGCGCCGCGAGGCGAAGCGGCTGGTATCCATATTCAGAATGCGGGCGGCGATCGCGTCGCGGTTGTGGAAATCATAAAAGAGCCAGCCGTCCATGCCGGCTTCGCGGAGTGCGGACTGAATCGCGTGCAGATCCATAGGAAGCTTCCTTTTCTTGAAGAATATCTGATTGGGTCAAGATACAGAATTCTATTACGTAGGAAAATCGCGGTGGCGAGCACGAGCACGAGCACGGGCACGATCTTCGCGCTGAAAGCGCGAACCATTGCAGCCCAGGGCGAGACCCCGGCGAAGTTCCGCGAAGCGGAACGAAGACGGGTCAGCCCTGGGTCAGGGCGGACACCACTCTCGCCCTCCCCCCGCCCTGAAAGGGCGGCACAAAGCGTCATCGATCACGAGCACCGGCACGAAAGTCAAAGTCCAGAGCACGGGTCAAAGGGAAGAGTCTATCCTACCCCTGCATCCCATAAAACGAGTACGCCCCGGGCATGCATGTCACGAAAATGCGGCGGGCGCGGTCGGTGACGATTTCGCCGTCGACATGGACGGGCAGAGGGTAATCAAGTTCGACGTCGAAATGCGCGGCCTGGGCGTAGGTGATTTCGGGGGCGGAAAGATGCGAGCCGTTCAATGCGCGGGGCAGGACCTGCAGCACGCGTCCCGTACTCAGCTGCCGCGCGTGGCAGAGGTCGAGCAGTCCGTCGGAAATATCCGCTTTCGGTGTCAGGCGGAATCCCCCGCCGCTGGTGCTGCCGTTGCCGATGCAGGCGAGGAAGAGACTGGCGTCGAGTTCCGTGTTGCAGAACACCGTTCGTGAAGGCACCGCCGCGTAATGCCGCAGCACGCGGAACACCGCGATCAGGTAGGGAACAATACCGCTTCCCGTGCTCCGTCTGGAAACATCCATCGCCACCGCGGCGTCGAAGCCGATGCCGATGGCGTTGATGAAGCGGCGGGAGATCAACTGGCCGTCCTCGTCCACCACATCCGCCTTCGCCGCATCCACGGCCATGCTGCGATCGCCGAGCAGCGCCGCGAGCGTATCCTTCATCGACCGCGATCCCAGCAGTGTCGCGAAGTCGTTTCCCGTCCCCAGCGGCAGCACGCCGACGGTATGCGATCCGGGAGCGAGGCCGTTGATCACCTCGTTGAGCGTTCCGTCTCCCCCCGCCACGCACAGCGGGGCACCGTCATCGGGAAGCACAGCGGCGATTTCCGCCGCATGCATCCGCCGCGCGGTGACATACTCCTCCACCGCGTAGCCGGCATCCTGCAGCGCAATGAGCACGGCCTTGAGCTGGCGTCCCGAGCGTCCCTTCCCCGCCGCGGGATTGAGAATCAGGTGGATGGTGCGTTGCATTCCGGAAAATAGGTGTTGCGCCTGCGGCGCGCAAGAGTGCCTGACGGCACGGGGGTGCGCCTGACGGCGCGGGGGGGCGGCTGCGCCGCGCGGGAGCGCCTGCGGCGCGCGGGAGCGCCT
>JACZJN010000045.1 GCA_014860565.1 Bacteroidota bacterium
TCAATTCGACACAGTACATATTCAAATTAACAGTGTCCCGCTCCCGGCGGTGACAGCTCATCCTATGTCTTGTTAGGAGGTTTTCCTTATGAAGAGTAGTGGATTCATTCGCCACCTGTTGCTCGGTACTCTGCTGATCGCCTTCGTTTCTGTTTTCGCGGCTCCGGTCGTGCATGCGCAGAGCGATGATATGATGACGCTCGAGCAGATGAAAATGAAACTTCGCGATGAGGGCAAGAGCCGCAACTTGAGCCAGCTCACGCATGCCGAGCTTGAAATGATCAGGCCGAGCGAGGGCTCGCTGTTCGCAAATCTGTTCAACACGGAATACGTGAAGAAGATTGGAAATTCCACCTTCATCCTGAACATGCTCGCGATCACCTTGGTCATTCTCATCGCCGGGTTCGTCGTTCTTTTCTTCTTTACGCCCATCGGTCTCTTCCTGTTCAGAGGCAGCATGCATGCCTTTGTCGGTGCGATTCTGAAGGCGTCGGGAATCTCAAAGAAATTCGGTGATCACCTGATGAAGGAACCGAAGAAGTGGCTGCAGAAGGAAAAGAGCGTCCGTTCGGCGTTCGCCCTCTACATGCACAACGAATTCATCCCCGAGTACAAGAACAACATCACCGCCATCGCCTTCATGGGCACGGCGTTCCTTATTCTTAACATCGGTCTCCGCGGCGTCAAGTTCATGACCGCCCACGAGCCCGACCTGATCGTGATCGCCATCGTCGTCGAAATCACGGTGCTTCTTCTCCTCGGTATGACGACCTGGTACGAGAAGGAAGAAGAAGAAGAAACAGGCGCAGGCGCAGGCATGCCCGGAAAACAGCTTTCGCTCGCAGACGTCGAACGTCGTCTCGATGCCCTCAAGCAGGAACTCGAAGCCTCCGTTCGGACCGAAACCGGTCTTCGTCAGTAAGCAGAACGCGGATGTATGCCAATCAGTAAGAAGAAGGAGTAAGCAACAATGGCTCATACTGCCGACCACTATAAAAAATACCAGGTTTACTTCTTCCTGTATCTGGCTGTGATCTGCGAGCTTCTGATCATCATCGTGGAACGCGACGATGCGGAAGCCGACCTGCTTATGCAGCAGCGGATGTTGGAAGAAAAGAATCGTAAGATCATTCTCGAACTTCTCAAGAATATGCCCGCCGTGGCCGCCGCGGGCGACAACCAGCTCAAGGTCAATGAGGAACGCAAGTTCACCATCAACGTGAAAGGCCTCGGCGAGAACGACGAAGTCACAACGCCGCCGGAAGTGAAAGTGTTCAAGGACGGCACCGAGATGGGGACGCTCAAGTACCCGCAGGACATCCAGGACTCTATCGTGCACGGCGCGACAGGCGAACGGCTCTACCGCTTCACCTGGAAGGCCGAAGCCGGTCCCGGTACCTACGAATTGTGGGTGCAGGCGGGAACCAACCGTGTTTCCCTCACACCCGACCTCGATGACGGCGAAGCCAAAATCAAGGTGGGGACGCTGGAATTTTCCCGTAAGGAAATCCGTTCCGCGCTGGACTCCGATCCGGATTTGCGTGGCACGCCGGTGGAGCATTTCATCGAGCAGTCGGAAAACCTGAGTCCCGACAAGTTCGTCGTCGAAGTCGTCTCCGAGGAATACGATCAGTTGCAGATCCAGGCGGATCCGATCGTGACCGCCGTCGGCTTCCCGACCTTCAACGAAATCAAGGTACGCGGTACCACCGTGGACAAGATCGCGAATATGAACGTTGTCGGCGGGGGCATCTCGCTCGGTCCCGACAATCAGCGCAACCCGTATTACAGCCCGGATCCCGAGCGCGGAAAATGGGTGTGGTCCAACACCTTCAACGAAGCCGGTACTCGCACGATCAGCGTGGATGCGCGTGACAAACGCTCCGCGGGCGTCAAGAGCGTCTCCCGTCCCATCAACTTTGATGTAATCGTCAAGGAGCCGTATCTGAGCCGGCGCAAGCCGAGCGGTGCCTTCGCGGGCGAAATTTTCGAAATGTACATCAACGTCGCAGGTCTCGAGGACGTCGGTTCATACGAATGGTCGATCGAACTCGACAATGCCCAGGTTGACAAAGGCAAGGGCAACGTTGTCAAGTTCAAGGTACCTGAGGCCGCTCTCGGCAAGACCATGACTATCAAGTCGCAGTACCGGAACCGCATATATCAGGTGCTGGTGGATTCCGCCGCCACGAACCTGACATCATCCGAGTTCCTGTTCAATATCACCGCCCCCGTCGATCGAATCGGATCACAGTCCTTCGCAAACGGCGGCGAATACCCGATCAATAACGTCTTCCAGTTTGTCGCGGCCCGTTGCGGCCGGTGTATCGGTGACAACATCCGGAATATTCCGTCTTCCGATATTCGCATCGAAGTCGAATCCGAAGACGGCCAGGATCTCCTGGATGAAGTCCAGATCATCCCACGCACCAATCCCAACACCGGAGCCGACCAGGGCAGCCTCGTGAAGTTCTGGCTGAAAGGCAAGGTAAGCCGCGACGGGACCGAAGCCACTATCACGGTGCGCTACGGCTCTGTAAACGAACGTTACACCGTCCTGCTCTTCCAGGAGTAATCGGTCGTTCGCCCATCATCATACGCGAAGTGGAATATTCAATTCGATTAGAGGTAAGTTCATGAGCAAACAATTTCTTTTACGTGCCTTTCTCGTCGTGGCACTCGTTGTAGGCCTCATGCCGCAGCTTTTTGCTCAGACCGACCGTGAGGTAAAGAGCAAACAGACGGATCTGAAGCGCGAATACAACGATGCCTCGGAGAAAAACCAGATCATCAAGTCGGCGGCGGAGGACAAACCTCGCGCCACGACCGGTCGCCGCCGCAGTTCGGCTACGACTGGTTACGACTATACGCAGGTGAAAGGCTATGCGCTGCGACAGTTCTATGATCGCATCGACAAGGTCTTCGCGCGCGCCAACGATCTCGGTCTGTTTGAGGAAGAGTACCGCGTAGACGGTACCTTCCCTGTCCCCGGTCGTCAAGGCAAGGGCAGTGCGCAGATGCGCAAGGTCGAAGTCTATTACGTGGAAGCGACCCCGGAAGAGCAGGAACAGTTCGATATCGAACCATTTCAGATTATTGAAGTGTACGTCGAGAAGCTGGAAACGCTGCCGCCTGAGGAAACCACCGGTGAAACGGAAGAAGGCGGTCTCGGACTCGGCTTCGATGCAAGTGCATCGGAACCGATCGCCAAGGGCTTCTCTCTTGCCGGCACCGATCTGACCAGCGTCCTCCAGCTGGCCGATGAGCCGCTGTATGACGACATTCTCGCCAAGCGCAGCCAGTCCAACCCGATTCCGCTTCCGGAACGCGGCGACTGGATGCCCGGCAAGGTCGGTCCGTTCATCGTGATGACGCAGCGCGAGCTGGAGACCACCACCAGCCGCTTCCGTGATTTCTGGAACATGCGCGACACGCTTGAAAGCGCAGTGATTCCGCCGCAGTTCGAAGCGGCCGGTCCGTTCTATACCGGAAGCATCCCGATGTTCTTCCCCGAATCCAACAAGGTGCGTGTGCGTAATCCGGAGCGCAATCAGCCTCTGAAGATCACGAGCGCCGTGTTCGTCGGTGACAACGCCGACCAATGGGAAGTGCGCACCAAGCTTCCGAAGGTACTCGCCGGCAAGGGCGAAGCCAACGACAAGGACGACATCGAATTCGCCTATATCGGCGGATCAAGCTACGAGACGCGCGGTCAGCTGCGCATCGACGCAAAAGAAGCCAACACGCAGCAGATCGTTGAAATCGTCGCGAACCCCGGCATGTATCCTGCGGATTTCGTTACGCTCGACGCGTCGCTTGACCGCGTGGAGCTTCGCTCGCCGGCTCGTTCGGGCTTTGCACCCAACTGGAAACTTGCCTATGTCATCGGCAACGATGAAGTGGGGCTGCCGCGCTGGTCGACCGGAATCTCTACGCTGAGCGTCGGTTTCAAGAATCAGATGAGCGTCGGTGTGGTGCTTCCCATGAATATGGTCGCACCCGACTTGCCGAGTCCTCTTGCATTCGAGAAGAATCTGATGTCGTCGGGAAGCGGCTACAATGTGGCGTTTGATTTCACCTTCGGCTTCCCCTTCTCTCTCGGTGGCAGTCTGACCGTGGTCAATGACTTCTCCGCGAACAAGGCCTACGAACACCTGAAGGTCATGAACGTTCCGTTTGATCCGCTGGTCGATATCAAGGACTATAACAACGACTTCTTCCATATTTCGACAATCGCGCAGGTGTACTACCCGATCATGTTCAAGGACAACGCGGTCAATCCCAGTCTCGCGTTCCGCCTGAACCTTGGCGGTGCGTTCATGCAGATCAGGCGCGACCACCTCGTCACGGCTGGCGATCCGCTCGGCATTGGCAAGGAAGGCCGTATGTTCAGAAACGAGGAGATCGGTAAAATGGTCACCCTCGGCAAGGAAAAGGATCTCGTGGATGTCTACATCCGCATGTCCTTTATCAACCTGCGCTCCTCCAACAAATACGGCATGGGCATTCAATACTTTGCCGGCCGCATGATGGCGGATGCCTTCCTCGAGCTCACCGAATGGCTGCGCGTGGATGCAAAATACTCGTTCCTGCTCCGCGAACAGGAGATTTGGGAGACCGAAAGCAGTTACTTCCTCATCACTCCGCGCCTGCGTATCGGGCTGCCCTCCATTTTTAACTGAAAGGAGGCAGCACCATGAAGAACCACACAGTATCAAGCACGGAACAACACGGCATGCAGATGAAACACCGACTTCTTTCGATTCTCGCCGCATTTCTCCTTCTCGCCTGGCTCGCCCCGACGGCGGTTCAGGCACAGAGCGCGGATGATGCCTTGACGAGCGTTGAGCAGATCATGCGATACATGAAGAGCGCGAATTATTCCGAAGATGATATGCTCCAGCGCATGGCCTGGGGAGATCAGATCATCAACGAACTGGTTTCATTCCGTGCATCGGAAGACGACCGGCAGAATTACCTGCGCCTCCTCGACATCGCGATCGACCATTACAAGGACGAAAACGATCGTCTGCGCATTCTTCTGCGCGCCCTGACCACACTCGATCCGCTCGTGGCGAAATACTTCCCGCAGTGGGTCATTCAGGACGAGCCGATGATTCTGGAAGTCATGCGCAAGGTGCGTGATAATCGCGACGATCTGCTCGATGCGGACGCCGTGGATATCGCCGAGCGCGTGCTCACCGGGAAAGCTCGTATGCGAATTATCCAGAGTCCCAAGGATGATCAGAACCTGATCGCCATCATCATCGAGAAGGCACGTCCCCACGATGACGAGAAGCTTTCGGCCGGTTTCATGCCGAACAAGGACAACAGCGATTTCGACGATTACCGCATCGTCGGCCGCCGCAATCTTCGTGAGATCCTTACTCCGGATCTCTACGATGCCGTCGTTGCCAAGCAGTCGTACGCGCATCTCGACGAGACGGGCGCGGTCAAACCGCAGCCGTATGTCGCTGAAGCGACGATCAGCATCCCGTTCGGCGGCGGGTTCATGTGGACCCTCGACTCTGACGAACGGATCGGCGATGGCGTGACGCTGCAGCCCTCGCGCATCCGCGCTGGCTTCGAACTCAAGATCGGCAACGACTGGGTCAATCTGCCGTTCCTCTACGGCGCGCAGTGGAACACCCTTTTCGTGTACGAGCCATCGACCACCGAACGCATCAAGATCGGTCCGTCCATTCCCTTCACCTGGGGTGACAAGAGCATCTCCGAGAATTTCCCGATTTTCAAACCGCGTACCATCAACGGGACGTGGGGCGCAGCCGGTGAATACTACAAGCAGCTCTCGAATATCGCCGGCGCTCCGGGAGTGGACGCAGACGGAATCGGCGCCGCGGCGTTCGTTTCCTTCGGCCTGAAAACGCTGGGCACCAAGAAGATCACCAATCTCGATGGTACCATCGTCAACGGCGACGGTGCAGATGTCGCGCTCTTCAGTCCGCTGACTCCGGCCGACGCTCAGAAAGCGCATTTCTATTACATCGCGAACACCGCGAACCTGTTCTACTGGCGCGATCTCGGCTTCATGCTCGACGGTCTCCGCCTCCATGCCGGTCTGGGATATCAGAAAGTCGTCGAAGCGGTTCGTCAGAATCAGTTCGATCTTCCGAACCAGTCCGCGTGGAATCCGGACAGCGTCAGTATCGTGAGTGACCACAGCATTCTCGATGCGTTTGTGCGTCTTGCGTACGACCACACGGGAAAGACCACCTATGGTGTCGCGTTGCAGTATTTCAACGGCGGCATGATGGGTGAGGTGTACTTGAACATCTTCAGCTGGATGCGTGCCGAAGTGAAGTACTCCCGCATGCTGTTCCGTGATCCGGAAGTCTGGGAACACGAAGAAATGATCGTGCCCGGTCTCCGCTTCGGGTTCGCATTCTAACGCGAACGCTGTTCCAACGGATATCCAAATACGTGCAGGCGGTGGACACAACCCATCGCCTGCACACGTTTTTTCCGACCATCATCTGACAAGGTGGAACCAGCGCGCGAGTTATTTTCCATTATCGATTGAGCCTGCGCGCCGCATCAAGCGTTATGCCCGTACTTACGTTCGTTCCATTATACATTGTCATCCACCTGCTTCTCGTATTCACGGGAGTTGCGGGGGTGCAGCCGCATGCACGACCTGCGGCAGGTACACCGGCCGACAGCCTGCGAAAGCCCACCATCATTTCCGCCCGCAGCAAGAACCCCGAAGCCGTCACCGTCTCCATCCGCGCCGTCGACATCAGCCGCTATCCTGAAGTCAGCGTCATTCTCGATGCTCGCGACTCGGTCGGCAATCATTTCCCGAGCCTCCGCAAGACCGACATGGTCATTTACCAGGATGGTGCCCCCGTCGTTATTGAGTCGCTGGAGAAAATTTCCGCCAGCAACAGTTTCCCTGTCGACATCGCTTTCATCATCGACCAGACGGGCAGCATGTCGCAGGAAGTGTACGAAGTCAAAGCGAACATCATTGAGTTCACGCAGCGACTGGCATCGCGGGGCGTTGACTATCGACTCGCGCTGCTGACCTTCAGCGACCGCATCGAGCGTTATAAGGATTTCACCGAGGACGTGAAGACATTCATCGGCTGGATCGACGGATTGAAGATCGGCGGGGGAATGGATGACAATGAGAATGCCCTCGAAGGATTGTTCGAGGCGACGTCGTTCAAATTCCGGCAGAGCGCGCAGCGCATTTTCATCCTCATCACCGACGCCATGTTCCATCAGAAAGGGGACAAGGGCTACGGGAAGACGGATTTCACCGCAAAGACGATGACGGATTTCCTGCTCAAGCAGAACATCAAGCTGTTCGCCATCACACCGCCGCAGATTCCCGAATACAAGTACATGACGGAAGCGACACGCGGGAAACGCTTCAATATCATCGAGGACTTCAGCTCCATTCTTGACGATTTCAGCGAGTCGCTGACGAATCTCTACGCGATACGCTATCACATCAAGGAAGAAGTGCCGCCGGAAAAAATGAATCTCGAGATCCGGAATTCGCAGGACGAGGTTGTGCTGCAAGAAGAAGTGACCGTGCTCGACGTGGACAAGAAGTTCGTGCTGGAAAACATCCTGTTCGATTTCAACCGCGCCACGTTTGACATGTCGTACACCGATGAGCTGAAGAATATCCTCGCGATGCTTCGCAAGTACGAAAACATCCATATCGAGATCCGCGGACATACGGATTTTATCGGCAGCGACGAATACAACGTCGCCCTGTCTGACGCGCGCGCACGCGCGGTGAAAAAGTATCTTGTGGAACGGGGCGTCGGCGAAATGCGCATCACGACGCGTGGGATGGGAAAATCGCAGCCAATAGCGCCGAACGATACGGAACTCGGGCGCCGACTCAACCGCCGAACCGAGATCATCATTACCCGCAAATAACACTGCCGCGCCTGCTCCGCGGCAGTCCCCGACGTGCAACGGTCTGTCCTGCCCTCACGGCACTTGCCTGTGTTGCGTCCCGGCGGTATTATTCTCCCATCACCTTGATAATGAGCCGCTTGCGCCGCTGTCCGTCGAATTCGGCGTAGTAGATCTGCTGCCAGGGTCCGACATCAAGTGCGCCGTCCGTTACTGGAACGATAACTTCATGATGGACCAGCAGGCTTTTCAGATGCGCGTCACCGTTGGTCTCGCCTGTTCGGTGATGGCGATAATCCTGGCGAAACGGAGCAAGGTGTTCGAGCCACTCATCGATGTCGCGCAGCAGGCCGTCTTCCGCGTCGTTGACCCAGACGCCGGCGGTAATGTGCATCGCGGAGACGAGGACCATCCCTTCCCGGATGCCGCTTTTCCGCAGGGCGGCTTCGACTTCGGTGGTGATGTTCAGGTACTCGCGTTTGTTTCGGGTGTTGAATGTCAGATATTCGGTGTGGAATTTCATGAATGATCTCCTCGGATATGAACGGATAGCGGGAAGATGAGCAAACAGGTTTCGGATCATGATAGGCGCGGCGGCGATGAAACGCAAGACGAGCAATCGCTCGAGGCAACGCTCGAGCGGGTGATCTGGTCTGCCCCCGACAGCGCTTTTGTCGTATGCAGCATCAAGGTGGAGGGCGAGCTTTTTCCACTCTCGGCGGTCGGGGAAATGGTCTCTCCCTCGCCAGGCGACCGCTACGTCCTGCACGGCCGCTGGGACGAGCATCCGCGCTACGGCCGGCAGTTCCAGTTCAGCTCCTACGATGTGCAGTATCCCGTGACGCCCGAGGGGATCGAACGCTACCTGGCATCGGGCCTGATCCGCGGCCTCGGCAAGGGCACCGCGCGGAAAATCGTCGATCAATTCGGCACCCGCACTCTCGATGTGATGAATAATGAAATCGAGCGCCTCCTCGAGGTGGAGGGCATCGGGGAGAAGAAACTCGACGCTATTCAGCACGAATGGGAGAAACAGCGCGGCGTGCAGACCGTGATGGTCTTTCTCAAGGCCCATGACATCAGCAGCACCTGGGCGGTGCGTATCTATCGCGCTTACGGAAACGACGCAATCAATGTCATGCACGACAATCCGTACCGCCTGATCGACGAGGTAGAGGGCGTTGGTTTCATGACGGCCGACACGATCGCGCGATCACTCGGGACGGTGCCCAGCGACGCGCGCCGCGTGCTTGCCGGCATGAGTTTCGCACTGCGTGAAGCTGCGAGGCGCAACGGACACAGCTGTGTTCCCGAGATGGATTTTCTGCGGCATGCGGCGGCCCTGCTTGAAGTGGAGCCTGACGAAGCACAGGCAGCGCTCACGCTCGCGATCGAGACGGGCAGCGTGCTGCTTTTCGATGGGCATGTGTATCTCCCGGAACTCCTGCACGCGGAGGCATCCATCTCAGACGCGCTTCGCGCATCCTTTGCGGAGCGTTGGAACACCCTTGATCATCTTGGTCTCGACGGGCGGCTCACCGAGGTGGAGACCGCACGCGGCATTCACCTCAACGCGCAGCAGGTGGAGGCGGTGCACAAATGTCTGGCAGGGCCCGTCTGCATTCTCACCGGCGGACCGGGCACAGGGAAAACGACGACACTCATCGGCATTCTCGACCTCGCGCGGCAGCTTGATTGGAAAATAGCGATCTGCGCGCCGACCGGCCGGGCCGCAAAGCGCATCACGGAGTTGACCGGCCATGAGGCCAAGACCATTCACCGACTCCTTGAGTTTGATCCTTCGGTAATGGTGTTTCAGCGGCATGAAGACAATCCCGTCGAGGCCGATATTCTCGTGGTCGACGAAATGTCGATGGTCGACGTACCGCTGATGGCGGCGCTGCTGCGCGCGCGCCGCCCCGGCTGCCGTCTTGTGCTTGTCGGGGATGCGGATCAGCTCCCTTCCGTGGGGCCGGGCACCGTCCTGCGCGATCTGCTTGCATGCGGAGAAATCGAAACGGTAGTGCTTCATCTCGTTTTTCGTCAGGCCGCGCATTCGAGCATCGTCACCAATGCGGATCGCATGCGGCAGGGATTCATGCCGGTGTTCGATACGCGCATCGTCGATGGTGGCGAGACGTTCTTCCGGGAAGTCGGTCCGGACGAACATCTTCCGCAACTCGTGCGCGACCTCGTATCCACCCGCATCCCGGAGGAGCTCGGCTGCGACCCGATGCGCGACATTCAGGTTCTGTCCCCGATGTACGATACTCCCGCGGGGGTGACGCATCTCAATCACGTGCTGCAGCAGGCGATCAACGGCCATTCCCGGGTCGCATTCCAGCGGGGTGATCGCGTCTTCCGCCTGGGAGACAAGGTGATGCAGACACGCAATGATTATGGCAAGGATGTTTACAACGGCGATATCGGCTATGTGCGCGGGTTTGACGAGGAGGAGAATCTGCTGAATGTCGATTTCGACGGAAGGCGGGTGACATATGCTCCCGAGGAAACCGATGAACTCGTGCTCGCCTATGCGATCACCGTGCATAAAAGCCAGGGCAACGAATACGAGATCGTCATTGTCCCTGTCGTCATGCAGCACCGGGTCATGCTGCGGCGCAATCTGATGTACACCGCCATGACGCGAGCGAAACGGATGATGGTGTTTCTCGGACAGCGCAGCGCCTTGTCGCTCGCGGTGCAGAATGCGCGCGAGCAGCCGCGGCATGGTCTGCTGCAGCAGCGTTTGCGCGAGGCGCTCCGGTGAAGCACCGCCACGAGGTCATCCGCATCGACGGTGAGGACTTGGGGGCAGGGAGTGATTTCCGGATAGGTTTCCTGCAGACATTTTCATAAATTATACAGTCATTTGCGATTTGATTCTCCTCTCCTTTGAATTTGCGAAGCAGATTCAGGAAAGAGCAATGCCCGTTGACATGATCCGGAAGAAAAAAGCCCCGTCCATAGATAAACTTGGTCTTTCCAACCCTCAGAAGGTGGCCGTCAACCGTCTTCTGACCGGAGTAAAGAACAAGTACAAGAAGCTCCTGCACGAAACGCACGAGCGCATGCATATTATTGCCGATCTTACGAGCAGCCTCGAATTCTGGTACAACGTAAACGGGAGTTACGAGTATGTATCGCCATCGTGCAAGGATGTGCTCGGGTACGACCCGGACGCGTTCGTCCACAATGGGCTTCTGATAGAAAACATCGTTCACGAAGATCATCTCGAGCAATTCCGCAGGGACAGGGCCGCGGCCTATGCCGGGCAATCGGGCGCAGGCTCGGAGTACCGCATGAAGACGAAGGACGGAAACACGCGGTACGTGATTATGAGTTGGAGTCCGGTGCTCACGCGCAAGGGCAAGCATATCGGCATCCGCATCAGTATGCGGGACATTTCCGAGTATAAGCGCTGCCGGCATTTCTCCGAGGCCTACGAGCAGCTGACGCTGGCCATCGCCGACGAGCTTCCACAGACCGGTGTCTTTTCATTGACGCCTGACCGTGTTCTCACGTCATGGAACGCCACGGCCGCCCGGCTTTTCGGCTGGTCGAAAGAGGAGGCCATTGGAAAGACGCTTTCCGACCTTTTTCCCGGCCAGGTCGACTCCGTGCTCGAAGGTCTCGATGCACTCGAATGTTCCGGACGATTCAATACGAACGTCCTGCTCAAGACAAAAGACGGCGGGGAGATCGGGGTGCGGCTTATTGTCCTCTCCCTCTGCGACGTCGAGCAGATTCTCCATCAGTACACCTTTCTCGTCTATCCCCTGACGTCGGTCTGATAATCGCAACCATGCGCACCGCACGACGAAACCTCCCCTCAGATACTCAGCAGCCATCCGGCAGAAGCAGCACACTGCTGAAATCCGCGCTCTCATCAGGCTTGCGGGTCATCACCGAGCATGTACCGTCGGCGCATTCCCTCGCGCTTGGAGTATGGATCGACACGGGCAGCCGCGATGAGGCGTCCGGAGAAAACGGGATTTCGCATTTCATCGAACACTGCGTGTTCAAGGGAACCAAGCGACGCCGCACACATCACATCGCGCAGTATCTCGAAAGCGTGGGCGGATATCTCAATGCCTTCACCACGAAGGACAATACCTGCTACTACGCGCGCGTGCTGCAGCCGCATCTTGACCGCGCGGTGCATCTGCTCGCGGATATCGTGCTTCATTCCACCTTCCCGGAACGGGAGGTAGAGAAGGAGAAGCAGGTTATCATCGAAGAAATGCGCGGTGCGGAAGATGATCCCGAGGATCTCGTGCACGACCAGTTTGAGCAGCAGCTTTTCGGAAAGCACGCGCTCGGACAGCCGATCATAGGGGAGGAACCGCAGGTACTCTCTTTCAGCAGCGCCACGCTGCACGAGTTCGTGCGACGGCATTACGTGGCGGAGAATATGGTCATCGCCGCCGCCGGCGCCGTGGATCACGACGTGCTGCTCGCCCTCTGCGAAAAGGAATTCGCAGACATACCGCATGGAACAATGCAGCGGAGGCGCAAGCCGCAGCCGCGCCCAGCCCGGCATATCACCGCGGAGCGCCCGATACAGCAGGCCCATCTTGTGCTGGGCACCGCCGCAGCCGGATATCATGACGGGAAGCGGCATGCACTCGCGGTGCTCAACGCCGTGCTTGGCGAGGGCATGAGTTCCCGCCTGTTCCAGCGCGTGCGTGAGCGCCATGGCTACGCGTACAACATCTATTCTTTCGTTTCGATGTTCACCGACGTCTCCACGTTCGGTGTCTACGCGGCGATCGAACCGGGCCGCGTCGACCGGGCGCGTGATGTCATTCTTCATGAACTCGCCCTTCTGCAGCGGGAACTGGTGCCCGCCCGGGAGCTCAACCGTGCCAAGGAGCAGATCATCGGCTCCATGATGCTCGGACTCGAAAGCATGACCAATCGTATGACCCGTCTCGGACGCGACGAACTGGTGTACGGCCGCGACATTCCCGTCAGCGACATGATCGCGCAGATACGCGCAGTCAGCGCCGAGGATATCCGGCAGCTGGCCGCAGTCCTCCTCGCCGAAAACGCACTCTCCAGCCGCACGCTGCTGCCCTCCGCATAGCCGCGCGCAATGGCGTGGGCGCGGGGTGCCGACGCGGAGAAGAGTGGGAACCCGCCGTTTTGCTTATTCTTCTGTATGTCCGTACATTTGTCAGGATTACACCATTCTGTCCAATCCCGCTGCTGAAACGCATCCGCACGGGGGACAAATCAGCGTTTCGCGGTTTATTCCCGAGATTCAACCTATGTCATCCGCACCTTTGCTTTCCCGCCGCGCCTCCATCATGCCTGCTTCGCCCATCCGCAAACTCGTGCCGCTCGGCGACGCGGCGAAAAAACGCGGCACGCATGTGTATCACCTGAATATCGGTCAGCCCGATATCGAAACGCCGCCTGAATTCTATGAGGCTGTGCGTTCGTATCAGGATAAAGTCATCGCCTACGGAAATTCCCAGGGCATTCGGCTCTTCATCGAAAGCCTGCAGCAGTATTACGCGTCGCTTTCGATTCCGCTTGCCTACGACGACATTGTCATAACCACGGGTGGGTCCGAGGCCATCATGTTCGCCATGATGGCCGTGGCACAGCCCGGGGATGAGATCCTCGTCTTCGAACCCTTCTACACGAATTACAACGGCTTTGCGATCATGTCCGGCATCACCCTGGTGCCGATCGCCACGCAGGCCGAAGACGGCTTCCATCTGCCTCCGGCGGATGAAATCGCCCGGCACATCACGCCGCGCACCCGTGCGATGATCATCTGCAATCCCAACAACCCGACCGGTACCGTGTTGCGGGACGACGAACTCGAGACCGTGCGAGAGATCGCGCTGCGTCATGACATCTTTGTCCTCTCCGACGAAGTGTACCGCGAGTTCGTGTACGAAGGTACCACGAAATCCGTGTTGGAAATCGAAGGACTCGAGCAGCACGCCGTGGTCATGGACAGCCTTTCGAAGCGCTACAGCCTGTGCGGCGGGCGCATGGGTTCGGTGATCAGCCGGAACCGCGCGTTCATGGACGTCATGCTGCGCTTCGGACAGGCGCGCCTCTGCGCCGCGACGCTCGAGCAGGTCGGCTCCGCGGCGCTCGTCGCGGCAGGCGCAAAGTATTTCGAACCGATGATCAGCGAGTACCGCCAGCGCCGCGACGCCACGTTCGAGGAACTGCAGAAAATTCCCGGCATCCTTTGCCGCAAACCGAGCGGGGCGTTTTATATCATGGCGCAGTTCCCCATCGACGACATCGAACGCTTCGCCTCATGGATGCTGACCGACTTCAGCGACGGCAACGAAACAACCATGCTCGCACCCGGACCCGGCTTCTACGCCACACCGGGGCGGGGGATGAGCGAGGCGCGTCTCGCCTACGTCCTTAATGTGCCGGAGTGCCGACGCGCAGTGGAACTCGTTGCCCGC
Source organism: Bacteroidota bacterium (assembly GCA_014860565.1). GTDB lineage: Bacteria > Bacteroidota > Ignavibacteria > SZUA-365 > SZUA-365 > SZUA-365. The sequence continues at coordinate 14,343 of JACZJN010000045.1, forward strand.
GGCGTCGAAGAATTCAACAGTGTGAACAGAAAGGATTAACAGTCGACCTATGATCACAATCACGATCGACGGCAAGGAAATTCAGACCGATCCTTCCAAAACCATCATCGAGGCTGCCTTCGAGAACGGGATTTATGTGCCGCATTTCTGCTGGCACCCCGCGCTTTCCATCAGCGGCAACTGCCGCATGTGCCTGGTGGAAGTGGAGAAGATGCCGAAGCAGGTGATCGCCTGCTCCACGCGATGCATGGACGGGATGGTGGTGCAAGTGAATTCCGACAAAGCAATCCAGGCCCGCGAAGCGGTCATGGAATTCATCCTCATCAATCATCCGCTCGACTGTCCGATCTGCGACGAAGCAGGGGAGTGCAAGCTCCAGGATTACGCATACCGCTTCAGCGTGGGCGAAAGCCGTTTTGACGAGGAAAAGCAGCACAAGCACAAGCGTGTTGAACTCGGCCCCCAGGTCATGTTCGACGGCGAGCGCTGCATTTCCTGCTCGCGCTGCATTCGCTTCTGCGAAGACATCGTCGGCTATCCCCAGCTCACCTTCGTCGAGCGGGGTGACAATGTGACCATCGAGACCTTCCCGGGCAAGCAGCTCGATAATCCGTATTCGATGAACGTGGTGGATATCTGTCCTGTCGGCGCCCTCACAAGCAGGGATTTTCGCTTCAAGGCGCGGGCGTGGGACATGTCCGAGACCGCAGGCGTCTGTCCGGGCTGCGCGCGCGGATGCAATATGGACATGTGGGTGCGGCAGAACACCATTCTCCGGCTTACCCCGCGCGAGAATCAGGAAGTGAACAACTTCTGGATGTGCGACAAGGGCAGGCTCGAAACCTTCAAACACGTGAATGCCGACACGCGCGTCGAGCAACCCATGCTCCGTCGGGACGGCGTGCAGACGCCGGTCGGTTGGGACGAGGCGCTGGCATCCGCCGCGTCTGATCTGCGGAGTTTCAAAAGCGATCAGATCGCCGTCGTGGCATCGGCCTACGATACATGTGAGGACAATTATCTGGCCGCGCGCTTCGCGAAAGAAGTACTGAAGACACCGTTCCTCGATATCCTGCCGCATGTGCAGCCGGGCGACCAGGATGAATTCCTGATCCGTGAAGACAAGACGCCGAACGCCGCCGGTGCACGGCTTGCCGGCGTCGCACCCGCCGACGCGGAACATGGCCTTGCCCGGATCATCGAAGGTTTGCGCACCGGACGCATCAAGGCTGTTGTGGTCAGCGACACGCAGGCGGCAGCGCATGCCGAGTTCATGGATGCCCTCGGGAAGGCGCAGTACGTGCTCGCCATTGTCAGTAACCGCTCCGCTCTTACAGAGCGCGCCGATGCCGTGCTTTGCGCTTCCACCTTCGCGGAGAAGCTTGGCACCTTCCTGAACTTCTCACATCAACTGCAGCTGATTCGTCCCTCCGTGACTACCACGGAAAACGAGCGCTGGACCGGCGCGTTTTCCGTGAGCCGGCTCGACAAGTTCGCCAGCGAATTCGACCGCTGGGGCCAGATGAAGAAATACGATGCGCGTTCGGCGGGACGAATCTACGCCAATCTCGGCATGCTGATGGGCGCAAAATGGAAATACGATCATCCCGAAGATATTTTCGAAGAAATGACCGGACGCATTGAAGCTCTGAAGGGGCTTTCGTACGAGCGGCTCGGACGCTGGGGTGTGCGCCTCGCTGGCGCGCAGCCCACGCACCTGCTTCCGTACGTGTACAGTGACGTTCGTTCATAAGCCGGGCAGAAACCATGGAATTTACCGACATTCTCATCTCTTTAATAAAAATCATCGTCATGTTCGTCGTGGTGCTGCTCACGGTGGCGGAACTCGTGTACACAGAGCGCAAGATCAGCGCCTGGATACAGAACCGCCTCGGTCCCAACCGCGTCGGATGGAAGGGTCTGCTGCAACCGTATGCGGACGTGATCAAGCTCCTGCTCAAGGAAGACATCGTCCCGACCGCAGCGAACCATTTCATTCACACCCTGGCGCCCATCATTTCGATCGGTGTTGCCTTCAGCACGCTCGCAATCGTTCCCATCGCGGGTGAGACCATCACGATGTTCGGCCGCGAGGTCAAGATGGTCATTGCCGACGTCAACATCGGCATTCTCTACATCCTCGCACTGACCTCGATGGGCGTATACGGGCTGACCCTCAGCGGCTGGTCATCGAACAACAAGTACTCGCTACTCGGCGGACTGCGTTCCTCCGCGCAAATGATTTCCTACGAGCTGTCGATGGGCCTGAGCGTCATCGGCGTCGTGATGGTCACCGGATCGCTGCAGCTGACCGATGTCGTCTCCCATCAGGCGGGATGGATGTGGAACATGATACTACAGCCTGTTGGCTTCATCACCTTCGTCGTTGCCGCATTCGCGGAAACGAACCGCACACCGTTCGATCTACCCGAGGCGGAGCCCGAACTCGTCGGCGGTTACCACACCGAATACAGCAGTTTCAAGTTCGCCCTGTTTTTCCTTGCGGAATACGCCAACATGATCACTGCGAGTGCCGTCATCACCACCCTTTATCTCGGTGGCTGGCAGGTGCCGTATCTCGAACTGCTGCAGCTCCCTGTTGGACTTGTCATCGCGGCGCAGGTTCTTGCCTTCATGCTCAAGGTTGCATTCATGCTGTTCGTCTTCCAGTGGGTGCGATGGACGGTGCCGCGGTTCCGTTACGACCAGTTGATGAACCTTGGATGGAAAGTCATGCTTCCGATCGCGCTCGCCAACGTGATTGCCACCGGAATTGTCATTCTGCTGATTTCGTGATTCGAGAAGAAAGGATAGATAATGCAAGTGCAGACGCAGGATAAATACACGCTCACCTTCTGGGAGAAGCTCTACATCCCTGAGATTCTGAAGGGGATGAAGCTCACGTTTGGGCAGATGGTGAAGAAAAAAGACACACGCGAATATCCCGAAGAGAAGTGGGTCCCACCTTCCTCGTATCGCGGGGCGCCCGTGCTCGTGCAGGAAGAGAACGGGATCGAGCGCTGTGTGGCCTGCGGGCTTTGTTCGCGTGTCTGTCCGGCACTTGCCATCGAAGTGCAGGCCGCGGAAACGACCGACGAGAAGGAACGGTATCCTGAGCTCTTCGAAATCAACATGCTCCGCTGCATTTTCTGCGGCTTCTGCGAGGAAGTTTGTCCCGAAGAAGCCATTGTCATGAGTCCCACTTACGAGATGGTCTTCACCAAATATGAGGACGCCATTCTCGACAAGGAGAAACTTCTCACTCCGGTGGAGCAGCTCCGCCCCCGTCTCGAATTCCTGCGCGCGCATCGCTAACCCACGATCAAGGTGAGCTCCACCGTTTCTCACGCATATCGACTATTTGTGATATCGTCCCTGTTCGGGGCGATATTCCTTTTTCACGGTTGCCTCAGCCTCATCGACGGTATCCTGATGCCGCCGCAGGCCTTTCTGGACCAGGAATTCATGGTTGCGGTCGACGGTTCGGTCATTGGCCACGGGGGCGGTATGGCAGGGCTTGTCGTGCAGGTGCCGGAAGGTTTCGAATTCGTGGGCGCCAGCTATATAACGGCATCCGCGCGGCGCGCGCTGCGCCGGAACAGTAATATCGCAGCGCGCTACAAGGCCGAGAAAGGGCATGTGGTCATTGCGCTGGGAGACAGCATTCCCACGAGCAGGGAAACAGATGCCGACGTGAGGGTACTGCTGCGCTTCATTCCGAAGGAAGCGGGAACATTCACATTCAAATTCGTGACGGGCGTCGTTGCCGAGCATAACGGACGTCTGGTCTGGCGCAGCACCGATCCGCCGGATCTCCGCGACTTCGCGGAAATGCAGGAAGAGCGGCTGACGCGCTCCGTTCAGGTGGTGTATGCCGAACGCAACGGGACGGCTGCGATCGAACTTGCGGGGAATCGGCAGCATCTGCTGTGTCCCGACAGCGGGCTGTTCCGGTTGGCTCTCGAGCGTGATTTTACCATCGAGACGTGGTGCACAACCACGTCTCTCGACGCACCGCTTTTGAGTTCGCGACCGGACGATTTCAATACCGCCTATCCGTTCGAATTGCGTGTCTCACCCTGGGGCGAGGCCCAGTTACGATGCGCCGACGGGCATCATTCGTGGACAAGCGGGCGTGGGCCATTCATTGCTGATGGCAGCTGGCATCATCTCGCAGTTTCATGGTGTACCGACAGTCTGCGATTCATGCTCTTCGTCGACGGCCACGCCGCCGACACGCTACAGGTCCCCGCGGAGATGCGCGGAGTGGCTGCGCAGCAGCTGCTGCTGGGGACCAACATTCCGCGGACCCAGTTTGCCCGTGCGTCATTCGATGAATTTCGCCTATGGGAAACCTGCCGCAACGAGCAGGAGGTAGCGTATTACCGCGACCTGGCTCTCAGCGGATACGAAACGAATCTCTACGTTCTGTTCTCCTTCGACAATGGCATCGACGGGCGCATCCCCGGTCAATCACAGCTCGACAGTCTGTGGCTCTTCGCCTACAATAATCCGCGTCTCGTTGTTTCCACGACACCGCTGCGCATTGAGCTGCTGGCGTTCAGTGCCGTGCAGGACGGCGACAGTGTGCGCATGAGCTGGGAGACATACGATGAATCGAAGGTGCGTGGCTACGAAGTGGAGAAGCGGTTGGAATCGGGCCGGTACGCGGTGCTTCAGCATATCGAACCCATGCGCACGGTAGAGCGGCATCAGGTGTACTCCGTGACCGACACATGGCGGGGTCGCGAGATCGCCTATTACAGACTCAGAAAAATAAATACGGACGGAACGGTGTTGTTTTCAGACGAGGTGCCGATCGGCACGGAGACGATTCTGAATTTCAGCCTTGAGGACAACATCCCGAATCCCTTCACGGAAACGACGGAAATCCATTACACACTGTCGAAACGGACACGCGTCGATCTTTCCGTCTATGACATTATGGGCAGTGAAATCAGCGTGCTTGTGGCTGAACGGCAGGAGGCCGGGAGCTATGTCGTGAGCTTCGATGGCCGCGATCTGCCAGGAGGCATGTATTTTTACAAAATGCGCACAAGTACTGGTTCTCAAACAAAAAAGATGTATCTTGCCAAGTGAAATTCTCGGGGAAGATAGACCGTGCGACGGTACTTCCGTGTGCTGTTTTACCCCGGAAAAACAGCTTGACATTCGTAGCACCCTTGGTTAATTTTAGCTTTATTATACTTACATGACGTTTATTTGCGGAGATGCAGCTACAATTTCACGGAGAAGCGAACGGTTGGAGCACGCCTTCAATCGTTCATGTGACACATCTTCGCTACCCAGCTGAATCTGCGAGCGATACAAGTAAAGTGAATGAACCATATCAGCTCAATTATTCCCCAACTGCCAGGAGGTATTTCATGAGGAAGTTGACTCTTCTTTCAGCAGTATTTCTTCTCGGCGTACTGCTTACGCAGGTGGGGTTTGCGAACGGGACGTACAAGTACGTGAGCAAGCCGCATCTTCGTATTCAAGCCGGCCAGACGACTATCGACGCCATTTACGTTCCCGTGAATGTGCCGATATCCGATCTGCGCGTCGGCGTGTATGCCAAGACCATCATGTACTCTTCATTGCGTATCACCCTCACCTCTCCGTACGGACAGCAGGTGGTGCTGAAGCAGGAGAGCGGCAACCCCGCGGCTACCCCGCTCTACGGATCGCTGGGCTCGTCTCGTTCGTATGCCCTTTTCCAGCAGGGTGGCAATCCTCTTGGCGCCCAGCCGAATGATCGCACTCTCAACACGGCAACCAGTCTGTCCATCATGAACGGAGTACTCTCCGCCGGATGGTGGCAGATATTGGTCGTTGACGAGCGCAATTATGCCACCAGTGCTCCGCCTCAGGACGGCTTCCTCGAGGAGTGGGCCCTGATGTTCAACCGTCAGATTATTGAAGCGGTGCAGCCGTTCAATCCTCCCGTCAATCTGGTTTTCCCCGGTGGTTCCACCATCCGCGGACAGATTAACGGCACCACGGCAACGCAGACCAATCCCAACCGCGCTCAGATTCCCAATGAAAGTGGTAACCCGGGTCTCCTCTGCAACGGAGCAGGCAACGACCCGAGCGTCGTGCTCGGCAAGAACGGCGATGCATTCCCCGTGATTATTTCCGGTCACCCCGGTGCCATTGTTGGCCAGACCGCAAACGGTTATCCGGCAGGACGTTTCCGCGTGACTATTACCGTTGAGACGAACTTTGCTCCGGGCAGCACATTCATCACCGGTCTGACCGAAGATATCTCGATTTATTTCGGCCGCGTGGCAGACGCCCCCGGCATTCTTCCTCTTCCCGCACCCCCGGGCGTTGGCGATCCTGGCTTCCAGGCCAAGAATGCCTCCGGCTGGCCCACTGGTGCCGGTACGGTCAATACACTGCAGGGCGGCGCAAGCGGTCTCTACGGTGGTGTGCGTCTCGCAGCCTGCCTCTCGCCGCTTCCCGGTGTTGATGAGTACGGCTACGATTGCGTGACCTTCGACGACTTCGCATTCGATCAGATTGCAGACAACATCACTGCCGGTCCGAACGGCGGTTTCGCAGGAACACTGCGCGGTGAGCAGGCACTCAGCACGCTCAACGGTCAGCCCGTTGATGGTCTCTATTATGTTTCCGTCTACGATTGCTTCAATGACGCACAGCTTGGCTTCGGCCACATTCGCGTGACCTATCTCCAGGTCGAATACATCGTCGGCGGCGGCGAGATCTCCGATCCTTCCCGCCATCAGGGCTTCGTTGGTCCGCTCATGGGCGTGCCCATCCCGGGTACCTTCACGGGTTCGGCCCTCGGCTATCTCTCCGACGTGGTCGGCGTGATTCCGCCGTACAAGGAAAATGCCAAGGATCAGGATCCCATCCTCGTCTTCTGGGCAACGCAGAAAATGTACCCGAAGGATGCGACCGGTACCGAGCGCATCATGGCCATCGACCAGAACAACTATGCGCCGCCTTCGGCAACGCATTATCACGGTCCGTATGCCTATCCGGGCGCACTTGACAGCGATCCTTTGGTCGCCGGTGCTCTGGTGAACGCTGACGTTCTCCTCGTGCCCAAGGGTGATTACAATCTCCGCCTCAACCTCATGCAGGCCCGTTACGACGATGATCTCGCCGACAATCAGTTCGAGTCGCCTGAGATCAACGTCAACGATGTCTCCCTGTCGTATCATGGCAATCAGGTTGTGCAGTGGAACAGCTTCATCAATCCTGAGAACACCGGTGTTATCGCCTCCGCGACGATCGGTCCGAATCAGGGTCTCGGCGATGCCTTTACACTGTTCAAGTTCCCGACCTCGAAGGTTGCCAGCGTCGATTACCGTTTTGACAAGGGTACCGTGGTCACACCGCGCGCCCGTGTCCGTGCAACGATCTGGGCATGTGCCGGTGGATACACGGGTGCACCGCAGACGGTCGTCGCCCGCTCACCGTATGTCAGCATGAATGACTATGTCGAAGGCAACTGGCGTACTTTCCCGATCTACCCGATCGATAATAACGGAAACGCCGACGTTGCAGCCGGTGGTTCGGTGAGCCTTGCCCCGGGTACCTACGTTGTCACCATCGACAACGGCGACAACCAGGGCGGACAGGTCCTTCTCTACCCGTACACATACGGCGTCATTCCGGCGCTCAATGATCGCTATGAAAGCTATGTTTTCGGCGACCTGTTCGGTCCGCTTGGCCCGTACGCGACGCTTGGAACCCGCATGACCTACATCAACACGGATAACGCGACTCCGCCGAACCTTTCGTTCGGAACCGCCAACACGACGTTCGCTAACTTCGTCGCTCCTATCCGTGTCAACATGACCAACCTCAACGATTTCGCGGTCAACTATGTCCGCTGGTCGAGCCAGACCGCGCACGATGAAGCCATCACTGTCGGTCAGCCTGTGACCCCGATCGTGAGCGTGACGGCTGCTTCCACGCAGGGCGGCAACACCAAGGACTTCAATATTTACCTCGGCGTGTACGACGGTGGAAACAACCTGCTGTACAGTGACATGGTCAATGTTGCAAACACTGGTGGAATCAACGGTTACCAGACACTCTCGATCAATCTGGATCCCTGGACCCCGCAGACAGGCGGCGTCTACAAGGTCAGAGCATACTTTACCCGCAATCCTGATGATCAGAATCCTGTGAACGACAGGATCGAATACGACCTCACCGTCCTCGCACAGCCGGTCGTCATGTACGATCCGGGTGTGAGTGCGTCACAGCTCAACGAGCTGGTTGATGTGCTCAGCAGCCGCGGTACGAATCCTGTGCTTGTCAACGCCAGCGAAGGAAACCTCGCAGCATACAAGAACAGCACGATCTTTGTTCTCGGCAACGTCAACAGCGATCTTCTTACTCCGGCCATCGCCAATGGCAACGACATTGCGTTCGTCTACGATCGCAGCAGCAAGATTGGTTCCACGATGCAGGCAATCGACGTCCTTTACGGCATCGAGCGCGTACGTCCGGTGGACTATTCGAATCTCGAACTTGCCGCCACGCTCAAGGTTGATCCCAATGCTGTTCCTGAGGGCACGGTGAAGGCAGTCCAGCTTCCCGAATTCCGTTCGAAGGAAGATGTATTGACCTACATCGCATCGCAGGATCTCAAGGTCGAAGCACCGCAGTCGTTCCGCAAGGATCGTGTCACTGCGACCAGCTATGACAACGTGATTTCTGCCGCAAGCGGCAGCAAATACGGCGATATCCGCTTCACCAGCGAAAACATGGGCTCCCTCGGTGTTATCTACACCGTGCCCAGCATTCGTAAGGCGGGACCTGCCGTCGAAGTCAATCCGACTCCGGCTGCATTCGCTCTCCAGCAGAACTATCCCAACCCGTTCAATCCTTCGACGGTTATCTCCTACACACTGCCTGAGGCCAGTGTCGTGACCCTGCGCATTATGGATGTGCTTGGCCGCGAGATTGCAACCCTCGTCAGCAGCACGCAGGATGCCGGCACCTACTCTGTCAATTGGAAGGGTATGGATCAGAACGGCGTCGATGTTCCCTCTGGCAACTACTTCTATCGTATCGATGCAGTGCCCACCAGCGGTGCCGCTTCCTTCTCGAACACGATGAAGATGGTGCTGTCCAAGTAAGTCCGCGGATTCCGCGCTTACCAGACAGGAACGAACAAGTGAACGCGCCCTGTCCGCCATCGGCGGACAGGGCGTGTTCGTATTTCACACATCGCGATTGCAGGGATGTCGCCCGGGTCGAACGCTTCAGGGATCCTGCCCCGGGTAAGGGGTAGTATGTTTAAATCATTATGTGTACTTTAGTTTTTCCGCACTTTCATGGATGGAATTCGCATGCATATTCGCTCTGCTGTCGCTGTTTTCTGCGTTCTATTCCCCGCATTCACCGCACTGTCACAGATCCCGTGTGACCCTCTCTCATACTTCAACGAGAGCGGACAGGAACTCGTCTATCGGCAGGCCGTACCGACTCCCTGGTTCGCTGTGCGCATGACTGCTGATTGGGTTGCGACAATTGATACGGCATTCATCGGCATGGGCGTAGAGCGGGCCATGTCTAGCGGAATGCGTCCGGATACTCTCGAGGTCCGTGTGCTTGCAAATCAGCTCCCCACCTATTTCATCCTTGATCAATTCATCGCACTCATTCCGCCAAATCTGCAGGGGCTCGTCCCGGATGCGATGTATATCATCGAATTTACCATAGACAGCCCGATCGCATGGGTTGATCCACCCAACGACTTTTATCTCGCCTGGCGGGTACGCGGACCTTCCGGTGATGTGGCGCGCATTCGGATGATGAAGCCTGCACAGGATCCAACCCGCTCCATTATCATCAACCAAAACAATACAACCACGTTGGCCACGGATTATATGCGGACACAGTTGCAGCTCGGAACTGCTGATTCCGTTGATTTCCGCACCCAGACCCACGTCTGCTGGCAAAACGGAACTCCCGTGGAGCTTACTTCCTTTACTGCGCGCAGTATCAACGACGCCGTGCTACTCGAATGGCACACCGCCACGGAAGAAAACAACAGTGGATTCAGCATCGAACGGCTCGCCGCGAGCTCCGATAAGGGCATGATGAACCTCTGGGAACGCATCGGTTTCGTGGATGGGCACGGGACAACCACTGCAGCGCAGTCATATTCTTTTATCGATTCCCATCCGCTCCCCGGGGCCAATCCCGATGGGCGAGTCCGCTACAGACTGCGACAGATCGATTTCGACGGAAGGACGGACCTTTCGCCGATCGTGGAGATTACCCTCCCGAATTCCTTTGCTTTTTCTCTGGAACAGAACTATCCCAATCCTGTCCGCGTCTCAGCGGGCAGCACCATCGCGGCAATTGCACTCCCTTCAGCTCAGAGTGCCCGGCTCGAACTTTTCGATGCCCTCGGGCGTTCGGTCGCGCTCATCGCAGACCGTCCTTTCTCCGCGGGACGCCATCAATTATTGATTCCGTTGCAGGGACTCCGTACCGGAATGTATTTTTATCGGTTGACGTCAGCTGGACAGTCGCTCACGCGCCGTCTGTCCGTCGTCGAATAACCCGAGACCGATGAAGCGGAACTCCCCGCCATCAGGATCTGATCACCGCACGCCATGGCGCGGTCTCCAGAGCCCGGATATCCTCATCCCTGCGGCCTTGTTCGCGGGTGCCGTCGTTTTCCGTTTGCTCTTTGTCTTTTCGCTCGAAGACACACCGTTCTTTCTTCAGCATTTCTCCGACACGCGCTTGTACATGCGGCTGGCCGGGCAGATCAATGGTGCGGGCATCCCGCATGCATATTTCATGTCGCCGCTCTATCCCTATATCATCGCCGTTGTGCAGAAAATAACCGGGAATCCGGAACTGTGGGTGCGGATTCTCCAGAGCGTCTTCGGCGGTACGACGGTACTGTTGACCTACCTTCTCGGAATCAAACTCTTTCAAAGATGGACGGGGATCCTCGCCGCGGTCATCGTCGCCATGTATGCTCCGCTGATCTATTACGACGGACTCATTCTCACCGAATCACTGCAGACGTTGCTCCTCACCGCACATCTTTTCTTCCTCATTTCGGCATTCGAGCGAAGGGATCTGTGGTATTGGATCGGCGCAGGCATTCTGCTCGGTCTTTCCGTGATTACTCGTGCCTCCATCATACTATTTTTACCTACGCTCTTCGTGATGTGGCTGTTCATGCGTGGACAGTCTCGTCCGCCGTTGCGCAACATTCTTGTGTATGCCGCTGCGACGCTGCTTCTGTTGCTGCCAACCGCGCTGCATAATGCGGCGACGGAAGGCGTGTTCATGCCAGTGACATCTTCGTTTGGCTACAATCTGTATGCCGGCAACAATGCGAACGCGACCGGTTTGTACGCCATGCCGGAGGGAGTGGATCTTGACAGGGATCTCAACGGGAGGCGCTGGGCCGAGCAACACACCGGTCGAGAAATGAACGCGGCGGAAGTGTCAGCGTTTTGGCGTGATCGCGCCATTGCCTGGATCACCGCCCATCCCGTGGATGCAGTATCCCTGCTCGGGCGCAAGTTTCTGCTGTTCTTCCATAGCGGTGAAATCGATCAGCTGGGTCTCAGCATGCGATTTTTTACCTCTGAATTCGGGCCGGTGTTGGGACTTCCCGCGGGCATCTTCCCTGCGTTGCTGATCCTCGCGGTGATCGGACTGCTTCTCGCGCTGCCGGAGCGCCGCGGCGGCTGGATTCCACCCATGTTCATCGCGGTATACGTTTTTTCGACCATCGTATTCTTTGTCAGCGGCCGTCTGCGTCTGCCGCTGATGCCTGTACTGGTCACATACGCGGCGTACGCGCTTGTTACGATTGTCCAGCGGAGCCGTGCAGGGACGATCATGTCACTGCGCATGCCCGTGATCGTTGGGGCGTCTGCCGTGCTCGCAGTGTTCATTATGCAACCGGAAGTGCATCAGGGATTCGAGCAGGAGTACATCAAGCTCGGGCAGGCGGCATTTGTCAGCGGGGATTATAGTGGGGCGGAGTTGCGTTTTCGTGCTTCGCTGAAGGAGGAAGAGACCGTTGACGGTCTCGTGAATCTGGGGAATGCGCTCGCGGCGCAGCACCGCGCCGACGAAGCCGCCGTGCAGTACCGCGCAGCGCTCACGCGCGACTCGACCGATGCGCTTGCATGGTTCAACTTCGGCAACCTGCGGATGCAGACCGGGAGTCCTCAATATGCATACGGATACTGGAAAAAGGCCGTCGAGTGCGATCCCCTTCTCGCGGAGGCCCGGAGAAATCTCGGGCTGCTGCTGATGCAGGCGGGTCGCCTTCCTGAAGCAGAGCAGCAGCTGCGGATGTATCTCGAGCTCGAAACCGATACTGCGCGCCGTGCGGAGGTAGGGAAGGATCTGCAACATCTGCAGCAAATGATCCGATCAACCAGCAGGTGAGCCATTGCGCGCAGGAAACGTTTCCTGCCGACCAAAAGAAAAAAACGCCCCAGTCATTTGGGGCGTTGTGTCATGCTTCGTCGTCTGCCAGCAAGTCGGGTTCATCGGACAAGGGGAATTCCTCCTCTGCGACGGCCAGGGGATGGGGGGGCAGATTCAACACCTCGTCCGCGAAATGTTGGACGAGATACGAGATGATGTCCTTGACCGAGCAAAGACCAACGGGCTCGAACAGATCATTGACGAGTGGAATATGGCGATACCCCCCGAGGTCCATGAGATTCAGCGCGTAGGCGATGGTGTCATCTTCATTGAGTGCCTGCGGATTGATGGTCATCACCTCCGTAATCGGAGTGACACGCAAATCAAATGAACTCCCGACGATTTTCTTCAGCACATCGCGCTCTGTAAAAATGCCAAGCAGCTTGCGATGGCTCGTCACCAGGACGCAGCCGATGCGCTTGCTTTGCATGAGGCGAATGGCATCGCGTATCGGGGTATCGATATCAACCGTGATCGCCGGTTTCATGAGGCTGCGCAACGAGCGGCGCAAATCGTTCACTTCAAGCGCAGGGATGTAGGGATCTGCGTCCTGGGTGAAAACGATATCCGGATCATCCTTCCTGTTCATCACAACCACTTTCGCTGATGAATAAACTATTCGAGAGTTCCGATCGTATGTTCGACGTTTTCCAAGATAGTATTTTTTTGCACGAGTTCAGCGGTACGGCGCAGATCTTCGAACATCAGGCGATCGGCATCGAGATGCGGAACGGACTGCCGCAGCAGGGAGTGTGCAATGCGTGTGCCACGTCCGAGTCCCATCGGTGCATGAAAATCGAGAGCCTGTGCGGCGGTCATGAATTCCACTGCGAGTACATTCTCGACGTTGCGCATGATCTGCCAGGCCTTTCGCGCACCGATGGATCCCATGCTGTTATGGTCTTCCTGGTTCGCGGAAGTCGGAATCGAATCGACGCTGGCGGGATGCGCGAGCACCTTGTTTTCCGAGACCAGCGATGCCGCGGTGTACTGTGCGATCATCAGGCCGCTGTTGAGTCCGCCCTGCGATGTCAGAAAGCGTGGGAGGCCGCTCAGTTTCCCGTTTACCATGCGTTCGGTTCGGCGTTCGGAGATGTTGGCGAGTTCCGCGAGTGCGATGCCGAGAAAATCCGCCGCCAGGGCCACCGGTTGACCATGGAAATTGCCGCCCTCGATGAGCGCGTTTGTCTCGGCGAAGATCAGCGGGTTGTCCGTCGCCGCGTTGATTTCCCGGAGGAGCACCTCTTCCACATATGCGATGGCATCGCGTGAAGCACCGTGCACCTGCGGCATGCATCGCAGAGAATAGGCATCCTGCACGGCATCGTGACCCTCGCGATGCGATTCGCGAATCTCGCTTTCCTCGAGCAGACGCAGCAGGTTGCGGGCCACCTTCTGCTGCCCGGGATGGGGACGCACCGCGTGCAGTCGCGGATCGCAGGCGTTGGTTGTGCCGAGCAGTCCCTCGAGGGTCATGGCGCCGGCAATGTCGAACTGCCGCATGAGCGATTTCGCTCGCGCGGTGGTCCAGCTCAGGTACGCGGTCATCATTTGGGTCCCGTTGATGAGCGCCAGTCCTTCCTTGGCGCCGAGCACGACAGGTTCGAGTCCTTTCTCCTTCAGTGCGTCGGCTGCCGGCCGGTGACCGTCGCCGTTCCACACGTTTTCGAGTCCCATCATCCCGCAGACGAGATGCGAAAGCTGCACCAGATCGCCGCTGGAACCAACCGATCCCTGCGAGGGGATGACGGGGATAATGTCCTCATTGAGCATCGCCAGCAACAGCTCCACCGTGCTGACGCGGATGCCGGAATATCCCTTCGCGAGCGCGTTGGCCCGAAGCAGCATCAGGATGCGCGTGATATGCTTTGGGATCGGATCGCCGCAGCCCACCGCATGGCTGACGATCAGGTTGCGCTGCAGCTGTTCGAGCTGGTCGCGTCCGATGTGCACATTGCTGAATTCTCCGAATCCGGTGGTAATTCCATACATGACCTTGTTGTCCCGTACCCATTCGTCGACCAGGGCGCGCGAAGCCTGCATTCGGGGCAGGGCTTCGTCTGATAATGCGACACGGCAGGTCCCGGCGGCGACCGCCAGGACGTCGTCGAGAGTCAGGGAATTTCCGTCAATTTTGAGCATCGTCATTGTTCTGTATTCCGTAGTAGTCAGAAAAAGCACATCAATAAAAATACACAGATGCCGCGTGAGGGGAAAGGAGGGAACGCGCTTGACATTGACAGATCCACGATCTATATTTTCTCAACGTTTGAAATATTCCAAATATTGGCAGAGTAGACATGGAGCATCGTGCCGCGCAGCTGCAGAAGGATTTTGTCGAGGAATTTGGCAATCTCTATGCTGCCTACGGGTGGAAGCGGCTTGATGGACTGATCATCGGGCTTCTACTGGCCCGGGCCGCGACGCTCTCCCTCGACGAAATCTGTGAGGCGCTGGGACGGAGCAAGGGGCCGATTTCCGAGAGTGTGCGTCAGCTCGCGGGGAGGGGACTGCTGAGGAAAACAGCAGGACGCGAAAACCGGCGAGATTACTATGCCATCGATCCGGATGTGTTCCATCATAACCATCTGCTGAACATGCAGGCGGTCCGGAAGAACAGGGAAATCGCCGAGCAGTTCCTTTCCGGGGAAACGGAATCCACGTCGAACGCGGGTATGCGAAGGAATCTTCGCGAAATGCATGCGTTCTACACACTCATGGAGAGTTTTTACAGTGACTTTTCAGCGCGATGGATCGCGGAGAAGCAGCGTGTGAACGAACTGGGGCCTTGAGCGGCGCTCCACCCGTTTGGACCTCACCGGTCCGCGCGCATCAATGACAGCAACTCCGATCCAGAGGTATGAAGCACGAGGACATGAACATGCGAAATGCAATAATCACCGGTACCGGGTTGTATGTGCCGGGGGAACCGATTCCCAACGCGGTTTTCGATCAGCGGCATCATCAGGAAATCGATGCCTTTCTCCGTGAGAATCGAAACATCTATCAGCGCTACTATATGTCGGAGGATCAGGCCACGTCGGACCTGATCGTACCCGCAGCGCGTGATGCACTCGCCGAGGCGGGCATAGGAGCCGATGCGCTCGATCTGATCATCGTTTCCACCGATACTCCGGACTATATTTCTCCCAGTACCGCAGCGGTGGTGCAGCACCGTCTGGGCGCGGTGAATGCCGGTGTGTTCGACGTCAATACCGCATGCGCGGGCTTCGTCACCGCCCTTGATATTGCGTGGAAGTATATCCGCAGCGATGCGCAGTACCGGCATATCCTCGTGGTGGGGGCCTACGGTATGAGCAAGTATCTTGATCAGGACGATTACCGGATCGCCACCCTCTTCGCGGACGGCGCCGGCGCAGTGGTGCTCTCCGCAAGGGAAGACAATGAAGATGTGGTCACTGGTGTTCTGGCCTCCACGCTGTATGCGGACGGCAGCTACCATGATTACATGGGCATCTACGGGGGTGGCACGCGCATCCCGGCATCGCATGCCAGCGTGGATGCAAAGGATACACTGCTCCGATTTGCCAGGAAAATTCCCCCGGAGACGAATCCCCGGCACTGGCCGCGGCTGGTGCGGACCGTGCTCGGACGCATCGGGAAAACACCGCAGGATGTGAAGACGTACTTTTTCACGCAGATCAACATCAACAGCATCCGGCAGACGCTCGACATTCTCGAGGTGCCACACGATCGTTCGCACAATGTGATGGACAAATTCGCGTACACGGGGAGCGCCTGCATTCCCATGGCGATCGCCGACGCCGCGGATGCGCATCGTCTCGCCGAAGGGGACCTTGTGATGCTCGTCGGTTCCGGCGGCGGGATCGCGATGGCTGCGCTCGCACTCGGCTGGTCGTACAACACGTGAGCAATACCCATGAATGGTGAGACGCTTTACGCCTGGATAGCCTTCTCCATGTACGCGATGACAATTGCGGGCATCGCCATATGGTCACGCGCGCGCGCGCGTTCCATGGAGACATTCTCGGTGGGAACCCGAACGGTCAGTCCATATTTCGTCGGTCTTTCGCTCGCCGCGAACATGGCCAGTGCGGCAACGTTTGTCATCAATCCCGGGCTGATGTATCTCTACGGCTGGGCGGGGATCGTGGGATACGCGATAGCGACACCACTGGGCATCTTTCTCGCACTCATCGTGATCAGCAAGAAATTCCGCAGCATCGGCGACCGCACACGCGTGATCACCGTGCCGCAGTGGATCGGCGATCGATTCGGCGCCCGCTCCCTTACGGTGTACTTTTCCGTGCTCTCTCTTCTCCAGATTACGTTCCTGGTGCTTATCGTCGTCGGGCTCGCCGTCGTACTGCGCAGTACCCTGGGCATTTCCATCGAGACCGCATTGCTCGTCGTCGTAGGGTTCACTTTCGGCTACATCGTGCTCGGCGGCGCAAGTGCGCATATCCTGACTAACACCATACAGGCGATTATCATGATCGTCGTGGCGATCCTGTTCATCACGTCCGGTCTGGAGTTTTTCGGCGGGGACGGAGGCGGTTTCTTCGCGCGGCTCGGCGAAGTGGCTCCTCACTTCGGTTCCGCCACCAATCCCGACAGCGCGTTGTTCAGGGACTGGTTCGAGGTCTTCGCGGCGAATTTCATCATTGGCATCGCCATCATCCTGCAGCCGCATATCATTTCGAAATCCCTCTATCTGCGCACCGAACGCGACGTGAACCGCTATCTCGCAACGGCGATCATCGTCGCCACACTCTTTTTTGCGGTGCTGTTGACGGGACTGTATGCCCGTCTCACGCTTGGTGGCGAGGTGCTCAAACCCGACATGGTCATCGCGACATATATCGTGCACGAGTTCTCTCCGCCCCTGCGCGCTCTGATCGGGCTCGGCATTCTCTCCGCCGGTTTTTCCACGCTTGAGGGTATTCTGCTCGCGCTGTCGTCGATTTTTGCGAACGATTTTCTGCGCAGTGTGCTGCCGACTCGACTGACTGAAAGCGAGGAGTGGAAAACGCGCTCGCTGCGTTATGCGAAAATATTCCTGGTGGCGCTGGCACCGATCACGCTGCTGCTATCGTGGGACCAGATCCTGCATCCATCGATTTCCGTGGCCCTGTTCGCCCAGAATGGCGTGTACGGCCTTTTCGCCGCGACGTTCGTCCCGGTGCTCTTTGGCGTGTTCACGCGTCGCGCGACGAAGGAGATGGTGTTCGCGGCGTCGCTGCTGGCGCTCGGTGTTCACTTCGGCATGTACTATGGCGAGCTGACGAAATACCACAATAATCCCGCTGTAACGGCGGCATGTGCCCTCATCGCCAGCGTCGCGTTCATGCTCATCATGATGGCTTTCGCGAAATCGACTCCACAGCAGCCAGTTCCTCTGGAGCGTGCAAAATGAATGCGACAGCGCCGATAAGGACCGACTGGTTTGACCGGTGGGCCGTGTACTCCCCGGATCGCATTGCGCTGACGGATCAGGAATCCGGGCGCAGTTTCAGCTATGCCGAGTGCAACCGCATCGTCAATCGTCTGGCAGGCGTGCTGCGTAACGAGTACGGGGTCGAGGCCGGTGAGCGCATTGCTGTGCTTTCGACCAATGAAGTCGAATACGTCTTTCTTTTTTTCGCGTCACAGAAACTGCGATCGATACTCGTGCCGATCAATTATCGTCTGGCTCCGCGAGAGATCGCGCATATTCTCACCGATTGTGCACCGGTGCTCTTCACCTGCCAGCGGCAGTTTGACGAGACGGTGCAGGCACTGCCGCAATCGCTGCGTGAAGGCATGACAACCGCGGCCTTTGACGGTCACGACAGTCTGACCGTGCGCATGTTCAACGAATCCCTGTCTGCTGAAGCGATCGATCAGGATGCCGATTTCGACACCCCGGTCATGGTGCTGTACACCTCGGGCACGACAGGTGCGCCGAAGGGCGCGGTGATCACGCACGGAATGCTGTTCTGGAATTCCGTCAATACCTCCATGCGCTTGAATCTCGTGCAGCAGGATGTGACGCTCACATTCGCGCCGTTCTTCCACACCGGGGGGTGGAACGTGCTGACCACGCCGTTTCTGCATCGCGGGGGACACATCATTCTGCTCAAGAAATTCGATCCCGAGCAGGTCCTTCGTCTCTGCGATGACGCGGGCGTCACGATATTGTTCGGCGTTCCCACCATGATGGACATGATGCATCGCGCCGCTGCCTTCGCCGATGCGTCGCTGGCCTCGGTGCGCTACGCCATCGTCGGCGGGGAACCCATGCCCGAAGCCCTGATCCGGGTGTGGCAGGAGAAGGGCGTTCCGATACGGCAAGGGTATGGCCTGACCGAATTCGGACCGAATGTGTTTTCACTCAACGAGGAAGACGCCATCCGCAAGATCGGCTCAATTGGCTTTCCGAATTTCTACATCGACACGCGCGTCGTCGACGATGCAGGGAAGGATGTCGCCGATGGAGAGGTCGGCGAATTGCTGTTGCGTGGTCCCGTCTGTACACCTGGGTACTGGAACAATCCGGAGGCGACGGCAGCGGCCATCCGCGAAGGGTGGATGCATACCGGCGATCTCGTGCGTCGTGACGACGAAGGATATTTCTATGTCGTGGATCGGAAGAAGGATATGTTCATCAGCGGGGCTGAGAATGTCTATCCGGCCGAAATCGAGCATTTCCTGCGATCGCATCCGGCTGTGAAATCCGTCGCCGTCGTCGGCGTTCCCGATCCGCGTTGGGGTGAAGTCGGTCGCGCCTTTATCGTGCTTCACGACGATGCGACTGCGACCGCCGAGGAAATTCTCGAATTCTGCCGCGGGAATCTGGCAAAATACAAAATTCCGAAGTACGTTGTCTTTATTGACGCTCTTCCTGTGAGCGACAGTGGAAAGATTCTTAAAAAACAGCTCAGAGAATTCGATCATGCAAGGTAAACGGCTGCAGGACATGCAGGTCGGCGACACGGCCTCATTCACGAAAACGATCAGCGAATCAGACGTGTACGGATTCGCGGGCATCACCGGGGACTTCAATCCGGTGCATATCGATGCGGTCTATGCGGAGCAGAGCATGTTCAAGCACCGCATCGCGCATGGAATGCTCTATGCCGGCTTCATCTCTACCGTGCTCGGAACGCAGCTCCCGGGACCGGGCACTATTTATCTTTCGCAGTCGCTGCGTTTCCTCAAACCCGTGTATATTGGTGATACAATCACTGCCGAAGTTGAGGTCACCGAATTACTCGAAGAAAAAAATCGAGTTCGACTCTCCACGCGCTGCCGCAATCAGGACGCCGTGATTGTTGCCGAGGGTGAATCCGTTCTCATTCCGCGTACGGATTGAGCCGCGTTTCCAAAACGAGTCCATCTGTTTTCTACCATTTACACACATCACTCACGAAGGAATACTGCCATGAAGTTCCGCCTTCTCCCATTTTTTCTGGTCGCGGCAATGTTTGTTTTCTCCGCATGCTCGGACGATGATGACGGCACGCCCGTCGCCCCGAGCAACAAGATTTCCGTTACCAATCTATCCCCGATCTCGGGTCCGATCGGAACGACCGTGACGATCAAAGGCACGAATTTCGGTACCGATCCCGCCGAATTGACAATCACCTTCGGCGGCGTGACCGTTACGCCAACGTCGGTCAAAGACACCGAAATCAAGGTCATGGTGCCTGGCTCGCTGGCCATTGGCGCGACGAGCATCAAGCTCAAACGCGGCACCGGATCGGAAGTCACTGTGCAGTTCACTGTCGAAGATCCGATCGTGGGCACCTGGACCTCCGAGGGCGCCAACGTCGCACCGCTGCTGTATGGCGCACCGTTCAACGTCCGCAAGATTGTCGCGACTTTCAAGTCCGACGGTTCATACCTGGTCGTCCAGACCGATTCCTCCGGCACCTCGCTGAACCTGACCGGCGTCTATGTCGCCGCGGCCGGAAATGCACCTGCGCCGAATGACATGATCCGCACTGTCACCGTGAACCAGGGAGCCCCGACCTCGGTCACGGCGGAAGGGATTTACGAAGTCACCGTCGGTGCGAACAGCATCACGATGAAATACGAGATCGCACAGACCGAACCGCCCCTCGCAGGCGTGACCAAGCCGACGCCGGCACTCGGATTCGGCAGCACCGCCGGAGGCGCCTTCGGCATGATCAACATCCAGAACTACGTCAAGAACTGATTCCGTTACGGGAGGGACCCCGTGGTCCCTCCCTATTCGTACCGTTCATGTACCGCGAGGTGGAATAATGCTGCGCGTTCTCCTGCTCCTCCTGCTCACCGCGCCACTCTGCGCACAGATGCCCGACTATCCGGTCGACGACGACCGCAGCCGCGGCATACCCGAAAAACCCGCGCCCGAGCTGCAGTTCATCGGCTATATGTTTAATCGTTTTTCAACAACGAACATCGCACCGACGAATGAACTCCTTCGTGGACAGATCATCGGCCGGCTTTTCGGCGCGAATACCACGACGACGCTGCCGCGGACCGCAATCTACGGGGAGACGCGCTTCGTCCCGCTGTTTGTCTATCGCCCTGCGATCCTCGACGGATCGGCTGTCTTCCGAGGACTCTTCAAAGTCGATATGACCTGGGGCGATGCCAACTACGGCGTCGGGAACAATACCGGTGGCGCCATCAGCGGCGGGACGGTCAACATTCAAACCCTGATGGCCAATGTCGAGCTGCGGCCATCGAAGGATTGGAACGTGATCGTCGGTCTGCAGCGCATTTTCGACAATGTGCGCGACCCGAATGTCAACACGTTGTGGACGAATCAGACCAGCGGCAATCGGCTGATGTACTGGGGCACGCAGGGCGTGGGAGTGAGCAGCTACATGCAGCTTTCCGCCGTGACCAAGGCGCGTCTGGCCTATTATCAGCTTTACGAAAACCTGATCCAGGTCGACGACGATGTCGTGCTCTGGATGGCCGACGCAGAGACGCAGGTCAATCCCCTCTGGGAGCTCGGCGGCAGCGCCTGGTACGTACGTGACCGCGGTGCGGGAAGCGGCGGTGTTTCCGTGCTCGGACAGGGGTTCAATTCGTCGCTTGTCAATTACAACGGTGGTGCACGTCTTCAGCTCGACAATCCCAAATACACCGCGGATGTGTTCTGGTTCGGTGCCAACACGGCCTGGAACCGGGAGTTCGTCAACGGCCGCTGGTGGGCAAGCGCCCTGGCCATGGCGAACCTCGGCAGCATCGACACCGTCGGACTCGATGGCACCGCCAGTAAGCGTGTGGATATGTTTGGAGTCACCGGCCAGGCGTCGCTCTATTATAAAACGGGGCAGACGCTGAATGATCGCATCGGCGTCGAGGCGCTCTATACCACGGGCGACAAGGATGGAGCCGCCGACGGGAAATATTCCGGTGTCATTACCGGGAATACATGGGGTTCCCCGGTCGGCATCTACAGCTCCCACAGGGCATTCCTGCTCTTTCCGGACGCGCAGGTGATCAATCGCTACTATTCCGCCGTGCACGATATCTCGAATCTGGGACTCGGGACACGCGCGCTGTTCGTGAACTATTTCAACGATCTAATCCCCAACAAGCTCGGCATGAAGCTGGGGGCCGCAGCGGCATTCTCGAATGAAAAACCGGAACTCGGCGGCGACTTCATCGGCTACGAGGCGAACGCCGAATTCAAGTACAGCTACGGCGTTTTTCTGCAATTCGGACTGCATATGGCCTACATGGTCCCAGGCGATTTTTACGACAGTCCCTTCGTCCGCAACACCGAGCACCGGCCGTACGATCCGTGGGTCGTTTTCGCTTCCATCGCCTGGCTGATGTTCTGATTTTCGCCTCCGGATTTCCATTATTTACGGCATGCGCTATGAAATTATCCTTGTATCCCATTCTCGCCGTCATTTTTATGGTCACTGGCTGCAGCTCCACCCGATTCTATTATGATGCTCCGCCCCTGGCGTTCGAAGACATCGATTACACGTTCCCGACTGCTTCGGGCGTCGTGAACGGCGTACAGATGGCCTGGCATGACAGCGGCGGCAACGGTCCTGTCGTCGTGCTGGTGCACGGCCTCGCGAGCAACGCCGGTTTCTGGCGCTACAATGTGGCTCCCCTCACCGCGGCCGGACTGCGGGTGATCGCGGTGGACCTCCCCGGCTACGGGAAATCGGCCAAAGCCTACGGTACGCCGTACGGCATCGGATTCTACGCGCAGACGCTCGATGCGCTGCTGGCGAAACTCAACATCCCCAAGGCGGTCATTGCCGGACATTCCATGGGCGGACAAGTCGCCATGACCATGGCGCTGCAGGGGAGCACGCGCATGGAGGGCCTGATCCTGCTTTCTCCCGCGGGGATCGAACGCTTCAAGGACGGCGAAGGCCGTTGGATGAAAGATGCCGTCTCACCGGCGTTCGTCATCAACACACCTGAAGACCGCGTGCGCGCGAACCTGTCGTCGAATTTCTACGACTGGCGGGACGAGCTCGAATGGATGGTGGAAGAACGCGTGCGCATGGCCAAGGACCCCGCATTCGAACGATTCGCGTACGTGGTGTCGCGATGCGTCGCGGCCATGATCGAGGAGCCGGTATGGCAGAAACTCGATCAGCTGAAGCTGCCGGTCCTGATCCTTGCCGGAGAAAAGGATAATCTTATCCCGAACCCCTATCTTCATGGCGGCACGACGCGCGGTGTGATGGAAGCTGGAGCAGCGCAAATGCCCTCCGCGAAACTGCGGATGATCCCTGAGGCGGGGCATATGATTCAGATAGAGAAACCGGAGATCGTCAACACGTTGATGATAGACTTTATGAACGGGAAGGAGCGGTAGGTGCGTGTAGGGGCGAGCCAACGTGCGCGATGCGGCAACCTTTCGGGACCCCCGGTATCGGCAACGTCACAGCACGGTCGGCTTCGTATGCGGCTCGGCCATGGGAGAGATCAGCAGTAGCGCCGTCGTCGTCAAGACCACGCATTGAAGCAGCACGATCGGCAGCGACAGGGAATCGAGAAAGATGCCGAGCGGCGTGAACCACAGCCAGTTCCATTCAGACGGGAGCGGACGAAACGTGACAGCGTAGTAGATCAGATCGCAGCCGGCGCCCCACCAGACAAGATTTCCCGCAAGCATCGCCCGCCAGCCGGCGGCGAAAAGCACCGCGGCGCTGAGGATGAACTGAAAGGAAACCTGCACGATGCGGTAGGCATTCAGACTTGCCGTGTATGCCGCCTGCAACTCGGGCCGCTGCGCGATGCTGGCGGCCGCAGTCGAATCCGTCATCACGATGAAGTCGTACCCGAAAACGTCGTACACGCTGAAGGCGGCGACGAAGAGCAGCAGCGCCGCGACGCGCCGATGGAGGGGCTTGCGGAAAAAGAGAAGGGAGACCAATGCGAGCAGCCCCGCGATAACAAGCGCGCCCGCGGCGGTGCGTTCGAACAGCAGAGAGAAAATATGTTCCGATGCGAGCACGGTTAATCGAGCCTGCGATAGAGCCAGCCGGAAAACAGCCGTGTCATCTGCGGCATGACGACGTACGTCATGAGAAGAACCATGACGGCGGCGACGATCATGACCTGTCCCCACGACGGTATCGCACCAAGAAATCGAAGTATCAACGGTGGGATCACCAGAACCAGAGGGAACAGCGCCAGCCAAGTGACGAAAGCCATTTTATGACGGGGAGGAGGGACGCTCCCCGGATGTTCCGGCACGGTGAACCAGTATTCAAGGCCGGTCATGCGCTGCACGCTGGTTTCCCCGGTGATCAGGGGTTGGACGCGCTGCACCCAGTTTCGTCGCACCTCCGAGGTCTCCCATGCAATCAGGTGCTCGTAGGTATCGAAGCGAAACACGATGAGATACTCGAGACGCGCTTTGCTCGATGGACGGATAATACCGACGCCGAGATGGCCCTCGAAGCGCATCGCATCGTTCATGATGCCGCTCAGCCATTCCTCGAAGGCTTGTTCCTTGCCCGTCTTGATCGTGCGGCGGACGACAGTGGTGAACGGTCCCTCTGTTTTCTCAGGAGGATTCGCGATCAGCGGATCATGGTGCTGCATTTTGCTCAATTGCTGTGTGGTTGACTCAGTCTCTTATAACATCGATGAGGCGTGAAAGAATCCTGACGCAATACTCCGGGGACATGTCTCCGCTGCTCCGCCGATCTATCGTACGACACTCAGGAGTCGTGTCTGTATTTCACTCGCGGAAGCGAGTGTCAGCACGTACACGCCGGGAGACACCAGGTGTCCCGCTGCATTTGTGCCGTCCCATGACAGTTGGGCCTTTTCCTTGCCGCTTCCTTCGTACAGCGTTTGTACATGCCGGCCAAGCAAGTCACGGATGTCGATCCGCACGTTCTGCGCCGGGGATGCGTCGAAGCTGATGTGCAGGCTGTTGCCCTGTGTCAGCGGCTGCGGCCAGGGCTCCAAGAGACGAAGGGACGCCGGCGATACCGGGAGTCGCGAAGCATTCACCGTCTGTCCCGTTTCGAGAATCAGGGCCGAAGGGAACACATCCGAATGATAGATCTGGTTCGCCGCCGTCAGCGTGTCACCGGCTGCGTACAACGCACTGCCGTTGTTCAGGTTGATATCGAAGCGGGGGTAGTCGGCGCCGCCGATGACGACGCGCACACGGTGTCCTTTGAGAAATGTGTGCGCCAGTTCCTGTAGCGCGATGTCGATACGGTGAACGGAGTCGGGGTTCATAAACACTTCGCGGTCCGTTCCCTCACGAAATCGGGCGCGCGTGATTCCATCGGTCAGAATGATCGACCTGCCGTCGGGATACACATCGCAGAGCCGGACCGAGAAATCGGTATCAGGCCTGTCGGAACGCGCAAACAGCTGCACCGTTCCTGCCCCGCTGACGACGAGATCTTCCGTGAGAGTTTCCGTGGTGTAGACGAGCACATCCGAGCGGCTTTCGACGACGTCGCGAATGTCGAGGGGTCCAGGGATGACCGAAGGATCGAACGGATTGAATCGCGCGCCTCCATGCGACGGACTCGGATCGCGTGGATCGGCGGAAAAGGCATCCGCGGTTCCGCCGCCAGACGCGGGTTCTCGTGAGAGACTTCCGCCGCTGCCGAAAAACAGCGTGTGTTCGTCAGTCCCAAGAGCGAACCAGTCATCGCAAGAACGCCATTCGTTCTCCCCCATCTGATAGTAGCGCATTACCGGCGTCAGCGGCCAGCCGTTCTTCGCACCGTTGAGGTAGTAATCGAAAAACGCGAATGCAGCTTCGCGTGCAATTCTGACGGCGTTGGGGAACGTGAGCTCACCCTGATCGGCGAGGTCGACGGATGAATGCAGCCACGGCCCCATGATGAGGCGATGCTGCTGCCGGACGTTCTCGCCGCTCTGTGCGCGCAGATCATGAAAAGCGCGGAGCACGTCGTTCGGATAATGATCGAACCATCCGCTTACCATGAGCAGCGGCACTTCGATGTCGGCCGGATAATCGCTGCGACTGGTCACGAGTCTCCAGTAGGCGTTCTCCACCGGCTGGGAAGTAACCAGGCCTACCGTAATAAAGCCGAGCTTTTCCAGTGTCTCGACATGTTCCCGGCGCAAGTCGCCGCCGTAGTAATAATCGGAGTATTCCGTCCTGTAATCGATGATCATTGGTGCGGCGCAGACCAGATGCGGTGGATGCAGTCGGGCGGTCTGGAATTGAATCATCCCGAGCGCGGAGCCGCCGTAGGTGGCCACCTTCCCGTTGCACCAGGGCTGTGCCGCGATCCACTCAACGATATCGTACCCGTCAAGCCCGCGGTCATATCCGGCGACAGCGGCGTCTTTCGATGCGTAAAATCCGCGCCAGTCGACGATGACGTACTGATACTTCGACGAATCCAGAGGAAAGACGGTCTCGCGGTACAATCCGAAAGTAAGACGGTACGTCGTCTTGTTATACGGCGTCTGCACGAGTATCACCGGTTTCGGGCGGCTCCCCTCGTTGACATAAATATCCGCGCTGAGCACGTTTCCGTCACGAACAGGAATGTCGGTTTCCGCGTGGCGGAGCTGGGCTTGAAGAGGGAAGAGGGAGAAAAAGATCAGGAGACAGAATGTCGCAATCGTGTATTTCATAGGATCACCTTCGTGTGTCAATCGGAGTTGCCGGGAAAAAGGCGGCGAGGACGCTCAGCCTTTGACAGCAATATACGCATTGAAGTTTAGCCTGCGGAGTCCGCATTACCCATGGGAGGATCCTCGGATGCCAGGTTTGCCTAGTTTGCTTCGACCCGCAGACGGCCGCCTTGACGCAGGAATGGATAATACACGTATTGCGTACTCATTGCGCTGATGTCGGTGCCGAGGCTTGCAAGGAGTCCGTACGGCATGTTTCGATCGCGGGGCAGCAGGTACGGGATGATTTCATACTCACCGGCCTGCAGCTTGTATTTCGGAATGTTGAGAATCATCGACCGCGAATACGCGACGGGACCGATCTCGACGTAGTCGGATATTTCCACGCCCGTCACGGTGCTTTTAAAGATTTCGACTTCGCCGGTCCCAAGATTATGCAGAAGCAGTGGTCCCTCGATTGCTCCGACCATGCGGGGGTAGTAGACTTCGACTGGGGGAACCGAAGAGCGCAGGATGACTTCTATGGAAAGGACACGCGGAGAATCCGCTTCGATGCTGCCGCGGCTGAGGTTTGTGGTAATCGAAAAGAGCTCCTGCAGAAAGAGGTCTTCGTGGATATTCCCATCTTCGTCCACATCCGTGCTCGGGAAAACAAAGGTACCGTCGTGGACCGCGGTCCTCACGTTCTGCATGCGGTAATTGCCAAGAAACGCATAGAGACGAAAGGCCCCTTCGTTCCCGCCCGGTGTGCTCTGCATGCCGACAGGGGGGAGCGTGAGCGAAAAACTCCCGTCAGGCTTCGTCACCGTTCCGAGGTCAAAGCCCTCCATCCAGATGTATGCGCCGCTGTAGTCCGCCCTGTCCGACAGCCGTACCGTGCCACGAATGCGGCGCTTGGACGCCGCGACCGTCGGATCGCTCTCGAACGGATTATCCGTGCACGCACTGGCAGCAAGGAGGAGTCCCAAAAAAACGATAAAAGGAGGCGTATATCTGCAGGGTTTGTTCATCAGTACTGTATCCCCGCTGTGAGGTAATAGCGCCGGTCGCGCAGGGCGAGTCCGGAAAGGACGACATTCTCGCTGTTGAGAATGTTGCGCAGGCTTATGTTGACGAACAACTGGAACTTGCCAATGTCGAAGAACTTGCTCGCATGAACATCAATGTTGCTGAAGCTGGGCAGCTCCACCTCCGCATAGGTGCCATCGGGCTGACGGAGCAGGCCGATTTGCGAACTCTCGGCGAAATGGAAAAGCTGCAGCGAATATCCGGCGTGATCGAGGAGAATGCTGATTGTGCGCTTGCTGTCGGATTTGAACGGGAAAGCGGATTGCTCGGATATGAAATACCGTGAGAGGCCGAATTCCGTCAGTACCTTTTTCCCCCAGAAAAACAGTGCCGCCTTCGCTTCCAGGCCTGAAATCTGCGCGTTGTCCACGTTGTCGTAGAGGGTGAGGGGGATGCCTGGCGTGCTGATGCTGCGGAACTTGTTGTCGTAGCTGTTCTGAAAAAAACTCCCCTGTACTTCCCAGCCGCTGACGGCGCCGTCCTGCAGACTGCGCGTGAGCGAACCGCCGACTTCCACGCTTCGATTCGTTTCCACCTCGAGCGCTTCCCCGACCCGCGACGGATCGAGCAGCGCGGGAGAGTTCACCTGCTGGAACAGTGTGGGGTAGCGGACGTTGTTGCCGTAGCTGAGGAAGACGTCGAGCAGGAAATTCTCCTTCATCCCCTTCAGGTCGATGGCGAACTTGAAGATCGTGTGGCTCCAATCGCGCTCGCTGAATGCGCCATCAGGGATGCTCTGTTCGCGGAGCACGACCTCATCCTGCGCATCGCTGACAAAATCCTGCCGCAGGCTCGCATCGAAATCGAAGCTGCGAAAGAAAGATGATCCCGTTTCGCCGTGCAGTTTCCCGATTGCGACCAGTCCGTGATGCGACCGCGTCAACTGCGTCGATGCGATACCAATCGGCTGTTCGCGCAGGTTGCGGCGAATATCCCCCACATCCAGCTGTGCATGCGAGAATTGATAGGAGAAGAGAAAATCAAATATCCCGGGGGCCCATCGCTTTTCGATGCTTCCCTGTCCGCCGTCTTCGTGCACGCCGCGTTCGACGGAGGCGTCGGTGCTGTTGAGCGTCATGTCCTGCCGAAGTCCGTTGTATCCAGCCACGAGTTTGATATCGCCCAGAAGGGGAAGGCCGCCGGCGTATTGGAGGCCGGCGAAGCTGTTGCGGTCGTCGAGCTGCTCGCCATCGCGTTCGTTGACATATTCGAGCGATGCGGTTCTCCAGTGCAGCGTCAGAGCATCGGCCGGCTGCGCATCCTCGGAGAAACGATACGACAAGCTGCCGCTGTGATGCATACTGCTATTCGTGAGCTTGTCTTCAGGGAGGTCCTCGAATGCACGTGTCATGCCGCCGTTCCGCAGACTGTAGCTTCCCGCGAAGCGGCCGAAGCGACGATAGAGCTGTAGTCCCCAGATGCCTGAGTCATACGATCCGATCTGCTGATGCAGCCGCACCGTATATTCGCGCTCCTCTTTCGGGACGATGTTGATCACGCCGGAGAAGGCCTCCGATCCGTAGAGCGTGCTGTTGCTGCCCTTGATGATTTCGAAGCGTTCGACGTCGGAAAGTTCGATCAGGGACAGATCGAAATCGCTGGTGTAGCTGCCATTAAGCTTGATGCCGTCGTAGAGAACGATCACCTCGTCGGGATTCCCGCCGCGCATCGACACGAGTTTTTTGCCACTGAACTGTTCGTCGATCTGGATGCTGTGTTCCGTACGGAGCAGGTCCCCGGCATCGACATACCCGCGCACTTCGAACTCCCGGGATTCGATCGTGGAGACCGTCTGCGGTATGTCCTTCGCCGCGGCTCCTTCGAGACGCGTGCCGGTGATTTCAGTGGACTCGAATGGAATGACGCGTGGCGTCAGGTACACATCGCCGGAGCGCCGAAGATCGGCAAGCCGCACGCTGCGGCTTTCATACGACACATGCTGAAAGACGATCGCGGTTTGTTCGTCGACATCCGTGATGCTGAGCGAATAGAAACCGGCCGCGTCGCTCGAACACCCGAAACGGGTTCCGGGTACGGTAATGTTCACGTCCGCAAGTGGACGGTAGGTATTTCCGTCCTTCACCGTTCCGGAGATGGTGACGGTCTGTGCCGCGAGTGGAATCGCACAGAGAAACGCGCACAGCAGCAGAACCGCCGCGGCAGCTGCGGACCCGAGTGCAGGACTATTTCTATCGGCGCAATTCATATACGGTAGACACCGGAGCCGAGAATTGGTTTCCGCCTAGTGTACGATGCTCATTCGCTGCGATTGCCGCGTGCCGTCGGCTTCGAGCACGCAGTGGTAGACGCCGTTCAATTGCTGTGCGGGCTGCCAGACGATCGTGTGCGGTCCGGAATCGAAATTCTCATCCGCGAGCGTGGCGACCAGTCGCCCCAACGCATCGAAGACGCGAAGTCGCACATGCATGCGGACGGGAAGCGTGAAGGGGATTGCGGTGACCATAGAGACGGGATTCGGGAAATTCCGCCCGAGAGTGACCGATGCAGCAAGCGCCGGGATATCATCCGTCCCGTTGACTTGCAGCACGACGACGGTATGCGTGAGCACGGTGGTGCATTTCCCGTTGGATACTGTCACACGTACGACGAAGCTCCCCGTACGCGTGTAGCTGTGCTGAACGGTCGGATCCGTTCCGGTCGCGCCGTCGCCGAAATTCCAATCCCAGGAAACAGCTCCTGGAGCACTGACGGAGCACTGCAAAGTGGCTCCTTCACTCAGATAGAGTGTGTCGGCGGAAATGTCGAGCATCGCCTCCGGCGCCGCAATGATATCGACGCTTGCCTCGAACAATCCCCGGCCGACGAAATTTTCGTTCATGAAGGTAAAGGTCCTGTTCCCGACAGAGTCTGCCTGCACCCATGTGGAAACCCCGGATGCGACATAGAGCGGATGGCGCGGAGTGAGTTCGCTGCCGGCATTGAGCACTGTCGCGGAGTCGCCTGCGAACCAGAACATGTTGCCGGGCTTGGTGCTGTCGGCGCGGAGAAGAATGCTGCTCCCCTTGCAGACCTCGGCCGGCACGTCTGCGATAGGACGCGGCGGAGTCGGAATCTCGGTGATGATGGAAGTCTTGGGATCGCCCACGATCACGGCCATCCAGGAAATCGTCGGATTCGACATGTAATAGCTTTCCGCGAGGTTGTAGCCGCTGGTATAGCGGTCCGCGAGATAGTTTACCCACGTCAGGGCCACCGTGTATGGCTCGAACACATACCCGCTTGCCCCCGTGCATCCCTCGGCGATCAGATCGGCGATGCGCGATTGTCCCGCCTGTCCGCCGGGCGTGAAGTTGCGCGCGGAGGTGGAGACATACGTTTCCGCCACCGAGCCCGGCAGCCAGTGATTGCGCGTCCGCGCATACGAAGTGTAATGATGGTCGTAATGGTCGTTCGATCCCCAGCTCCCGTACCCGAGCACGTTGCGCTGGTCCGTGACAAAAACGGAGTCCTCGTTGAGGAGGACATTCCACCCTTTCCCGCTCAGGATCTGGCTGGCGGCCACGAAGTTGAGGTCGTACGGATCGAGCTGTATCGGACGGGGATCGCGATCGAACACCCACAGCGCACTGTCCTTGTTGACGAGGGTAAACGGCCCCGAGCGGTCGATGAGCGTGAAGACATCTTCCTTCGTCAGTCCGGTGAGCCGAGTCGTGAGAAACAGGTCATAGGGTGCCGGCGGACTTGATCCCGGCACGATGGCCTTGCGCGAATAGTGCTCGTTCTTGCGGAAATAACCGTGCGTGCGAACGGATGTGGGGGAACTGAAAAGCGTGTTCTGATGGATCTGGTTCGCGTACGCTCCGAGGATGAGCATCAACTCCGCATCGACGGACGCGTTGGTGGCATCGCCGCCGTCGTTGTTGTGCAGCACGCGCAGCGGCACCCCTTTCGTCGTGACGAAGTAATTCAGCGAATCGACCAGTCCCGTCGTGACCGTGAGGTATTCTTCGATCTGAAACCGCATATCTTCGAACTGCTCAGGGGTGATGGTCTCCTTCGCCGGTGCCTGTACGTGAATGACATTCCACGAGGGGATATTCCGTTTCTGGATGAAATACTCTCCGATGGCCACGGAATTCGTGTCATTGTCGTTGATGATCAGACCGACGTCGCGATAATCCACGGGCATCTGGCAAAGCAGGGATGACGCATACAGCAACAGCATCGCAAGCACGGAGACAAGCATTCTCATAGCAACTCCTGGATACGGGGAACAGGGACGGACGAAAGGGAGGCGGGGCCACTCGCCGTGATCATAGGATAAAAAGGTCCGGCATAGCCTATGATTGAAATCTATCCAATTTGCGGGTCCGTGGCAAGGGCGGCGCATGGTTTTCGCACCTATATTCTGATGAATTTTTTGTAATCTGGAGAGAAGTGTTTCCATGAAAGGATCCTGCATGCTCCGTATCGTTCCCGTTTCCTCCCGTTTCTCTGCATTTCTTCTCCTGTCCGTTTTCCTTTTCCCGTTCCGGTTGTATTCCCAGGTGCCTGATGCCATCGGCTCGAAGGCTGATGCAGCGGTCACGGTTCGGGCGGAGGATGAAGAGGCGCGGATGGAGCACACCGCGATGCAGCGGGAGGACGATCCCTGCGGGTTTTCGCTGCGGAAACCGGGGGACACGCAGGTCTGGGCCTATGGCCGCGATGCGCTGATCGCCGACATGCAGGGATGGGCGCTGCATCCCATGACCGGCATCGATGTCATCGGCAGCAGCGTCCAGGGACGTCCGCTGTATCACATGGTGTTCACCAATCCCGCGTCGAAACTCCCGAAAAAGCGCATCTGGATTCATGCCCGCACGCATCCGATCGAATCGGAATCGTCATTCGTCGCGCGCGCCATTGTCGAGGAACTCCTCGGGGGCTCCGCACTGGGAAATCTGATTCTCGACAACGCGATCGTGCATGTGCTTCCGATGCTCAATCCCGACGGGGTGGAACTGCAGCGCGCCCGGGAAAACGCGCACGGAGTCGACCTCGAAAGCAACTGGAACGCAGCGGCGCCCGAACCCGAGGTGCAGGCATTGCGCCGTCATCTCATCGCGTTGATGGGAAGCAGCGCACCGATCGACGTGGCGCTCAATCTGCATTCCGCCTACGACTGCAAGCGCTACTTCGTCTACCATGCCGCCGCGGGAACCTCGGAGATGTTCACGCAGCTCGAACAGCGCTTCATCAATTTCGCCCGCGCGCGTTTCCCGGGCGGTATCCAACCGTACGATTATTTTGTGAGCTGGACAGGGGGAACGCCGGACCGCTATCCCGAAAGCTGGTACTGGTTGAATTACGGCGCGGATGTGATGGCGCTTACCTATGAGGACATGAATTGCGCATCGGCCGGCGAGTACAACCGGACGGCACGCGCATTGCTCGGTGCGGCCGCGGATTATCTCGGATTGACGGGAGTACTTGATGTGCCTCCCGCGATCGCGGCACGAGCCGATATTCTCCTCACGGACGTCTACCCCAACCCCGTACAGCGCAGCGGCAGCATCAGCGTTCGACTTGCCCCGACTCGTGCGGGCGAGAGGGTGCGCGTGAGTCTGTTTGACGCCCTGGGCCGCGAAGTGCGAGCGATGTATGACGGCGACGGAGGAGCGGCAGGACATACGCTCGTCGTGCCCACCGGGACACTGCCTTCGGGAACCTACTACCTTCGTGCCGTCTCAGGCCGTACCGTGGATACGCGGTCCCTGCTCCTCATGCAATAAAATCCTGACTGACGCTATTTCTGAATGACGACGGGGACGATGCTCCCGCCTTCGGGGCAGTTGAGGTACAGGAAGTAATGTCCGCTCGGAAGATCCGCCGCAGGAAGCTGCATCACGCGTTCTCCTTTCTCGAGCGTTCCTTCAAACAGCCTACGTACCAACCTGCCGCGCGCGTCGTGCATGCGCAGCGTTGCGAAGACCGGCGAGACGGCGTCGAGCCGCACGGTCAGAACGTCGCGCGCCGGCTGGGGCGATACCGTCATCCCCGGCGTCTGGCTCCGGTGCAGGCCGTCGGGATGCCGACAGGAAGGATTGATGCACACGTCCCCGATTGCGTAACCGAAGAGGCGATAGGGCTGATGTATCGACCAGTCGAGGCGGATATCACGGCATTCGGGACCCTCCGCGGCGGCCTGCAGTTTCACCGCGATCACCGCGCCGGTGTCGCGGAGTCCACCGGGTTCGGTCAGATAGAAACGCAGTATCCCGTTCTGCAGCCACGGGGTGTCGATGCTCGCGTTGGAGCTGAGTCCGGGAGAGATGGTCTCAAGGCCGAGAAACCGTGTGAACGCGGGGTCGACCGTCACTTCAAATCGAACCTCCTCGATCGCGCTGTTTCGCGGGACCGAATCCAGCATGATCACCAGCGCATCCGTTTCGCCGGGCGACAACACCATCGGGGTGCGCAGGCTGAAGAACATGTGCTCGTTTTCTCCCAGCCCCATCACATACAGCGCGGCGAGTTCCGCGCATTCCGTACCGACGAAGAGGGAATCCCAAAAGTGAGTGATCGACTGGGGAGCGAAGCGGAATACCGTCATGATGCTGTCGCCGGGGATGAGTGTCAGCGGTGTCGCGATCGAAATCGTAAACACGCCGCGCCCCGCATATTCCCATCGGGTACCGGAAATCCGCACCGGGACGCGTCCGGTATTTTTCAGCGCCGCCGTCACTGTCGATGTGTCGCCCACCCATGTTTTCGGGAAAACGATGCGCTGCGGCGACCACGCAAGCACGGGTTTTTCCGCAATGATGCGCAGTGTGTCATAGACCGTTTCCCCACTGGCCGCGGCGATCTTGAGCACAGCCTCGTACGCACCGGCCGCGGTGATGTCTATCCGCAGCGGTATGGTCAAACGGCCGCCCTGATCCACGGACACCGGAGCTGGATTCGACACGATGGAAAAAACACCGGGTGTCGCGGTTTCGAGCGTCACCGAAGCGATGAGCAGCGTCCCGCCGTCGGGATGGTTGTTCTCGATCGAGACCGCGGTATCGAGTTGGAAGGGCTGGCAGATATTGACGGGAGGAAATTCGATGTGCGTGCGTGTGGGGAGGGAAAGCGCGATGTCGTCGACGCGATGTTCGTTCGTCGCGAAGCCCGTGGCAGAACTGAATCCGAAAAATCCTTCGAATGGATAGAAATCCGTGATAACCGTATTGAGCCTGCGTGTCCCATCGACGAACACCTCCACGACGCCTGCACGGAAGCGGATACGCAGCACGTGCCAGCGTTCGTCTTCCAAGGTATTGTCCGCCAGTATTTCAGAGATGAGGTGGTTGTCGCTGCGGTCCTTGATCACCGCGACATGCTCTGGGGATCGATCCTTGCGGTCGTCGTTCTGATAGGTGTCGAACTCCACCCCGTATCCGAGACACCCGTCGAAATTCAGCGCGCCGCCGCCGCTTTCCGCATAGTCGTAGATGGGCGCCACGACGAAAACGATGCCGTCGGCGCCGGAGCCGTTGCCGGGGACGCTGCGTCCGAACCACGCGCGGAAGGAAACGTCGAAATAGTCGACAGGCAGAAGGGAGGGAAGAAAAAGTCGTCCCGTGCGACTTTCCGCTTCGGGAGTCAGCATGACATATCCCGCCGCGGTATCGATGCGCGTATCGGTGCCCAGGTAGTATTGCGCCGAAGGAGCGGGGGAGAAGGATTCGGTCCACTGCTGCGTGCGCCAGGTCAGCGCCTGCTGTGCGTGCAGACCGGCCGTCGCGCTCCAGAGCGCGATCGCCAGGAAAAGGAATTTAATCGAAGATGGCGTCGAGCAGCCGGTCTGTCTCGGTGAGGTCTTCGAACAGATGATCCGGCCGGGCTTCCGCAAGGGATTCATGACTGTATCCTCCGGTGGCGACCCCGATGCTGCGCACGTTGAGGTGGCGTCCGCAGTCGATATCGTGCGGGGTATCGCCGATGATGACGATGTCTTTGGCCTTGAATGTCGCGCCCGTGCGCTCATACGCGCGGGCAATCGCGATTTCCGGCAGATCGTGACGGTAATACGCATCGTTGCCGAACGCGCCAAAGGAAAAGAATTCCAGCAGTCCGGGAGGCGTTAGCTTGATGCGCGCTCCCTGCAGCATGTTTCCCGTCAGCAGGGCGACGGTGGCGGCTTCCTCGTCCCGCAGCGCTTCGAGCAGCGCCCGTACGCCGGGGAGAACGGTGACATTTTCCTCGCCGAGACGCTCTTCGAGTTTGCGGAAGAAAAGAGAGAATACCGCGTCGTGATGCGTCGAGAGCAGCTCTTCCGGAAGATTCGACCCGCGCACGATCTCGGAATAAATCTGTTGATCTGTTTTTCCTGCGAAATCGTGCGCATGCGCGATCGTCGGCGTGCCGAACGTTTCCTCGATCGCTTCGGCAAACGCCGTCTTTGCGATGCCGTCGGTCGTGATCAAGGTTCCGTCGATGTCAAAAAGTATGAGGCGGAGATACTGCTTCGTGATCATGGCTTATCCGGTCTGGGAACATTGTAATATAAAAGAAAATCGCTCAGCCGGGGAAAATGATAGCCGACGAAAGCGAAGAGTTTTCCCGGAATGCTGACCACCACCTCGCGCCTGCGCAGGCGCACGCAGCGAAGAATGGCCTTTGCGACCAGTTCCGGGGGATTGGTGGGCACGCTGCGGCGTGCGGTCTGTGGCACCGCGTAGGTCATACGATCGAAAAACGGGGTATCGGTGCGCGCCGGACACACGACGCCGACGTGAATCCCGAAGGGCTTGAGTTCGATACGCAGTGCGTCGGCGAAGCCCAGCATTCCCTGCTTTGTCGCACAGTACGCCGCGTTGTAGGGAATGGCCCGCTTCCCTATGGTCGAGGAAACCAGCACCAGGCTGCCGTGTCCCTGTTCGCGGAGCGTGGGAAGCACGGCCCGCGCAGAAGCCAGGGCTCCTTCGAAGTTGGTCCGCAGCACTGATACGATGTCTGTCCAGTCGGTATCGACGTAGGGACCGTACAGGCCGATGCCCGCATTGATAACGGCCACGGCGAGCCGGCGTCCGGCAAGCGCGGCGCGAATCCGGCGCATCGCCTCCTCGGCGTCGGCGACATCCGCCGGAAGGGGTGTGCAGGCAACGTGGAATTCCGATGCGAGGGAGGCGCACAGTTCCTGTAAACGCTCCTTCCCGCGTGCGAGCAGCAGTAGGTCGAATCCCTGCGCGGCGAACAGCGCGGCAGTCGCGCGTCCGATTCCTTCGGAGGCTCCCGTAATGAGCACCAGACCTTCGTTTCGCTTCATGCAATTCTTGAGAAGTTCGCGAGAAAACACTATTATACAAAGTCTGAACTTGCGATTCACCATCGAAATTGATAAACTCGAGCGAGTCGTTTTTAGATAATTCACGTTGTTTGAGATTCCATTCCAGAGGACTGAAGAAGGTGGGAAACCTGTCCGACGCGGGTGATATTCTGATCGTCGACGATGAGGAGATGATGGGCGTCGTGCTTTCCGGCGTTTTCGAAGACGCGGATTTCACTGTGCGCACCGCAACGAACGGCGAAGATGCCATTCGGCTCATCGGCGAGCGCCTTCCCGATGCGATGCTGCTCGACATCATCATGCCGGGACTGAGCGGCATGGAGGTGCTCAAGCGCATCAAATCCGTGGACGAGAGCATCCCTGTCATCCTCATGACTGCCATGGCGGCCGTGAGCGGGGCCGTGGAAGCCATGCGCGCCGGCGCCTACGACTATATCGCCAAACCGTTTCACAACGAAGATCTTCTGCGGATCGTCAGCGCCGCCGTGCGGCAGCGGCGATCACGCACGGATGTTGTCGTTGCCCGCAACGATGAAAACGAGCAAAGGGACCCGATTCTCTTTAATATGGGCACCAGCGAAGTGATCATGGAGCTTTCGGCCAGGACGCGGCGTGTTGCGAAGAGCAACTTCGACGTACTGATCACCGGCGAAACCGGCACCGGGAAAGAGCTGATCGCCCGCTCGATCCATGAAATGAGCGGCCGCGCTGGCAGTCCCTTCATTCCCATCGACACGGGCGCGATCCCGGAAACACTGCTCGAAAGCGAGCTCTTCGGCCATGAAGAAGGCGCATTCACCGACGCGCGCAATCAGAAAAAGGGGAAGTTCGAGCTCGCCCAGGGCGGAACGATTTTCCTCGATGAAGTTCCGAACATGTCGTGGCAGTCGCAGGCCAAACTCCTGCGCGCGCTGCAGGACCGCGCCATCTCCCGCGTCGGCGGCAGCAAGTCCATCAACATCGATGTGCGGGTCATCGCGGCGAGCAATACGGATTTCCAGCATATGATCGACGAGAAAAAATTCCGCGCCGATCTTTTCTACCGGCTGCGCGAATTTTCCATTCATGTGCCGGCGCTTCGCGAACGCAAGGCCGACATTCCGTTTCTCGTCGACAAGTTCGTGCGGTTGACGAACCAGGAGCTCGGCAAGAATGTGGGCGGCTGCAGCGCCTCAGCGATAGATGCGCTGATGATGTACGACTGGCCCGGTAACGTGCGCCAGCTGCGTTCGACAGTGCGGAGCGCCGTGCTGCAGGCGGGACACGTAATCGATGTCGAACACCTGGAATTCATGGAAATGGTTTCAGGCGACGGTCATGCGCGACAGGGAGTCGAGATGCCCGAACTCGAAAGCGGCATGCCTCTCAAGGAACATGTCAAGAAGCATGTCGCGCAGATCGAACGGCAGATCATTTACGAGACGCTGAAATCGACAAAATGGAACAAGGCGAAAACGGCACGCGTGCTGCAGATAGCCTACAATACCCTGCTCACCAAGATCAGCGAATACGACCTGCAGAATCCCAACGGCTGACCGGGACGCAACGGCGGCCGTTTTCCACGTAACGACATATTTTTCCCTGTTGGCGGACCCGACCGTATGATGTATTCGGACGTGCCCATACATATTCTCCTCGTCGAGGATGATCCAGAACAGGTGCAATTTCTGAAATTGACCCTGCGTACGGAACAGGAATCCCCCTACTCGCTGACGCATGCCGGAAGTGTCGGAGAGGCGAAGGCGCTCCTCGCGGAATTGCGTTCGGACGTCATTCTTCTCGATCTGCATCTTCCCGACAGTGCGGGACTCGATACACCGCGCGAGATGCTGACGTGCGCACACGAAATCCCCATCGTCATATACAGCGGCAACACCGACGTCGAAGTCGCCGTCGAGGCCGTGCGTCTCGGAGCGCAGGACTACCTTCTTAAGGGTGAAGCGCGTGAGCCGCTGCTTTCCCGCGCACTCCGCTATGCGATCGAACGCAAGCGCATCGCGATGGAACTCGAGACGGCGCATAATCAGCTCGAAGAGCGCAACACCGCGCTCGAAATTGCGCGGGGTGAATTGCGCGCCGAGCGCGACATGTTTGTTTCCGGTCCCACCGTGCTTTTCCAGCGGCAGATCGCTTCCGGTTTCCCGATCACCTTCGTTTCCCGCAACGTGTCGCAGTTCGGCTTTCTGCAGCGCGACCTGATGGTCGAGGGATTCCGTTACGATTCGCTGGTGTTCGCCGATGACCGCGAGCCATTCCGCGCGCAGCTCACTGCCCGTCTTGCCGATGGTGTCGACAGCGTCGAGCAGGAATACCGCATACGGGACGCCAAAGGCGAGATCGTCTGGCTGCATGAAGTTGCGCGTATTCAGCGCGACGCGGAAGGCCGGCCGATCGCACAGCTCGCCTACGTCGTCGATATCACGAGGCGGCGGCAGGCGGAGCGCACGTTATCCACGACGCGAAAACGCTTCGAAAGCATCCTCGGCAGCATCAATGAAATTGTGTACGAAGTCGACGCCAACGGCCGGCTGCTGTACATCAGTCCAGTAATCGAACGCGTCCTCGGCTGGGAGGCCGACACGCTGCTCGGACAACCCTTCTCCGAACTTGTCGTCGAGGCGCAGCGGAGCGGATGGGATGAAACCTTCCGTCGTGTTCTTTCCGGATCCATTCTCTCCTGCGAGTTTCCGCTCGCCTCCGCCGATGGCCATGAACGCATATTCCAGATTTCCACGCGGCGGCAGTCCGACGGCGACCAGGTACGCGGCGTTGCCGGCGTGCTCACCGACATCACCGAGCGCCGGGAAATGGAGTACGCGATCCGCAACGTTCGCACCCAAACCCAGCAATACCTGGATATCGCGGAAGTCGTGTTCATGTCGCTCGACCTGAGCGGGTGCATTTCGCTTCTCAACAAGAAGGGCTGCCAGGTGCTCGGCTATTCCGAGAGCGAGATAATCGGGAAGGACTGGTTCGACCTCTGCATCCCCGAGCCGCTGAGGAATGACCTGCGCGGCTATTTCTTCCGCATACTCGACGGCAGTGAAGCACACCCCGAAGTGCATGAAAATGTCGTGCTGACGAAAAAAGGGGAGGAACGTCTCATCCGCTGGCACAACTCCCTGCTGCACGATTCACGCGGAAGGGTGATCGGCATGCTCAGCAGTGGGGAAGATATCACCGAGCGGCGGCGGATCGAGCAGGAGGCCGAAGGGTCGCGCGAGCTGATCGAACTCGCGCTCTGGGGCGCGGATCTCGGCGCATGGGAATGGGACATCGCCACCGATGCCATCACGCTCAACAAGCGTGCGCTTTCGATGTTCGAGTATGAAGCCGATCAGCTGCCCGCCTTCAGCGAACTGCGGGAACGGACGCTGCCGGCCGAGGATGTGGGGCGTCTGCGCGCGTTGATGGACGACCACCTCGAAGGCCGTTCCCCTGTGTACCAGGCCGAGACATGGATGATCTGCAGGACGGGAGAATGGAAATGGGTGCTCGAACGCGGGAAGGTGGTCGCCTCGGATGCTTCCGGCCAGCCCTTGCGTATGGCTGGCACGTATCTGGATCTCACCGTTCGCAAGTATGCCGAGATCGCCCTTGAAGACAGTGAAAAGAAATTCCGGCTGCTTGCCGAGAACTCGTCGGATATCATCTGGACTGTTAACGCTGATTTCGAAATGACGTTTGTCAGTCCATCGGTGGAATTCGTCATTGGGTATACCCCCGCAGAAATGCTGCGGATGAATCTCTTCGATGTGCTGGAAGATGAATTCCGCCAGGCGAATAAGGATGCGTTCATCACCTTCATGCAGACCGCCTCGGAGCGTCCGCTGCCCGAACGGAACATGCGCGCCGAGGCTCCGTTCCGGAAAAAGGATGGAGACATCCTGTGGGTGGAAGTCGTCGCGACGCCCATTCTCGACCGGGCCGGCAGACTGATCAGCATTCACGGCAACACGCGCGATATTCACCATCGCAAACTTGCCCAGGAGGCATTGGCCGAAAGTGAGGAGAAGTATCGTCTGCTCGTACAGAACCAGACGGATCTCGTGGTGAAAGTGGATCTCGATGGGAAACTTCTTTTCGTCAGTCCGTCGTACTGCAGAATGTTCGGGAAAACGGAAGCGGAGTTGCTGCACCAGACCTTCTTCCCGCTGGTCCACGAAGACGACCGTCTCAGTACACTCGAAGCGATGAAAAAGCTGTTCGAGCCTCCGTACACCAGCTATCTCGAACAGCGTGCCCTCACGCGCGACGGCTGGCGATGGCTCGGGTGGCAGGATACCGCCGTGCTCGATGAAACGGGCGAGGTGGTGGCGATCATGGGGGTGGGACGCGATGTGACGGAACGTCGCATGGCGGAGCGCGCGCTCATCGACAGCGAGAAGCGGCTGCGCACGGTCATCTCGAATCTCCCGGTGATCATGTTCACGCTCGACAGTGCCGGAAGATTCACGCTTTCGGAGGGCATGGGCCTCGAATCGCTGGGTCTGCATTCGGGCGAGGTCGTCGGGCTCTCCGCCTTCGACGTCTACGCGAATCATCCCGAGGTGCTTGCGACCCTGGTGCGGGCGATGGAGGGAGAAGCCTTCGTCGCCACCGTCGAAGTAGACGGAAAATCCTTTGAAACCTGGTATTCGCCCGTGTTCGGGGAGAGCGGCGCCGTCGAGCATGTCATCGGCGTGGCGGCCGATATCACGAACAGAAAGAAAACCGAGCAGGAACTGACCCAATACCGCGATCATCTCGAGGAACTCGTCGAAGCGCGAACGCTGGAACTCGAGCGCGCCAACGAGCGTCTCAAGCGCTTCCGTTTCGCGCTCGACAGCGCGGCCGACAACATATACATCATCGATCCGCACACGATGAAGTACGTCGACCTCAACGACAGCGCCGTGCAGGCGCTCGGCTACTCGCGTGAAGAGCTTCTGACGATGGGTCCGCAGGACGTTCAGGCCCATGCCGACAAGCCCGCTCATCTGGGCATTTACGCACAGGTGCGGGACGGGGCGCTGGAAGTCGGCATTTTCGAGACCGAGCATTCAAGGAAAGACGGGACCCATTTCCCGGTCGAAGTATTCGTGCGCGCCTTCGGTTCCGGGGAGGAGCGGCTGCTGATCGCGACCTCGCGCGATGTTTCACGCCGCCGCGCCGCGGAACTGGCGCTGAAGGAATCCGAGTCGAAATATCGCAACGTACTGGAAAACGCGAACGAA
Organism: Bacteroidota bacterium; assembly: GCA_014860565.1. Taxonomy (GTDB): domain Bacteria; phylum Bacteroidota; class Ignavibacteria; order SZUA-365; family SZUA-365; genus SZUA-365. The sequence continues at coordinate 56,454 of JACZJN010000045.1, forward strand.
GCGATCGTCGTGCTGCAGGACAACCTGCTCCGCTTCTTCAACTACAAAGTGCTCGAGTTGACCGGATTGAGCGAAGCGGAGCTGAAGGACCTTCCGATCTTCGAATTCGTGCATCCCGACGATCACGTCCTTATTCGGCGGCAGTACCAGGAGCGGCTGCGCGGCGGTCTGCTGCCTGAGAGCTACGACGTACGCATGTTCGACAGCAACGGCACCATCAAGTGGATGGAAGTGCGCGACGTGCTCATCACCTGGGAAGGGAAGCCCGCGACGCTGAACTTCTTCAACGACATCACCGCCCGCAAGCGTGCCGAGGATTACATCCGTTTCCAGGCGTCTCTGTTGAGCATCGTGCGCAACTCCGTGATCGCCCTCGATGCGTCCGGCCGCGTCATGTACTGGAATTCCTTCGCGGAGACCCTCTTCGGCTGGACCGCCCAGGAAGTACAGGGGAGGAAGCTGCAGGAGCTGTCCACCTTCGGTGTTGAGTTCGAGACTGGTCTGCTGCCATCGCTCAAGCAGCGTGGACACTGGGAAGGCGAAGTCGAGCTTCCCCGGCGCGACGGCACCATGTTGTCGGTGTATTCCATGTGGAACGTCATCACCGAGGAAGACCAGCTCCGCGGCTACGTCGGCATCGGCATGGATCTCTCCGAGCGCAAGAAGCTCGAGCGGGAGCTGCTGCAGTCGCAGAAGCTCGCCTCGCTGGGCATACTTTCCGAGGGCATCGCACACGAACTGCGTAATCCGCTGGGGTACGCCAGTTCCGCCGCTCAGCTGCTGATCTCGAAAAAGGATCTGACCGAGGAGCAGCGAAAGAAATACAGCACCGTCATTTATACGGGTGTCGACCGCGCCAACAAGATCGTGGAAAATCTGCTCCTCATCGGCAAGCCGAAGGGACAGCTGATGAAGAAGCCGCTGAATCTGGTCGATACGGTCAAGGAAGCGCTTTCGCTGATCTCATCCCATCACAACGCGGACAGCGTGCAGAAAGAGCTGAATTTCGGTTCCAAGCCCCTGCAGGTGCACGGCAACAGGGAAATGCTCGTGCAGCTGTTCTACAATCTGTTCACGAATGCGATCGACGCCATGGCCGGAAGCGGAACGCTGCGAGTGGGAGGCGAGAAAAAGGGAGCGCATGTGCGCATCCGCGTCAGCGACACTGGTCCCGGCGTGCCCGACGACATCGTGGAGAATATCTTCGACCCGTTTTTCACCACCTCCAAGACCGACAAGGGCGTCGGCCTTGGCCTCACGCTCTGTTATTTCATCATGGACGACCACGAAGGCCGCATCGATCTCGACACCACCGCCGAATCCGGCGCCGCCTTCGTCCTGACCTTCCCCGCCGCCTGACCCGCCCCCGTGCCGACTTTTCCGGCCGCGTAGGCTATCCACCTCATTCCGGGATTTTGTCGCAATCGGACGCGCATTCCCTGCGCTTTCGTGGCAGTTCACGTCTGCACTCCTGATTTATCCCTCATCATTCGGGAATCCGTTTCCAAAATCCCGGCTTTCCGAGCACCATGCAATTCATTCCCTATTCAATTCATTGAATAGTTCTTCAGCCACCTGCATACTCTCCAACGGAGCCCCTTGTCCAAAATTCACGGCCGCAATACGCGGCTGCTCCACCGGTGCCGGTGCATTTTCTTCAACCATCTCTTTAACCCCGATCCAGTATCCTCTTGTCCCACATGCGACAGTTTTCACGAATCCGGGCCGGATTCCACTAAAACAGATATTGGAGTCCTTAAGACAATTTTCTGGCATGTTTTATGCGGTTAAGAAGGGCCATTACCGAATGCCGTACTTGACAACATTGCTGAGGAGAGAGAATCATGCTTAATTCGAGACTACTTTCAATAGTAGGCGCTATCGCGATAACATTCCTTCTGTTCGGAATCGGGACAGAGGCAGCAGGGCAAGTGAAGACTTGGAATGGTACCACGGGCGATTGGGTGACCGGTGCCAATTGGTCACCAGCCGGAGCACCTGGACCAGGTGACGCAGTGTTTTTCCCTTCCGGGACGTACACAGTAACACTTGCAAGTGCAGTCACAATCACCAATCTCGCGGTTTATGGCCACGTGACACTTACAACGGGGATCACTACAGGAGTGGCAATTACCTGTAATAATCTTACGGTTGGGGATGCCAGCAGTCCGGCTCCAGCAGATCTGATTTTGGAAAGAAGCGCTGCGAACACCGATTATTTCCTCTCAGCCAACGGTGTTACTCTGTTGGACGAAGCCAGAATCATTCGTCCCGCCTTACCTACTGCTAACACAGTGAAGATACAGTTGCGGCGTGCGAGTGGAACGATTGCAATGGGTGATGTTTCAGACTCTTATGTTGGTGTTGGCGTATATACTGTGACCAGTGGAGGGACGCCGTTTACCACCGATGCGCGTTTCGATGACGACATCACGTTTACCGGCGGTACCATTTATCTTGGCTCGCACAACCTCTTTCTGGGAAAAGCATGCACACTGATCACTCCCGTGACAGCTTCGGGCGAACCTGGTTCTATCGGCGCTGGTAGTGGATATTTTGGTTTCCACTCATCGACGAATGGGACGTATAACAGCCAGCCGATCGGTCGGCTGTGTCGCGAGGTTGGCCCGACAACGCTGGGACCGCTTTTCTTCCCGGTCGCGCCGATTGATGGTGATATGCCTGGCGATAAATATGTTCCGTGCAGAGTCCAAATAATGAGTTTCACTCCGCCCTTCTCCTCATCGACTGTGCCATTCCCCCATGTTGCGGTCCGCCCGGTTGGAATCCAGCACCCGGCGAATCTCCAGGATAAACCCAGCCTTCACCTATACTGGGAAGTCGACGGAGTTGGCACGCCGGATGTCATTTGCACCAAGGTCGACATGTGGTACCATCAGCATTATGTTACCTCTGGGAGTGATAAAAAGGCATTCTCTGCACGGTACTACGACAACATTGTCTACAATAATGTCTTCGGTAGTGGTTGGGATCCGACAGGAATCGAGCAGAACCTGAACTTCTCATCCGGGAATTATATTACGGTTGGACCCAGTAATTACCCGTCACTCCCTGCGAACCCATGTGTCACTGAATTCGGCGACTATACCATCGGCTTCGGCTACCCGGGCGGCGATCCCATCCCCGTCGAGCTGACGTCGTTCAGTGCGCGGTACATGGACGGCCGGGTCGATCTCAACTGGCAGACGGCGACGGAGCTGAATAACTTCGGCTTCGCGATCGAGCGTTCCGTCGATAAGGAGAACTGGGAGGAAGTCGGCTTCGTCCAGGGCTTTGGCACCTCCAGCAGCCCGAAGAGCTATGCGCATAGCGACTATCTGCGCGATGATCTCAAGCATTTGCCACAACTGGCGTATCGCCTGCGGCAGATGGATCGTGACGGTACCACGGACTATTCAAATATCGTATTCGTCAAAACGGGCGAACTGCCCGAAGGAGTGAAACTGTACGCTGCCTATCCCAATCCCTTCAATCCCACCACCACGATCAGCTTTGCGATCGGAAATCCCGCGGACGTCACGCTCAGGATTTACAATACCCTGGGACAGAACGTCGCCACGCTGCTGAGGGGCAGCGCGATGGATGCGGGCCTCCATACGGTGCCCTTCAACGGAGATCAGCTCCCGAGCGGCATCTACATGGCGGTGCTTGAGGCGAATGGCGAAGTGCAGCATCAGAAGCTTGTGCTCAACAAGTGAGAGTGTGAGAGAGAGAGCACATTGCCGAACGCATGAGGCGGGATCGCGGTCCCGCCTCGTGTGAGTTTCCCACGTATGTGTCCGGAGGAGGGATGAGGAAAGGAAGCTGGTTGGAAACAGTGAATGCAACTGGGAACCTTGAGCAACGGAGCATAGAGATGGAAATCCCGTTCACGTTTTCGCAATACGCGTATCCGTTGAACCCGAGTGCCACTCTGACGTTCACCCTTGACGAACCGCAGGAAGTGTCGCTCAAGATCTACAATACGTACGGCCAGGTTGTGCACACGCTATACGAGCGTGTGATGATGAAGCCCGGATACCACGAGCTCAAGCTGTACGGCGAGACATTTCCCTCGGGTGGCTGCTATGCCCGCCTGCATACAAAATATGGTGTTCAGCAACGCACTCTTGTGCTGAGCACCGATAGCCCCTGACGATGAACAGTCGATCCGGAAGGGTCGATAAAGAGTGAGATGAGGAGAAGAGTCCGCCCGATGGCGGACTCTTGCTTAACACCCTGGAGGTGTTCAATCCATTCCCTATGCAACCCATTGCATAGTCCTTCATGCGACTGCATACTATTGCGCATGTAATGCGGAGCTACTTGGGCCGACCCTATAAAAAGAACAAGAAGCTTTATCCTAAATAACCACATCAGCCAACATCCCTATCCCCTTGTCACCGAACACCCCCGGGGATCCGCGTCACTGTCATTAACGGATAAAAAATATCAACATTAGCAGAAAATATGTCTGGCGCGCTTTTTGCTGTATAAGGTCCAGAGATAGAAGCTATCGTATCATATTGTACATCTAAGGCCAGTGAACTATTACCACGGCGGATCGCCGAATCTGCTCTCTGGACGCCGGCCTGCACACGGTTTCCTTCAACGGAGATCAGCTCCCGAGCGGTGTGTACATGGCGGTGCTGGAGGCGAACGGTGTGCCGCAATACCAGAAGCTTGTGCTCAACAAGTGAGAGTGGAAGAGAGAGAGCACAATTGCTGATTACGCAAGGCGGGGCGCAAGCCCCGCCTCGCGTAAAGCGAATATGGAACACTGCCCTGAGGAGGGCGTTGCGTCGGAGAGAAGAGTGGTGAGAATGGAAATTGCTGAATTAAGTGAATGCAGCAGCGAACCGAGTAGCGGAGTAGAGAAATAATGGAGATTCCGTTCACGTTTTCGCAATACGCGTATCCGTTGAACCCGAGTGCCACGTTGTCGTTTACGCTGGAAGAACCGCAAGAGATTTCACTGAAAATCTATAACACGTTCGGACAGGTTGTGCACACGCTTTACGAAAGGGTTCTGATGAAACCCGGATACCATGAACTGAGGCTGTATGGCGAGACCTTCCCCTCGGGTGGATGTTACGCACGGCTTCATACGAATAATGGAGTACAACAGCGCACACTTGTGCTGAGCAGTGAAAACCCCTGACGCAGGCGGTTTGATGAATATGAGTAGAGGTGAAAAAAGTCCGCGGCATGCGGACTTTTTTCTTGCCCCATGCTGGTCTGAATTCGGAGTTTTTTATATTATGTCCTGAATACGTTTTGGACGCAACCCTCCTTCGCCATGCCACATACCGAGAGACCCGACGTACTGATCGTCGATGACGAAAGCCTGATCTGTTTCGTTCTCACGCATCTGCTCAAGGTGCATGGATACGGATCCCGCACTGCTTCGCGCGGCGATATCGCACTGCGTATGATCGAAGACAGACGTCCCGACCTCATCATCATGGACATCCGCATGCCCGGCATGAGCGGCTTCGATGTGCTCGCCCGCATCAGGGAATTCGATTCCCATGTCCCGGTGATTCTGATGACGGCGCTTTCAGGCGTGCGCGATGCGGTCGTGGCCATGAAAGCCGGGGCCTTCGATTACATCGCCAAGCCATTCAACAACGATGACATGATCGCCACAGTGAACCGGGCCATGAATCTCGCGGCGGAGATGCAGGCGCAGCGTTCTGCGGAAGAGAAGACCGAGGACGCCCTCCACCCGGCCTTTGCTTCGATGGGAAGCAGCCTCGCCGTGCGCCGCCTCGCGCGTGAGAGCGGCCGTCTTGCCAAAAGGGCGACACCGGTCATGATCGTCGGAGAAATCGGGGTGGGAAAACGCCTACTCGCCCGAACGATGCACGCACTCAGCGAACGGAACGGCGGTTTTTTCGACATCGACTGTACAGGAGTGGATGAACTCCTTCTGCGCCACGAACTGTTTGGGTCTGCCTCCGGGAACGGACAGAGTGGCAAACTCGAACTCGCGAGCGACGGGACGCTGCTGCTCGATGAGGTCTCGGACATCCCGTGGACCCTCCAGGACACGCTCGCCGAGGAGTTACATCAAGGCCAGTTTCACCGTCCTGCAGGCGATGATATCCTGCCGATCGCTGCACGACTGCTCTTTTCCGCGAGCATCGGACCGGGCAAGGGCATTGACGGAAATTATTTGACCCGGCGCTTCCGCGAGCTGTACGGGGAAGCGATTCTCGAAGTACCGCCGCTGCGGGATCGTCATGAAGATATTCCACTCCTTGCCGCGGATTTCCTCAAGGACGCCAACGCCGAACTCGGCCGGGAAATCACAGGCATTTCAGAAGCGGCCCTCGAACTTCTCGTGGCGTACCACTGGCCGGGGAATGTGCACCAGCTGAAATCCACGATCCGGCGTGCCGCATTGACGGCAAAGGAACAGGTAGACATCGACGATATCGAGCTTCCGCTGGCGCAATCGGTGATGGACGAAGATGGGGAGTCTTTCCCCCGAATCACAGTCACGACCGCTCCGTTGAAGGTTCAGGTAAAACGCCATATCGCCAAGCTGGAGAGACAGCTGGTCTTCGACACTCTGCGAAAAACGGGTTGGAACAAGGCGCAGGCATCGAGAATGCTCGGTGTCACATACAAGACGCTCTTGAAAAAAGTGAGCGAATACGGCATTGATCATGGATGACATGCGTGCCACGTGCTTTCATAGGGAGATATCCACGTGAAAAAGAAAATGGCGGTTTTCCCCGCACAAATTGAACAGGTATTGGACATGTTTCCCGACGCCGTGTACGTGCTTGACGACACAGGCGTTTTTCTGTATGCGAACCCGGCGGTGGAACAGCAGACGGGATGGGAACCCGCACAGCTCATCGGCCAGTCCATTATCGATTCCCTGCTCTTTGCTCTTCCCTTTCGTTCGACGCTGCTCGGTTCGCTGCGCAGTGATGGAAGCTGGCAGGGCGAGTCGGAGCGCATTATGCCCGACGGCAGCCTGCGGAGCGTGCGCGCCCTCTGGCGGCGGCTGGCAGAGCCGGTCGGACCAGGGTGGGTTATCGGCATCGAACATGACATCTCCGAGTACAGCGCACGCGATGCTGAATTCCAGCAGGCCCGCAAGCTCGCGAAAATCGGGATTCTCTCTGAAGGTATTGCCCATGAACTACGAAACCCCTTGAGCTACGCCCTTTCCGCGGCGCAGTTGCTCACCGAGGATGACCTGCCTGACGAAGTGCGGCAGAAGTGCATTCAAACGATCGCGACAGGCGTGAAAAAAGCCGGCCTGATCGTCGATAACATGCTCTCGCTCGGGAAGCCAAAAGCGCAGGTTGTCCGCCATCAGGTGAGTTTAGAGAAAGTCCTGGCCGAGGCCATCGACGCCGCCGCAACGCATCCGAACTCCCATACCGCTGCCATCACGCACTATTTCCCGGCGGCTGCGCTCACCGTGCTGGGGAATCACGACATGCTCGTACAGGTGTTCCACAATGTCATCACCAACGCGTTGAACGAAATGCCGGACGGCGGCAGCATCAGCGTCCGGGGAGAAGAAGAGGCCGACGCTATCCGCGTGCGCGTCACCGACAACGGACCCGGGGTCAGCGAAGAGCAGATGAAGCATCTCTTCGATCCTTTTTTCTCTGCTTCATCCTCCGGCACGGGGACGGGCCTCGGGCTCACGCTCAGCTATTACATCATGAAAGAACATGGGGGAACGATTGAAGTGGAATCACGTCCCGGCGCAGGCGCGACCTTTGTCCTGACCTTCCCTCGTCCCACCGCATGAAGAAATTCCGCTCCGCGCCGGCAGTGTCTCGCGGCCCGCTGACCAAATTCCCTGAACCAGAAGCTTCCACCGAATGTTCTTCTTATATTACATGGATTGCATCTTTTGATGTATCCGTGCTCTACGAGTTTCCCGTCATCTGATTTTGAGGAGTATTCATGGCAGTTTCAGCCAGTTTCAACGAGCAGGACGTTCTCAATGCACTGCACGTCGTGCAGTCCCCCTACATGACCATCGATGTCGTGGCAGCGGACATGATCCACGATATCACCATTTCCGATTCGAATATACGCTTTACTCTGGACCTGAAAATCCCTCCCGCATTCATACAGGAGAACCTCGAGGCCCAGCTGCGGAAAGCACTGCAGAATCATCTTCCCGGCCTGGGCGAGGTCACCATCGATCTGACCGTCAGCATCCCCTCCGCGGGTGACGCCATGTCGAAAAGTGTTGTCCCGGGTGTGCGCAATACCATTGCCATTTCGAGCGGAAAGGGCGGGGTGGGGAAATCCACGGTCGCCGTGAATCTCGCCGTCGCGCTTGCGCAGGCCGGTGCCCGTGTGGGACTGATTGACGCGGATATCTATGGTCCGAGCATCCCTCTGATGATGAACGTACAGAGTCAGCCGCGCGCGTATTCCGAAGACGGGAAGACGCGCATGCTCCCGATCGAAAGCTACGGCGTGCAGCTGATGTCGATCGGCTTCCTCGTGCGTCCCGAAGACGCGCTGATCTGGCGCGGACCGATGGCCAGCGGCGCGCTGAAGCAGTTTCTGACCGATGTGGACTGGGACGAACTCGATTACCTGCTCTTCGACATGCCGCCAGGCACCGGAGATATCCAACTGACGCTTTCTCAGTCGCTGCCGCTCAGTGGGGCCGTGATCGTTACCACACCGCAGGACATCGCTCTTGCGGATGCGCGGAAGGGTGTGCGCATGTTCGAGAAAGTATCCGTGCCGATTCTCGGCCTGATCGAGAATATGTCATATTACATTTGTGCGCACTGTGGTGAGCGCGACGAGATTTTCGATTACGGAGGCGGAAAACGCACGTCCGAAGATCTCGCGATTCCCTTCCTCGGTGAAATTCCCATCACCACGCGTGTGCGCGTGGGTGGAGATAAAGGCGTGCCCATTGTTGAACTGGAGCCGGAGAGCCCCGTGTCCATCAGCTTCCGCGAAACAGCGATGCATCTCGCCGGACAAATCTCCGAGCGGAATATGACACAGCCTTCGGCACCGGCAATCGATATCTCTCTTTGATCGAGGAGCCCAGATGCCTTTCGAGAATCTTGACGCGGCGCGGAGCCTCCTCACGGAAGCCCTGGAGAGTGTGCGTCCCTACCTGAAGGAAGACGGTGGCGACGTCGAACTCGTGTCCGTTTCCCCTGACGGCATCGTGGAGGTTCGTTTCCTCGGCGAATGCGCGCGCTGCTCACTGTCGATAATGACGCTGCGCGCGGGTATTGAACGGACGCTCATGCTTGCCTGTCCCGATGTCCGTCGCATCGAAATGGTATCCTGACCGACTTGCCGCGAACGCCGTTTTTTGGCAAGTTCCCATGATGCCTCTTTTTTCACACAGGCGTTCCGGAGTGCAGCACCATGTCACCTGCTTCCAATGAAGACGTGATTTTCGGGATTTTCGGAAATGTCGGAAAGACTGCCGCGCTGGATGCGGTGGGACAAACCATCGAATTCATGGAGAAGCGCGGTATCAGCTACCTGGTTGAGGACAGCGTTGCGCGTCTCCTCACCGTGGCCACGGATAGTGAGGAACTCTGGGCACCGCGTTCCGATATCGCCCGCGACGCCGATGTGATCATCGTCTTCGGCGGCGACGGGACGCTGCTCGCGGGCGTGCAGGATACGCTACGGCACGACACGCCTTTGCTCGGCGTCAATCTCGGGAAGCTTGGCTTTCTCGCGGACGTCTGCGTCGAGGAAGTGTTCTGGGCGATAGACGAGATTCTTGCCTCGCGCTACAGCATCGAGCGGCGCATGACACTCGCCGGCCACCGGCCCGGGAGCGACAAGACCTATTTCGCGCTCAACGATATCGTGCTCGCGAAGAGCGGCAGCGCGAAGGTCATCAGCATCGACGCGTACGTCGACGACGAATTCCTGGCCTCATTCCTCGCCGACGGCATTATCATCTCGACGCCGACCGGTTCGACCGCATACTCACTCGCTACGGGTGGGCCCGTCGTGGTACCCTCGAGCGACGTCATCGTGATCAGTCCGATCAGCGCGCATACCCTCACCGCGCGTCCGGTCATCGTGAGCGACGACAGCACCATCACCATCTGCGGGAGTACAGACGAAGGTTCGGTCATCGCGATGGCGGACGGTGTGGTCCACCTACAGGATGAGACGCATATTGAACTCGAGATTTCCCGCGGCAAGCACAGCGTCGCACTTGTCAAGGGCCTCGGGCCGAAGTATTTTGAAACACTGCGCGCGAAGCTGAGCTGGGCGCGCGACAACAGATTCCATGCAGAAACATCCCAACCGTTCAGGAAGTAGAATCATAATGTTCTTTTTTTTGAGGAAACATACATGAAACAGCTGCTCTTCATTATCGTTTTTCTGATGCTGGGTACCGCCGCGGCGGTGCAGGCGCAGGGAGAGAAGGTGCTCACCGGTCCCATCGCGATCGCTGACCTTCTCGATCTGCCGAACTGGTTCGGGGAGGAGTATCTCAAGTACCAGCCCGATCGCCGGTATCTCGACCGCATCCCGCAGTTCCTCACGGACGTGGATGTCGTGTGTGTGCTGGGGACATGGTGTTCGGACAGCCGCCGGGAAGTGCCGCGGATGATCCGGATCTTCCAGAGCCAGAATCTTCCGCCTGAAAAACTGCAGCTGATCGGCGTCGACCACCAGAAGCGCAGTCCCAACGGGGAAGCCGCCCAATATGATGTCGAACGCGTCCCGACCTTCATCTTCATTCGCAAGGGCAAGGAAATCGGACGCATCGTTGAAGCGCCGCTCGCATCGCTGGAGAAGGATATGCTCGGCATCATCGATCCCGACGCCGGGAAGGGCGAGGTGATTCCGCCCCCGCCCCCGCCGCCCAACGCGGACGATGGGGCCGTGATCATCGACGAAGCCGGCCAGGTGCAGCCACGGCATCCATCCGACGTCGAGCCGGGACACGAGGATCCGGCACGTCCACGCCACGATGCGGATATGCAGACGAAATAATATTCTTTGATTTGCAGACGGGGAAGAGCGGCTCACAAGGCCGCTCTTCTTGTGTTTGTACGCCTTCCTGCGTAACTTTCACGAATACGTCGTGCTGACGTCATTCCTCATCAGAGCCTGTACAAGATTATCCCAATCGTTATCATATCATCAACGTTTCTTTACTCAGGAGAATTGTATGGCTGAGACGAAACACGTACCGTTCGTCCCTGCGGACACGGACATGAAGGAGTTTACGCTTCGCGCGTTGCTCATCGGTCTCGTTCTCGCTGTCGTGCTGGGTGCGGCGAATGCATACCTCGGTCTGAAAGCCGGTATGACCATCGCTGCGACCTACCCGGCCGCGGTTATCGGCATGGCGCTGCTCAAGGCCATGAAGGGAACGATTCTTGAAGAGAACATGGCGCGTACCGTCGGCTCCATCGGCGAATCCGTCGCCGCGGGAGCAATCTTTACGCTGCCCGCGTTCTTCATCGCCGGCATCTGGCCGGAATTCTTTACCGCCTCGAATTATATCACGTCCACGCTGATCCTGATCTCCGGCGGTGTGCTGGGTATCATGTTCGTCGCGCTTCTGCGGCGGGTGATGGTCGAGGATCCGGAACTTCCGTATCCGGAATCCGTCGCAGCGGCCGAGATTCACAAGGCCGGTCAGGGCGGCGGCGGCGGGTCGAAGTATCTTTTCGGCGCAATGCTTGGCGGCGGACTTGTCAAGGCACTTGGGGACTTCAACGTTTTCCTGCCGTTATGGGAACGCTTTATTTCCTTCTCAAAAACGACGATCACAGGTTTGGGGAAAATGCCTCTCGCTTCCGGTAGCGAAGGTGTTGCCGGAACCGGTGGCATGGTGCTGACCTCTTTCAAGATCAGTCCGGCCTATGTCGGTGTCGGATACATCATCGGCCCGAAACTCGCATCGCTGAACTTCTCCGGCGGTATCATCGCATGGGGACTTCTCACGCCGATCATTCTCTATTTCATCGCACCGTATCTGAATATCGATGCGATGGTCACCTCGCTCATGGCAGGGAATGCGGGTATGTCGCAGGCTGCGGCAACCGAAAAAGCCTGGATTGATACTGCGTATGCGGTATGGAAATTCATCGTGCGGCCGATCGCCATCGGCGGCATGCTCGTGGGGGCGTCATACACGCTCTTCCGCATGCGCAACAGCCTCACGGCGGGTATCGCGCGCTCGATCAGTGATGTGAAGAAAGCGGCTTCCGGACATGCCTCGGAAATCGAGCGCACGGAGAAGGATATTCCCTTCACCTGGACGCTGACCGGAATCTTCGGTGTTGCTGTCGCGACCTTCCTCATCACGTTCTACCTGTTCAACACCACGTTCCTCGTGGCCTTCGTGGCAGCCACCGTGATGATCGTCCTGGCGTTCTTCTTCGCCGCGGTCTCCGGCTATCTCGTCGGCATCATGGGTTCAAGCAACAATCCAATCTCCGGATTGACGCTGACAGCGCTGGTCGTGACCGCGTTGATCATGGTCGTGCTCGGAGTCGAAGAAACCCACGGCGTCGCCGCGGTGCTTGGTGTCGCTGCGATCGTGTGCGTCGCAGCCGCGGTCGCGGGCGAGATGCTGCAGGATCTCAAGGCCGGACATATCCTGGGTGGTACGCCCTGGAAGATGGAAATCGGTGACATCATCGGTGTCGTCCTCGCCGGCTTTGTGATGTTCGGCGTGCTTGTCTTTCTCAACAACGGTGATATCGCCAATGGCCTCATCAAAGGCTACACTGGCGGTTTCGGCAGCAGGGAGCTCTCCGCTCCTCAGGCCAGCCTGATGGCCATTCTCTCACGCGGTATTGTCGAACAGCAGATGGCCTGGCCGCTGATCATCGTCGGCATGCTTATGGGCGTTTCATTTATTCTGATGCAGGTGAAAAGTCCGATGCTCGTCAGCGTCGGCATGTACCTGCCGCTCGAGACAACGTTTGCCATCTTTGTCGGCGGTCTCATGAAAGGCGCCGTGGACATGTTCAAAGCAAAACGCAAGGTCAATGCAGCGCAGGATGCCAGAATCGAAAATACCGGTGTTCTGCTTGCATCCGGACTCATTGCCGGAGAGGCACTCGTGGGGCTTATATTCGCGGGCTTTGCCGCGTTTGGAATGTTCGCACCCGCGGTGTTTGAGAATCCGTCGTTCATCGCTGGACTCGTTGTCATGGGTATTATCGGCTGGGTGCTCGTGCGCCTTCCGATGAACAGTGCCGGCAGTCCTGACGAACCTGCACCGCCCTCCGCGGCGCACTAAAATTTCCTGACCACAGGATAGCGAAGAATCTCCCGGCCTCCCGGGAGATTCTTCGTTTTATCCGTCTGTATTACTAGATTTCATTTTACGCGTGCCCCGCACGGCATCCTCAACTGATTCAGGATTTCAATGTTCGGCAAGAAGAAAGAAACAGAGGCACTCAACCTCCTCGAACTGGTTCCGAAACGCATACGCGCATTCGAAGTCGACGAAAACGATACCGTCACCGTGATGATGCCCCGGTTCGAACACGACTGGATGTTGCGGCGTTTTGTGCCTCGATGGAAAAATCCCTACGTCCGCACTCGCCTGGACGACGTCGGCTCGTTCGTCTGGCTGCAGTGCGACGGAGAAACACCGGTGGAGACGATCGCCGAGCGCATGCGCGAGCATTTCGGGGAAGCCGTCGAACCGGTACACGATCGCTTGAAGGTGTTTCTTCAGCAGCTCACTCGCCGCACCTGGCTGAAGCTGCATCATGCCGACGGGAATGAGATTTTCAAATCCTGACGTCCTCGATCAAGAATGGAAAAGCCCCGGATGCATCTGCATACCGGGGCTTTCCCATTCTTTGGAGGATGAGCCTTCAGGCTCGTCCGGCATCACATTGTAGGGGCGCAGCATGCTGCGCCCCTACATAGCTTATAAATAATAATCACGCGATATTCGAACGCCCTAAGCGACACCTGTCTTCGTCGTAATCGTCTCCAGGCCATGTCCGTTGGGGCCGAGTTCGCGGCGGCGCAGCATCCAGGCGAAGAGGAAGCCGACAAAACCCAGAACGCTGAATATCCACATACCGAGCGTGTATCCGTCGGGATTGGCCGCGCTGGCTCCGGAGAAATCATTGGCCCAGCCGATGGCAATGTTGAATCCGGCGAGGCCGATGTTCTGGATCATCGTCATCAGTCCATACGCGGTACCGAGCCGAGAACCATCGACCAGATAGGTGACCGACGGCCACATCACGGCAGGAACGAGCGAGAAGGCAATGCCCATCATGGCCATGGGGATATAGAGCGAGATGTTGAGGTAGGCCATCATGAGATACACCGGGATGATGAGCACGGAACCGAACATCATCATCAACGCGCGTTTGCCGACCTTGTCCGCCACCAGGCCGAACAGCGGGGTAGCGATCATCGCAAACAGCGTCAGCATGCTGGAGAGAAAACCGGCCGTTTCACGCGAGACACCGTGCGCATGTTGGAAAAATTTGATCGCGAAAGTCTGGAACGGGAACATCGCGGAATAAAACGTGATGCACAGGGCGACCACGAGCCAATACGATGTGCCGAATTTGAAGATGTCCTTCAGCGCCACCTTGTCGGTATCACCCGCGGTGCCGAGGTGGTATTTCCTCGATGCGTAGCCATCCTGCGCAAAATACAGCAGCGCCGCCGCGACACAGATGACACCTGCGCCGACCGAGAGCAGCAGCGGGTACTGCCAGTACTCGTACATCGGCTTGGCCCATGAAGGGGAATTCAGGGCGGCAAACGAGCCGAGGCGCGCGATGGTGAGATTCAGTCCGAAAGCGAAACTCAGTTCCTTTCCCTTGAACCAGCGGGCGAGAGAGGTCGTGACCGCCACGATAAGCGATTCCGCGCCGAGTCCGAAAATCAGGCGACCGGCTGCCATCCAGAAAAGTTCTCCCGACGCGGCGGTGACGCCGGCGCCGAGAAGACAGAGGACGGCAAAAATGAGGATGGATTTTTTTGTCCCGATACGGTCGATGATGATACCGCCGATGAGCACCATGATAATGTTCGGAATGCTGTAGATCGCATTGAGCAGGCCGATATTCGAATCGGAGAAGCCGAGTTGCGACGACAGCACATCTGCCAACGGACTGATGCTATCATAAATGTAGTAATTGCCGAACATCGCCAGGCTGATGACGACAAGAACCATCCAGCGGAAACTGGCGGGCGGTTCCGGCAGCGTCGACGATGTGTTCACAGGGGATTGGCTCATCGTGATAATACTCCTTGTTTCAGTCAGTTGACACAGTCCTGCGTAGGATAGCGTTCATTGCGGTTTGGGCAGAGCGGCTGCTCCCCTCCGCGCATTGCGCCGGGGGGGGAGGGCGATGAAAGTCAGGAACAGCGCCGGACGATCAGCATGGTGATGTCATCCGATTGTGCGGCGCCGAGTGTGAATGAAACGATTTCATCACGGATGCACTGAAGCAGGTCATCGGCGGAAAGCGCGAGGTGGTCGGTAAGCAGCTTCTGCAGACGTTCGTCGCTGAACTCCTCCATATCCTTCGACATGGCTTCATTCACGCCGTCGGTGTAGCAGACAATCGCATCGCCGGACCGCAGCTGCACGGTTTCGACGCTGTACGGCGGCGGCTGCTGCATGATGCCGAGAATCAGTCCCCCGGCCTGCAGCGGGAGCATGCTTCCATCGGCGTGAACGAGGTAGGGGGGATTGTGCCCGGCATTGACGTACGTGAAGGTATGCTTTTGCGTATCGAGCAGTCCCCAGAAAAACGTGATGAACTTGTCGGCGGCCGTATTCGTGTGGATGATCGCATTGATGCGCGCGGTCGCTTCCGGCATGGGCAGCTGCAGGGGCGCGATCGTGCGCAGTGCTGCCTGCACATTCGCCATCAGCAGAGAGGCAGGCACGCCTTTGCCTGACACATCGGCGATGGCGAGAACGTATTCATGGTCCGAAATCGTGATCACATCGTAATAGTCTCCACCCACCTGCTGCGACGATTCGTTGATCGCTGCAATCTGATAGAGATCCGGTGTCGGGATGCTCTTCGGCAGCAGGCCTTTCTGAATCGTCTTGGCGACGCTCAGTTCCTGCTCCATGCGTTGTTTGTCGATCGTATCCTTCACCAGACGCGCATTCTCCAACGCGGAGATGGTGATGTTCGCCAATGCATGCAGATACTCGAGCTCCGGACGGTCGAACGAAGCCCCGCCGACACGCTCACCCAGGCAAAGGACCCCGCGCAGGCGATGCTGCGACATCATCGGCAGCACGATAGTCAGACCGGCATCAAACAGCCATTGTTCATGCGGTTTTTCCGGTGCTCGCCGGTCGGAGAATACAATGGTTTCACGCAATTCCTCCAGCGCTTCCTGATGCGCGGGATTCGGGGTGAATTCGGGCAGCCGGACCACCACCGGTTCCAGGCCCTTATCGTTTTGCGTGAAAACGGCATAACGCAGCACGCGCAGTTGTCCCATGAGAGCGTAACTGAGAATGCGGAGAATATCATCCGGTATGAACGTGGTATTCATCTCGCGGCTGATTTCGAACAGCGTGTTCATCTCTTGGATTTTCGTATCGAGCCGCCGATTGACCAGGCGCAAATTCTCGATCGAGAGCGCGCTCCTCACTGCAGTCGCAGCCACGGCCGCGACGGATTCGAGGAAAGTGAGATCGGCGGATGCGAACTCCTTCCCGGTGATTTTTTTCCCCAGGCCGATGATGCCGACCATGCGGTCCTCGAGAAGCATCGGGATGATGATATCGAGCGCGCAGCTCTCGCAGCATTGCGCGAAATGCCTGAGTGACGGATCCGGGGAATCCTTCAGCGAGGGAATCGCCACGACATGATTCCATCCCACCGGAATGGTGAATTCGCTTTCCATCAATTCAGAAGAGAATCCCTTCACCGAGCGCACGCGATATATCTGGTCATCGGCATCGAGAAGCACGACGCCCCTGCTCACCATCAGTTTTCCCATGGACGAGAGGAGGATGTTTCCCAGAATGAAATCGAGATCCGTGGATGCATTCAGCACCGTGCTCAATTCAAGCAGCGCGGCGCTGTCGGAAATGATATCATATGCGGAATGCGAATAATCAGCAGCCATGCGCCGGACTTTCTGCGAGTACATCGATCATAATCAGAAAATATACGCATTCAGGCGGTGGGGAGAAAGGAGCGGAAGGAGCGGAAGGAGCGGAATGTAACAGCAGGGTAGAAATGTCCGGGTATATGCAAAGTAGAAATGTCCGCACGATTCGCCACAATGATTCCTTCACAACGAAGGGATCGCATCGTGCAGGAACTCCTACTGATGAACAAAACGGAACGCGAGCGCATCG
>JACZJN010000046.1 GCA_014860565.1 Bacteroidota bacterium
TGCTGCCGAATACCTACCACATGCCACGCAACAATGCAGCTCCAATATCTTGAAAAGGGCTGCTTGCGAAAATCCAACCTCCAAACACACTCGCAACTCCTTGTGTCAGCTTCGTTTCCCGGGAGCTTCCGAAATCGCTGGCTCGCGCGGGGACGTTTTTTTGTTGTGAGGATTTTCGGTAGATTCCGCTAATCAGAGAAGCGGAACCGAAATGTTTTTCTGTTTCCGACGTATTTCTCTTTTCCGTTGCCGTTTACGATATTCCATACACCCGGATACCCTGGGCTGAGTCACCATCATCATTCACTTATCAAGGACGGTGGGATGAAACGTTGGTTTACCCTTTCGCTGCTTACCATGTTGGCATTCATCCTCGCAAGCGCGACAAGCACTGCGCAATACAAGATGGGCGCGCACTACATCGGCTTGAACGCCACGGTCGTCACCGAGCCGGTAGGCTGGGGCGTCAACTACGAATTCGGTTTCGATGAAAACATCGGCCTCGGTCTCGTCGTGCGCTACTTCGCACGCGATGAGGGGAAGCATTACGAATCCACCGGTACGGGCACGCTGCAGCGTACCACGATCATGCCGCTGGTGCAGGCCGCCTACCACTTCCTGCCCAAAGCGCAGTTCGACGCCTATGGCGGTGTCCGCCTCGGCTATTCGATCTATACGGAAGACTGGCAGACCGAAGGCATCGTGACACGCACCAAGCCGACCCCGGCCGCGGAGAGCGACATCACCATGAGCATCATGGGCGGTTTCCGCTATTTCGTGAGCCCCAAGATCAGTATCGACGGCACGCTCGAGTACTTCCTGGTGAACCAGGTAGATTACTTCGACAATCAGGCCGACAGCGGGTTGATGTTCTCCATCAACTTCACGCTCGACTGATCCCGCCGTCACCATTCCAGGGTATCGAGGGTATCAATGAACCGCCTGCGGGCGGTTCTTTTGTTGCGTGCGTATATTGTAGGGGCGCAGCATGCTGCGCCCCTGCGCGTCGCAATCGGGAGAGCATTTCCTCTGCCTTTTATCTCAAGCGCTGTTTTCGTAGTTTTTCAGGATATCACGCACACATACACTGCATACGAAATACATAGTCATACAGAGGAGAACGGAGCAGACATGAAGAAAAATCTGCCTTTATGGATCGCACTCGGAGTCGTGGTCATTCTGGTGATCATGTACATCAGTACACAGAACCGTCTGGTCGGCCTCGAAGAGAACGTGAATGCGAAATGGAGCCAGGTCGAGAACGTGTACCAGCGCCGCCTGGATCTGATCCCGAATCTGGTCGCAACGGTCAAGGGGTATGCCTCGCATGAGAAGGATCTGCTCACCCAGATCACGGATCTCCGTTCCAGGGTCGGACAGATGAACATCTCCAGTGACATTCTTGACGATCCCGCGGCGTTCGAGCGTTTCCAGCAGGCGCAGGGACAGCTCGGCGGCGCGCTTTCGCGTCTGCTGGTCGTCTCGGAAAATTATCCTGATCTCAAAGCCAACCAGAATTTCCTCGCCCTGCAGTCACAGCTCGAAGGCTCCGAAAACCGTATTGCCGTGGAACGCAAGCGATTCATCGATGCGGTGCAGGAATACAATACCGCAATCCGCCGTTTCCCCGCATCCCTCGTGGCCGGTATTGGCGGCTTCAGCAAGAAAGCGACGTTCACCGCGGCGGCCGGAGCGGATCAGGCGCCGAAAGTGGAGTTTTAATGCATATAAGCCCGGGACGGATACTGGCGTTACTGCTTTTTCTCATCGGTTGGGCGCTGCCTGCGGCGGCGCTCGAACCGCCGGAGCTGACGCGGTATGTCACCGACCTGGCCGGGGTGCTTTCCCCGGGTGACCTCGATCATATCGAACAGCTGCTGCGCCAATACGACGAAGCTACTTCGAGCCAGTTCGTGGTGCTCATCCTTCCCTCGCTGGAGGGGGAGTCGCTCGAGGATTTCAGCATGCGCGTCGCGGAGAAAAACCGCATCGGCCGCGAAGGAAAGGATAACGGCCTCCTTTTTCTGGTAGCAGTAAACGACCGCAAGATGCGCTTCGAGGTCGGTTATGGACTCGAAGGCGTCCTGACCGATGCCGCCACCTCGCTCATTATCAGCGACATGGTCGCGCCGCAGTTCCGCAGCGGAAACTACGCGCAGGGGATTTACGACGGGATGCAGACGGCCATAAAAATTTCCACCGGTGAATTCAAGGTCAGTGAACGCAGCCAGCGGCGAGAGAACAAGGACAAGGACGGGAATGTCGTCGGCCTCATCATTTTCCTTGTGATCATGTTCATCATCATCAAGGGAAACAAAGGCCGCGGCGGACGTGGAGGAGGCATCTGGTTCATCGGCGGTCCGTTCGGTGGCAGCGGCTTCGGCGGCGGTGGCTTCGGTGGCGGCGGCGGTTTCAGCGGATTTTCCGGCGGCGGTGGAGGCTTTGGCGGCGGTGGCTCGTCCGGCAGCTGGTAGACATCCCATTCATCCATGACGAAATTATCCATGCCCCCGATTTATCGTACCTGTTCGCTCGCGGCGCTGACGGCCATGCTGCTTTTCTTTGGCTGCGGCAGCAGGGAGACCCAGGAACGCAATGCAGCTGCCGCGGCAGACAGCGCGCGCCAGGCCATTATTCCGGCACTCGAGGGCAGCGTGCTCCTCGACAGCGTTCGTGCTGATGTGAACGGCGATGGCATCGAGGAATTGATCGTCACGTCACGTCTCGACGAAGAGGCGGAAGACGCCCTTTTGCTTGATCGTTTCGACCGCATTGACATCTATCGGCAGGACCGGACCGGGTACCAGCGTCTCTTTCTCGACGTGATCGATTACGGCGTATCCGTCACATGCGAAGACGTCACGGGCGACGGCATCGCGGACATTCTTGTGCGCCTCGATGCAGGAGGCAACAATCCGATCGAGGCGCAAGGACTGCACGTCTACGGACTGAATGAGAAAGGGAACATGACGCTGCTGTTCTATTCTCCCAGCGGTGCACCGGTGCTGCGTGATCTCGATAACGACGGCAGCCGCGAAATTCTCGTCTCGGATCAGTTCTGGGGCATGATGGCCCACTCCGACGTGATCGGATTCACACGCGAGGTGTACGCCTACAACGGCGAAAGCTATGTGTTTGCGAACGATGCGTTCTCCGCATGGTTCGACACCATTCTCAGGGCGCGGAAGAAGGAATACGAACAGGCCCGCCGCGGGGCGGACAACGAAGAGGGGCGGATACAGCTATATACCAAGGCAGCCGAATACCTGGTCTGGAATCTCGCGCGCGGCGGGATCAATCGTCTCAACATCGTTTGGCGAGCCGAGGAGCCCTTTTTGAGGCAGCGGCTCAACGAAGAACAGATCGGCGATCTTGAAGGCTTCGTCGACGACATCAATGAATTGGAAGTACAACCAACAGGGCAGCGTGTATCATGATCGTCCAGGCCGCCATCGCGCAGATCGCTCCACGGCTCGGAGACCTGCGGACCAATATCGACCTGCATCTGGAATTCATCTCCCGGGCCCGTGAGGCCGGCGCGCAGCTCGTCGTGTTTCCGGAACTCAGTCTGACCGGATACACGGTGCGCGACATGAACTATGAATTATGCCTGCGCATCGACGACGAGCGCCTGGATGTGTTCCGCCGTGAAAGTGAAGACATGGTCATCATTCTCGGGGGCATCGAAGAAGATGAGCGCTTCGGCGTCTACAACAGTGCGTTCGTTTTCGATGGTGGAACCACGCAGACCTATCGGAAAATCTACCCTCCCGACTACGGTATTTTCGAGGAAGGGCGCTATTTCCTCAAGGGAGATACCGCCGCGCTTCTGCATACGCGCTTCGGCCGGATCGGCGTTCTCGTGTGCGAAGACCTGTGGCACCCGTCTCTGCCCATGCTGCAGGCGCTCGACGGTGCTGAGCTGCTCTGTGTCATCTCCGCGAGTCCGACACGCATCGCACCCGCCGGCGGAAGGACCTTGTATGACATCAACAGCGAGCATCATCGCGCGCTGTGTCGCCTGCTCACCGTGAATATGGTGTTCACCAATCGCGTCGGCTACGAAGACGGCGTGCAGTTCTGGGGCGGTTCCGAAATCGTCGATGCCGCGGGTGAAGTGCTCGCCGTGTGCGGCGGGAATGACGCCGAACTGCGAACTGCGGTGCTCGACACCGAAGCCGTCCGCGCCGCCCGCCGCGAATCGCGCCATTTCCTGGACGAGGATCCCTATTTGCTGCAGCGGGAGCTCGCACGCGTAATCGGCGGCCGGGAGATGCGCCGTTGATGCGCAAGATGGTATACTCTGCCGTCGCGCTGCTCATTTGTGCGGCACCGGCGGCATTGCGCGCCCAGGGTGACGCGTTAAGCGACCAGGAGGCCCTGGTGCTGGTGCTCCAGGCACTGGCGCGGGAAACCGCCGCCGCATGTCCCGCGGGCCCTGTCCTTCTCCGCATCACTCCCGACGGGGCCTCGGTTGTGCTCCGGCAGGTCTTCGCCGAGGCGCTGATGGATCGCGGCCTGGCCGTGCAGACCACGGGCGACGGTGAACAATGCCGTATGGAGGTCGATGCGAGGGGGATGTATTCGTCTACTGTTTCCGCCGGAAATTCTTCCTATCTTCGTAAGACTGTGGCCACTCTCGGCATTCTTATAGAAGAACGTTCAGGAAAAACGGCCTATGCGCGAGAACGCACTCTCGAACGCAGCGACACGCTGCAGGGAGAGGCGCCGTTCGAATTTCATTCTTACCTCGACGACGCGACGTCCTGGTGGGACGGACTGCTCGAGCCCCTGCTCGTCACCGTCACAGCCGTCGTTATCGTCGTGTTGCTTTTCACCGTACGAGGATCTTCATGACATCGTTCTTCAGAATCGTGCCGCTCCTGTGCACCGCTGCAGTGCTTCTCGCATGCAGTTCCAGCGACCTGCCCGAGAATCCGACGGCGGAGCAGCAGTTCCGGCTCGGTATGGAGGAATTCCAGGATGAAAATTACCAGGAGGCTGCCCAGCATTTCGAGGTAATCCGCCTGCAGTACCCGGGGAGTTCCGTCGCCGACAGCGCACGCTATTTCACGGCGCTCTCGCGCTTCAAGCGCGAGGAATATCTGCTCGCTTCCTATGAATTCAACCAGATCATTCAGAGCGGCGCGTCGCGCGAACTGATGGCGGATTCCTATTACCAGTTTGCCCAGTGCTATTATCAGCTCGCTCCCAAGGTCGACCTCGACCAGACCTACACCATGCGGGCCATAGACGCGCTGCAGAATTTCGTCGAGGCATATCCTCAGCACGAGAAAGCGCAGAGCGTCGAGAAGCAGGTGATCGAGCTGGTCAACCGCCTTGCGGAAAAGGAATACAACACCGGCATCCTGTACGAGAAGATGGAAGTACCTGAATCCGCACTGATCTACTTCAGCACGGTCGTGGATCGCTACTACAATACGGATTATGCGGACGACGCCATGGCCGGGAAGGTCCGCTCGCTGCTTGCGATGAAGCGGTATTCCGACGCAATCGCCGCCGCGAAGGAGTTCGCCGAAAAATATCCGTCCAGCGAATATAAAAGCGACGTGGAATCCTATATGGCGGACGCCGCCGCGCGGCTTCGCCAGAGCAGTGAGCTGCGATGAGCAGTCCTGAAGCCACGGGGCGCGACCCGCTGCCCACACGCCACTCCGTGCGTGCTTCGCAGGTGGAAATGACCGAACTGGTACTGCCTAACGATACCAATCAGCTTGGGAATTTGTTAGGCGGGAAGCTCATGCACTGGATGGATATCGCCATGGCGATCGCCGCCGCGCGCCATTCAGGGCTCGTGTGCGTCACCGCTTCCGTCGATCATATCGATTTTCACCATCCTGTCAAGCAGGGACAGGTGGTCGTGCTCCAGGCTTCCGTCAACCGGGTTTTCCGCACGTCGATGGAGGCCGGGGTGAAAGTATTTGCGGAAGACATCCGCAGTGGAACACGCGTCCATACCAATTCCGCCTATATGACCTTCGTTGGTCTCAACGAGGAGGGCGTCCCCACTGCGTCGCCGCAGGTGATACCGGAAACCGAGGAAGAGCAGCGCCGCTTCGAACAGGCGCTTGCGCGCCGCCAGAAACGGATGGGATGATCATTCAATCATTCGATTGCATGAATGGAAAGATGGAACCAAGGAACATTGGAAATATGAGAATGGCTGGAATGAGAGGATTGACACTGACCGTGTTTGCGGTTGCGATGCTGTTGTCGGCTGTTCCTGCTTTCGCGCAGGAAGATGCGCTGCGGGAGATGACGGATCTTCAGTTTGTGGACTACTTGCGGCAGTACCGTGATCCCGCGACGCTCACGGTCGTGCCGGGTCTGGAGGGGCGGGTGCAGAACGGGAAATGTGGATTTGCCGTCATCAGCGAGGCTGCGCACCGTCTCGAAACTGCGGGTCCCGCCGTGGCGGCCGACATCCGCGCGCTTCTGGCGCCGCAGGCGCGGCAAACGAGCATCCTGAGTCCTTCCGGACGTTTCCGCATCTACTACGACACGTCGGGTATCGATGCGGCAGCGATGCTGGCGGGCGACACGCTGCGTATTCCAAATTCCGCGCATGATTACGCACAGGCCGTGGCAGCGGTGTTCGACAGCGTCTATCAGATAGAAGTACTGGATTACGGATTCGATGCTCCCCCGTTCGAGGAGACGCTCTCGGCGTACAATATTTTCGTCATGGATTTCCGTGGGTCGCTGTACGGACAGACATTGTTCAATCTCCCGCTGCCGTCATCCGGCACCGTGCGTCCCACATACGCATCGCACATGGAAATCGATAATGATTTCCTGGGTTACGAGACGCGGGGGCTCGACGGGCTGCGCGTGACCGCCGCTCATGAATTCCACCACATGGTGCAGCTCGGGACCTACGGGCTCTGGCTTTCCGACCGATGGATGCATGAGATGTCCTCGACCTATTTCGAGGAGGCGGTATACCCGCACATCAACGATTATTTCCAGTACATTCGCGCCTTCATGCGCAATACCGACCGCGCCATGTGGCTGTGGGGTGCCGACGGCTACGAACTCGCACTGTGGCCGTTGTTTCTCGAGCACAAATATGATCCCACACTTATCCGTGATTTCTGGGTCGGCATGCGACAGGTGGAACCGATGACCGCGATGCGCGATGGGATTCAGCAGCGCGGCGGTGACATGGGGGCGGATCTCTGTTCCTGGGCACAGGCGAATTTCTTCACCGGTTACCGGGCCTACGCAATGACCCCCCAGGCCTACGACGACGCTCCCGCGCTTGCGCGCGCACAGCTGCACGCGAGTCAATCTCTCGCTGCGAACGAAGCCACGATCAGCGGTACCCTCGCACCGACGGGGGCGATGTATATGCGTGTGTATCGCGGTATCGATACGGTGAGCTTCGTCGTCGAGAACAGCAACGTCGCCAACGCCATCCAGCGCACAGCAACCGGTGTCGATTTCGAACTCGAGGTAATGGCAGCGGGATGGGACAACTCGTACACACCGCTTGACAACGGCTGGGCATACCGTTTCACCGCGGGCGAAGTCAACAGTCTTTGCCTCAGCGTCCTCGAAGGCGGCGCATCGAGTGAGGTCGAGCGTGACATACCGTTCCCGAATCCGTTCAATCCGAATGAATTCTCGCGAATGCAATTCCCCCTCCCGCGCAATATCGCAGCGAACCGGGCCGATCTTTTCATTTTCTCTCCGAGCATGAACCTGGTTGCCCGCAAGGAAGGGCAGACGATCGAACTTGACGACAACTTCGGCGCCTTCGTTGGCTACGACGGCCGCACCGACGGCGGGGATCTACTGCCCTCGGGAGTCTATTTTTATGTCATCAAGTACGGAGACGAAAGCAAGACCGGTAAATTCGCCGTGGTGAAGAGGTAGTCCGTGCGTGTCGTCGCCGAACATGTCAGTAAGAAATTCAACCGGCGTCCGGTGTTCAAGGACCTTTCCTTCACCGTCGAGCCGGGTGAAGTCTTCGGCATCACCGGCCGAAACGGATCGGGCAAGTCGACGCTTCTGCGCATCGTCGGCGGGCTGCTGAGTCCGAGCGGGGGCAGCCTGCGTTACAGCAGCGGCGGGAGCGACGTGAAGCCCGAACTTCTGCACAGGCAGATCGGATACGTCGCTCCGTATCTCACGCTGTACGAGGAATTTTCCGCCCAGGAAAACATCGCGCTCTACGCCCGCATTCGCGGGCTCGCCTTCACTTCCCGGGACGCGCAGGCGCTGCTCGAGCGCGTCGGTCTGCCCCTCGACCGGAAAGATCCCATTCGAGCCTTTTCCTCCGGAATGAAGCAGCGCATGCGCCTCGTGTTCGCCATCCTCCATCAGCCACCCCTGCTGCTGCTCGACGAACCGATTTCCAATCTCGACGCGCAGGGGATGAGTACGGTTTACGGCATCGTCGCCGATTTCCGCGCGCGAGGAACCGTCATCATCGCCACCAACGACGCGGAAGATATTGCGCGGTGTGACCGCACCATCAGCGTGGAGGCCGCATGATCCGGCAGGCATTCGCGGTATTTTCCAAGGACCTTGCGAGCGAACTCCGCACGCGCTACGCCATCAACGCCCTGCTGATGTTCGTGATCGTAACGCTGGCCGTGATCATGTTCGCCCTCGCAGGGGAGAGCATGTCGCCCGGTGCGCTCACGGGCATGCTGTGGGTGGTGATGTTCTTTGCCTCCATGAGCGGACTCTCCCGCAGTTTCGTCGCCGAGGAGGAGCGCGGTACGACCATGACGCTTCAGCTGCTCGCCACGCCGACTGCCGTATACCTCGGCAAGCTGATTTTCAATCTCGTTCTTGTGATAGTGCTGAACCTGTTCATCATCGCGCTGTTCCTGCTCACGATGGATCAGTTCGTGGTGAATCAGTTCGGTCTGTTCTGGCTGGTCATGCTGCTGGGAAGTCTCGGCATCGCCTCCGCCACGACCATCATCGCAGCCATCATTGCCAGGGCAAACACCAAGGGCACATTGTTTCCCGTGCTCTCATTTCCCGTCCTGCTCCCGCTGCTCATGGCGGGCATCAACGCGACCAAGATCGCCGTCGAAGATGTGCGATGGGACGCGGTCTGGCCCGACCTGCAATTGCTCGGCTCCTACATCGTCGTCATTACCACGGTGTCGTTTCTCCTGTTCGATTTCGTCTGGAAGGACTGATTTTTCGGGAATACCGCGGAGGGGTTACGCATGCGCTTCATTCTCTCCATTATCATTTTTCTCACCGCGGGCTTTCTGCACGCCCAGAACACCATGCAGCCAGCGGGAACGCGTAGCGAAGGAACGCTGCAGGCGCTGCGCAGCGATCAGTTCATCCGCCTGCTTGAATACGCCACGCACCCGCTGTCGGAAAAGCCCGAGGCTGAACTGCTCACACTGCTGTCGCGAGACGGCAGTTGCGGGTTCGGAGTCATTTTCGAGGCATTGCGGCGTTTGCAGTCCGCGGATCGTGCCACAGCCGATGCCATCCGTGGAGCGTTCCGTCCCCCATCGCGGCAGCTTCGCCGCACCACACCTTCCGGACGCATCGACATCTATTACGACACCACGGGTGCGGATGCGCCTGCCATGCTCGACGAGCACGGTCAGCGCATCGTCGGCAGCGCCCATACATTCGTCGATCACCTTGCGGAGATTCTCGATTCCGTCTATTTGCGCTTCGCGGATATCGGCTA
Organism: Bacteroidota bacterium; assembly: GCA_014860565.1. Taxonomy (GTDB): domain Bacteria; phylum Bacteroidota; class Ignavibacteria; order SZUA-365; family SZUA-365; genus SZUA-365. The sequence goes on from JACZJN010000046.1 coordinate 9,698, forward strand.
TCGCGCGCCCTCCCCGCCGACGGGCGCGAATACTATTCCGATTATCCTGAGCGAGCTCAACGGAGTCTGGTACGGGGTAGTCGAACCCGGTCTTCCACGCCCGAATTCCGGAACCGTGAAGCCCACGTATGAATGCTCGCTCCAATTGGACAACGATTTTCGTGAGTTCCCGACCACGGGACTCGACGGCGCGCGCGTCACTGCCGCGCATGAATTTCATCACTGGGTGCAGCTGTCGGAATACGGATGGTGGGGGGATGACCAGTGGATATACGAAATGACGTCGACCTGCATGGAAGCAACGCTTTATCCGGACATCCGGGATTATCATCAGTATGTCGACCAATTCATGCGTTCTCCCCACCTTGCGTTTTATCAGTGGGAGAAGCGCGGCTACGAGTTGGTGCTCCACGCGTTGTATCTCGCTCAAAGATTCGGCGACGACTGTCTGCGCGATGTGTGGGAGCATATGCGCAGTATCGAACCGATCACGGCGCTGCGTACTTCCGTCGCGGCGAAGGGCGCGGAGTACGCGCAGGTATTCTGTCAGTGGGGAGAAACGATCTATTACACGGGATACCGCGCCGGGCGCATCACGCCGCAATTCTATGATCATGCGGCCGAATTTCCTACGGTTCGCTTCCAGGCCGATCTCGGCATGACAGGGAGTGAAGTGGAATTTGCCGCTTCCGTGATGCCGCTCGCTTCGATGTACTTTCGCACCCATCGCGGATTGGATACGGTGGCAGTGCTCGTGAGCAATCCAGACCTCGATGCAGCGTCACGCCGCGAAAAAAGTGGGAAAGGCTTTCGCCTCCGGGTCCGCACCGCGGGTGCGGACGGCGATTGGCGCGCGCTCGACAACGGTTGGTCATACCGCATGGAGTCGGACCACGATTTCTGTATACGCGTGCTGGAAGGAGGGGCGGCCACCACAGCCGACCGGGATCTCCCTTTTCCGAATCCCTTCCTTCCCGACGGAATATCGCGCGTCTATTTCCCCCTTCCACGCAGCATCACCGTCAACCGCGGCACCCTGAGGATTTTCAGTGCATCCATGGACCTGGTCACGGCCGAAGAGGACCTTCCCATCCAGGTGGATGCCCTCACCGGCGTTACCGTCAGCTGGGACGGAAGAGCGGCCAATGGCGCGATGGCGCCGAGCGGAGTCTATTTCTATTCCGTGCACTGGAACGGTGGGGAAAAAACAGGGAAATTCGCGCTGATCCGGCGGTAGATGCCGCGGCATTGCGCTTCAGCAAATCTTTGTATTTATTGCATTTGAGTTACGATGGCAAGGGCAGGAATCTTGTCATTGTAAATTTTTGACATTGTTGGTACATTGTTTGGATTACTTGACGAAGGAAATTATTGCATATGTGGTGGAAAATTCTGCTGTTCTTCTGGATCGCCGCACTCAGCGTCATCGGCATCGTTACTCCGATTGCCGGGGACCTGGGCAGTGTCGCCATGTTCGCCCAAATGGACAAGGCGAAAACGGTTCCGATCAAGTTTACGATCGTGGACAAGGGACGCGCGGCAACGGAAGAAGAAGGCGGCGGCTGGCTGCTGCGCGGACGTGATGTGCATGACCGCGAGGCCGATTTCCACTTCGCCGCGAAGCCCGACGGACTCGACGGCGCCGAGGGATACCTGGCCGTCGCGCGATATGACAACGAAAACCACCGCGTTGAAGTCGAGCGTGTTTCCGGTGCGTATCCCGCGTTTTCCTTCCCGCTCATTCCCGGTCTCGAGGAGCGCGCAAAAATTATTTTTTTCCACGTGCCGATGGCGTGGATGACGGTGATCGCTTTCCTCGTCTCCATGTGGTACGGCATTCGCTACCTGCGCAAAAAAGACATGGATGACGATTTTCGTTCGGCGGCGTCCGCCGGACTCGGCCTGCTCTTCTGCATACTCGGAACCACCACCGGTTCGCTCTGGGCGAAATTCAACTGGGGGTCGTTCTGGAACTGGGATCCGCGGGAAACCTCTATTTTTGTTCTGCTGCTCGTGTACGGCGCGTATTTTGCGCTGCGTTCCGCGGTGGAAATCGAGGAGAAGAAAGCCACGCTTTCGGCGGTATACAGCATCATCGCGGCCGCGACCGTACCGTTTTTCATTTTCATCATGCCGCGCATCATGCCCGGATTGCATCCCGGTTCGGCCGATGACAGCAATTCCGGACCGGTAATGAGCAGCGGCGGCATGGATGCCGCCATGCGCGTCGTGCTGTATTCCATGCTTGCCGGCTATATCGTGCTGTACGGATGGCTGATGAGCATCCAGATGCGGGTGCACCGCATCAAACTCAGACGGGCCGAAGCAGCGGCATAACGAAACCAGGAGCAATCTGCATGTACGAATTTCTGGAACAGAACTCGATTTACGTAGTGATGCTTATCGTCCTGATGATATGGGCGGGAGTATTCGTCTACCTTTTCCGTATCGATCGTAGCGTTAAAGAACTTGAAAAATAAAGGACTGCAATCATGAAAAAGCGGTATCTGATCGGCGGTGTCATCGTGGTCGCCTTTCTCGTCGTCGGCGGTCTGTCTTTCCTGAACTCTTCCGTGGAATATGCGACGCTCAGCAAGGCGGAACAGAGCGGAAAGAAAGTCCAGGTCACCGGCAGCTGGGTGCAGGATATGAGCACGCATTACGACACCAAGAACAATACGTTCAGCTTCTATATTCGCGACGAGGAAAACCGCGTCGCCAAAGTCGAATTTTCCGGCGCGAAGCCGAACAATTTCGACATCGCCACCAGTGTCGTCGCCAAGGGCCGCTTCGAAAAAGGCGTTTTCAAGGCCAGCGAAGTGCTGACCAAATGTCCTTCGAAGTACGAAGGCAATCCCGACGGAACGCATCCCGAGGGAATCGAGTCAAAAGGTGTTCAGAAAACCGCGCTGTGACGCACGGGGTGGCTCCATTACGCCGCCCCTCGTTTTTTACCCCGATACACCCCAATAAGCATCTGAAATATCCGGTATGATCCGGCTGCGCATCGCGCAGAAAGGAAGCAGCACATGTACGATTTTCTCGGTCTGTTGGGCAACGCCGCCATCATCGTGGGCTTTATCGCCTCGGTGATCGGCCTCGCCGCCTATTTCCGCAGCATAGAGCACCCCCGCGTGATCGGGTTCGCGCGCACGGGCTTTCACATAACAGTCACGACGGTATTCATCGCCGCCGCGCTTCTGCTGATCCTCATCGTCAAGCATCAGTTCCAGTTCCACTACGTGTGGGCATACAGTTCGCGCGATCTTCCGCTCGGCCTGCTCATGTCGACGTTTTACGCGGGACAGGAAGGCAGCTTCATGCTGTGGACGGTGATGGTTTCCATTATCGGCATCGTGCTGATGATGTACACGCAGAAGCACGACAACGAACGCGAGGTGATGGGCGTCTATACCAGCATCCTTTCCTTTCTCATGCTGCTGCTGATCGTGAAGAATCCGTTTGCGCCGATAGAAGGCAATGTGATTCCCGCCGACGGACGCGGACTCAACCCGTTGCTGCAGAATTTCTGGATGCAGATTCATCCTCCCATCCTGTTCCTCGGCTTTGCCGCGATGGCGCCGCCGTTCGCGCTCGCGATCGGTGCGCTCATGCGCCGGAAGTATCAGGCATGGGTGGTCAGCTCGCTTCCGTGGGTTGTGGGCGGATCGATGGTGCTGGGCCTCGGCATCGCTCTCGGCGGCTTCTGGGCCTATGAGACGCTGGGCTGGGGCGGCTGGTGGGGCTGGGATCCCGTCGAAAACGCATCGCTGATTCCCTGGCTGGTTTCCGTATCTCTCATCCACACGATGCTGACGCAGAAGCGCACGAAGGGATTGATCCTTACGAACTTCATTCTTGCCATCCTCGCATTCGTGCTTGTACTGTACTCGACGTTCCTGACGCGCAGCGGCGTGCTGGGCGATGCATCGGTGCACTCGTTTGTCGATCCGGGACGCTTCAGCTTCACGCTTCTCGTGCTGTTCATGTTCGCCTTTACCGACGTGGGTTTCGGCCTGCTGTTCGGCCGTTTCACGAAATGGGGCCGCGGCCTGTTCGAGAAATATGACGGGTGGAAGCTGTACGGTCTGTTGTACCTGATTGTCATTGGTCCGAGCATCCCGATCTTCGCGCAAGTGAGCGGCGACCTCGTGCCGGTGTTCAGCGATATGATCAGCACCGCCAATCCGGTCATGCTGCTGCTCTACTACCCGATGCTCGGCATCGCGCATCTTCTGAATCTCGCCAGCTATCTGTGGCTGCCCGCACTGATCGTCAAGCTCGCGATGATCATCTATGTGTTCTCTGGACGCCTGCACAGCGAAAAGGAATACGACAGTTTCGCCATGATGTCGCGCGAAACCTGGCTCGGCATGGGTGCCGGAGTCGTGGGTCTGCTGACGTTCATCGTGCTCATCGGCACGTCGATGCCCATTATCCCGCAGTTCATCATCGATTCCGTCAACAGCGTGTTCCAGACGCTTGGCACGGAACTGCGTCTCGGCAATACCGTGGACGCGTCGTTTTACGATGCGATGGGACTCCCGCTCGCGATTCTCATGACGACGATGATCGGCTTCACGCTGCTGCTGATGTGGAGCAACACCAACGGCAAGCAGTTCATGCGCAAGCTGATGCTCCCTCTCGGTCTCGGCATCGCCGCGACGCTCGCGATCGTTTTCATCGGCGGCGTCGACAACATGGGCATGATTCTTCTCGCGTTCTCTTCATCCTTCTGTTTCTTCTCGAACGCGGTGATCGGGTTTCGCATCGTACGCGGCAATGCGAAATTCACCGGTGCCTACGTCGCGCATATCGGTGTCGCGCTGATGCTGCTTGGCGTCATCGGTTCGGGTTTCTACAGCACCTCGCAGAGTATCGAACTCAAGCAGGGCGAGCCGGTGGACTGGAAGGGGTATCGCCTCACGTATGTTGGCAACGAGCCGTTCTGGAACGGCGAGCGCTTTTACTTCAAGGTCAAGCTCGACGACGCAGCCACCGGCGACGAAATCGAGACCATCAATACCGTCATGTTCGTGTCGATGTACGGCGGCCAGGAGCAGATCATGCGCAATCCCGGCATCGCCAAGTTTTTCGCCACCGATGTGTACGTCGAACCGCAGGCCCTGTATGCGCCCGAACCCGAAGGCGGCAAGCGCTACAGTTTCGTGAAGGGACAGACCTTCGAATACGGCGGGTATACCGTAACGTTCTCGGAGTTTGACATGAACAACTCCCGTACCTCGCAGGCCTTCCGTATCGGCGGCGTTTTCAACGTCGCGAAATACGGCGAGGAACCGCAGGAGTTGATGGTCACGCGCACCACGGGTCCCGACGGCGTGAGCACCGAACCCGGTGTCGTTTCCGCGGGAGATCTGCAGATCGAAATTCTGAACATGATTCCGAACAAGGAAGACCTGGCGTTGTCGCAGCTCGAGGTGCGGTTGAAGAATCCGAAGCTTCCCGTCGATCCGAAGGACATGCGTGAAACGCTTGTCGTCGAAGCGTCGCTCAAGCCGTTCATCAGTTTCGTGTGGGCCGGCATTATCATTCTCGTGCTGGGTTTTGGCGTTGCCCGTTCGCGCCGTGCCCGCGACGCACGCAAGCTCGAATCCTACGAATATTCTCACGATGCCAAGACCACCGCACTCACGGGGGTTCCCCACGATGCGCCGGCCGTGGAGGACGAGCAGGAAAGTGTCGAGGAGCGCGAGGCATGAGCCACGTGCTCTTCGCACATTGAAAAAGCAAGCGAATTTCCGTAGGTTGCCGGTTGTGCCAAGGGAGCACGTACGCCTTCCCATCGCGTCGCCCTTACAGCGCGCACCTGTCTTTTTCCCCATTGAGCAACAGGCAGCACATGAAAGCAACTCCGATTGACAGCAGCATTGTCAGCGAAAAAATCCAGGCCAGTGGACTCAAAAGCATCGGCCGCGCCTCCATTCGCGAAATTCGTTCCTTGATCAATGACATCGAGCAGGCGAGCGGCGAGAAATTCATCCGCATGGAGATGGGCATTCCCGGCCTGCCGGCGGCAGCCATTGGCATCGAGGCCGAAAAAAAAGCGCTCGACGGCGGCTGTGCCTCGTTCTATCCTGACATTCAGGGCATTCCTGAACTGAAGAGCGAGATTTCACGCTTCGTCAAACTCTTTCTCGACCTCGACGTGGATGCTAGCGGGTGTCTGCCCTGCACCGGTTCCACCAGCGGCAGCTTCGTCACCTTCATGGTCGCCGGACGCATGAATCCCGATAAGGACACCGTGCTGTTTCTTGACCCGGGCTTCCCGGTGCACAAGCAGCAGCTCAACGTGCTCGGCATCAAGCACCGCAGTCTCGACGTGTACAACTACCGGGGAGAAAAGCTTCGCGAACCGCTCGAGGCGATATTGAAGGAAGGGAATATTTCCTGTATTCTCTATTCGAATCCGAACAATCCGACGTGGATTTGCTTCACCGATACCGAGCTTCGTATTATCGGCGAACTCGCCACGAAATATGACGTGATCGTGATGGAGGACCTCGCGTACTTCACGATGGATTTCCGCAAGGATTATTCCATTCCCGGTCAGCCGCCGTTTCAGCCCTCGGTCGGCAAATACACGGACAATTATATTCTCCTCATCTCCAGCTCGAAAGCCTTCAGCTATGCGGGACAGCGCGTCGGGATGATCGCCATCTCCAATGCCCTGTTCGAGCGGGAAGTGCCCACACTCTCACGTTTCTTCACGCAGACGAAGTTTGGCAGGGCGATGGTCTTCGGTTCCGCCTACGCCGTCTCGGCCGGCGTGACCCATTCATCGCAATACGGACTGGCGGCGCTGCTGAAGGCCACGAATGACGCCACGTATCGCTTCATCGACGATGTGCGGGTTTATGGCCGCCGGGCGCATGTGATGAAACAGTATTTCCTCGACAACGGCTTCTACATCGTCTATGACAAGGACGAGGACGAGCCGATCGCCGACGGCTTCTATTTCACCGTGGCATATCCCGGCATGGATGGCATCGCGCTGATCGAGGAGCTTCTGTATTACGGCATCAGCGCGATATCGCTCGCGAACACGGGCAGCGAACGTCTCGAAGGCATTCGCGCCTGCGTCTCGCTCGTGCCCGACGAGCGGCTGCCCGAACTCAAGGAACGGCTCCAGGTGTTTCATGAGAATCACCCGCCATCCTGATCAAAGCGGCGATTTGAGCGTAAATTTTTGTATTTTTAATCGCCACGGTTCGCCGTGGCGATTTGTTTGAACCGTCTATGAAACGCACACTGTTTTTTTTCTTCAGTCTGTTCCTCCTCGCTCTGACCGGCATGCATTGCGCAGGACAGGTGCCGGAGGTGCATGCACGATGGATTCGGCTGGAAATGGATTCCATCCGTGTCGAATATGCGCTGCCGAATGCGGAGGCGGTGCGTCCCGCGGTGATCGTTCTCGGAGACCGCTACGGCATGCAGGAAAACCTGCGTGCCACGCTGAAAGTGCTGGCTACGCTCGGATATCGCGCATATGCGCTGCCGTTGCTCTCCGCGCCGGAACAGCCGTTCGACCAGCTGCCGGAGGTGGCGATCGATACCGCCGACGTTCCACGCGTCACGCAGGTTGCGGTCGAGATCATGAACGAGAAAGACTGCGACGGTAAGGTGATGCTGCTCGCGTTCGACGTCGGTGCGAACATCGCGATCGAGGTGATTGCGCGTTTCCCGTTCTATAAAGGCGCGGTACTGTTTTACCCTACGGGTGGCGCACCCGTGCTTCGGCGTCTGCTCGATGCGCAGTGTCCACTCCTGCTCAACGTCGCGCAGTTTGATCCCGATTGCAGCCTCGCCGATGTGAATTCCCTCCGCGAACTCTGCATGGAGCAGGGGAAAAAGCTGCATGTCTATTATTACAAGGAAGCGAAGCGTTTTTTCTTCGATCCACAGCATCCGGATTATCACAAGGGCAACACCAAGACTGCCTGGAATCAAATCAACAAGTTTTTCCGATTCCCATGACAATGCAATTCAACGAAAACCGTCTGCACGAAATATTTTCACAGATCCAGAACCGCTTTGTGGCAGTGATCGGCGACGTCATGCTCGATCGCTATATCTGGGGGAGTGTCACGCGTATTTCCCCCGAAGCTCCCGTGCCGGTCGTGGATGTGATCAGTGAAAGCAACCACCTCGGCGGCGCATCGAACGTAGCGCTGAACATCAGGAGCCTTGGCGCGGTGCCGGTGCTCTTCGGAGTTGTGGGGGCCGATACCAATGCCAAAGAACTGAGATCGATCTTCGAGCACGAGCGCGTCATCACCGACTTTCTTATCGAAGACGGCACGCGCCCGACAACGGTGAAGACGCGCATCATCGCGGGAAGTCAGCATGTCGCGCGCATCGATTATGAAGAACGGCAGCAGGTGAGCGAAGATACCACCCGCCGATTGATCGACAGGCTCGAGAATCACCTCAGTTCGATCAACATCATTATCCTGCAGGATTACAACAAGGGTGTCATAGGCCCGGATCTTATTCACCAGGTGATCGAACTCGCGCAGCGCAACGGCATCCCCGTGCTGGTGGATCCGAAATACAGCAACTTCTTCGAATACGGCGGTGTGACGGTGTTTAAACCCAATCGCAAGGAAACCGAGGATGCGCTGAAGCTCCGGCTCAGCGATGAGGAGAGCTTCATATCCTCCGCACGTGCCCTGCGTGAGCGGCTTGGCTGTGAACATGTGTTGCTGACCCTCGGCGAGAAAGGCATGCTGCTGCTGAAGAACGACGACAGCATTATCCGCATTCCCACCAAGGCGCGCAAGGTCGCCGACGTCTCCGGCGCCGGAGATACCGTGATCGCGACCCTCGCCGTTGCAATGGCAAGCGGGGCCGACATGACCGAGGCCGCGCAGATTGCGAACTTCGCCGGCGGACTCGTGTGCGAGGAAGTCGGCATCGTACCCGTCGACCGCGACATGCTCTACGACGCCGCGCTCGGCCGCTTGGGGGTGCTCGACTGATGGGCAGGCTCTGCACACTTGAAGAGATGAAGTCCCTGCGCGCGCAGCTTCGTGCGGAGGGGAAGCATCTGGTGTTCACGAACGGCGTGTTCGACATCCTCCACCGCGGGCATTGCGAGTATCTGCACGATGCCCGCGCACAGGGCGACGCCATGGTGGTCGGACTCAACAGCGATGCGAGCGTACGGCGGCTGAAAGGGGAGAAGAAGCCCATTGTGCCCGAGGACGACAGGGCAGCGGTTCTGGCCGCGCTGGCGTCTGTTGATTATGTCGTAATATTTGATGAAGATACACCTTATGTACTCATTTCAGAGCTTCTGCCCGACGTCCTGATCAAAGGCGGCGACTACGCACTCGATGATATTGTCGGCCGGCGCGAGGTAGAAGCCGGCGGCGGCAAGGTGTGCACCATTCCCCTGACAGAGGGGAGGTCTTCAACCAACATTATTGCGACGATCATTGAGCGATACTGCAAACACGAACGCTGACACTCCGACACCGCGACGCAGGCGATCGCTGCCTGTGCGGCTGCTGCGGCTGATCGCAGCGACGGGCCTTCTGCTCGTGTTGCTGCTGGCCGCAGTGATCGGCTTCTCCGAAACGCAGACATTCCGCTCGCTTCTCAAAGACATCATCGTCGACGCTGCTGATTCCGCGCTCAACGCCCACCTGACCATTGAAAGCATCGAAGGAAACCTTTTTGCCGGCTGGAAGTTCAGCGGAGTGAAACTCGCCGATGAGGGCGGTACGGTCGCGGAGATCGAGAGCATCGTTCTTCGTTATGATCTGTTTCGCGCACCATGGAAAAGGATCACCATCAATGAATTGACGCTGAAGGCACCGCGCATCTCAATAACGCGGGGAAACGGGCGCGATTGGAATATCAACACACTGGTGCGGCCAACGGAGGAGGATACCACGTCGACACCGTTTGACTGGACTATTGTCGTCGAGAACGTGCGCCTGCTCGACGCAACGCTGCTCGTCTTCGATTCCACCACACCTGGTCCCGGTCGGCGCGACCGACTCGATCCACAGCACATGCTGCTCGAGCATATGAACCTTGCCCTTTCCGCAACCATCGCACCGGACAAGAAGCTGCTGTCGCTGAATCAGGGCTCGTGGACCAACGCTCTCGGCGATGTGTCCATCACTAATCTCTCGGGCGATATCACGCTGGAGAAGGACTACGCATCGGTGGAAGGACTCTCGGTGCAGACGGGACGAACGGCGTTCATCATCAGCGCAGCCGCGACCGGCGGTGATCTGCTGGGCGGCCTGGATACCGAGACGCTCCGGCGGATCCGCTTCGATGTCAGCCTCGATGCTCCCACTGTCGATGCGCGTGATCTGCAATACTTCCTGCCGTCTCTCGATTTTCTCGGTAGCGGCGCAGCGCTTGAAGTCGACGCGGAAGGGACGCTCGACGAACTGAATATCAAGCATCTGCAGCTCGATGCGCTCAAGAGCAGCCTCGTATTCGAAGGCACCCTGCGCCGCATTCTCGACGGCAAGGAAATGATGATCGATGTACACTCGGATAACACGGTCATTCATGGCGCCGACATCCCCATGATCCTCCCCGGGATACCCGTCATGGATGTCACGGGGCTCGGGACCGCGCGATTTTCACGCATCAGTTTTCGCGGGCAGCCACTGCGTTTCGATGCGGAGATGGATATGGAGAGCGACGCCGGGGGTGCATCGGGAAGCATCGCACTCGATGTGCGTGGTGAGGATCTCATATACGACGGCATCTTCCACATGCGCGGCATCGACCTGAGCAAGGTGCTTAAGAATCCACAGCTGAGCAGCGACCTCAATCTGCAGGCCACGATCAAGGGCCACGGCACGCGTCTCGGACAGATGAATGCCGTGATGAATCTGCAGGCTGACTCCACACGCTATCAGCGATACGTGGCGAACACCCTGACAATGAATGTGGATGTGCGCCGCGACAGCATGACCTTTGATCTTCGATCTTCTCTCGGCGCCAGCTCCCTTGATGCCGAAGGAGGAATGAGTTTCCATCCCGACAGCATCACCGGCTTCCGCCTGGTGGCCAACGCCCGGAAGCTTGATCTTGCAAAAGTGCTGGACGACGATGAAATGTCGAGCGACCTCACCTTCGCCTTGCGCGCGCATGGCGACGGCGTTGACCTTTCCACCGTCTCGGGCGGACTCGACATCGTATTCGCCCCGTCACGGCTGCAGGATCTCACGATTGAAAAGGACACCTTCCGACTGCAGCTCGTGCAGCACGCAGGCCAGCCTGAATCTCTTTTGCTTGAATCCCAATATGCTGATGCGCGCCTTGTCGGAACATTCGACCTTCCGCGCTTCTCCCGGTATCTCGCGCTGCAGTTCGATTCACTCGGTGCCGCGCTGTCCGCGTTCTCCCTGCAATCCGACAGCACCAGCGGCGTGCCCGAGACGATCGCGACGGCGCAGTCCGCGGTGCAAGGGAGGAAGACCATCGCGCGCAATCCCGTCCCTGAAGCCGTTCTCGAAACGGATACCGCGGCGTTCATGGATGTGCGATACAGCGTGACGCTGAAAAATCCCGATCGCATCGCGCGCTTCTTCGACGCATCCACCTTCCTGGTTCGCGGCACCTGGCAGGGCAGCATCAACGGGGGTATGAACGGCTTCACCATCGGTGGGGAGGTGTCTTTCAGTGATTTCTATTATGTGGACAGTACACGCACGTGGCTCGCCGCCGGTGTGCGGTGCACCTATGATGTTCAGCGCCTGCGGCTCGAACGTCCCCTCGATCAGCTGTTGATGAGCACCCGCTTGTCGGTTGCCGATCTGAATATTGATGGACTGCGGTTGAGCCGCACGCAGCTGCAGCTCGATTGGCGCGATGGTGCGCCGACGATGCGTCTCCGCGCCCTCGTCGACACGCTCGCGCAGGTCGATGTCCAGATGACTGCGCGTTACTCCGACCATGTCTTCGACGTGACCATACCTCGTCTGCAGGTGATCTACCGCGGCGACACCTGGGAGAATCATAACGACATCGCGATGCGTTTCGACTCCGCGGGAATTTCCGTATCGCAGTTCGATATCGCCCATGAGGCGATGCGCGTTTCGCTGACGGGAACCCGTTCCATGGCGGGACGCAATGACTTCACCCTGTACGCAGACAGTCTCGACATCGGCGCGATCGAATTTCTGCTGACGGGCAGCGCCGCCGCGCGCAACCGGGAAAGCTTCAGCGGCATCGGGTTCGTGGAGGCGACGCTGAGCGGAGACGATGGCGCTCCATTGATCGCGGCCGACGTGTATGTCGACAGCCTGGGCTATCGCGGTGCGCATTTCGGCGAGATGGCATTGGAAGCCCGCTACAATGATCGCAAGATGGAGTTGTATTCGGAACTGACGTACGAGACGCCCGAACGAAAGGACGAAAAGGTCTTTTTTGTTTCGGGAAGCATCCCCATGGCCATCGCGTTCGACGGCGTGGAGGAAAAGGAGGTGGAGTCCTCCGCCAATCTCCGCATACAGATGCGTGATTTCCCGCTGGCGCTGATCGAGGAGTTCCTCGGACTGTTCTCCCCGCTGACCGGTACCGCGAATGCCGACATCACGGTGACCGGCACCGCGAGTGACCCGTCGTTCAACGGCTTCATGACCCTGTCGGACGCACGCGGCAGATTCGTCTTCAACAACATGGAGTACGATCTTGGCTTGCGCATCGAAGCCCTTGGCCGCGACATCCGCATCGTCGACCTTTCGGCCGCCAATCTCCCGGCGGATTGGAAGGAAGGACGGCTGGCGGCGACAGGAACGATAGCAACAGAGGCATTCAACATCAGCGAATTCGACCTGTCGGTGAGCGGCAAGCTGAAGGTGCTTCGCTTCGCGTCGCGTTCCGCGATGCGCGCGCTGTACGGCGATCTCTACATTTCCACCGGCAGCGAGCCTCTGAGCTACCGAGGACGACTTGACCGCTCGCGGCTGATCGGGGAAATCATCATCGAGGAAGGAAACCTCGTCTTCCCGCTCGACGAGTCGGGCGGCCCCGTCAACAAGTACACCGATATCACCTATGTCGTCGTGGACGACACCACCAGGCAGGTCACCAGTTCGCTCTCGTCAGGACGCTTTGCCAGGCTGTCCGCCGCGGCCAATGCAGGAGAAGCGGAGACGCAGATGCCGGAGCGGTCCGTCCTCGACGGATTGGCCTATGACCTGACGCTGCGCACGACCGGTCGGCTGCAGCTCGAGATACCGTTCTCCGTTCTGCAGGAAGAGCTCAACGCACAGCTTGTCGTCAACAACCTTAAAGTCAACAACTTCGGCGGCGTCAAGTTCGTGGGCGAAGTGACACTCGGACCGGATTCCTATTTCATTTTCCTCGGCAAGCGGATGACCGCCAGCGGTTCCATCCGCTTCACGCGCGATCCGCAGAATCCGGATCTCGACCTCACCGCAGTCTATTCGGATTACTATATCGATCCCCGCACGCAGGTACGGCGACAGGTCTTCGTCACAGTGCGCATAACCGGGACGAAGAACAAGATGGAGCTGAACTATGATCTCCGTTGGGATGAAGCCAACGGGGAGCCCGTCGCAACCGCCAGCGACGTCAAATCCGATGTCGTGTCGTTTCTCGTGCTTGGTGTCTTTACCAAGGACGTCAGCGGCAGCGAAGGGGACAGGAGTTCCCTCGTGGAGAAATCTCCGGAGGTCCTCAACCAGATCACATCCTCCCTTGCATCCAGCGCGGCGACGGAGTTCCTTTCACGCGCGGGCTTAAGGGAATACATCAAACGCGTGGACTTCGCGGGTCTCGGCACGCAGGAATCGCGTGTGAGGCTCACGAGTGAGATCGGCCGCGCCATTATTACCTACGACGGGAAGATTAACGATCTCGAAAGTTCAAATATGTCGGTCGACTTCCCGCTCAGCCGCGTGCTGGGCATACCCTGGATCAACATGTTGATCCAGATATCCCGTAAAACCCTCAACGAATCCTACGAAAGCACATCGCAATCGCAGCAGTATTCGGTCTGGGAACTCAAAATTCTGCAAAGGTTCACATTTTAACATTGAATACAACACTCCGCGACCGCACACTCTCCTTCCTTCTTGCACAGGAAGGAAAGGCCTACAAGACAAAAGAACTTGCCCGTGAACTGGATCTGCCGAAGCAGGGCGAGCAATATCAACAACTGAAAGCCGTGCTGCGCGACCTGCAGCAGGAAGGGCTCATCGTTCGGCTCAAGAACAGCCGTTGGATGACGCCCCAGGCCGAATCCGCCCCCGAGGCCAAAGAAGCGCAGGAACGCATCGTCGTTGGTTCGTTCAAGGAATTCCGCCGTGTCTCCTACGTCGAAGCGGATGACCGGGATATCGAAGGCGACATCGCGATATCCCGCAACGCGACCGGAGGCGCCGAAGACGGGGACAAGGTCGTCGTGCGGCTGCTTCCGCAGCGGGGCCGGCATCCGGGTCTCGAAGGAGAGATCGTCGAGGTGCTGGGAAGGCGCGGCCGTGCGGATGTGGAAATGCTTGCGCTCGCACGACGCTTCGGCCTCAGCCTCGATTTCCCGCAGGACGTCGACGAACAGGCGTTCGCGATTCCCGCCGAACTGGGTCCGCAGGATCTGGCCGGCCGCATGGATCTGCGCGACGTCGAGTGCTTCACCATCGACCCGGAAGATGCCAAGGACTTTGATGACGCCGTTTCCCTCACGACGGACGCCGAAGGCAATTTCGTGCTCGGCGTGCATATCGCCGACGTCAGCCATTACGTGCGCGAGGATACGCCGCTCGACCGAGAGGCTCTCCGCCGCGGCACCAGCGTCTATCTCGTCGACGGGGTGTTCCCGATGCTGCCCGAGCGGTTATCGAATCATATGTGCAGCCTCAAGGAGGGGAAGGACCGCCTCACCTACAGCGTCATCATGACCGTGTCGCCTCGCGGCGCCGTCAAGGAGCACACGCTGACGAAATCCGTGATCCGATCGCAGAAGCGCTTCACATACGAAGAAGTGCAGGGCATTCTCGACGGCGGCGGTGGACCGCATTCCGAAACACTGCAGGCGATGGAGCGCATGGCGCGCATGCTGATGAAAAAGCGCTTCCGTGAAGGTTCGGTGGATTTCGGCGTGCCCGAGGTGAAGTTCGTGCTCGACAACACCGGGTATCCGGTGGACATCGTTCCGAAAAAGCGGCTGATGAGCATGCGCATGATCGAGGAATTCATGCTGCTGGCGAACCGCGTCGTGGCGCAGCAGGTCGCGCGTGGAGAGGGAGTGCCGCGTCCGTTCATTTACCGCGTGCATGATCTGCCCGACGCCGAGAAAACACGCGAGCTGGTGGAATTCCTCCGGCATCTCGGCATCAAGGCCCAGCTCGACCATACGTCTTCGCAGACATTTCAAAGCATGCTCGAGACCGTTCGCGGTCGTCCGGAAGAGGATGTGGTACAGGACGTCACGATCCGTTCGATGGCGAAGGCCGTGTACAGCGAGCAGAACATCGGACATTTCGGTCTGGGATTCAAATACTACACCCATTTCACGTCCCCCATACGGCGCTATCCCGATCTGATCGTGCACCGGGTGTTACATCAGTATTACAGCAACGGCGAGGGACGTGCGCCATCGCTCAAGCGTCTCGGCGACATCGCGCGGCAGAGTTCCGTCCGAGAGCGGCTTGCGGTCGAAGCCGAGCGCGAATCGATCAAGATCAAGCAGGTCGAATACATGAAGCGCCACGAGGGCGATGAGTTCGACGCCGTGATCAGCGGTGTGACCCGTTATGGTATCTATGTTGAAATCTATCCCACACTGGTCGAAGGGCTTGTGCATGTGCGCAGCATGGACGATTTCTTCGACTACGACAAGACGCGCATGCAGCTCGTGGGACAGCGGAGCGGACGCCGCTATCGCCTGGGCGACCATGTGCGCGTGCAGGTTGCGCGCGTCGACAGCATCGAGTTGCGGATCGACTTCGTTCTCGTCGATGATGAGGGTTCTTCCGGTGGAGAAGACCGTGACAGGGAAAGAGAAAGCAGCTCCCGGAGCAAGACGGGCGGTTCTCGTCCCAGCGGGGGTGGCTCCCGGACCGGTGGAAGCGGATCGCGTTCCGGTAGGAGCGGAGGCGGCGCAAGTGGTTCGCGTTCCGCTGGGGGAAGGTCCGGCAGCAGTTCACGCGGGAGCAGCAGTTCACACGGGAGCAGCAGTTCACGTGGGAGCAGCAGTTCACGCGGGAGCAGCAGTTCAGGTGGAAGCGGATCCGGTAAAAGCAGTTCGGGCGGAAGCGGACCGCGTTCCGGCGGCAGTTCCTTCGGGGGCGATTCAGGCCGCAGGGATGGCGGAAGCAAGGATGGCGGACGCAGCGGCGGCGGCAAGAGCGGCGGCAAAGGCGGCAGCAAGAGCGGCGGCAAAGGCGGCGGCAGGGGTGGGAAGAGGTGACGTCTCCGCTCACCGGAACACGTCTGGCGGTGGTTCTCGGTAACACCACCTGCAGGATGGCGCTGATGGACGGTACGGAGCCGCGTGCGGCGTTTGTGATGTCGCATGCGGAGCTGATGACCGAGGACGCGTCTCTCGCGCGCATACGGGCTCTTTGCGGCGGGGAGGAGGTGGAGGAAGCCGGGTTGTGTTCCGTTGTACCGAAGTTGGAGTCCTTGATCGGGAATCTGCTTCAGGCAGCGGGAATCACCCGGCTGCAGGCCGTGCGTCCCGCCGCGTCTTCATTCTTCCCTACGGAATACCGGAGCATGGACACGCTGGGAGCGGACCGCTACTGCGGTGTGCTGGCGGCGCGCGAACGATACGGTGCTCCGGTGATCGTCGTCGACTGCGGGACCGCCACGACGATCAACGTGGTGGATGCGCGCGGGGTATTTCTCGGCGGCGCGATCGCTCCGGGAGTGGAAACGGCGCTGCGCGCGCTGCATGAACGGACGGCGCAACTGCCTTTTGCGGAAATATCGAAAAAAGATGTTCCGTTGATCGGCGGCGACACTGGGGAGAGTTTGCGGTCCGGTGCGCTCCATTTCAACCGGTACGCGCTGGAGGGGATGGTGGCGGAGATGAAAAAGCATATAGGAGATAAAACCCCGTTAATCCTTACAGGCGGCAACGCCCCGGTTTTATTGGCTGCGGGGCTTCGCTGTGCGCCGCAGGTATTCGACGCGGAATTATTATTTCGCGGCATCATTTTCCACTTGCTTTTCAGAGGGTAAGCTGTGTATATTTGTTTCCCCTCTGAATGAGAGCATTTGTTCGGGGCGCGATAAAAAGCGAAAAAAAACTTGAACGAATGCTTGACAATGAGGAAATAAAGTCGTAACATTGTAGACCGTTTTTGAGACGGTCGCCGCTTCAAGCGGCGAGTTCTTTGAAAAGAGCAAGTGCATAGTCAGTGAATTTGAGTGACACAACCCAACTCGAAATTGTGAATAATAAAATATTTACAACGGAGAGTTTGATCCTGGCTCAGGACGAACGCTGGCGGCGTGCTTAACACATGCAAGTCTAGGAGAAATTTTGCTTCGGTGAAATGGATACTGGCGAACGGGTGAGTAACGCGTATGCAATCTGCCCTTAATCCGGGGATAACACTTCCAACGAGGTGCTAATACCCGATGATGCAGCGGCACCGCATGGTGACAGTTGTTAAAGTTTCGATGATTAAGGATGAGCATGCGTCCCATTAGGTAGTTGGTGAGGTAACGGCCCACCAAGCCTGCGATGGGTAGCTGGTCTGAGAGGATGATCAGCCACACTGGGACTGAGACACGGCCCAGACTCCTACGGGAGGCAGCAGTGAGGAATATTGCGCAATGGACGAAAGTCTGACGCAGCAACGCCGCGTGCGGGATGAAGGCTCTTTGAGTCGTAAACCGCTGTAGCAGGGGAAAAATATCCCGTTTGACGGGATTGATGGTACCCTGAAAGTAAGCCTCGGCTAACTACGTGCCAGCAGCCGCGGTAATACGTAGGAGGCAAGCGTTGTCCGGATTTACTGGGTGTAAAGGGTCCGCAGGCGGGCGTTTAAGTCGGTGGTGAAATCCTGCAGCTTAACTGTAGAACTGCCTCCGATACTGGACGTCTTGAATATGGTAGAGGGCAACGGAATTCCAGGTGTAGCGGTGAAATGCTTAGATATCTGGAAGAACACCGGTTGCGAAGGCTGTTGCCTGGGCCATTATTGACGCTCATGGACGAAAGCGTGGGGATCAAACAGGATTAGATACCCTGGTAGTCCACGCCGTAAACGATGGATACTCGGTGTTGGCCCTTATGGGTCGGTGCCTAAGCTAACGCAGTAAGTATCCCACCTGGGAAGTACGATCGCAAGGTTGAAACTCAAAGGAATTGACGGGGGCCCGCACAAGCAGTGGAGCATGTGGTTTAATTCGATGCAACGCGAAGAACCTTACCTGGGCTCGAAAGACTGGATTATCCTTCGGTGAAAGTCGGAGGCGCTTCGGCAATCCAGACAGGTGCTGCATGGCTGTCGTCAGCTCGTGCCGTGAGGTGTTGGGTTAAGTCCCGCAACGAGCGCAACCCTTGTCCTTAGTTGCCATCAGGTAATGCTGGGAACTCTAAGGAGACTGCCTACGCAAGTAGTGAGGAAGGTGGGGATGACGTCAAGTCCTCATGGCCCTTACGCCCAGGGCTACACACGTGCTACAATGGTGCCTACAGAGGGTCGCAATACCGCGAGGTGGAGCAAATCCCAAAAAAGGCATCTCAGTCCGGATCGAAGTCTGCAACTCGACTTCGTGAAGCTGGAATTGCTAGTAATCGTAGATCAGCATGCTACGGTGAATACGTTCCCGGGCCTTGTACACACCGCCCGTCAAGCCATGGAAGCTGGGGGCGCCCGACGTCAGTGTGCCAACCCGCAAGGGAGGCAGCTGCCTAAGGCGAAACTAGTGACTGGGGCTAAGTCGTAACAAGGTAGCCGTACCGGAAGGTGTGGCTGGATCACCTCCTTTCTAAAGAGTTATGCCACCGTAAGGTGGACAACCGTGATCACCCAATGAAGCTACTATGCACTTCTCTTTTCAATTTATATTTCTTGCACCGATCGGGCTCGTAGCTCAGGTGGTTAGAGCGCACGCCTGATAAGCGTGAGGTCGGTAGTTCAACTCTACCCGGGCCCACAGGTCTTCCGTGCAGAACAATGGGCCTGTAGCTCAGCTGGGAGAGCGCCTGATTTGCATTCAGGAGGTCGTCGGTTCGATCCCGGTCAGGTCCACAGGAAAATATGGTTTGCAGCATCCGCCAGGAGGTGGAAGGGCTGCTGACGGTTCAAGGCCGAACAAACCGCTATATCCGCAACAGCGCGGATCCGCCGAGAGGTGGAAAAGTTCTTTGACGTATCAGAAGATTGTTGACTCCTCGGAGTCAGCGATATAATCAAAAGCACAATATGTCTTTAACAAGTTCACTGAACATTCGAGAACCTGTTGAATTATAGGATTAAGAAAGGTGAAGTTACTAAGGGCATACGGTGGATGCCTTGGCACCATAAGGCGATGAAGGACGTGGCTACCTGCGATAAGCTTCGGTGAGGTGGAAAACAACCTTAGACCCGAAGATTTCCGAATGGGAAAACCCTCCAGAGGT
>JACZJN010000047.1 GCA_014860565.1 Bacteroidota bacterium
ACGGATACCCTGTGAATTTCCTATCCTTATTAACGTCGTCTTGTTCACTTTCATTTATTGGCTAATGTAATTACAATATACCCACACACGGGTCTACTGTCAACTCGCTATTCGCTGACGAAAAGATGGGTGTCAAGTTTCATCCATGAGAATACCAGATTTCATGCATTCGCCCTGGTCGTGAACCTGGGATTCGAATGGTAACTCCGTATCGCATCCCAGGAGCGGCTGAACGTGCAAGTCAGGGACGGCAATCAATCGGAGGCGCTTAATTCGCGGATGCTTCGACGTGGCGGGTGAAGTTGTCGAGGATGGCCTGCCAGCCCTCGCGCTGCTGTTCGATGGAGTGGGTGGATTCGCTCTCGAAGGTGATGCGCACGCGGACGCCTCCGGGAGTTTCGGTGAACTCGACCTTCGCAGTGCGGTCACCGAACGCGTATTCGATCAGTTCGTGCGGGACGATATTCGTGTAGGTTCCGGCGAAATCGAATCCCATGCTGCCGTCTTTCGCTTCCATGCGCGAGGAGAACGCGCCGCCCACGCGCAAATCGACGGTCGCGGCGGTCGTGTGCCAGTCATCCGACGCGGCATTCCACTGCACGATATCCTCGGGCGTCGTGTAGGCGTGCCAGACGTCCTGCATGGGCGCTGCGACGGTGGTTTCGACGGTGATGAACATTCCGAATCTCCTTTCGTTTTTCATTTCCTGTGATCGCTGGGATCTCAGCCGCGCCGTGCTGCTTCGATCGTGGCGATGTCGATTTTCCCCATATCCATCATCGCATTGAAGGCGCGCTTGGCGGCGGCCGGATCGGGATCGGTGACGGCCTGCGTCAGGGCGATCGGGGTTATCTGCCATGAGATGCCCCATCTGTCCTTGCACCATCCGCAGACGCTTTCCTGACCGCCATTGCCAACGATCGCATTCCAGTACCGGTCGGTCTCCTCCTGGTCGGTGGTCGCCACCTGGAACGAGAATGCCTCGCTCTGTTTGAACTCGGGTCCGCCGTTGAGTCCGAGGCACGGGATGCCCATGACGGTGAATTCCACGGTCAGAACGTCCCCCTCCTTCCCGGACGGATAGTCGTCCGGTGCGCGATGCACGGCACCGACGAAGGAGTCGGGAAAGGTCTCCGCGTAAAAGCGCGCCGCTTCCTCGGCGCCGCGGTCATACCAGATACAAATCGTGTTTTTTGCTGCCATGGTCATATCCTCCGGCTCGCCGGGCATGCGGACAACGGAGGAGGCCTCCGCCGGTCGTTTCGTTAGAGATTCGTGGATAATTGCGATACACTTTAACGTGTTTACGGGAAAATGTCAAGGCACGTTTTCGGCGATTCGCCAGATGAGACCTGCGGCTATCGCAGGACGACAAAGCGCTTCGTGACCGATTCGGTGGATGTGGCGGCGCGGAGCAAATAGGTGCCGGACGGCCAGGTTCCCACATCGATGACAGGGTGTGTCGTCCCGGAGGGGAGCGAGAACTCGGCACGGCGATGGCCAAGCATGTCGAAGACGGCCATGCGTACTTTCTGATCTGATTGCACATCGCATTCGATCGAGGTCGCGGTCACATTTCGGCGGAGCACAAGCTGCAGGCCCGTGGTCGGCGCAGGGACATCCTCGACTTTGACAGGAATCCCGTCGTAGGCATACAGGCCACGCCCCGGGACGGCAACCAGAATGGTGTTGTTCGGGAGGAATGCGATGTCCCGAAAAACTGTCGATGGCGGATACTCGAAGAACCGGGTAGGCAGTCCTTCCGCAATCGACGTCCATGTTCGGCCGTCATCGGTGGAGACGATAACATCCACCGGCGGCCCCGGAAGCATGGGGTTTGGAGTTTCGGCGGTGATGGCCGCGAACGTGCCGTCGGAACTCGTTGCGAGCGCAAGGATGTCACCATCGAACGGGAGATGGTTGATTTCGGTCCAGGTGTCTCCTCGATCAGTCGAACACATCCGCCTGCTGTGTGTCGCCAGAAAAAGCATTCTGCTATTGACGCCGAGGACATCATAACCGAGATTGTACGTCGGGATGGGTTTCTGCTGCCAGGTCAGCCCCCTGTCCGAGGAAATGAGCAGTCGCGTATCCGTGATGCCGTAAATGACACCATCGAAATCGGTAAAATGCGTGATCCCGACACCCGTGTTGAGCACGAGATCCCATGTCCGTCCCTTGTCGCTCGACCGGTACAGCGGACCGTTGAATTCCGATGCGAGGATAACATCATCAGCGGCCAGGATATCCGTCAGCGTATCAAGACCGGTTTGCTCCCAGCTTTTCGCACTGTCCCGGGAGATAAACAATGCCACACGGGAATCGTAGAAGACGCCGTCACCGGTCACGCAGAAATCGTGCGGTTCGAAATCGATCCTCGCGAAATTCGGATAGCTCCACGAGATTCCCGCGTCACTGCTCAGCGCATACCGGGGGCCGTGTACGTGGATCCTTCCGTTCCTTGTCTCGAATCGACGTGCATCCTTCGAGTGGATTCCCTGCATGCAATCGGCGAAATGTCCGCCCAGATCGAAAGACCGCACGAGATCGATACCGAAGTAGCTGCAGTAAACGGCCCCGGAAGATTCTCCGTGAAAATACAACATGTGCGGATGAAGCGAATCCACCACCGTCCAGGTTGCCCCGTCGTCGAGGCTGCGCACGAGCACGCCGCTTCCCACCTGTCCACGGAGGTTGGATGTCCGCAGCTGGTAGGAAGCCAGAAGGGTTCCATTTCGCATGCGCAAGAACTGCAGGTTGCCGTACCGGCCAGGAGGAGGGGTGTAGATGGTAACCGTGGATCCCGTCGACGGATCGCACTTCATCACCGCGGAGCCGTTATTCACGTATATCGTGCCGTCGTCTCGAAAGAACACGCGCGGCAGGTTCGAGTATCCGAACCCGAGCTGGTCGTACCGGCTCCAGGTTCCGCTCTGCCTGTCCAGGCGCGCTACCGCCCATGGGTCGTGCGACCATATCTGATCCTGTGCATCCACGGTGAGCGCATCCTCGTCCTCAAGATCACTGAATTTTTTCCCCAGCGTCACCCACGTCGCTCCGAAATCCGTCGAACTGCAAACGAAATCGGTCAGCGGATTGTCGGCAAGCGTGATATACACCTTTCCCGTGCGCGACACGCAGAACGTGCCGATTTTCTCACCTGTGGGAGCCGGGACTTCGACAAGCATCGTCCCGAAATCCGGGACGCGGTACAACCTGTGATCCGTGAGGATGAAAAGGTCTGTGTCCGATACCTCGACATTCCTGACGAGGAGCGAATCAAGGTCCGTTCGGTGCTCCCATGACGCACCACCGTTCGTCGAGAGGTACAAGGCGTCGTACTCTATTGGCACGACCACCAGAATCCCTGTTTCGGTGCTCTCGAAGTCACCCACGTTGATTCCTTGCAAGGACTCCACCCTTCTCCATTGGGCGGACAGTGGATGAGCACAAAGAATGATCACGAGAGATGCCAGCAGGATGATTGGCAGGAGACTTCGGATTCGCATGTATTCCTCCATGGATGACGCGGCGGATTTCTATCGAGACCGGTGGCGATTGCCGGCCGCGACCGGACGATGCTTCCTCCGAGGTAAAAACCTGAATGTCCGGAAAGTTACCGCGACGGGGCCGGGAGCAAACGTTCGCCGGCTCAACATTTGAGGCGGGTGTGTGGGGGAGGAGGGCAAATGGACCGAGCTGAAGCTCGGCGCTCCGGGGCGAGTCGCTCGGATTCTAGCTGGTCCGCCCGAACCGCCGGTCCAGTTCGTCGAGCTGGAGGCGGATGACGATCGGGCGGCCGTGGGGACAGACGTAGGGATTGGAGGTGGCGAAGAGCTGGTCGATGAGTGTCTGCATCTCGGCGGCGCTGAGCTTGTCGCCGGCCTTGATGGCGGCGCGGCAACCGTAGGAGGCGGCCACGTTGTGCCGGCGGTCGGTGATGCCGGCGTGCTGGTATTCCTTGTACTGCTCGAGCATCTCCTCGAGTATGCTTTCTTCCATTCCCGGACGCACGTCCTGCGGCACGGCTTCGACGGTCACGCTGTCGGGGGATGTCAGCGTCAGCGTGAAACCGAGACGGCTGAGTTCGTCGCGCAGTTCCTCGAGCATGGCGTAGTCGCCGGGGGAAACGCGGAAGGTGTGGGCAAAGAGCAGTTGCTGCGCGAAGGAAGCGTTGTCCTGCAGCGCCGCGAGTCCTTTTTCGTACAATATCCGTTCATGTGCGACGTGCTGATCGATGATCATCAGACCGCTCTTGATCGGCGTGAAAATGTACTTGTTGTGCAGCTGCCACAAAAACTGTGTGTCCGACACAGGCTTCTCGCTTGGGAGAATCACGGTTTCGGAATCACCGTCACCCGCGCCCGCATCGCGCACGGCACCCGGCGCACCGCCCTGTCCCGCGTCGATATTCAGCGAACGGAAGAGGTCGTCGATCTGGCGGGGATCCATGCGTCCGCCTGCCGCAGGACGATCCCCCATCCCCCGCCGCAGCGAGGAGAAGGAATCGTATTTCTGCTCGGCTCCGCCGCCGCGTTCGTCCGGCGCGTCCATGCGCACACGCGAATAGCCGGGCGTTTCGGGCCAGGGAGCGCCGGGCAGCGGCGCGTCGTTCGGCGGCATGCCGCCGCTTTCGGAGGATCCCCCGTCGGGAACATCGCGCGAACGGTCGCGGGTCACATCACCGGACTGCGTGTCGCGGAAGCTGATGCTGGGCGTGAGGTCGTAATGGTAGAGACTCTGCCGCACGACGGCGCTGAGTATGGTGTAGATGTTGCGCTCGTTGGAGAATTTTACTTCGAGCTTGGCCGGATGAACGTTCACGTCGACCTGCTTCGGGTCGATGTTGAGAAAAAGAATGTACATCGGGAAGGCGCCCTGATCGATCATGTTTTCGTAGGCGCTGACCACGGCGTGATTGAGATAGCGGCTGACGACGTAGCGTCCGTTGACGAAAAGGAACTGCTCGCCGCGGGATTTCCGCGCAAAACTCGGACGTCCTATGTATCCGCTCACGGTGATCAGGTCGGTTTCCTCCTTCACCGGGAGAAGGGATTCCGCCACGCGGTCGCCGAAGAGATAGGACACGCGCGCGGGGAGTTCGCCCGGCAGCGCGTCATACACCGTCGCTCCGTCGGAAATGAAGGTGATGCGCACATGCGGGTAAGACAGCACGAAATGCTGCACGGTGTCGGCGATGTGCTTGTACTCGGTGCCGTTGGACTTGAGAAACTGCCTGCGCGCGGGCGTGTTGTAGAAAAGATTCTTCACGCTGAAGGAGGTTCCGATCGGACCCTCGACCTTGCTCTGTTCCTCCACCGTTCCACCCTCGATGCGGAGCCAGGTGGCGACGTCCTGTCCCTCCATCCGCGTGCGCAGTTCCACTTTCGCCACGGAGGCGATGGAGGGCAGCGCCTCGCCGCGAAAACCGAAGGTCATGATGCGTTCGAGATCCTCTATGGAACGGATCTTACTGGTCGCATGCCGTTCGAAGGCCAGCAGGGCGTCTTCTTCGCTCATGCCGCTGCCATCGTCGATCACCTGGATGAGCGTCTTGCCCGCCGAGGTGATGTTCACGGTGACATGCTCCGCACCGGCGTCGATGGCGTTTTCCACCAGTTCCTTCACCACCGATTCGGGCCGCTGCACGACTTCGCCGGCCGCGATCTGGTTGGCAAGGTGCTGGGGAAGTCTCTGTATGAGTGTGGGCTGCTGGTCCTGCGGCATGAATCAACCGAAGTACGTGTAAATGAGATAAACGAGAATAAACATGATGACGATGATAATCAGCGGACGAGTGCTGCCGCGGCGGACGTTGCTTTCGAACTTGATCTGCCGGCGGCGCAGCGCCTTTTCATCCTTTTTCGGATCGTAAAAGCGCGGCGTGTATTCGAACCGCTTGTTCTGGGGCTTGCGCATGAACATGGCTGCACCTCCTTGCGGGGCTATTCCTCCACCGAAACTTCGTCTTCCGTGCGGAGTCCCCCGAAGAGGGCCTGCACGAAGGACTCGTCGTCAAAAACCTGCAGATCGTCGATCTGCTCACCGACGCCGATATACTTCACGGGAAGCGCGAGTTCGCTGCTGATACCGATCACCACACCACCCTTGGCCGTGCCGTCGAGCTTGGTGACCACCAGTCCGGTAACTTCGACGGCGTCGCTGAATTGCTTGGCCTGCTGAATGGCGTTCTGTCCCGTGGTCGCATCGAGCACGAGCAGCACGTCGTGCGGCGCATCGGGCATGAGCTTGGCCATAACCCGCTTGATTTTCTTGAGCTCCTCCATCAGGTTCGCCTTCGTGTGAAGACGTCCCGCCGTATCGATGATCACCACGTCCGCCTTGCGTGCGAGCGCCGCCTGCAGCGTGTCGTACGCGACCGCCGCGGGATCCGATCCGTGCACCTGCTGAATGATCTCCACGTCGGCACGCTTCGCCCAGACTTCCAGCTGCTCGTTGGCCGCGGCGCGGAAGGTGTCGGCCGCACCGATGATCACGCGCTTGCCGGAACTGCGGTAGTTGTAGGCCAGCTTGCCGATGGTGGTGGTCTTGCCGACGCCGTTGACGCCGACCACCATAATCACGTACGGCGCCACTCCCGCCGGAAGTTCTATCGCGGTACCGTTGGTGCTCACATTGTGCCGTTCGAACAGCTTGGCGATCTCCTCGCGGAGGAGGCGATGTAATTCGTTGGCGTCCTCAAAGCGTTCGCGCTTGACACGCTCGCGGAGTCCGTCGATGATCCGTGCGGTCGTCGCCACGCCCACGTCGCCGAGGATGAGGATTTCCTCGATCTCGTCGATCAGTTCGTCATCGATCTTGCGCTTGGCCTTGATCACGCGCGTTACTTTCGCCATGACGGATTCGCGCGTTTTCGTGAGTCCTTCTTTCAGCCGGTTGAATTTGAGTTTGTCGAGAAAGCCCATGGGTATCTTATGTTATGTGTTTCAAATTAATCACGCATCGTCCTTCACGCGTTGTCCTTTGTAGGGGCGCAGCATGCTGCGCCCCTACACGTTTCAAGGACCAAGGCCATGACATTGGCCTTCACAATCACTTCTTCTTTCACGCATCGTCCTTCACGCGTTGTCCTTTGTAGGGACGCAGCATGCTGCGCCCCAGCACGTTTCAAGGACCAGGGCCATGACATTGGCCTCCACGTTCATTTCTTCTGCGTCTTCATCAGCTTCATGAACCGTTCGCCGTACACGTAGAGCGACGCGAAGAGAAGTCCGACGCTCACCATCATCAACAGCGTGAGGGTGATGTTGGTGCCGCCTTCGCCGAAGAGCGCGGCGATGAGCACGAAACCGATGCTCACGACGGTGGCCTTGCCGAGCATGTTGCTATGCACCACCTGTCCGGTCCGCGCGCGCAGGTATATGCCGCCGGTGAAAATCAGCACATCGCGCGCGATCACCGCGATGCCGTACCAGAGCGGCAGCATTCGCGAAGTGATCGTGAGAATAACGAACACAGTGATATACACCTTGTCGGCCAGCGGATCAATGATACGGCCCATCCGCGTTTCGCCGCCGAATTTCCGCGCCAGCCAGCCGTCGCCGAGGTCGGTCAGGTAGGCGAAGAAACAGAGTCCTGCAATGAGCAGCTGATTCGTGCGGGGTTCATCGAACAGCAGGATCAGCGGAATCACCAGCAGCGCGCGGAGGATGCTGAGCAGGTTCGACGGAGTGGTGATGCTCCCGAGCGGCTGTTCGGATTCCGCGATGGCATTCTTCGCCTGTGGCGGCGTGGACTTCGATTTCTTCTTGCTCATGTCATCTCATCGGATAATGGCAAATTTACCAAGTTTCGCTTCCACTTCCCTTCCCTCGGTGTCCGTGCCGCTGACGCGGAACAGATACACGCCTGCCGGCACCACTGCCCCGTGCTCGTCACGCAGATCCCATTCCACACCGCCGTTGCCGTCGGTTTCCTTCACTTCGACGACAAAAAGACCCGAAAGCGTGTAAATCCGTATGGCGGCCCGCGCAGTCAGATTCGCGAAGGTGACGAATGCCTGCTGATGCTCGGGCTTGAGCGGATTGGGATAGACGAACACGTCGTCGAGAGTCAGCTGATTGAGAATCACCCCGACGGTACTGCCCGCGCCGTCGCCGATCACAGCGCCGGAAGCGCAGCGCACGTTGCGCACTTTCAAGACGTATTCCTTGCCCAATGCACCGATGCGTGCCTCCTCACTCACGAGAAGGCGAACCCGCTCAGGCTGCCCGGCATCGGGTTCCGCGCTTTCGACGCTTCCCGATGGGAGAAATTCATAGTTCGCCGCTATACCCGCGGTCACGGGATCCACCGGTGCGCTGAACCACACGTCGAAGCTGCGCGGGGGATGATATTCGACGCGCGCGATGTAGCAGCCTTCGCTGATGGTGTTGCGGACTTCGAAAGGACCGAACGTCGCATCGGCGAAGGGAACGCCCTCCCCGTCGCGCAGTCCGCGGAGTGCGAGTCCGTATGTTCCGTCCGCGAGCGTCCCGAAGGAAAGCAGCAGCGTTCGCGTGTCGAGCAGCAGCACGCTCACGGGTTCCCGCGTACCGTTGAGCAGGAAATGCGAGGGCGAGGGAATCGACGTTCCCATTTCCTGCGACACAGCGACCCGCAGCTGTCCTTCGCCTGCGAAGGACACGCTGTCGATCACCGGGGTTTCATGCGGCTGCAGAAGACGGGAATAGACTTTCGGACTCTCAGAGGGGATGCTGTTTTCATCATACGCGCTCACCGCATACAGCACCGGCGTTCCCGCCACGAGCGTCGGATCGGTCAGCGGCAGCGGCGCTGCGAAGGTGCCCATGAGTTCGAGGGCGGCGGGATTCGCGCCCTTGTACAAACGGTACTGGGGAGCCTGCGCGCCGACGCTCCAGCTGATGCGCGCGGTGTTGTTGTCCACGTATATGACGTCGATACCGCGCGGAGGTTCGGGACCCGTGTACGGAAGATCGCGTTCGAAGAAAAGCACGCTGTCGGTCGTGGCGATCGCCATTTCCGCGATGCCGTTGCCATCGAAATCGCCGATGGCCGCCGCGTCGGTGTTGGCCAAGGGATACTGCCAGACGACGTCGTGTTCCTGTGTCGCGTGGTTGTAATCGACGACGTAGAGTTCGGGATAGGCGGAAATAACCAGTTCGTCCTCGGGATCGTCGTCGAGATTCCCCGCGGTGAGACTGTTCTGAATGCGGGTGAAGGAACCGTATTGCGCGCTTTCGGCGACGCCGTGCAGCTGCACGCTCCACCGTGCCTCGAGTTTGTTCTGCGCATCGAGACGGAAAATGGCGAAGAACCAAAACGGCACGACGTCGTCTTCCGTCGTGCGGAAGCCGATGGCGAATTCGTCGCGTCCGTCGCCGTCGAAATCCCCTGCCGCGACATAGTCCCCGCCGTCGATGAAGTCGTTCTCCGATCCCCAGATGATGTCGTACGCGCCCGCGTTGTATTCAGCGATGAAAAAATCCGCGTCGCGATCGCCGAGCAGGATGTCGGGCCTTCCGTTGCCGTTGAAATCGCCGAAGGCCGCATGCGGCGCGTCGAAGCTGTTATACGGTTCGCTGCCCGGAGACGTCGGATTAACGATGCGGGCCTTTTCCACGACCTGGTTTCCCTGCAGTGAGAACACGCCGAACGTGGAGTCGTCGATCACCGCAAGGATTTCACGCGCGCCGTCGCCGTCGACGTCCGCGATGTCGACGGACCAGAAGTCGCCGCCGGTGGAATCTCCCCACATTCGCTGCGAGGGAAACGCACCCGTTGTGCCGCGATAGAGAAAGCCGTTGCGCACGAAAGAGGTGAGAAGTTCAGGACGTCCGTCGCCGTCGAGATCGCCGCTGCCGCGGGGGAACTCCCGCCCCTGCGCGCCGCCGTCGACGCGGGAGAATCCTGTTCCGTTGAACTCCAGCGCCTCGAATTGATTGTCATCGCGGATATTGTTCATCAGCAATTCGCGAATGCCGTTGCCGTTGAGATCCGGCGCACCGCGCGCGATGCGTCCGAGCGGAAGAGACCACGGTTTGCGTTCAAAACCAAAGCTGCTGACGGGGGCAGGAACGGTAAAAAGGAAATTGCTGCCGTCGGCTTCTCGCGCGATGCTCTCGAGTCCGACCGCGTTTTCGGCGGAGAAATAGAATTCGTAGGTGCGGCCCGGAGTGAAGTATTTCGGTCCCAGGTAGATGCGATGATTGTGCCCGATAAACAGGTTGTTCTCCGTCTCCCCCTCCGCCGACACCCACTGGAACGGCGCGGCGGAACCGCGTTCGCGGTACCAGACCTTGCCGAGCGTGACGTCGTCGGTGGTGAAGCCGGCGGCGAGTCCGTACGAAGCGCCTTCGATCGCGGGCACGATCAGCGCGCCGCGAAAACGCGGCGGCGTGCGGTCGATCTGCACGACCACACGGTCTTCGAGCGTGATACCCTTATCACTCTCCGCCGCGAGGCGGATCGTGTAGCTGGTGTCGGCGAATTGCCGCACGTTCCACCGCGCCAGTTCTTCGTCCACCACCTGTCGGGGCACGCGGTCGCCGATCGGAAACCAGCGCGAGGGATTCACCCCGATGCCGTACTGCAGCGTGTAGCTTCGCATGAGCGGCGAGGCGGCGGTGCCGCGTATGACGATTTCGTTGCCGTCGGTGGCGTAGTCGGTTTTCGGTGCGGTGATGCGCACGACGGACGGATTCTCAAGCGCCACCGCGCGATCGGCACGCAGCATGCCGGCGCCGTAGCGTTCGTCCCATCCCTGCGTTCCGAGATCCTCGGCCGAGGCGATGAGAATGCCGCGCAGTTCCTCGGGACCGAACTCCGGATGCCGCGAAAGCACGAGTGCGGCCACGCCCGTCACGAAGGGAGCGGCGGCGGATGTGCCGTAGAACGCGGAATAGCGACCGTCGAGATCGGTGGTGAGAATGTCGGAGCCGGGAGCCGCGATGTCAATGGTCTGTCCGTAATTAGAGAAACCGGCGATGATGTCATTCGACGCCGTCGCGGAAACGGAGATGGTCTCGTCGTAGGCGCTGGGATAATGCAGGGCGACCGACTGTGAATTCCCCGACGAGGCGATCATCACCACGCCGCGCGCATAGGCCCAGCGGATGACGTCGCGGAGCACGCGGGAATACACCACGTCGCCGAAACTCATGTTGACCACGCGCACGCCGTTGGCGACCGCATACGCCAGCGCGCGGGCGACGTCGCCCTCGGCACCGACGCCGCGCGCGTCGAAGGCACGCAGTGTCATCATACGGCAGTCCGGAGCGATGCCCGCGATGCCGACGCCGTTGTCCGTCGCCGCGCCGATGATGCCGGCCACGCTCGTGCCGTGGCCCATTTCATCGAGCGGATACGGATCGGGCAGAAAGTAATCGCCGCCCGCGGCATTGCTGATTTCGGGCTGATCGACGAAGTCATATCCGACGACGTCGTCCACGAAGCCGTTGCCGTCGTTGTCGATTTCGTCGAAGTCCCCGGTCACACCCGCGCGCGATTCGCTTGCGGGCCATGGGTCGAACAGGCCGTTGCCGTTGATATCCTCGGGAGTATTGATCCAGCTCTGCGTCCGCAGATCGGGGTGATCGAAATCCATTCCGGTATCGATGACACCGATGACGATATCCGTGCTGCCGCGCGTCACATCCCAGGCTTTCTCCATACCGATGCGCTGCATGCCCCACTGACTGCTCCATGCGGAATCCGACGGCACGAAATCCAGCCGCAGCGTCGTTTCACGCTCGGCGTAGATCACGCCGGGAAGCGCCGAGAGTTCGGCGGCGAGGCGGTCGGGATCAGCGCCCGAGCCGGGTGAAAGCAGGTAGAGGTCGGCCAGCGGATGTGCCTCCGCGCTCCCCTGCTTGGCGAAGCTGTTTTCCGCGAGCATTGCCTGCGGAGCTGTGCAGCCATGGCGCCGGAGGATGTCCTGCATGGCGGAGGAAGCGAACTGCAGTCCGCCCACACCCGCGGACGCCCGCAGTTCGGGACGCACCTTGACAAACACGCGCAGAGTTTCCTGCGCGTGCGTCATTCCGGGAAACAGGCAGAGCAGCAGGAATGCCACCCGCGCCGCGGCCGGCGCTATGCAACGGATGAGGTGCATCAGAGTTCGAGATCCTCCTTGCGCATGTTTTCCTCGATGGGAACGGGATAGTCGCCGTTGAAACAACCGGTGCAGTATCCGCGCTTGCCTTCATGGCTGACGGTGCTGAGCATTTTTTCTATCGACAGATATCCGAGGGTGTCGGCGTCGACCTCCTGCCTGATTTTCTCCACGTCGCCGCCGTTCTGCGGGGCGATGAGTTCGGCGCTGCTCGGGAAGTCCATGCCGTAAGGACAGTGGCTCATGATCGGGGGCGAACTGATGCGTACATGCAGTTCTGCGGGATTGGCCTCGCGGATGAGGTTTATCAGCAGGCGGCTGGTTGTTCCGCGCACAATGCTGTCGTCGATGATCACGACCTTGCGTCCTTCGATCACACCTTTGACGGTGTTGAACTTCATGCGCACTTTCACTTCACGCTTTTCCTGTCCGGGTTGAATGAACGTACGGCCGATGTAGTGATTGCGGATGAGGCCGATTTCCAGGCGCGTGTCGGTACCGTCTTTCGACGCCCGGCGCACAAAACCGACCGCCGCGGTATTGGAACTGTCGGGCACGGCCATCACGAACACCGGATGCTCGTCGCCGGCCGGAATGGGCCGCTCCTCCGCGAGGGCCTTGCCGAGGCGGCGGCGGATCTTGTCGACGTTCTCCCCGAAAACTTTCGAATCGGGACGCGAAAAATAGATGTACTCGAAAATGCAGTGATGATACTTCTCGGGTTTGAGATCAAGCCAGCGCTGCACCGGTTCGCCGCTCACATCCATGCGTCGGTCGAAGAACAGTACTTCGCCCGGCTCGATGTCGCGCACGTACTCGGCCTGGATGATGTCCAGCGCACAGGTTTCGGAGGCAACCACCCAGGCGTCGCCGAGACGGCCGAGGCAGAGGGGACGAAAGCCGTGCGGATCCCGCGCGGCGATCAGCGTTTCGCCATGCAGCATGACGAGCGAGAATGCGCCGCGCACCGTGTTGAGCGCGTCCATGATGCGATCTTCGGGCGTCGCGGCCGCGCTGCGCGCGGTCAGGTGCAGGATGACCTCCGTATCGGTCGAGGTCTGGAAGATCGTGCCTTCCTCCTGCAGACGGGCGCGAAGCGAACGCGTGTTGGTCAGGTTGCCGTTGTGCGCGACCGCCAGCTGGCCGTCGCGATAGTTGACCATGAACGGCTGAATGTTTTCCAGATTATCGGATCCGGTGGTCGAGTAGCGGTTGTGTCCGATCGCGACGTCGCCCAACAGGATTTCATTGAGAATCTGCTGATTGGAAAACACTTCCGTGACCAGGCCGGGACCCTTGAAAATGCGCAGGCGTGAACCCGGGACGTCACCGTTCGTCCGTTGACAGGAAACGATGCCCGATGCTTCCTGCCCTCGGTGCTGCAGGGCATGGAGGCTGTAATACGTCGGTGTGGAGGCGCCGGGATGCCCGTAGATGCCGACGATGCCACAGTTCGACTGCGGTTTGTCGATTTCCTCCTCGGGAACAATTCTCGTGTTGAGTACGCGGTTCATAGTGCTTTCTTTACCGGCTGCTGCCGGAGTGTTGGTGTTCAGCAGGCGCCGTCGGCATTACCGAGACGGATGTGATTGGAGAAAATCCAGCCTTTGTCCTCAATCCAGGCCTCGACGCGCCAGGCGCCGGCATGGGGGACGCTGCATGTGTGTTCCCGGCCGACGATTTCCTTGTGAACCTCGCCGTTGCAGAGCAGACGGATGCGCGCTTCCCGCGGTAATTCCACGTGCAGTGCGATCTTTCCTTTCCCGGGAAAGACCATGAAATCGCCCTGCTGCAGCGTCTCGTCGGCGGACGTCGCGTGAAAAGTGAATCCCCGCGGATCAGCCTGATAGGAATTGGCCACGAAACAGCGTCCCGCCCGCAGCGCCTCGTAGATGCGCCATTTGTCTTCTTCGAAAGCATCGGCGTCGCCGCGGCGCAGGGGCTCGTCAAGCAGCACGTGGGTATGCACGGATTTGAACATGACCTTGTAGGGAAACACCTCTACGTCGAAAAACCCCATGACATCGGCCTTGTGCCCATGCGCGTCGGTGCCGCCGATGGCGACGACCCGCCTTTCGCGGGCAAGCGCGTCCCATCGCCCGAGCGTTTCCTCGGGAGGAGCCGTGATCGATTTGAGCGGATGCAGAAAGCGCTGGAACTTGTTCTCGTCCGTGAGCCCTTCCATCCATTCGCTCATGTGATTCCAGATTTCGATGCCGTCGAACTCGCTCGCGTCCCACGCAAGCCACGGATACGGTGGATGTTCGGGCATGCTGTTGCGTTTTTCGTCGGGATGGGCGATGAAGCCGATGCCGCCCTGTTCGCGGACGCGTCGCACGTATTCCTGCGCCGTGATGCGCACGCCGACAGTCTTGCCGAGACCGAATGCGAGGTAATGATTGCGATCTTCCCGGTCGTTGATTTCGTATCCGATGAGCAGCATGACGTTGTCGCGCCAGCCTTCCCAGCCGTCCTGTTTCGGACGCAGCGTGTTGTGGTCGCTGAGCATCAGGAAGTCGAGTCCCACCTCCGAGGCGGCGCGCACGATATCCGGAATATCCCCGGTGCCGTCGGAGTATCGTGAGTGGACATGAACCGCGCCGATGTATTCGTACATGAAAGAATGCCGCATCGTATACAAAAAGAAAAGTTAGCACCAAGGGGCTGAAAATACAAGGTATCCGGGAGTGCGCGCCTGCCCGCATGTAACAGCAGGGTAGAAATGTCCGGGTATATGCAAAGTAGAAATGTCCGCACGATTCGCCACAATGATTCCTTCACAACGAAGGGATCGCATCGTGCAGGAACTCCTACTGATGAACAAAACGGAACGCGAGCGCATCG
>JACZJN010000048.1 GCA_014860565.1 Bacteroidota bacterium
CACGGATTCCGTCCAGCTGTTGCCCAGGTTCGCGCTGCGAAACAGTTTCCCGTCCGCCGGATCGATCGCCAGCATCGAACCGTCCGCAAGAATGCACATACCGGCAAGCGCGGTTTTCTGAAGCACCTGTGTCCAGGTCGCGCCGTTGTCCTTGGAGCGGAACACGGCGGGATCCTCGCCATGTCCTGCTTCCGTCAGGACGAACACCGTGCCCGAGGGATGAGCCGTCACTTCCGCGACGGGCGGTGTTCCGGCAGGGAGCGTGCCGGGCGTTTTCGTCCAAAGGATTTGCTGATCCGGATATCTGGAAAGGAAGCCCACATCGAGCTTGCCGCTGCCCCAGGTGGCGTTCGGCGTCACACCGGTGAAGAGATCCTTCCGCGCGTGCGCGCGCAGCGAATCATACACCTGGCCGGGTGTCAGCTGCGGATACTTTTCCAGCAGAAGCGCCGCGGCACCGGCGCAGATCGGCGACGCCATGCTCGTGCCCTGCATTGCCTGGTAGTTGGCCCCGCCCCCCGGCGTGCCGTCGTTGTCGACCCAGTCCCATGCAGGTGTGGAGGACATGTCGCGGTCGCGCAGTGAAATGATCGCCGTCCCGGGTGCGGCGATGTCGGGCTTCAGGGCGCCGTCGGGACGCGGTCCCAGGCTGGAGAACGTCGCGATATCGCCTTCCCGCTGACTGAACTGCCAGCGTGCTCCGCTGTAATCGAGGAAGGATGAGCGCGACGTGAACGCCGCCACCGACATCACGCGATCGGCGGTCGAGGGGGATCCGATCGTGTAGTTCGGATCGGGCGAGGTGAACCAGATGCTTCCCTTCTGCATATCTTCGTACACGTGCACGAATTGCCGTGTATCCGACGCGTTCACGATCTTCAGGAAACGCACGGCGTCCCCAGGTGGAAGCGCATCGACCGTGCTGCTGTATTGCGATTGTGTACCGCGGTCGCTCTCGGTCATCGGCGCGACATTGAGCGAGGTAATCTCCTGTTTGTTCTCGTCGAAATAGCGCAGCGACATCGTATGCTGCACTCCCGGACCGTCAAACCAGACGAGATTGAACGAGGGACGCACGGTTTCATTCTGCGGCACCGAATACCGCACTTCGATGAAATCGCTTTCGGATTGTGGATCCACCCAGGCGGAATAATGCTTGCCGTCGTTGCGGCTGTTGCCTGCCGAGAAAAACACCGCCGCACCGTTGTCGAAACACCAGTCCGCTTTCTGTTCCAGCGGTTCGCTGCCGTCGTGGTAGGCGCCCCAGCCGCCGTAGCTCATGTTGATGACATCCACATGGTAGAGGGCCACCGCATCGTGAAGCGCCGCGATCGTCGCGGGATCCTCGGAACTGGCAGTCGTGTCGTTTCCGATTTTGAAAAATACGAGATCCGCTCCCGGGGCGATTCCGCGGAAAGAGCCGCCGCCCGAACCGGTGTTTTCGGCCGAATGCGCGCCGCGTCCCAGTACCGATCCTGCGACATGCGTGCCATGGGGCGTGACGCGGTTGAACACATCGTCATCGATCTGCGGGAAGAGCGAATAATCCTTCGCGGCGATGGGCACAGGAAGATCCGGCTGCGGCGGCGTCAGGTCGATGCCCGAATCAAGAATTCCCACGCGCACGCCTTTGCCGGTCAGTCCGCCCATCCACGCCCTGTCGGCGCCGATGACACGCGCCGCTTCGTTGTTGGCCGGATACGACTGTGCGCCCGCGTCCCCCAGCCGCTGTATCCACGGCACCGCGATCAGTTCCGGCAGGCGCGCCGCGGGCATGTCCGCCAGGAAGAACCCGTGCGGATGATTCTCCGCCGGGGGCGTCCAGTATCCCGGATACACGCGTACACCCAGCTCCTGCAGCTGCGCAAGCTGCGCGGCCGTCGGTTGGGCATCCATATACACCGCGACCGGCAGCAGCGTCATTGCTTCCGCGGCATCGGCGCCCGCTTTGGCGGCGCTGCGCAGCGCATCGGCGGCACGGAGGTACAGACGTCCGCTGCCCAGTTTCGCCGCGTCGATGCGTTCGAGGTGCTGGAGGGACTGCTGCTGGGTGATAATCTGTGAATGGAGGGGTAAAACGGCGAGGAGAACCGCGGCGAGGAATGTGCTGACAGTGCGCATGGGGATACCTCAGGATTCGATCTGGGATACAACGGCGACATCGGACAATACCACGGCATCATTCCCCC
Organism: Bacteroidota bacterium; assembly: GCA_014860565.1. GTDB lineage: Bacteria > Bacteroidota > Ignavibacteria > SZUA-365 > SZUA-365 > SZUA-365. The sequence continues at coordinate 2,190 of JACZJN010000048.1, forward strand.
GTAACGCGCGGGAGCGGAGGAGACTCCTCCGGAATCATCGAATGCCGACAAGTATGCCTGAAATTACGAAACCGCTCGGCAATCCGCAAGAATGACCTCTTGCATCTATGCCGTCAAAAAAATATCTTCTGGAAACTTAATTGCGATACATCTTATCCGCTTTCTTCCACGAAGGCGGAATGATACAGGAGGTTCCATGCGAATACGTATGCCCCTTTTCCTTCTTGCTGTGCTCACGCTGCTCTCGACCGTTTCGGCACAGCCGAAAATCGACGTGATCCGCCGCGTTGACGGCACCACGGCGTTGCTGTACCAAGGGTTGTTGCAGCGCGTAACGGTCGCCGCCGGAGACGTCAACGGAGACGGCATTGCCGAGATCGTGACGCGGCGCGACGGTTTCATCTTCGATGCGCACGGATTCACGGAGATTGAATGGACCTTCGACGCCACGGGTTCGGGCATGAGCGAGCCGCGTTTCCTGGGTTTTGCGCGGCTGATGGCAACCGCGGGCGGCGCCACGCATGCAGTGTTCCAGGACGGTGTGGATGTGCGCTTTCTCCGCATCTCGGACAACACGCTTGACGACTTCATTCTCCAGGCGAGCGAACCGCCCACGGAGGAAATCGGATTCGTGTTCCACACCATCACGCACAAATCCGGGCGGGACGTCGTGCTCTACCGCGACGGAAGCACGCTGTACGTGATCGGTGCGGTCCCGTCCTTCACCGGTGCGGGTTCCATTGTCCGCAAGGACACGAGATCAGTGGCGGCGTACGACCTCGTTGAAAAATACACCGGCGCCGAGGGCGACCGTCTCGGATACGATCCGGATTTCTTCCCGCTCGAGGGCGGCGTGGATTTCGACGGTGACGGATTCGACGACCTGCCCATGATCGCCACCGACGGCAATGGCATTCCGCTCGGAGTGGCGGTGTACGGCGGCGATCGCTTCGAGGAGCTATGGCGCTGGCCGTTCCCGTCGGAATACCTCGAGCGCATCATGATGGGTTTCCATGGGTTCGCCGACGTCGACGGTGACGGGGTCAAGGAGCTGTTCTGCGGTGACAACCTCGTCGTCTTCCGCGACGGCAGCGTTCAGGAACTGCGGCCGGATTTCCGCATCCGCCACCTGATGGACGTCGACGGAGACGGCCTGCCCGACGTCATCGGGCGCGATCTCGCGGCAGACCGCGTCGTGGCGCTGGGCAAGGCCACGGCAACGACCGTGAACGCAATGCCCCTCCCCGTCACGGCCACGCTGCATCCGCCCCATCCCAATCCGGTCGTGGGCATGAGCACGCTGACCTTCACCCTGCGACAGGCAGGAGCCGTGCGACTCGACATCCACGACGCGCTCGGCCGCCAGGTGCGCACCCTGCGCGACGGCATGCACGAGGCGGGAAGTTTCCACGTCGTCTGGGACGGCAACGACGCGGTCGGCCGTCCCCTCCCCACAGGGGCCTATTCCGCCGTTCTCACCATCGCTGGCGCAGTGTTGCGCCAGGGCATCATCGTCACCCGCTGAGAAGGAGGATATCATGACCATCAGGAATACTCTTTTCGTTCTGTCCCTCCTCCTGCTCGCGACCGGCACCCTCAAGGCGCAGGGACTGGAAATCGAACGGACAATCCCCGGCTTTCCGGAAAACGCCAGCGGCATGCTGGCCATGACCGTCGGCAGCAAGGACCGCCTCGACTTCAACGGCGACGGCATGCCCGATCGCGTATTCACGGCCAAAGGCTTCAACGGAACCGAGACATTCACCTACACCATCGTCGACGGATCCGATCCCACGCGCTCCTGGGTGATGCAGCTCGAAGGTGATCCTGACCATCCTTTGATTGTTGGATCACATCGGCTGGTCGGTTTCTTCGATCTTGACGGGACAGTGAACAACGCGAATCCCAAGGAAATGGTCGTCGCGAAGTTCGTCCCAGTGCCGCTCAGCATCAACTACAAGCTTGAGAACGTCATGATCAGCAGCTATTCCTCGACCTCACCCACGGTCCCCGCGCAGCCGCTGGGCATCATCGCCATCCTGATCGGGATTGCGGATATGGACCGCGACGGCAAGGATGAAATCCTGCTCGCGAACCCCACGGCCGATCAAACCGAAATCTGGGGTATGCCGTAGGAAGAAACCACGAACTTACAAAGACCACCAAGATCGCACGAAGATAGAATAACAACACCCCCGCCCGGTGGATTCCGGACGGGGGTGTCTGATTCATATGCGACCCAGCTGCGCGAGCAGTTCGATCCCGCCCCACTCCCCCAAGCGCCATTCCTGCGAAACAACAAGCAGCGCCCGCATCACACAGGTTGTGCGTAATGCGGGCGCATAGCGTTCATGATTCCGAGATTAGTTGTCGATGATGGTGCGGACAGAGAAGCCATAGCCCGCCGGTGCGCTCCCACGCATCATGTCGGCCCGGTTCTTGTCGAAGAAACGACACCAGCCGTTCCCGGGGTAACTGGGATTCTCATCAGCACACCAGTAGGCCCCATACAAACCGTACATGAAGGGCCCATAATACGCCATCCCGTAGAAGTGTCCGTCCGGAAGGCGATAGCCACCTGGGAGCAGGGTGAAACCATACTGATTGGTTGCGCCCTCATTGGGTATGGACCAGGAGCTGTACCCCACTTCCCTCAGTTTTCCACCTTCATTGGTACCAAACCAGCCCACGGCCGTCGGGGCAAAAGCGGGGTCGGCGCCGACAGCGATGGCCAGCGTGGTCCACTCCGCGTCCGTCGGAATGTGCTCGCCCACGGGTGCGATCCCGCCGTGGGCCGTAGTACTGACCGCGTACCAGTTATAGAGCTTCCCATAGCGCTGTCCCATCAGCGGATCGTTGTCGTAGTAGCACCACGCGGGTCCCGTCGTATTCGCCCAGGTCAGGGAATCGTCGACGTACAGGATATCCGTGTTATCCCGGAATTTCGAAACATTGAGATTGGCGCCGGACCATGTCTGCAATCCAATCGTGATGTTTGACGAGGGATCGTAGGTGAACAGCTTGTCGGCGTTGCTGGCGACACTGCTGGCGTACACGACCACTGGTCCTGCTCCCGTGATGACCGATGCGGACGGGGCGGGGAAACGGATTTGCGTCTGACTCCATGACGTGTACGCACTCACCCTGACCCCGTGCACAAGCACGTAATTCGTGGCATACTTGTACTTGGGTCCGAAACCGGATCCGGTGATGGTAATTTCCTCCCCGATCTCCGCGTGCGCGGGCGACACGGAGGTGATAACAGGTCCTGTCGGTGCGGTCGACGGCTTTTTGCTCACCGAGGATACATCCTCCCCTGTCGGGTTCGAGAAATCGTCCTGCTCGCTGCAGGCCACAAGAATCACTGCCAGCAGCAGTGCTGTCAGGATGGTTGAAATACGTTTCATGGCTGTTCTCCTCTCTTCGTTTCGTGAGATGTTGTTATTGGTTGCGTCCGTCCGTTTCGACTGCCTTGCGAAGTGTCTCATGCAGTTCCCCCAGTTCGTCTTTTGCCACATACCCGCAGGCCCCGGCGGATAGGGCCTGAAGCCGGTACTCCGGCGTGTCGAATTCCGACACGATGATGACCGTCGCGGCGGGATCCATGGCGCGGATACGCCGCGTGCTCTCGATACCGTCGAGCAGGGGCATGCGGATGTCCATGAGCACCGCGTCAGGATGTGCATTCGCGTATCGTTCGACAGCCTCCAGCCCGTTGGAGGCTTCCTCGCTCTCCGTCACCATGTCCCGGACAAGAGAGAGGAGAAAACGCCGCATGCGGCTATTATCGTCGGCGATGAGCAAACGCATCGGGGATTCCATTTCAGGAAGACTGTCGTGATTTCGACGCTGCTTCAAGAAACGGAATCCCCGAAAGGATTGCATCGGTAGGTCTACGGATATTCCGTGCGGAATACCCGGGGGAATGAAGGGGTTATCTGAGCACGGTGATCATCCGCGTGCGCATCTGTCCGCCACAGGTCAATCGGCAGAGATAATTGCCGGCCGGGAGTGCGGCCGCATCGATGCGTGCGGAGTGTGTACCTGGCTCGTATTCCCGGTCGCCGATGGTCGCGACCGTCCTGCCGAGAGGGTCGTGCAGGGTCAGGATGGCTCTCGACCGCTCCGGCACGGTGAAACGCATGCTGCTGCTTCCCGAAAAGGGATTGGGATAATTCTGCTCAAGCACGATGTCGGCAGGCAGCGGGACGTCGTCGTTTTCGACGGACACCGGGTTGCCCGTCGGATTGCGGCGGTAGTAGATCTCTCCCGCGCCGTCGCGGTAGTCCGTCCAAACAAGATGCAGCGTCGAGCCGGAACGTGCGATGGTGGGGAAATTCGCGCCCGTGTCAAACGGCGAGATTTCGACAAACTCGCCCCATTGCGCCCCGGCGTCGGTCGAACAGCTGTACCTGATCACCCCGAGTCCGTTCACTTCGTCCCTCCATGCGAGATGGAGGACCGGTCCAGCGGCGGCATAGGAATACAGCAGATACCCGACCTGTTGCAGCCGGAGGGATCCTTCCTGCTGCCAGCGCAGCCCGGCGTCCGTGGAGTGGCGATAGTGCAGGTTCCACAGGCTGGATTCCTTTTCGGACCAGAGATAGTAGATGTACGGGTAGGACTGCTGGATGGTGAGGTAATCCGTCCCGCTCGGATCGCCCGCGGGATTGTTTTCATCCCACCAGGTGTCTCCCCCGTCGGTGGACAGCGTGTAGCTCGCCTTCCATGTCCCACCGAAATAGTAATGCCAGGAAACATATACCCTTGCGTCCGTGACGCTGATCCGCGCGGACTGTGCATACCCGGCGATGGCGGTACCGGACAACCGCCGCGCTTCGCTCCATGTATGTCCGTCATCCGTCGACCGGATATGGTACAGGCTCGAGAGGTAGCCGTCCCGGAAGTCGGCCCAGGCGACGTGGACGGTGTTCCCATGCGCGGCGATCGATGGCATCCACGACCTGATCACGTCGCAGTACAGGCACTCCTCCGCGTCCCAGGTGCTCCCTCCGTCCATCGAACGGCGATAATAGACCTCGTATTCACCCGTCCGTTCGTTGTGCCAGACAACATGCACCTTTGATCCGGAAACGGCGATGCTGGCCATCGGCCGGTATGCCAGGATATGCTTCCCGTTCGTGGAAATGCGGACATCGTCTCCCCAGCTCACTCCGTCGTCGACGGATCGTTTGTAGTAGATTTCCCAGTCCCCGCTGCGCCTGTCCGCCCAGACGACATGGACGGTGTCGCCACTGACGGCAAGGGCATTGAAGGACCCTGATGATTGACTGCTGTCGGGTGCGCTTGTCAGGCGCATCTCCGGCTCCCATTGCGCCTGTGCGGTGCCGGCATTGACGCAGCACAAAAGAAGGACAACGAATGCGATCCAGGCACGGCTCGCGGTGATGGAACGCCCGTCCCGGTGGGTGTGGGTTTTCATGAAATGCCTCCTCGCAGGTCTCATTTGATCAGTGTCATGTACCCGCCCCTCGCGATACCCTCCGCTTCCACGACATACCGGTACCACCCGCTGGGCAGGCCGGCTGCAGACACGGTCACCTGGTGCCGGCCGGCATCACGCCAGCTGTCGCTGAGCACGCGGCGAAGTCGTCCCGACAGATCGAAGAGCGACACGCGCACGGAAGCGGCGCGCGGCAGTGTGAAGGCGATGTTGGTCATCGCATGGGCGGGATTCGGATAATTCTGTTCAAGTGTGAAGGTGTCGGCCGCGTATTCAGCGTCCGAGACTCCGGTCAGCGGACAGCCGGCGATCTCCAGCGCCTTCTCCAGGACCTCGTCATGGCCCGTTCGGAAGCCGGCCGCGGTGGGGATGACCTCGTAATCGGGGATCATGCCGATGCGCTGCGTGGGATCGCCGTTCGGCCAGTGCACCGAGAAACCGGTGTACCCGACTTGGTAGTCCCTGTGCAGCTGGAAACGGCAGACATTCCCGTCGGCCCCCGCCGTCTGGCTCCCGACGACCACGGCGCCCGGAATGGCCTTGAGCGCCATGCAGCTCCACTCGTCATGGCTCTGTGAGATCTCGTTACAGAGAACGATCACCTTCCCCTCGAAAGCCGTCGGATTCCCGTCGGTTCCGAGATACAAATCGCTCTCATTGTCCCACCATCGGAAGGCTCCAGGACAACGCGTGTCGGGAACTTTGTAATTCCAGACATGCGTCCGTTTCGATAGCATCATGTCGACGACCGCGGCAGCCGCACCGTAGGCCCCATTACGAAGATCGAAAATGATCGCGTTCATTTCCCGCAGTGAAGCATACATCGCTGGAGCATCGTTTGACGATAGCCTGCCCATATTGACGTAGCCGATATCGCAAGGAAGCACGGTATACGAGACGGATGCGAGCGTGTCCGTGGGATCCACCGAATAGAACCATGATGAAATAGTCGACGTGCATTCCAGTGGAATGGCGTACTCCATGCTGGTGCTGTCCCTGAAGGTCAGGTCCAGAAAGGCACCACGCGGACCGCTGAGAAGGAAATCGCAGACGGTGCGGTGAAACACTGGGACGTTCCCCGCGGAGATGAAAGGCCGCAGGCTATCCTCCCACTGCTCCACCGTCCTTCCCGCAGAGGCAACAAGCACATCGCCCACGCGCGGACTAACCAGATTCGATTTCGCAACTGTATAACCGTCACGCGTATGGCGGAGCACGATCGTGGGACGGTACATTCCCCTCGTCGTGAAGACGTTTATCCCGTTACTGTAGGTCAGTCCGTCCACATGCGCGTCATTGAGACCCGCCGCGAGTCGCCGTATCATTCGGCAATAGGTTTCCAGGTCGCCAGCCTCGATGAACCCTGGGACACTCCGGTGGAGCGTGCTGTCCAACGGCACGTCGAGGATGCTGTTGAATGGGTGGAAATATGCCAGGATGTTCCAGTACTTGAACAGCGCGAGCAGCCGCTCCTCTTCAGTCGGGAAGTTGGTACCCGCGTTGGTGTTAACCATCGGATCGTCATGTGGAAAGACGAGCCACCCGGCCATGGTCTCGCTCTTGTTCTCGAGTACCCAGCAGATATCATGAGGCCGGAAGTTGGCGAGGATTGTATCGAGCTGTTCCTGCACATCGGTGCGCAAGGCGGGATCGTGTACCCAATTGAAATGCCGGTTCAGATTCAGTTCATTATCGATTTCAAGTGCGGGACCGGTTGCGATGTCCATCGGGCCCGCGGCGCGCAGCATGGCCATCAGGCCATCGTTGAAGGAATCGTAATCCATCGCGGCACGAATTGCGGGAAGATGCGCCCGCAGGACATCGTCCCAGTTCACTGCGCAAACCGAAACAGCGGAATGATTGTATTTCACCAACCCCCAGACCTTGCATGCCCAAAAGAGCCGGTCCTGCTCGCTCATGTTCTGCGCCGAAAGCGTGCTGCCCATCCACATCAGCAGGGCGAACACGGTGATTACTTTATTCATCGGACCTCCATTGTTGGACCAGATGCGGATCAGTGGCACGACAGTACCCGGGCGTCGTCGACAGGGGCATTACCGCAACACCGTGATCAGCCGCGTGTGCTGCTGCCCGCCGTACGTGAGGCGGCATAAATAGCTGCCGGCGGGGAGTGTGGGCGCGTCGATGCGGATATGGTGCTTGCCGGCGCTGTATTCGCCGTCAACGAGTGTTGCGGCCTTTCTGCCGAGAAGATCGTGCAGCGACACCACGACATGCGACTGCTCCGTCACGGCAAAGCGCATGCTGCTGCATCCCGCGAATGGATTGGGATAATTCTGCTCGAGCATAATATCGTCGGCTAGCGGTGCGTTGTTATTCTCGACAGAGACCGGATTGCCGTTCGGGTTGCGGCGGTAGTAGACCGCGCTTTTTTCGTTTCGGTAGTCGGTCCAGACCACATGAACGACGGAACCGGCGATGATCACACAGGGATAATTCGCACCCGAATCAATGGACGATAGTTCGACCGGGACACTCCAGTTCCTGCCGGCGTCTGTCGAAAAAGTATAGTGTATTACACCGAGGCCATTGATATCATCTTTCCACACGAGGTGGATCGTCGATCCTGAAACGGCGAAGGAAAAATGCGGGTACGATGTCTGTCCCACTCCCATGGACGCTTCCCCGCTCCACCGCTGTCCACCATCGCTAGAGTGGCGGAAGCGGATATCCCATAATCCCGCCTGACTGGCCATCCAGAAACGACACATCTGTGGTGGATCCTGTTGAAAAAATAGGCCGGTCGTATTCGAAGGATCACTCACGGGGCCCTTTTCATCATGCCATGTATTGCCCCCGTCCATGGATAGCCGGTACCATGCTTCCTCCCGCCCTCCATAGAGCCAGTAATACCAGCCAAGATAAAGATGGGACTCGGAAGCATTCAGAGAGGCACCCATTGCATGCGACGTGCCATCGCACATCCGGCGGGCTTCCTCCCAGGTGCTCCCTCCATCGGTCGATCTCGTGTACAGCAATGACAGCATTCCGAGAAGGCGTGCATCAGTCCACGCGACATGAACGTTTGCACCCACGACTGCAATCGATGGCCAGAGCGACATGAAGGCATCCTCCGCAAGACAGATCTCGTCTTCCCATGTCTCCCCCGCGTCCGTAGATCGTCGATAGAAAACCTCATCGTGCATATACCGTCTGTCGCACCAGACTGCATGCACGTGAAATCCGGACAATGCGATCCCGGCATACCCACGTGGTCCGATCGCCGCTTTCTTCGCGAGCATGACGTCCGGTCCCCAAGTCTGGCCCGCATCGATGGACCGCTTATAATATGTCCTCCAGAATCCGTTCCTCTTCTCAAGGCAGACGAGATGAAGGATGTTCCCGGAGATCGCGAGTGCCTTCGCGCCCCCCCAATTCGTAACTCCGCTGTCTGCGTTCTCCGTGAGTAGTTGAGGAGGCTCCCACTGCGCAACCGCCGGCAGTGCGTGGAGACAGATCATCAAGATGACTGTGCATGCGAAAGTGAACCATCCCAGTGCAGGTGGACAAGTTCCAACGCCCATGGCTACCTCCATTGTGTATTTTCTCGCCTGCAATCAAGGAACGGGAATGAGGGGACAGTTGCATCGGTAGTCCTACCGATTTTCCGCCTCCCAGATGTGTCCGGTCTACAGGAACATCCGGTGCTCGATCGCGAAACGGATCAGCGCGAAGCTGCCGCTGACGCCGAGTTTGGAGCAGACGCTGGCGCGGTGGGTGTCGATAGTGCGGGGACTGACGAACAGCGCTTCGGCGATCTCGCGGGTGGACCGGTTCTCCGCAATCAATCCGAGAACCCTACGCTCGGCCGGAGTAAGGGATTCGACCGCCAGCAATTCGCCACTGCGGGGATTGACGCGCCGACCATTCGTTCCAGGGAGACCGCCGACATAATGATCTCCGCCCGCGACACGCCGGATGCCAGTCACGATGTCCTGCGGCGCACTATCCTTGAGAATGTATCCCATCGCGCCGAGCTCTATCGCGCGATGGAAAATGTCGCGGTCATCGTGCAGCGTAAGCATGATGGCGCTCGTCCTGATCGCACGGCATTGCAGGTCACGAAGCACGTCGAGACCTGTGTTTTTCGGCATTTCAATGTCAAGCAATGCGACGTCCGGACGCTGTGCCTCGATCATCTCGAGCGCCTCCTCCCCGTCTCCGGCCTCGCCAAGGATGCGGATGTCAGCGGCTTTGTCGATCATCAAACGCAGCCCAGCACGCACGATGGGATGGTCGTCTGCGATAACAACGGAGATGCGGCTGTTGTCGGGGGCACTCTGTGTTCCGCTGTCGTTCATGCATGCTCCATGCTTGTTTCAGTTCCGCCGGCCATGACATTCCCTTCCACTGGCACCGATGCCTGGATCGTCGTGCCCACTCCTATCTCACTCTCGATGGACAGATTCCCGCCCAGCATGCGCACGCGCTCGGCCATGCCCTGCAGCCCAAGGCCGCTTCCGTCTGCGGCGGGCACGGTGGCGGTGTCAAAGCCCCGTCCGTCGTCGCGCACCGACAGCAGGATCGAACCATTCATCCGCCCGATGTTCACGTGCACTTTCTTGGCGACCGCGTGCTTGATGATGTTGTTGAACGCTTCCTGCACCACCCGGTACAGGTCGATCTCCCGGTCCGGCGCGATGAGTCCGTCGATGTCGCTGATCTCGGCCGCGATTTCCAGCTCTGTGCTCTCCTCTACGACCGACAACATCGAACGCAGCGTCGCCGTCAGTCCCACACGTTCGAGTTGATAGGGGCGCAAGTCACGCGATATCCGTCGCACATCATCGATCGCTTCGGTGGAGACCTCCAGGATGTCCTTTATATGCGTGCCGTCCCCATTTCCCTCCTCCAGCGCCATCATCGCCCGATGCTTGATGATGAGCAGATCCTGTCCGATGCCGTCGTGCAGCGAACCGGCGATGCGCTTGCGTTCCTGCTCCTGAGAGGTGATCAACTGCCACGCAAAGGCTTCCTGGATCTCCCTCGCCTTGCGCTCGCTCTCCGCGCGCACGGCCTGCTCCCGCGCCTCGGCGGCATCGGCCTGCGCCCGGGAGCTTTCAGCCTGCGCAGCCGCGGCCTGCGCCTGGTATTCGGCGGAGGACGCCCGAAGCGCCGCTGCGCGTCGCTTGTCGCGAAGGCCTCGCACGATGAACATGGCGAGAAGCACAACCAGGAACAGGCCGGTGATCGCAGCGTTGCGAAGCAATGTCTCGCGTGAAAGCAGGCTGGCCTGCAGGTCCAGCGTCTGCTGCTTGCGCGCGTTTTCCGCGCGGTTGAGCGCGAGATCCGACCGGCTCAGCGCGAGTTCATCCTTCTGCCGCGCCAATGTCAGGTCCTGGATTTCCCTCTGCTGCGCCAACATTTCCATTTTCTGCTCGCGCTGCATTCCGAGCAGACGCTGCCGCTCGAGTTCCTCCGCGCGGCGCAGCAGTTCGAGATCGGCGATGCGTTTGTCCTTTCCCAGGAGGCCGATCTGCTGGTCCTTCTTTTCCGTCTCGTAGCGGACGGTCAGTTCGTTGATCTGTTCGATGCTGCGCTGGCTGAACATGGAATCCTCAACGATACGGAAGGCGCGATAATGCTCTAAAGCTAATTGATATTCACCTACGCGGGCGAAATGATCGGACATGACCTCATGCACCGCACCCATACGAATGAATTGACGTGTCCCCTGGGCCAGCACCATCGCAGAGTCAAGATAAACGATCGCGCTGTCACGATTTCCGTCTCTGCTGTACAGGTCTCCGATGGACCGTGCCATGAATTCCTTGTCCTCGTGGTCATTTATTTCGCCGTAAGCGCACATGGCCTGTTTCATCCATGCGATCGCCGTCTTGAGTGCGCCCATATCACGATAATTCCTCGCGAATCCATGCAGGTTCAACGCGAGGAGATATTTATCCCCAATCACACCGGCCAGTTCACGACATCGTTCAAGATACCCGATCGCCCCCTGATAATCTCCCTTATTGGTACATATCGCGCCCATGATCTCAAGCGTCATCGCGGCGTTGCGCAGGTCGCCAAGTTCCTGCCGGAGATCGAGGCATCGCTGCAAATACTCGATCGCGTCATCGTACTTCCGCTGGAAATCATGCTCGATGCCAATTGCCCAAAGAGCCTCAGCTTGCAACTTGGAGTCTCCGTACGCCTCGCTCAACTGAAGGCTTCGACGGAGAAATTTCATTGATTGCAGAAAGTCCCCTTTCCTCGTATGCATGCGCCCGAGGCGGATGTTCAAGCGCACCATACCCGTTGTATCATCCAGGTGATCTGAAATTCTCAGGGCATTTTCGAACGCTTCGGCCGCCCGTCCAAAATCTGAGAGTGTCAACCAACGATCACCAATTCTCCTGAGAAGGAGTGCGGTTGCCCGCATGTTTCTCTGCCGCTGGCTCTCCTCCAATTGGTGATTGAGCTTTACGAGAATGGAATCATCTCTTGAGGGATCGAGTGCAGCGGTCGTCTGAATCAAATACGACGATTGCGATTCCATGGGATTCACCCATGTCATCAATAAAACTGTTAAAAGTCGATACGCAATCAGATGACGCCACATGTTCAGACCTGATTCTGCCCAATGGAACGACAACCTGACATCAACGCCAGCCGTATACATGCGAAATAATTCATGCCGTCACTGCTCGATGTCCATTGCTTCCTGTTGCGCCGTTCCCCTCAACCGGCAATGAAGTACGCACGAGCGTTCCCTCCCCGGGATTGCTTTCAATCGCGAGATTCCCGCCCAGCATGCGGACGCGCTCAGCCATGCCCTGCAGACCGAGACCGTTTCCGTCTGCGGAGGGCACGGTGGCGGTGTCAAAGCCCCGTCCGTCGTCGCGCACTGACAGCAGGATCGAACCATTCATCCGCCCGATGTTCACCTGCACCTTCCTGGCGACCGCGTGCTTGATGATGTTGTTGAGCGCTTCCTGCACCACCCGGTACAGGTCGATCTCCCGGTCCGGCGCGATCAGTCCATCGATGTCGCTGATCTCGGCCGCGATTTCCAGCTCTGTGCTCTCCTCTACCACCGACAGCATCGAACGCAGCGTCGCCGTCAGTCCCACACGCTCGAGTTGATAGGGGCGCAGGTCGCGTGATATCCGCCGCACGTCGTCGATCGCCTCCGTGGAAACATCGAGGATATCCTTTAAATGATCGGTATTCCCGTCCTCCTCCTCCAGCGCCATGAGAGCCCGGTGCTTGATGATCAACAGGTCCTGCCCGATACCGTCGTGCAGTGAACCGGCGATGCGCTTCCGCTCCTGCTCCTGCGAGGCGATCAGCTGACGGGCGAAGGCTTCCTGGATCTCTCTCGCCTTGCGCTCGCTTTCCACGCGCACGGCCCGCTCCCGCGCCGCGGCGGCATCGGCCTTCGCCCTGGCGCTTTCGGCCTGCGCCGCTGCGGCCTGCGCCTGGTATTCGGCGGAGGACGCCCGAAGCGCCGCTGCCTTCCGCTTTTCGCGCAGGCTCCGCACCACGAACACCGTGAGCAGAATCATGAGAAGCAGAACAGCAATCGCCGCATTGCGCAGCAGCGTTTCCCGCGATAGCCGGCTCGCCTGCAAGTCCAGTGCCTGCTGCTTTCGTGTGTTCTCCGCACGATTGAGCGCGAGATCCGACTGGTTGAGCGCCAGTTCGTCCACCTGCCGCGCCAGTGTCAGTTCCTGGATCTCACGCTCCTGTTCCAGCAGTGTCAGTTCCTGCTCCCGCTGTCGCCCGAGCAACCGTTGCTGTTCGATTTCCTCTGCCTGTCGCTGCAGTTCCAGCGCGTCGATGCGTTTGTCCTTCTCCAGTAGTGCGATCTGCTGATCCTTCTTGTCCGTCTCGTAGCGAACGGTCAGCTCGTTGATCTGCTCGATGCTCCGCTGGTTCATCACGGAGTCCTGCTGCACCGTGTATTTCCTGAACTGCTCGTAGGCCCGCTTGTAATCCCCCTGTTTCTCGGCGAGTTCCGCGATGTCGTAATGGACTGCACCGATCCTGCCCCGTTCGTTCAGCTGTGTAGCGAGCTGCAGGGCGGAGTCGAGACAGGCGCCGGCCTCTTCGAAGCGTCCCGCCAGCTGATGCATCGTGCTCAGTGTACGAAAGGTATATTCCACTTCCCGCAACCGCCCGCCCTTGCGATACCGGTCCAACGCCATATACTCGTAGTGCAGGGCGGAATCCAGGCTGCCGCTGGTCTGGAACGCCCATGCGATCCCATGCCAGGCGCGCCCTTCGTTGAACAGATCTCCCTTCTCCTGCGCCAGCGCGACACTGCGCCTGAGATAGCGCTCTCCACGCTGGTAGTCCTTTTTCTTGCTGCAGATAGCCCCGAGCATTCCAAGCGTGTTTGCTACCGTCGAACGGTTCGGCATCCTTTCCTGCAATGACAAGGCACGTTCGAGGTACTCCACTGCCTCGTCGTAGCGCTCCAGACCGTCATAGCAGATCCCGATGCTTCCGAGTGCCATGGCGATCCGAACGGTGTCGCGGATGTCCTCTGCGACAGCCAGCCCCTGCCTGTAATAACGGAGTGCGGTTTCCTGATCCCGTTTCCGCTCGTGCATGCTGCCGACATTCAGCAATGTCCAGGCCTGCCCCGCCCGGTTGCCCACCGCCTCGTAGAGCCGCAGGGCGCGTTCGTAGGACTCCATCGATTTCGTGACGTCTCCCTTCCACTGCCACAAGTGTCCCAGCCATTGCTGCATCCGTGCAGCCGCGGCGGAATCGTTCAGCGCCATGGCGAGAGGAATCGCGCGCTGGAAACTGCGGATGGCGCGGTCTGTTTCGGATGTGTAGAAGGATGCTTCCCCGATCCCCTTGAGCGCTCGCATCAGTATGAGACTGTCAGGGTGTGTATCGTTCTCGCGAACACAGTCCTGGAAGAGCTCAAGCGCGGTGGAGTAATTTCTATTGATATGCTCGACATACGCGCGCGTGATTAATGCTCGGCCAAGGACATGCGTGTCCTTTCCCTGCCGTGCGAGAAACAAGGCCGAATCGGCAAGAGATCGCGCCAGCGCTGTATCCGTCCGCACCAATTTCATGCTGCGTGTGATGAATGCATTGACGCGCGCAGTATCCCGGTCCATGCGTTTCATCTCCGCGACCGTCATCCCCCGACGGAGGGTTTGTGCCTGTAAGAAAGAACCCCCAAACAGCAATAGAAGAAGCAGCACGAAAGTGTAAACCACCGAGCTGCGGCCTATGCGCGGCATGGAAAGCATTTTCACGCTGGCGTCCATGATAAGTAATACGCCCGCAGGTATGACGATTGCAGAAAATCGGATAAAAAGAGATGTACAACGGAATGTCTTGACTTGAGCCGACAAAGTCAATTCCGCCGTGAAAAAATCACCCCCGCCCGGTGGATTCCGGACGGGGGTGATTCATTCCTTCGAACAGAGACGCGTTTATTTCTTCGCCCTGAGGCGGTATTCTTCGGCCATGGACTTGATGGCAGTGTAGTCCTCGACCATCTCGCTCCAGCCGTTCCAGAGGGCGTAGTCGGGATTCATGTGGAAGGTGCCCATGAAGGTGCGCATGCGATGCTTGAAAAACATCTTGTAGAGACGGGTCTCGATCGCCGTGGGCGCGTTGTGGAAGGTGAGCAGGTCGGGGAACGGATACCGATAGTTGCCGGGACGCGGGATCAGTCCGTCCTTGTACAGCGACGCCACTTCGAGAATGGCATTTGCCATGACATGGTCGGATTCGCGGATCATGTCGTCGCCCTTGGCGAGTTCGCCGTCGGCGAATTTCGAGGAATGGCATTTCGCGCAGGCGCGGGACATCTTGTCGCGCTCTATCTGCCAGGCGTCATTGGTCATGCGCATGATGTTGACCTCGCTCACGACCTCCATGCGCTCGGTTGGCTGGGCGTCTGGGTCGAGCACGCCGAGGGCCTGCAGTATCGTGGTGCGGTCGGCGGCCCATTGCGCGTCCTCGGGCATCGGCAGACGAACGCCGAAGAATCCCCAGGCGGTGCGGACTTCGTGATTGCCTTTGGACATGTGGCAGTCCTGACACGTCGGACCCGCGATGCTTTCATGCAGCGTCCCGTTCTGCCGCAGCAATGCGCGCACGCCGTGCTTGGAGCCGGAGTACATCTCCCATTGCGGATGATCGGATCCAGTGTGGCAGGTCTGGCAGGCCTGAGGCTGCTGCGCTTCCTTCTTCGAAAATGCGTGCCGCGTGTGACAGGCGTCGCAGCTGGCAAGTCCATACCCCTGGCCCTCCGCTTTCAGCTGCTTGATATCCGCTTCGGTCTTCAGCCCGATTTTGTGGCAGCCGTTGCAGCCCTTCATGCCGGACATCAGTGCCATGGGCTGAAAATGCGCGGTGGGCATGGCGTTCGAGGAGGCCCAGGCGTCGGCATGCTTGCCCTTGGTGAATTGCGCGACCTGCTGCGCATGACACTCGCCGCACACGGCGGGCGTCGGGATGCGCACTTTGTCGATGTCCTGCAATCCGTTATGCCCCGTGCCATGACAGACATTGCAGGTGACCCCGCTCTTGCTGTGCTTGCTCAGTTCCCAATCCGAGACGATTCCAGGCGTTTTCAATCTATGGCAATCAATACAGTCATTCTGCGCGCGCGCACTGCCGAGTCCGGCGACAAAAAGCAATGCGAGGATGGTCATGGCCTTTCTCATGAGGCTCTCCGTAAGTGGAACAGTAGCGGAATCAGAAAAGGGAATACTCCCCGTATCCGCAGACCGGGGCAGGCGTTACCCGACAACTTGGCTCTTTTAATTAGACCGTTTTAATATAAAACGCGAAGAGCGCTCTCGCAATGACTTCATAATATGATTTTTCTCCGCTATTACGACGAACGCCCGGACATTGCTGTTCGGGCGTTCGTCTGGAGGTATGAGAAAAGAACATCAGTTGTTGCGCACGACCATGTTTTTCCAGATAGTCTGCTGACCGTTGGAAAGGATGACCGTGTACACGCCCGCGGAGTACTGCTGCACGTCGACAGATAAATCGCCGGTGGTTTCCAGGTTTTCGAGGTGGCGCTTGTGCATTGTGCGGCCGAAAAGATCGGTGACCTGCAGCGTCCAGGCGCTCGTCGGATCCACACCCGTCACGTGCAGCACGGCGGTCATGCGCGCGGGATGCGGGGTGACGGTGATGCCCGGCGTTTCGGGAAGCGCGCCGTCGCGCTCTACGGTTATGTCTTGAGAAACCCAGTCCTTGCCGCTGTAGTCGATCTGCCGCAGACGGTACGAGAGACGCGCATCGCCGGCAATGTGGGACAGGTCATGGTCAAGCCAGGTATAGCTTCCGCCATTCGCTGTGCCGGCGGCGGATACGAAGTCCACCGCTTCCCACGACCCATCCCCCGCTCGCCGCTGAATTTCAAAGCCCGTGTTGTCGACCTCCTCGGTGGTCTGCCAGCGAAGCAGCACACCCTGCGGAAGCACTGCGGAAGTGAACGACACAAGATTCACGGGGGCTGTGACCTGTGCCTGGGAAATGAGTGTCATGAGAAAGAAAACAACGAGGAAGCGAAACGTCATTTTATCTCCGGAAAAGAGCGCGATGGACAGGAGAGGGAAAAGAATGCGGATCGTGGAAGTAAATGCAAAGATCATGCCGATTCAGCACCCTCCATGGAACCTTGAAATGCTGGTTTTTCTGTGTAATTCGTGCATATTGTGCACTTGGCGAGAGCTTTTTTCACACCGGGATATGCCTCGGCTGGCTCGAACAGGAGATCACTCGATGAAAACGCGATACACGTTCTGGCTCCTCACCCTCCTTCTGCTCCCGTTCTTCCTCAATGCCCGTGTTCTGGAGGTCGGTTCCGGCCGCGCGATGACGCTGCCCAGCCAGGCGGCGGCCGCGGCGCAGGATGGCGACACGGTGCTGATCGACGCAGGGTCGTACACGGACGCCTGTCGATGGACCGCCAGCGACCTGCTCATTCGTGGCGTTGGCGGTTTCGCGCATGTGCGCGACAAGACATACGGCGGGAAGGGCATCTGGGTACTGCAGGGAAACAACACCACGGTGGAGTGGATCGAATTTTCCGGTGCCACGGTGCCGGATAAAAACGGCGCGGGCATCCGCATGGAGGGAACGAATCTCACCCTGCGACACTGCTTCTTTCATGACAATGAAGACGGCATTCTCGCGGGAGACAACGCCGCGAGCCGCATTCTCATCGAGTACTGCGAATTCGCGCGCAACGGCTACGGCGACGGCTACTCGCACAACATGTATATCAACCATATCGCGGAATTCACGATCCGCTATTCCTATATCCACCACGCGAAGATCGGTCACAACATCAAGAGCCGGGCCTATCGCACCTTCATTGTCTGCAACGGAATCGCGAATGGAGACGATGGCACCGCGAGCCGCGATATCGATCTTCCAAACGGCGGACTGGCCGTCATCGCGGGCAATGTGATCGAACACGGTCCGAATACACAGAACTCCAACGTGTGCGGTTATGGTATGGAGGGACTCACCAACCCCGTGCGCAATCTCTACGTCGCGCACAATACCATGACCACCGCCCGATCGGCGGGACTTTTCATCCAGACGCCGGCAAGCGGTTGCGATACGGTGATGGTGATAAACAACCTGTTCGCCGGACGCGCCAGCATATTCGGTGGCAGCGCGCTTATGCTCGACACCGCGGCCAACCTGCTCCTTCGCGACGCAGCGGAACTGCGGCTCGCCGACCCCGCCGGGTTTGATTACCGTCCCCTTGCCGACTCCCCCGCCATCGATGCTGCGATCGATGCGGGCAGCGTCGAGGACATTCCCCTGCTGCCGGAAATGGAGTATGTCCACCCGGCACAGGCGACGAAGCGCATCATCGCGGGTCCACCCGACATCGGCGCGCTGGAATACCTTCCTCCTGTTTCCGTCGAAACCACTCCGTCAGCACTCTCATTCGACGTCGATGGTCCCTGGCCGAATCCTGCACGCGGCACGGCGCAGCTGCGTGTGGCGCTGCGGCGCGACACGCCGATTCAGGTGGAGATGATTGATCTATCCGGGAACGTAGCAGTGCTGCTCCGCAGGGACGCAGGAAATCCTGGTCTACAGACAGTGGCGCTTGATCTGAGGGATGTCGCCACAGGATGGTACCTCTGCCGCATCCGTGCCGGAAATGATGTGGTGTATAAATCCCTCATCGTATGGTGACGTGCCCCGATCCTTTCCGATCTTCCCCGTTCCTTTCCGACCTTCGTCAGACCGGCCGGGTTGAATTGGCCTGACGCCTGATCTGAGCGAAGAGCGATTCAAGGTTGTCTTTCAGGTAAAAGCCCTTGGCGCCTGCCGCACGCGCGGCGCGACGCAGCATGTCGTCACTGTATGCAGTGACGATGTAGACGCATGCGTTCTCGTCAATCGACCGGATGCGCTCTGTGGCCTGCAGTCCGTCCATTTCAGGCATGGCAATATCCATGAACACCGCGTCCGGATTCTGGAGTTTGTACTGCTCGACCGCATCCATTCCATCATGACATAGAATCGGCGTTGCACCCAGCGTCGTCAGCTGAAGACTGAGAAGCGCGCGTACGTCCGCGTTATCGTCCACTATCATGATCTTCATTGGACGCACCTTTCCACAATGTAGCGTGAATGGATGTTGCGCATGTAAAAAGCACATTCGTCCGTTAAATGTCAATGGGTAGGAACACCCATTTCATTGGGCAGAAAGCAATGCCCCTTACGATCGTACGGGGCATCGTCTGACCGAACATGCGGCAGGGAGCCCTGATTCGCCTCCCGGCGGCAGCTTAACGAAGCAGCAGCATGGCGCGGTGAAGCACCGCATCGCCCGCTTCGAGCCGGTAGAAATACTGGCCGCTCGGCATTCCTCCCGCATCGAAGCGGATGGCGTACGTACCGGCCTCATTGGGTTCGCAATGCAGCGGACGCGCGACTTCCCTGCCCAGCAGGTCCGTGATGACAAGGGACACCGTCATCCGCTTCTCGAGCGTAAACGGAATGACCGTCGAGGGGTTGAAGGGATTCGGGAAGTTCTGTCCAAGTTCCATGTCCGGGTGCACGGCGAACCTGTCGGATATTCCTGTATAAAGCTGCGTCTTGAAAACGCCATTCCCGTGCGTCCCGAAATACCAGGTATAGGCTGGTACAGCCGTAAGGCACGATGGACGGTACTCCTCACCGAGTGATACCCAGTGCTGTCCGTCGCCGGAGTAAAGCAATTTGAGTGAATCCGCCGGACCGTCCAGCAGATCGAAATCGGAAGACGACAGCACGGTGTACATCGAGCTGATCCCGGGATTGTACAGCGCCCCTGAATTCGGGTCGACGATGATCTCCTGCCATTGATTTCCGTTATCCATGGAAACGAGCATCCCCGAACCCGAGGGTGCGTCGTACGTGAGACGAACGAGTTCAGGAGTGTAGGTCGGAGGGAAATCTTCCGATGCAGCCATTCCGGTCACCACGACGTCCGGTTTCTGGAATGCCAGGACTTGCTGCCAGCTTGTCCCCTGGTCCATCGATCGGTAGACGCCGGAGGACGTCGCCGCGAGCAGTGCCGTACGTGTTCCTGCCAGACCAAAGATCTCATGGCCAGGATCCACAGGCACGGAGGTCCAACTGTCACCGTCGTTCTGGCTTATATGCACCAGACCTGTCGATGCGTACCCTGCCGCGTACACCGCCCCGCCGGTATGCAGGACGATGGCCAGACTGCGCGAAGGCATTTCGCATTTTTTCCAGGTGCTTCCATTGTCGCGTGAAATATGCAGACGCTGCGCATCCGCATTCCATGCAGCGACGGAAGCGAATCCGTCGGTGGTCACGTGCGTGATCTTCCGGTACGATAGCGGAATCCACTCCCAGGTCCGGCCTTCATCCGCCGAGTGTACCACTCCCGGGGTGAAGGAATAGATGCTGTCCAGTGTCGCGAAAAGATGGTGTCCAGCTGTCTGCGACCGATAGTTCATTGCGATCTGTCGAACGAAGGCCGCTGGTCCGCCGAGGTATTCCGCTGCGCCGGTGGTGGTATCAATGCGCAATATCCCTGCTGCAAAACTGGCGGCGAGCAATTCACCATGCGGTCCGAGTCGGACTTTCGTGATGGGCCCCTTATGCAGCTTCGTCCAGTTAATCCCACCGTCGACGGATTTGTACACGCCGCCGTAGATCGAATCCTCCGCCAGCGACGTCATGCCGGCATACACGGTGCCACCCGGGGCCTTGACAAGACTGGAGGATTTCGGTCCGCCCCAATTGCCTCTCTCCCTCGGCAGCCGCAGTTCCCATGTGTTTCCGTCATCGGTGCTGCGATTGATACCATTCTGGTGAACATTCAGAAAGACGTCCTGTCCGAGTGCAACCAATTCTTCCTGGCCGAGCGCGTTCGGCATCTGCTCCCACTGCCCGTTATCGAAACGGTAGTCAAACGCAAACAGATGATGGACATAGAGCCGGTGACGGTCATCCATCATGAACGAGATTGGCATGCGGTCGGGGAGATGACTGTGAAAGGACCAGGTCATTCCGTAGTCGTCGGAGACATGGATGTCGCCATCGCTGGTGCCGAGGTAGATCGAGTCATTCTCAAGGCGGGTTATTGCCGTCACGCGTACACCACCGAAGCCAATCGCTTCCCACACGTGGCCATACGGGTACTGCCGCGCGAGGTACAGTCCCTCCGACGTACCTGCAAAAATAAACGCCGGCGAAATCGGTTCGATGCAATACAGATCCACACTGTCCTCGATGCCTTGCCAGGGAACCCAGTCGGGTTTGCTGAGCGGCAGGAGAATCAGCTTCTGCTTCCCGCCCGGATGGAAACCCACGACAGGTCCCGACGCAAGCACTGCGCCTGCATCCGTCATCGCAAAGGAGAAACAGATTCCCCCGTGCGGACCCGGCAGTTGCTGCGTATGGTTTTGTGCGAAAGAAAAAGTATGCATCGCCGCATTCAACACGAGTGCGACGACGACAAATCGAATGCTCCTGGACATGATGTCCCCCCGTAGATGGTTCGAAATGCAAAGCGAGTCATGAAGACTCGCCGGCATTCTACGAAACATGCAGATCAAACACAACTCGATCCGCTCCTTCCCGCTCCTCACCGTCCCTCCCGCTCC
>JACZJN010000049.1 GCA_014860565.1 Bacteroidota bacterium
GGGTCGTTTTTATGGCCGAGCCGTTGGCTCGGCCCTACGTGAATGCACCTCGAAACGCGGTACGTTATTCGGCCGAACCGTTGGTTCGGCCATACGTTCGGGTTACGCCTCGTTTTCCAATTGGGTGCGGATGTCCTGGAGTTCGGCGCGGTGTGCGTCGCTGACCACGGGGTATTGGAGGTCGAGGGATTCGAGCGTCTCGATGAGGATCTCGGCGACGGCGCCGCGCATGAACCATTTGTGGTCGGCCGGAATGATATGCCAGGGAGCGTGCTTGGTGCTCGTGTGATTGAACATGTCCTGGTACGCTTTCTGGTAATCGTCCCATCGCGCGCGCTCCTTCATGTCGCTGGCGGAGAACTTCCAGTTCTTGTCCGGCCGTTCGATGCGGTCGAGGAAACGGCGCTTCTGTTCTTCCTTCGACACGTGAAGAAAGAATTTGACGATACGCGTGCCACTGCCGTACAGATGTTCTTCGAAATTGTTGATTTCCTCGTAGCGCCGCTTCCAGATGTCCTTCATGGACTCGGGCGGCAGCTTCTGAAAGTCGAGTATCTCCGGATGCACGCGTGTAACCAGCACTTCCTCGTAATACGAACGGTTGAAAATGCCGATGCGGCCGCGTTCGGGCAGGCGCGTCGTGCAGCGCCAGAGATAGTCATGATCGAGTTCCTCCTGCGACGGCGCCTTGAAGCTGAAGACCTGGCAGCCCTGGGGATTGATGCCCGACATGACATGCTTGATCGTGCTGTCCTTCCCCGCCGCGTCCAGCGCCTGGAAAATCACCAGCAGGGCGTACGTGTCCTGCGCGTAGAGCACGTCCTGCAGCTCGGCCAGCCGCCGGATGTCCTTCTTCAGTTTCTTCCCTGCTTCTTTCTTGCTCTTGAAATCCCCGGTAAACGCGGTGTCGTAGTCCGCCAACTTGATCTTCTCGTCATGCGGAACACGGAAATGCTTCGAATTCATTGGCTCCTCCTCGGGATTGGCGGGATATGCACAACTCCTATCAATATGTAGGGGCGCAGCATGCTGCGCCCCTACATATTACCGAAAAATATATTTTGATGGCACTACCTCCGTTCCTCCTAAATCAGCCATCCATTATCCGCCCCCGCCATCCATGCTCCGCTTTACTTGTCCACAACCCGGATCGATTCGATGCGCACGCCGTTGCCTTTCTTCTCGATCTTGTGCACGATGTCCATGCCGCGGACGACCTGGCCGAATACGGTGTGCTTGCCGTCGAGCCATTCGCAGCCGGCTTTCTTCGTCACGATGAAGAACTGCGAGCCGTTGGTGTTGGGGCCGGCGTTGGCCATGCAGATGGTGCCGTAGGCGACCTTGGCCTTGAGCGGTCCCTGTGCGAAGACGGCCTTGTCCATACCGGTTTTCTGCTTGTACCACTCGACGGTGTGAATCATCATTGGACGCCCGCTCTGCTGCTCCTGGCAGTCGTCGACGATTTTCTTCAGCTCGGCGTCGGGATCGGTGCTGCGCTGGAAATAGGGCATGAGAATGTTCTGGAACACCAGCAGGGCCTGGCCCTCGTCGGTGATGTCGCCCTTGAGCTCGGGACCCGGCTCGTAGCATTCGTCCTCGAATTCGTAGCCCGGTCCGCCGGATCCGTTGCCGTTCGGATCGCCGCCCTGGATCATGAAGTCGTCGATGACGCGGTGGAAGGTAAGTCCGTCATAAAACGGACGCTTCACTTTTTCCCCGCCCTTCGGATCGGTGAATTCCTTCGTCCCCATGGCAAGACCGATGAAATTTTCCACGGTCTTCGGCGCGATGCCCGGCCAGAGTTCGATCGAAACGTCGCCGAGTTCGGTTTTCATAAGAACGATGGGACGCTTCACGTCCTTCTTCGTGGCGTCCTGTGCGTGCAGAGGGAGAACTCCAAGGATGAGCAGGACTATCAACAGCAGGGTGGTTTTCATGTATTTCCTTTGCCTGGGTATGGTGACTTGAAAAAAAACACAATATAATGATACCGTTGCGGAATATTCGGAGTTCCCTTCGAATAACATCGGCCGTGCCGTGTATCAATGCAATATGCCGGAAATTGAGCAATGAACACTTCACTCAACGACGACGATCTCATTCTCCGTGCCCAGCGGGGCGAAAAAGAAGCCTACGGACTACTTGTCCGCGCATACATGCAGCCGGCGTATTATTCGGCGCTGGCGCTGGTCGGTTCGCATGATGAAGCGATGGACCTTTCGCAGCAGGCCTTCATCCGCGCATGGATGGCCATTCGGAAATTCGAAGTCGGCCGCCGCTTCTTCACATGGTATTACCGCATTCTGCGTAACCTGTGTCTGAACCGGCTGCGCGACCGTGCGTCGCAGGCCGCGCCAATGGCGCATTTCGACCACGTGCTCGACGTGGCCGACGACGAGCAGGATCCCTCCCTCGAGGCCGATCGTGCCCTGCTGCGCGATCGGGTCCGCACGGCGCTCGGCGAACTGCGGCCGGAGGAAAGAGAAATCATCGTCCTGCGCGATTTTGACGAACACTCGTATGCGGAGATCGCGGAGCTTCTGGAATGTCCGCTCGGAACCGTGATGTCGCGCCTGTACTATGCCCGGAAACACTTGAAAGATTTGCTGGAGGACCTGTCATGACGGAGATGGAACGCGACCGCTTCCGCATGCTGATGATGAAAGCGCTGGATGGGGAACTGGCCGGAAGCGAGCATTCGGAATTCGAAAATTTTCTACGCACCTCGGAATGTGCCGAAGAATGGGCGCAGTTCCGAAAAGTGAAGGAGGCAACGATGTCCCTCAAATTCGCCACTCCCGCGCCGGAGGTGTGGGATACATACTGGACCAGTGTCTACAACCGGCTCGAGCGCGGCCTGGCCTGGCTGCTGCTCGCGCTCGGCGCCGCCACGCTTTTCGCATGGGGTGCCCTGCTCGCGGCCGAGGCGCTGTGGAACGACAGCGGCGTGCCGTTGCTCATGAAAATCGCTATTTTCTCTGTGGCGGGAGGATTCTTCCTTCTGCTCTTCTCCGTCATCCGGGAGCGATGGTTCACATCGCGCCACGACAAATACAACGAGGTTATAAGATGATCGTGACCACATCATCCTCCGTCGCCGGGAAAAAGGTTGTGAAAACCTTCGGCATCGTCCGCGGCAACACGGTTCGCGCGCGGCATATCGGGAAGGATATTCTCGCCGGTTTCAAGACCATCGTCGGCGGCGAGATCGAAGAGTACACAAAGCTGATGGCCGAATCGCGCGATCAGAGCGTCGACCGCATGCTCGCCGACGCCGAGCAACTCGGCGCCAATGCCATACTCGACACACGTTTTTCCACCAGCTTCATCATGCAAAGCGCAGCGGAGATACTGGTGTATGGCACGGCGGTGCTGCTGGAAGACGAGGTGAAATGAAACGTCCTCTCATCCTTGTTTCCAACGACGACGGCTATGATTCTCCCGGCATCTATGCGCTGGTGATGTCGCTGCGGCGCATCGCGGACGTGGTCGTCGTCGCGCCCGCCACGCAGCAGAGCGCGGTCGGACACGCCATCACCGTACAGACACCGTTGCGCGCGCGTCCGATAGAACGCGGCACGCATTTCACGGGCTGGGCCGTCGAAGGCACGCCGGCCGACTCGGTCAAGCTGGGAGTCTCCACTCTGCTGAAGCGCAAACCCGACCTCGTGGTCTCGGGTATCAACCACGGTATGAACACTTCCATCAACGTGATCTATTCCGGCACCGTCTCCGCCGCGACCGAAGGAGCTGTGCTCGGCATTCCCGCCATCGCGATGTCGCTGGCGTCGCATTCGCTGAAAGCGGACATGAGCGCCGCGGCGACCTTCGCACGGAAAATCGCCGGGGAGGTTCTCACGCGCGGCCTCCCCAAGGGCACCCTGCTCAACGTGAACGTGCCCGATTGTCCGGCCGACAAGATCAAAGGTGTCGCCGTGACGAAGCAGGGTCGCTCGTGGTGGGACGACGGTTTCGAAACACGCCGCGATCCGGTGGGACGCGACTACTACTGGCTGGTAGGGAAATACGTGTGGGACGACAATCCCCTCGCCGACGACGTCGCGCTGCGTGCCAACATGATCTCCGTCACCCCCCTGCATTACAGCCTCACCGACGATCAGCTCTTCTCCGACATGCAGACCTGGAACATCGGCAAGCTCCACAAACCCCGAAAATAGAACGCGGATCCGTTTTATCCGTCTTATCCGTGTTCAATAAGCGTGTTGCGGAGTTCGCGGGCGCATTGTTCGGGGGCGGCGGGGTTGATGTAGATGCCGCTGCCCATTTCGAAGCCGGCAGGGGTGGAGAGGCGCGGGACGATCACCATGTACCAGTGCAGGTAGCGGACGTCCTCATCACCCACGGGTGAAGTACGCACGAGAAGATTGTAACTCTGATGACCGAGCAACTTCCGCATGCCCTGCAGCGTCAGCTGCAGCGCTTCGGCGAGATCGCTGGATTCTTCTTTCGGACTCCAGAAATAACTCGCGTTGTGCACCTTGGGATAGATGCGCAGTTCGTAAGGCGTGCGCGAGGCGAAGGGACAGAATACGACGTAATGCTCGTTCTCGAAAACAAGACGCTCCTGCTGCCGGATTTCCTCGCGCAGCATGTCGCAGTAGACGCAGCTCCCGTAACTGTCGTAATGCAACGCGGCTTTCTGGAAGGGGTCGCGGATATGCGGCGGAATGATCGGTGAAGCGATGATCTGCGAATGGGGGTGTTCGAGCGACGTGCCGGCATGGGGACCCCAGTTTCGAAACAGCATCACGATGGCGATGTTCGGCAGCATGCTGATCTCGGCCATGCGCTGCCGATACAGCCGCAGCAGATCATGCACCTGGCCGATGTCCATCGAAACCAGCGTGTCATTGTGCCGCGGCGATTCGATGATCACCTCCGCATGTCCGTAACTGCCGCTCTTCAGAAACAGGCCGTGCTGCTCGCGTTCCACCGACGCATCGGGGCTGAGCGCACTGAACTTGTTTTCCACCACGCGCATCAGCCACGCA
Organism: Bacteroidota bacterium; assembly: GCA_014860565.1. Classification (GTDB taxonomy): domain Bacteria; phylum Bacteroidota; class Ignavibacteria; order SZUA-365; family SZUA-365; genus SZUA-365. Next base: position 5,013 of record JACZJN010000049.1, read on the forward strand.
CCGTCGCGTTCGAGGCGCAGAAGTTCGTTGGCCGTTTTCTCCTCGTTGCCGGTGCAGAAGGGGCAATCGTCGCGATGCTCGGGAGGCGCCGGGCGATCTCCTTCCACCGTCTTGTAATCATGCGGGCGGTTGTCGCGTCCTGGTGCGATGATCACCCATTCCTTCGTCGCCAGATTCTGTCTGAATTCCGACATGGCGTCGTCCTCGATGTGCGGGGATTTCGTACCCGGAAATCTAGAATTTCCTATATTCGATATCAACCGAACCGCCACATTTTCCCGACATACTATGCTCGATCAATTTGCCGCCCTGCTCACCGAGGTCGTCGACGGCCAACGGAATTTCCGCGACACCTGGGTACCGTTTTCCGACGACCCTTCGCTGCGCATCGACGATGCGCGTCTGCGATCCGCGCTGGCCGAACTGCAACAGAAGCTTCATGACAACTACCCGTTCTTTCATCCGATGTATGCCGGGCAGATGCTCAAGCCGCCCCATCCCGCCGCGGTGCTGGGCTACCTGGCCGCCATGCTGATCAATCCGAATAATCACGCGCTGGACGGGGGTCCGGCCACGGGCCAGATCGAGAAGGATCTCGTCGCCGATCTCGCGCGGATGTTCGGCTACGGAGATCATCTCGGACACCTGACATCGAGCGGCACCATTGCGAATCTCGAAGCGCTGTGGGTGGCACGGCAGCTGCATCCCGACCGGGCCGTGGCGTTTTCCGCGCAGGCGCATTACACGCATGCACGCATGTGCGAGGTACTCGGATTGCGCGCGGTGGAAGTTCCTTCCGACCACAACGGACGCATGGACCTAGACGCACTCAACGCGCTCTGCCTGTCTGAACAGATCGGCACCGTGGTCGCGACGCTCGGCACCACCGGCATCGGGGCGATCGATCCCCTGCCCCGTCTGCTCGAGCTCGGCGCGCGGCACGGCTTCCGCGTCCATGTCGATTCCGCCTACGGCGGGTTTTTCCGCCTCATCGCCGACGGGAGCGCGGACGGCGTCGCCGCGGAGTCCTTTGCCGCGATGTCGCGGGCCGACAGCATCGTCGTCGATCCGCACAAGCACGGACTGCAGCCCTACGGCTGCGGCTGCGTGCTGTTTCGCGATCCTTCGGTGGGACGCTTCTACAAGCACGATTCTCCCTACACGTACTTCACCTCCGACGATCTTCACCTCGGAGAAATCAGCCTCGAGTGTTCCCGCGCCGGGGCCTCCGCCGCCGCGTTGTGGATGACCCTGCAGGTGTTGCCGCTCGACGCGCATGCGGGACTCGGCGCCGTGCTCCGCCGTTGCCGCCGCGCCGCGATCGACTGGGCCGAACTTCTGCGCACATCCTCGCGGCTTTCCTTGCTGCTCGAACCCGAACTGGATATTGTGGTCTTTTTTCCTGAAACCACCGAACGCAGCGCATCCGCCATCTCCCGCCGAAGCGACGCGATCTTCGAGCGCGCGATGAACGACAGGGATAATCCCGTGTATCTCAGCAAGTTTCGTGTGAAAACCGCACTGCTGCGCGCGCGTTATCCCGACGTGCGCGACGACGCCGATTGGACCACCGTCCTCCGCAGCGTGCTCATGAAACCCGAACATGCAGACTGGGTGGAGAGAATTCATCAACGCGTCGAGGAGATCGCCGAGGAAGCGGCATCCGCGGCCTGAGCGCGCTCACGACACGGCAAGCCGCATGACGATGAACAGCAGAATGGAGAATGAGCCGCCGAGGTAGATCCAGCGAATGAATCTGCGAGGATGTTCGGCGGAGGGGGAAAGCAGGCGGGAGACCGAGACGACGATGACCGTGTCCATCAGCATCATGGGGATGAGGTATATCGGTTCGAGCCACTGCAGCGCAAAGGGGAGCAGGCTGACAAGCACCACCCCTGCAAAGATTCCGGCACTGACTTTCAGTGCATTCCTTTGGCCGATCACGATGGCCAGGGAACGCGAACCGATGAGGCGATCACCTTCGGCGTCCATCGCGTCGGCGGCGATTTCCTCGCCGAGATCGAAGAGCATCGCAAGAAGGCCAAACCACCAGACGAGGATTTCACCCGTGCGTCCGACCGCAATGCCGCCGTAGACGAAAGTCATGCCGACCGAGAACGCCACCATCAGGTTGCCGGGGAGTCCCGTGCGCTTGAATCGCCAATTGTACCCCACACCGACCAGCCACACCGCGACCGCGACCAGCAGCGCCGTCAGGCTGATGAGCGCACTGGCTGCGAAGCCGAGCAGCGCGACGACGATCGACAATGCCAGCACATCCCGCTTCGTCACCATGCCCGACGGAAGTGGACGAGCGGGCGCGTTGACGAGGTCGATCTCATAATCGAAGTAATCGTTCAGGATCAGCGCCGTCGCCGAGATGAAGAAGATGCTCAGGAAGCCGAGCGCGA
>JACZJN010000050.1 GCA_014860565.1 Bacteroidota bacterium
TGCTGACGGAAGCCGCATCCATGCACGAAGCGGTCTGCAGCGCGAGCAGGTTGGCGCGGTCGCCGGACCAGTACGCCAGTACCGAACCTGCGGCAACGATATTGTTGTAATCCGATGCAGAGATCGCCGCAGGACTGGGCACGTACCAGGCGCGTCCAACACCGGTGTTGATAATGATGTTATTGAAATAGCGCTGGTTGGCTCCGTAATACGAATACAGCGTGTAGCCGGATGCGTACGTGCCGTCCATATACAGCGTATTGTGCGCGAACAGGATGTCGTTGCAATAGTAGACACGCGCCGCGTAATACGCGTAGGGGTTGGAATTGCGGCTCGTGAAGAAGTTGTTCACGATGCGCGACGTACCGGTCTGGTAGTAGTTGTCGTAATAGATCATGAAACCGTAGCCGTACGTGCCGCCGTCGGTGGTGAACGTGTTCCGCTCGATCTTCGAGTTGAAGCCGTAATACATGAGCATCGAGTACATGTACGGATACCCCGAATCTTTCACGACACGGTTGTTCAAGAATTCAAGTTCGCCCATGTAGTAGAAATAGATCGGGTAATAGTACGCGCCGGTAAATTCGCAGTTTTCGACATGGAAACCGTTTTCGGTCGCTGTCGTTCCGCTGCCGTACATGTACATATTAAAGCTGCCGTTGCGGATGTTGCAGCCGAGGAGGGTGTTGTAATTGTCGAGCGAGCCGCTCGGCGACCAGATGACCGTCATGTAGGACGAGGTGCTGGTCGTCTGCACTCCCATGAAGTCCACGTTTTCGAAGGTATTGTGCTCCGCGCCACCCTGGATGTCGAGGACTGTACCGTAGCTGCCATTTGTGGCTGTGATCGTCATATTCCGGACAGTAACGTAGTCCGCACCGTTGAGCTGGAAGACGTAGTTGTTCGTCGTACTCGTCGCGGCGCCCGAAGTGAGATTGACGTCGGCCCGGTTGCCGGTCTCGGACTGGAAGGTCACGGTATTCACAGCCGAACTCCCGGCAATGCTGCCGAGTGAGACCTGCTCATTGTACGTTCCGGAGCGGATGTCGAACACGACCGGTCCACAGAGACCGAACTGGTTCAAGGCGTTCACCGCCGCAGCGATATTGGGGAAATCGGGCGATGCCCCGCCGATCGTGAAACTGCCGCTGAGTGCCGCCTGCTTCGTTACGATGAGGGTATCGTTATTGGTCACGGTATCCGCCACGCCATTGGGCATGGATGACCACACCTCGAAGGTGTAGGGCGTACCAGATGCGAAGTTCATGGTCGTGAGCGTTACCTGGGTATTGCGGGTCGTGACGTTCAGCGTGTCAAGGAGGCCGGTCCACGAAATGGGAGTCTGAAGCACGTTGTTGAGCTTCCAATTGATCGTGGCCGAGGTGATCTGGTTGAACCCGGCATTCGTCAGGTTCACAGTGACTGGATAGGACCCTGCGCAGAAGTTGTTCGGCGAGGTCATATCGTTGATGCCGGCGTTGTTGAAGCCATTCACCGTACTACGAATTTCGATTTCGTAGAAGTTGGGGTTGCTTGTCTGCGAACCGGTGATCGTCATGTACGTGACGCGGAGCATGGTTGTCGCAACCGAAGGGAAAGTCACGGATTCTGTCAGGCTGGTGGTTCCAAGAGTGAAGTCCCAGTGATTGATCCAGGATGTTCCGTTCCAATACTGGATGCGGCCCGCCGACAGGCATCGCGTTGTGAGACCGACGCGGAAAAACGTGATTTCACCGACGCTTTTCGGAGACGTCCATGTGAACTGGATGTAATTCGTCGGATCGGGATTGCCGGAGGTTCCGGTCCAGCCCCATGCGGTAAACAAACCGTCATTGTACTGGTCTGGTCCGTAGGTGCCACTACCGCCGGAGGAATGCGTGCAGACACAGCCGTTGGACTGCAGCGCGAGATTCGGACTCTGCGCATGAGCGCTGCCAACGCACATCATTGTCAACAGCGCGAGGAAAAGCCCCGCCGCGGTCAACTGAAACATAGTCGTACGGATACTGTTCATAAAGGCCTCCATGTGTCGTCCGTGGGAAATGGTGTATTCAAAATCTATACTCGATCGATGTGACATCGAACTGCGCCTCAAAAGGAGCGATAGAAGATGGGGCCTGACACGTTCTCAGGAATGCGTTGCTATACTGCACAGTGCGCTTCGCGCATTTTTCCTGAGAGAAAAAGAGCATTTCATCTAGAACAAAATGAGTAAGTCAGTCGCGCGAGGGCAATGACGTTCATGTTTTTTAAAGACATACGACTGCTTTCTCTTTTATCTCATGAAGGATAATTTACACGCAAAAATCAAATATCCAACACACAAAAAATAAGTTTTTTCTGCTTTTATTCGCCTTTGATACGTCGGTGTTCACTAATGGGACTCCCTGCCTCGTCCCCATCTGTACTCATTCCTAGAAAACAGCGCCCCCGACCTTTCGACCGGGGGCGCTGCTTGTTCACTCTTGTGAAGAATGGCTTACTTGTTCAGCATCATCTTCACAGTCTTGTTGAATCCGAGTCCGGTCTCCTGACCTGTCATCGAGACGATGGCGAGGTACTGGCCGCTCGGCAGTGACGAACCATCGAACTCGACCTGATAGACGCCCGCTTCGACAATGCCGTTGACCGGCATGGCGATATCGCGGCCCAGCATGTCAACGATGCGCAACTGTACCTGCGTGCGCTCGGGGACGCTGTACTCGATCTGCGTCGTCGGATTGAACGGATTCGGGTAGTTCTGCGTCATGTCGAAGGCGGTCGGCTGGAACTGGTCCGTATGCTTCGGCGTGATCGCGCCATGCGAACGATTCCAGTTCAGCTTGATCGCGATGTAGTCGAAGTTGTTGACCACGCCGTTACCGTCGGCATCCATATAGCAGCCCATCGTCGTGTACCACGGCACACTTGCCTGCGGCTGCCACATCAGATACGTCAGCGGATTCAGTGCGGCGTCGGCACGGTAGCGTGCCGGACCGTTCAGCCACATGGTGTTCAGGTTCGCGTCGTAGATGTAAAGGTTCAGGTCCTTGCGATCCGTGTAGTTGACGAGACCGTCGTTGTTCACGTCGCCCGGCCACACTTCGCATGGCGTCGAACCCTGACCGATGAGCATCAGTGACGACGGGTACGGCATGTAGTCGCGATAGTAGCCGCAGCTGTTCTTCGTGTTGAACACGAGTTCGATGCGGTAGAAGCCTACTGGGAGATTCGAGGGAATGTTGAAGTATGACGTTCCGTCGAGTGTCTGTCCTGCCAGTTTGGCCGCGCTGAACGACTGCGTGTACATCAGCTGATTGCCGGGCACACTGTAGAAGTTTGCCGTCATCTGGATGGTCGCGTCGAAGTCCGGGAAGATGACCGTGTAATGCACGCCCACCGTTCCGGGGATTTCGGCGTAACCGACCGGGCTGCCGTTGCCGTCCACGAACTCATACTGGAGGCTGTTCGGGATCAGGTAGCAGGCTTCGTCGGCACCCATGTACGGACGTACGCGCGGATCGTTGTCGATATCGTCGGTCACCTGCGAGAGCATCGTGCCGATCAAGTCGTTATCGTCGTCTGACGGTGCTGCGAGATGCAGATCGCCCGAGGAGTAATCGAGGAAGGTGATGTCCTTGCTCACCGAATTCTGATCCATACCCGAAGCGGTCTGCAGGGCGAGCAGATTGGCGCGGTTTCCAGCCCA
>JACZJN010000051.1 GCA_014860565.1 Bacteroidota bacterium
GTGCATCACCTGTCACGACTCGATGGACGACAAGCCCTCGGTGGCGTTTCGCAGCGACGTGCACAAGGCGGCCGGTGTGTCATGCGCCGACTGTCACGGTGGCGATCGCCGCAGCGACGACATGGAAGCCGCGATGAGCAAGAGCAAGGGGTTCATCGGCGTGCCCAAGGGTAACGCGATCGCGGAAGCCTGCGGCAAATGTCACGACGACGAGGCGCGGATGCGCAAGACGGGCTTCACGGGCGAGACTGGTCAGCTGGCCGCGTTGCGCGCCAGCGCGCACAGTTTCGGCACGAAGCCCGGCGACGAATTGATTCTGCAGTGCAGCACCTGTCACGGAGCGCACGGCATCCGCCGGCACAACGATCCGGCATCGCCGGTGTCGCCATTGCGGGTGGTCGCACTGTGCTCGTCCTGTCACAGCAATCCCGACTACATGCGCCGCTTCAATCCCTCGCTCGCCACCGACCAGGCGGCGAAGTATCGCACCAGCATGCACGGACAGAAGAATGCCACCGGCGACGTGCGCGTGGCGACCTGCGCCTCCTGTCATACCGGACACAACATCAAGCCCGCGGTGGAGACGACTTCGAGCGTGAACGCATTCAACATTCCCGCGACCTGCGGGCACTGCCACAGCGACGCCGAGCGGATGAAGCCCTACGGTATCCCCACGACGCAGGTGCGCGACTACACGACCAGCGTCCACGGCAAGGCGCTGCTCGAGAAACACGACGCGAGCGCGCCGTCGTGCAATGATTGTCACGGCAATCACGGGGCCGCGCCGCCGAATGTGGAGTCCATCTCCAACGTCTGCGGCACCTGTCATGCACTGAACGCGGAGCTGTTCCGGCAGAGCAGGCACAAGGTGGAATTCGACCGCATGGGCAAGCCCGAATGCGAGACCTGCCATGGCAATCACGGCGTGCAGCCGGCCACGCAGGCCATGTTCGGCTTCGACGCCGCGGGTGTGTGCGGCAAGTGTCACGGTCCCGACCGTGCGCCGGTGGGATACAAGACGGCGATGAAGATGCGTTCGATGCTCGACAGCCTTGTCGGTACCATCGCGCTGGCGGGACGCCGCATCGACGAGGCCGAGCAGAAAGGCATGGAGGTCGACGACATCCGCTTCGCCCTGCGCGACGCCAATCAGGCGCGTCTGCAGTCCCGCACTGCCGTGCATGCGTTCAATCTGGAGGAATTCAGCAAGGTGATCGATCCGGGACTCCGCATCGCCTCGACTTCGCTGAAGGAGGCCGACGAAGCGAACGACGAATATGTGTACCGCCGCATCGGACTGGCGGTGGTGACGCTGATCATCACGCTGACCATCATCCTGCTGTTCTTCTTCATCCGCGCCATAGAGAAAAAGCAGGCGGCCGCATGAGAGCCCGCGCCGCCACGCCGCATCCCGCACGATCAGGGCTGATTACACACACAATCGAGGAGGACCGGTGATGCCGACTGCATACCAGGATTCACAGGATGAACGCATCCTGAATACGCTCGCGGCACTGGAGCGCAGGCTGCAGGCCATCGAGGAACGCCTGCAGCAGCCCGCCCTCTCGCCCGAGGAAAGCGAGGCGGTGCCGGTGCGACCCGCCGTTGTCCGCGAATCGCTCGAATTCAGAATCGGCAGGAACTGGCTTCCGAAGCTGGGCATCATCGTGCTCGCCATCGGCGTCGCGTTCCTACTCACGCTTCCGCTGAGTGTGCTTCCCGCCTTCGTGGCCAATACACTGGGATTCCTGTTTACGGGCGTACTGCTGTTGCTGTCCCGCTATTGGGCCAGGACCATGATTCAGTTCTCGCGATACATGTCGGGCGGCGCGATGCTTCTGCTTTTCTTCTCGACCATGCGCCTGCATTATTTCGGGGAGAACCCCGTCATCACCGACGGAACGGTGACCTTCGTCCTGCTCCTTCTCGTGACCGCGGTTAACCTCTTTCTTTCCCTGCGCGCGAAGTCGTCGTATCTCGCCGCACTCAGTCTGGCGATGGGATGCGCGGCCGTGCTCACGGCTCCTTCGCCGTGGCTGGTACTGTTCGGGAACCTGATCATGGCGGCCGCGACCGTGTTCGTCGTGCTGCGCTACCACTGGCCATTCCTTCTGGCCTTCGGCATCGCCGCGGTGACGTTCACCCATTTTCTCTGGGGCATCAACAATCCGTTCTTCAGCGGCTCGGCGGCATTCGTCGCCGAACCATTCGCGCACTTTGTCTTCATCCTGCTCTATACGCTCGTGTTCGGTCTCACGGCGTGGCAGAATGCTGCTCCCGGAGAAGAGCAGAACGGACAGATACTCGCCGCCCTGCTCAACACCGCCATGCCGTTCCTGCTCCTCTTCGGCCTTTCCCTGGCAGCGGCTCAGGATTCCATCGGCGGATTGCACTTGGCTCTCGCGGTGGTCTTCCTCGCGCTTGCGCAGGCATTCTGGATCCGGGCCGCGGCGCGCTATGCCACCTTTTTCTACACGATGGCCGGGAATCTCGCACTGAGTGTCGCGATCTTCAGCACGTTCAACATCCCCTCGGCATTCCTCTGGCTATGCCTTCAGAGCTTCCTCGTGATTAGCCTTGCGATCTGGTTTCGCTCCCGCTTCATCGTCGTGGCGAACTTCGGCATCTTCATCAGCATTCTCATCGCCTACCTCGTGATGGCGCATGAAATCGACGCCACGCTCATGGTGTTCGGCATCGTCGCCCTTTTGAGCGCGCGCATCATGAACTGGCAGAAAGACCGCTTGGAACTGAAGGCCGACATGCTGCGCAACTCATACCTTGTCACGGCCTTGTTCGTGATTCCCTGGGCGCTGCACCACATCCTGCCGGGAGTCTGGGTCAGCCTCTCCTGGGCGGGGGTTGCGCTCGCATACTACGGACTGAGCAAGATTCTCGACAACTTCAAGTACCGATGGATGGCGATTGCGACGCTATTGATGGCCGTGCTTCATGTTATGATCATCGGAACGACATCGTTCGAACCCACGTACCGCATTGTTTCCTTCATCGTTCTCGGCGTGGTGCTGCTCGGCGTTTCGCTGTGGTACTATAAAACCACGGGGAAGTCCAGCCCGGAGGAAGTGGAAGGATAGATCGAGATCGAGATCGCGTGCGAGTTCGAGATCGCGTGCGAGTTCGAGATCGAGTGCGAGTTCGAGATCGAGATCGAGTGCGAGTGCGAGTGCGAGATCGAGTGCGAGATCGAGTGCGAGTGCGAGATCGAGTGCGAGTGCGAGTTCGAACTCGGGCGCGATGGCGATCTCGAAGGCGATGGCGATCTCGAACGCGATGGCGATCTCGGGCGCGATGGCGATCTCGGGCGCGATGGCGATTGCGATCTCGATCTCGGGCGCGATGGCGATTGCGATCTCGGGCTCAGCGCAAAACGGAGATCGTTCTCGCCTCACGCATCCCGAGCGCATCGAGCACGACAATGTACGTCCCCGCGCGCAAGGCCGTCCCATCGAAGCGCACGGAGTGCGAGCCCGAAGGGAGGACCTGGTCAACGAGCGTGGCGACGCGGCGGCCGAGCATGTCGAAAACGGCAAGAAGCGCGTGTCCGTTACGTGGCGTTTCGAAACGGATCGTCGTGGATGCGCCGCCGCTTCCAATCCCGGACCCGAACGGATTCGGATAATTCGCGTGCAGCGCGACTGCCGAGGGTTGCGTGGGATCGCCGTGGACATCCGCGAGGATCCGTGGTGTGATGTACACGTCGCGGTTGCTGACAGGAATGCGAGGATTCAAACTGTACGCGTCGCCGTCGACGAAAAGCGGAACGCTTTCATCACGGATGACCCAGAGACCGTACAGAACGTCCAGGTCTTCGCTCGCGTTCATGATCGGTACCTGGAATTTCGGATCGACCTGCTCGCTGTAATCGTCCGCGAACACGAAAAGATACTCGCGATCCCCAGGCGATGTGGTCGGCATCCAGGTTTGATCATGCGCCGGACTGGCATTCTGCTCGACAAACCCGAGCATGATCTGACGGGGATTCGCGCTGTCGCTCATATCATACGCGCGCACGGGAATGTTGTAGTAGCCCTCGTAGCGGTAATTCGGTGAGCCACCGCGCAGCCATGCCATGGCTTTCTGTCCGTTTACACGATCGAAAACGAGACGCACGGGAACCTCGTCGTACTGACGAATCCGCGAACCGAGAAAATCTTCTCCCGTGCGAATATTCTCGATATAGGGAACGAACCAGGCGCGGGATGGTTCGGAAAACGTTCCGGTCACACTTTCGGTGAAGCTCGGGAGTTTGTCGCCGTTCTGATCGTACACCGGTGCGTCGAAGGCAGTACCGATGTTGATGCGCAAGCCGGCGATCAACTGCGACGCATGCCCCCAGGAGTCGGGAATCGGGAGTCCGCGATACAGCGTCGTTCCCAGCGTGAGGTCCTCGACATGCATGGACTTCGTGCCGAAGTCCTCGCCCTCGATGCTGATCCGATAGTCATGATCGGTCAGCGCGCCCTTATCGACGACAACATAGCCCAGACTTCCCGTCGCGCGTCCCTGCACATGCGCGAGCAGACCTTCGAAGGGCGGGGATACGAAGTCCTCGATGGTGATGGCGAGGGTGTCATTCCACAGACACCGGTTTTCCGACATGATGCTGACGGGCATGCGCAGTATGGTTCCGGGCGGTATGTCGTTCGGGATGGTGACGCCCAGATAGCTGTTTCCGTCTTTCGGATCATACACCGGCTGATAGCTGCCGCCTCCGATCGTCATCGCATCGTAGCGGAACTCCGTCCGGTCGGCGAACAGGGACACGTCGTCGCGGAGAAACAGATGCCATGGTCCTAATTCCGTGCTGCTCTGGTTGTCGATGCGCAGACGCAGCCGCACGTTCTCGCCCGGATTGACATGCCCGTCGAAATTGCGGCTGTCGGACGCCACGTCGACGATGGCGACACGCACCTCGCCCGGAAGGGCGACTTCGCTTTCGACGAACCATTCGTGCACTTCCCCGCCGTTCGTGCTGAGAAGCAGAAGATCGGCTCCGCTCGGCGATGCGGCGCCCGAGAGAACGCCGCCATAAATGCCGTCGGCGGCGGCACCGTCGCCGTGTGCGCCGTCGTCATGCAGCATGACGCGCTGGATTTCACCACCGCCGATCCCACGAAGGAGGCCTTCGACCTGCACGGTCCCCGCTGGAAACGGGCCGCCGGTGACCTGTACGGCATACGAATTCGCCGTCGGATAGCTGATCGAGGAAGAGAACATCGGCGCGGGCGAACCCATCGGCAGATTCCGGTAGATGTCATGCAGCTGCCGGGCGGCACTGCGCAGCGCACGTACGCTGAGGAGATGGTTCTTCCCCTCTGCAACGACCCGCGCAACGATCACCTTCTGCGTATCGCCCGGGGCGAGGGTGAACATGCCGCTGTTCGACATGCAGCGACGGTCCCCGGGTCCGTGGACGATGCCGTCGGTCCACCCCGACGCGAGAACGGGGTCACCGGAAAGAGGGAACCTTGTTATCCCGCTCGTCACCGGATCGATGAAAGGTCCTCCGTCATAGAGTCTCCCCGAAAGATTGTTCATCATCTGGAAAGAGCCCTCAGGAGTTCCGAGATCAGGATCCTGATACGTCGGATCCGAATTGATATAGAAAGAGAAGCCGGAGAGCGACAGGTTTTCATGGTCGCCGCGGCTGCCGAGTCCGTAGCGCGCCGTCTTGCCCGGCGCGGGCACGATCGGCGTCTGCAGCCACACCACACCCGCGGCTGCCGGAAGACCGTACACCTCGTCTTTCATTGTGCCGTTGTAATCATAGGCCAGTCCGAGCGTGGTATCCACTCCCACGAGATCATCGGAGGGGCTGCCGAAATCCGCGTCTTCCCAGATGGCGAGACGCATATCGGAGATCGTGTTCGCGCTTCTGTTGATCAGTGTATATTCCCGGAACACGACGTCAGCGAGCAGCGGGTGTCCGGCGCTCGCCCACGCCATGGTCCGCACTTCCACTCCCATCGGCGGTGAACCGTAGAGATTGGAGGTGCGGGTGCCATCCAGATCGTTACTGACGAACCAGAGCACTTCGTCCCCCGGCAGAAGCGGTGTATCGCTCGGGCCACCCAGCGCCCACGACAACGGATCAGGATCGTAGATGCCGTTCGCGTTCGCATCGATCCAGGGAGCGCCGTGCGTCACCGGCCATTCGCGCAGGTCGGTCAGAAGACGATCCTGCTGGTCCTGGGGAAGACCATGCCACCACACCGTGTCGAAGCGATGCGCCTTGAAGATTCTGTTTTCCGGGTCGTCCGCATCCGAGGGTTGCCCGGAGGGCGTGATATATCCTGCCTGCAACCCCTGTCTGTACGTGGATCCCCCGATGCGAACCTCCCCGCCGACCATCCCGCCGAACACCAATCCCTCCTGGTACACGATATGTTTCCCGCTGCCCAGGGGCCATTCGAAACCCGAGGCGTCCGTCGCCGGATTGTGCGACGTCGATCCGTTATTGCTGATCCACATCAGCATGCGGTTTACACCAATGAAGTCGTAGGTGTCGTTGTCGCGGATCACCGTCCCGTCCCCGCCTTTCATCCCCTGCGCCTGTCCGTCGCACACCGCCGACAGCCAGAGCATCACAACGAGAATCACGTATTTCATATTGCCCTCTCCTTTGTCCCGTGTCGCGGGACCGAATGAATATCTGGAATAATGGTACCTGGCGTTCTGTCCCGCCCTTACAGGGCGGTGGGGGAAAAACAATGGTCCGCGCTTCGTTTCCCAGGGCTGAGTCGTCGCCGCCCCGCTGCGCGGAGCTTCGCCGCCTCTTCGCCCTGGGCTGCAATGGGTCGCGCTTTCAGCGCGAATATCGATCTCGGGCGCGAACTCGATTGCGATCTCGATCTCAGCGCAAAACGGTGACGGTTCTCGCAGCGCGCCGCCCCTGGGCATCGAGCACGACAATGTACGTCCCCCCGCGAAGAGCGGCGCTTTCAAGGCGCACGGAGTGCGTCCCGACGGGGAGTTCCTGGTCGACGAGCGTGGCGACACAACGACCGAGAATGTCGTGCACTGTCACCCGCGCATGTCCGTCAAGCGGGGTGTCGAAGCGGATCGTGGCGCTGCTGCTGCCGGATCCGCCGCGCACCGGATTGGGGTAGACGGCGTGCAGCGTCAGTGCGGTCGGCGACGTCTGCTCGCTGCGGACGTCCAGCAGCCGTGGCTTCGCGAGGATGTACACGTCGCGGTTGCTGACGGGGATACGCGGTGTGATCGTGTACGCGTCGCCATCCGCGAACATGGGTGCGGTGGTGTCGCGCAGTGCCCAAACGCTGTAGAGCACGTCGAGCCGCGGGGTCATCGAGGACAGCGGATCGAGAAATTTTACGTCCGGCGTGTCCGCGTAGTCATCGGCAAAGACGATGAGAATCTCACGGTCGATCTGCTCGGTCGTCGGCATGTAGGTGCTATCGTGGCCGGGACGGTTGATCTGTTCGACGAACCCCAGCATGAGCTGGCGGGGATTCGCGCTGTCGCTGATGTCGAAGGCACGGACGGGAATATCGAAATACCCCTGGTACCCATAGTTGGGATTGGTGCCGCGCAGGTATGCCGCGGCTTTCTGTCCTTTGCCCCGATCGAACACCAGACGCACGGGCTGGAGATCGTATTGCGACAGGATCGAAGGAAAGATGCTCCTGTCGGCTGCGAGATATTCCGGAAGATTGAGCGTGAACCAGCTGCGCTCCGGCGCGGCGAAGACACCGGTCGCATCGGGCGTGAAGGCTTCGAGTCGTTCGCCCTGCGTGTTGTAAACAAGCTGGTCGAATGCCGTGCCGATGTTGATCTGCCAGCCGTCGATTTCGGGGGAGAACGGCTCGTAACGGTCGGGCACCGGGATACCGCGGTACAGCGTCGTCCCCAGCGTGACGTCTTCGACATGCATGGTTTTCGCGTCGAAGTCTTCCCCCTCGATGCTCACGCGGTAATCGTGATCGGTCAGGATTTCCGGTCGAGTGATCGTGTATCCCAGTGATCCCGTCGCCCTTCCCTGCACATGCGCGAGCAAGCCATGCGGCGAAGCCGCGGGAAGGGAGTCGATGGAGAGCAGCAGATCCTGATTCCAGAGACAATGCTGCGCACTGATCAGCGTCACCGGTATGACGTAGGTGCCGGGTGTGAGGTCCGCGGGTAAATCGATGCCGATATAGCTCCCCTGAACGCCGGGATCGTATACCGGCTCGAGCTGTCCTCCCGCTGCGATCGTTCCGGGATAGCGCTGCACCGCGCGATCGATGTGCAGCGACGGTTCGTCGCGGAAAAACAGATGCCACGGTCCCATTTCCTCCGTCGTGCCGTTCTCGATGCGCAGACGGAGGCGCACATATTCGCCCGGCTGCGCCTTGCCGTCACTTTTCGGACTGTCAAGTGCAATGTCGGTGATGAGCGCGTGCGCGGGACCCGGCAGTGCCAGTTCACTTTCAACGAACCATTCTTTCTCTCCGCCTGCGTCGGTGGTGACGACAAACAGGTCCGCGCCGGTGGACTTTCCCGACCCTGGGAGGATGGCGCCGAACACACCGTCGTCGGCGTTGCCGTCGTCGTGCTGTCCGTCGTCGAACATCATGCCGCGTTGAATCTCACTGCCGTCGGCGGAGCGCAATACGGCGGCGACGGCAGTCGTGCCGACGGGAAAGGGTCCGCCCGCGACGCGGAGTTCGTAATATCCGGGCGTCGCGCCGTACGTCAGGCGAGAAGACAAGACCGGAGCATCGGTGCCGAACGGCAGGTTGTGGTAAATGTCATGGAGCTGCCGGGCGGCGTTTCGCAGCGCGCGGACGCTCAGCAGTTGATTTCCGCCATCGACGGCGATGGTTGCGGTCAGCACTTTCTGCGTGTCACCCATAGCGAGCGTGAATCGTCCGCTGCCCGAAAGGAAGCGCCGGTCCCCCGGAGAGCTGACAATGCCGTCGACCCAGCCGCTGCCCGTCACGGGATCCCCCGTCAGTAGCAGTGACGTCGGCTGCGCGGTAAGCGGATCCACGAATTCCATTCCCGTCGCTGATCTTCCCATCAGATTGTTCATCATCATGTTCGCGCCCGAAGGAACGCCGATATTCGCTTCGCGGTAGATGGAACTCCCGCCGATGTAAAACATGAAGGTGGAGAGCGGGAGGTTTTCGAAGTCCCGTCGCATGCCGTCGCCGAAGTGGGCGATGGCGCCCGGACGACGCACGACGGGCGTCTGCAGCCAGAGCGTGCCGGAGGCGGGGGGGACACCGTAGATGTTGTCCTTCCGCAGTCCGTTGTAGCTGTAGGCCAGTCCCAGCGCGGTATCGACGCCGCAGAAATCATCGAATCCCTCGCCGAGATCGGCATCTTCCCACATGGCGAGGGACATCTCGGTAACGTCGGAAATTCCTTTGTTTATGAGCGTATGTTCGCGGAATACGACATTGTCGAGAAGCGGATGTCCTGCCGACGCCCGGACAAGCGTATGCATTTCGATGCCCGTCGGAGTCGAACCATAGAGATCGAAGGTCCGTCGGGCATCCAGGTCATTACACGCAAACCAGAGCATTTCATCGCCGCGCATCAGCGGTGCGTCGGTCACCCCCCCGCGTACCCAAACCGCGGTATCGGGATCATACACGCCGTTCGTGTTGGCGTCGACCCACTGCGCTCCGTACTGCACCGGCCATTCACGGAGGTCCTGCAGCAGCTGCGCCCGGGACCCCTCCGACTGCGTGTTCCACCAGGCCGCATCGAAGCGATGCGCGCGGTAGATGCGGTGTTCCGGAAGCGAGGCATCGTCGGCCGTGCCGTCGGCGAGAATGACTCCCGCCTGCCAGCCGTGACGGTAGGTGGATCCGCCGATGCGGACCTCTCCCTGGACAAGTCCGCCCCAGACCAGGCCCTGCATGAATGCGAGATAGCGCCCGCTCCCCCGCGGCCACTCCAGTCCCGGTCCGCCCGTGGTCGGATTGAACGACAGCCCGCCGTTATTGCCAACCCACATCAGCATCCGGTTCGCGCCGATAAAATCCCACTGGTCATTCGTCATCACCGACGACGACGCAACCCGGCTCTGTCCCATGCACACAGCCGTAAAGGAAATCATGATCACGATGATGAAATAGCGCATATAACCCCCGATGTGTCCCGCTCCGCGGGACGATGTAGGATATAGGACGTTGGACATAGGATTTATCGAATGTCGAATGCTCCTCTGACGAATCTCGCTCTACTCTGTCGGCCCCGGCCGCAATACCGGCGATTCAGGATGAGAAAAACCCGAATGCACAAACCTATTGCCTGGCGGAGGCAATGTCAAGGCATGCGCGACTCTCTGCAGGCCTGTTATGCAAACATGGCATCACAGCCCTTCGTCGGGGACTTCCGTGATGCCATGTCTATTCAACCGACGCGGTGGCCTTGTGCAGTCCTTGGCGCGTCTGTTGGGTTTCTTACGCGTCCCGTTATTTTGCGACGACAATCTGCGTGTGTTGCGTCCGCTGTCCGCTGCGCGCGAGAAGCATGTACCTTCCGCTGGGCAGCGCCTGCAGCGGGATCGCAAGGTTGTGCGTTCCTGCTTCGAGCCGTTCGTCGAGCAGGGTCATGATACAGCGCCCGGTCATGTCAAGGAGTGCGACATTCGCGTAGGCTGCGTCGTGCAGTGTGAAGGTTGCCAGCGCGGACTGTACGGCAGGATTGGGAAAAACCGAGAGTGTGAACGCATCGGCGGCCTGGGAGATATTAACAGTGAGAACGGGACTGTATTCCATCGAGCCGTCACGGTCGATCTGCCGGAGCCGATACGACAGCGGACCCATGTGCTCGGGCGGTGTATCGGTGAACGCATAATCCACGGGAGTAAAGCGCGTTCCGTGACCCGTGACGAAGGAGACATCCTCCCATGCCTCGCCCATTTCCGTGCGGCGTTGGACCATGAATCCGAAGTTGTTCAGCTCCGTTGCCGTGCGCCATTTCAAATGCACGAGGTGATCTTGGCTATAGGCGCGAAAGGCGGCGAGTTCGACTGGCAAGGCGGTGAGAATGAAAGAAATCGATACATCGTCCACCGCCAGTCCATGATCGCTGCCTGAGTGGTCCGGGTCGAACCAGAGCAGCATGATTTCATCGCCATCTGCCAGTGATACCGAAATGGTACCGCTGATAAGAACACGGTTCGCGGCGGCATCGCCATTGAGTGCACCGGCGGAACCTCCCGTGATGGGACTCGTGAAATCAAGCGCGGTGACGGGGGTCCAACTTCCGATGGCCGGATCCGCGTTCGTGACCGGTGTTCCTGTTTGATATTGAAACGAGACGGTCTGTGCTGCAGCGGCGGAATTCCGCCACTGCTCGCCGTAGTAGGAAACCGACACGGTGTTTACCATTCCGCCCGTGTTGTTTTTCAGCCGGATTCCCCAGGTGAAATTTCCTCCATTCGTCGTATTTCCGGATCCAATTGATCCGAGGGCGCGTTCGGTCGAAGTTCCCGTCCCATAACTGTACAGCGCCCCGGTCGTCGAACTGCCGGCATTTGCCGACAACGTCCGCCCGGGGGCCGTGCGCCAATGATACCAGTTGGGGAGCGTGCTGTTGTCCGACCACGTCGCATCTGATGTCGGGAGTGTGTTGAAGTTTTCTGTGTGTGGAGTGTTGAGTGCACTGATTGAAACCTGCGAGGAGGCCATCGATGTGATGACAAGCATGCAGAGCATTACTGAAGTTACGAGGTTCCGTTTCATTTCTTATTACTCCGAATAGCCAATCAATGGAGAGGTCACACGATTTCTGTGTACAAATTATATTCCACTTCCTGCCTGTACTAGTTAATATTCTGTAAGTCTTCGCGTCCGGTGAGACACGGGGTGGAGGCGTGAGCGTGATACAAGCGATTCCGGTCGCTTGACAACCGCATGCGATCTCTTTACCTTGTAATCCGTATTTCCACCTTACAACCTGTTTTCCCAGAGGAGGCATCATGAGTTTGTCACTCGATACGCTGTATGGCATTGCGTTCCCAGGCAAAGAGCTGCCGGACGCCATCATTGTGAGCGTTGACGACGACCCCGGAGTTCCCGACGATCATTTCATGTTGGATCTGGAATGCAGTGCGGATTTGTCCGTTGAGAAGGTCCGGATGGATTCCGCCGACGGCCGTTCGCTTGCGCTGTGCGCGGATGGACAGTATTGCCTCGCCGGGAATCCCGGGCTGGTCTATGTCGACGAGGATATTTTCACTATTCGCGTGCTCTCACCGTTTGTGAGCGATCCGCAGCTGTGGATGCCGGCCGTCGATGCCGACACGCTCGAACTGAAGCTGTATTTCACATTGATCGACGAAGATCCCGTCCTCCCCTGCAATGACAGTCAGCCGACGGAAGCGGACCCGCAGGACGATCCCGCGAATGCGACGGTCGGCGCATATCCCATGGTGTTCCATTTCGAGGGGCAATGGCAGAAAGGCGGAAATAAAGGAAAGAAAGTGACCGTTATCTGGAAAAAGGATTCCTGGGGATAACGGCGGCCCTGCGCAGGGCTACTGCCGGGGGAGTTCGATGATGAACTCCGTGTAGCGGTCCTGCTCCGAATCGACGCTGAGTGTTCCCTTGTGCATCTGCGTGATGATTTCGTAGCTCATCGAAAGTCCGAGTCCGGCGTTGTTGCCGCTGCGCTTCGTGGTGAAAAACGGCTCGAAGATTTTCCCCTGCAGTTCGTGGGGGATGCCCACGCCGTTGTCGCGAACACAGATGCGGATCATATTGCCCGCATTAACACTGCGCACGGTCACTTCGGGATACTCCTCTCCGTCGTTCGTCCCGATTCGGGCGATGGCCGCTTCCCATGCGTTGTTGCAGATATTGACAATCACCCTGCTCATTTCCTGGGGGGAGAGCTGCACGGCGTCTATGCTGCGATCGTATTCGGTGTGCAGCTTGAGTTCGTATTGCGGGTGCAGCATCCGCATGCCATGATACGAGAGCATCACAAATTGATCGAGAAATTCATTAAAGGGAATGGCCTCACTGCGGGCGCTGCCCTTGCGCGTGTGCATGAGCATGGCGCTGACGATGGACGTCGCACGCATGCCATGTTCCCGTATGCGTTCGCAGTTGCCCCGGACCGTCGCGATGAGATTGAGCATCGAGCCATTGTCCGAAGGAGCGGTGTGGCTGAGCTCCTCCTCGAGTTCGTCGAGTAGCTCCAGTGAAAGGGATGAAAAATTGTTCACGAAGTTCAGGGGATTCTGAATTTCATGCGCGATGCCGGCGGTCAGTTCGCCGAGCGCCGCCAGTTTCTCATGCACGATCAGTTGCTGCTGCGTCTCGCGCAGCTGTTTGTTTGATTGATCGAGCTGGGAATTCTTGGATTCGAGTTCGCGGATGGCAACGGCCTTCGCGACCGCGGAGGATACGTGTTCTCGCAGACGCAGAAGCCGGCGCAGGTCGTCGGCTGAAAAATGCTGGGTCCGCTCCGACCCCAGGACGAGGAAGCCGCGCAGCATCCCATGCTGCATGTCGCTCATTCCCATAAAGGCCTTCTGCTTCATGACCAGCGATTCCGCATGCAGATTCCAGTGTTTCTCGAGGCCACGCAGCACGTAGACACCGTCCTGTATCGACTGGATGGAATTGCTCGGATCATCGATGAGTTCGGCGAGGGAAAACGCATGTGTCTCGATTTGCTCGAGCGGAAAACCGACGGTCGCGACGAGCCGGAACAGCCCGTCCTCCCCGTTCCGTTGGAAATAACTGGCCACGTCGACATGCGGAAAAAGCAGCAGGGTTTGCTGCAGAAGCGCACGGAGCAGGTCGGTCAGCTTCACTTCCTTGTTCACTGTCCGGACGATCGAGTCGAGCGTTTCGAGTTCCTCGGCCTGGCTCCGAATTTTTTCGGATTGGCTGCGCAGTTCTTCCGTTCTCTCGCGCACGGTCGATTCGAGGTTGCGGCTGCGTTCCTCGAGCGTTCGTGTCCGGTACCGCAGCACAAGTACGAAAATGCCGATCCCGAAAATAAAATAGAGTCCATAGGCCCACCAGCTTCGCTGCCCTGGGGGCTGGATGCGGAAATCGATGGACACCGGATCGGAGAGCATGCCGTCCGGTCGTCGCGCCTGGACGTGAAATGTGTACGAACCTTCCGACAGCGCAGGGAAGTCGGCGCTGCGGTTGGGAGACCAGTCCGACCAAGCGTCCTGCAGACCGGCCAGTTTCCACCGATACTGGATAAGCTCGCTGCGAATGAACGAGGGCGCGGCGAAGCGTATGCGCACCCCCTGATCGCTGTAGGGAAATTCGATGGAATTCTCCGTACCGTCGGAAGGCTGCAGGTATTTCCCCCCCTCTCTCGTATCGCTGATGGATCGAATCAGTACTGCGAAGGTGGAGGCCAAATCGCTGCCGGCGACTTCCTCGAAGCGAAAAAGATCCGTATCCGTACCGAACCACACGACGCTATCGTCGCTTGTCAGCATGGCGGTTACCGACTGCCGCTCCAATTCGGGGATAAGAACAAGAGGATGCACTTCTGCCGATCCGGGCTTCGCGTATCCATAGCGACGTCCTTTCCCCACCAGCTGCATCCAGATTCTTCCACTGCGATCCTCGTATGGCATACGGACTGCCCATTCCGGGGGAACGCCGAGATTGCGCCAAAAGCTGGGATTCGGCTGAAATTGCTTGCTTCGCGGATTGTATTCGCAAAGCGTATCCTCCGTCCATATCCAGAGAGTGCCCGCGATCACGGACAGGGTGGAAGGATTTCTCTCTCCGTCTCGCAGGAAATCGGAATACTGCCGCACCGGGGACCGGGGAAAAACGGGATAGGGAGAAAGAGCGTAGGCGTCGCCGGCCAGCGTACCAATCCAGATCGTCCGGTCCGGGAGTTCCGCGATCGACCATATGAAATTCCCGATCGAGGGGAATACCCTATGGGATTCCCAGACCTTTCCTCTCCGTGTCAGCTGGAGAAGCCCCTGCTCCGTTCCAACAAGCACACTATCCAGGGAGCCATGGATGTGATGCAGCTTCCGAGCGGCAGTGCGAACAAGCAGACGCGTGCTGCTTCCATTGAAGGAGTGCACACCTGATCCTGACGCCAGGAGCAACTCGGTCCCGCAATCGAGCATATCAAAACTTTCGGTGGGAAGCATATCGAGCCGTTCGAACGCACTGTGCTTCGTTCGCGACTCCCCGAGTTTCCGGTCCCCGAGCCGCAATCTGTAAGCTCCCTGCGTGGTCGACACATAGTGCTGAAACCGGAAGGTGGCAAGATCCAGGAAACGGCCTTCCAGACGGCTGTCACGACCGAAGAAGGTAATGTTCGAGGGCCAGGCAATTCGGCTTACGCCGTTGTCAAGTGCGGCCCAGAGCATGCGCTCCCTGTCCGCCAGCAGCGCGACGATACCGTTGTCCTGCAGTCCGCTGGCGTCATCGATAATTCTGCGCACCTGTCCCTCGCGATCGATGATCCAGATTCCCCGCCGGAATGTCCCGATCGCATATGTGCTGTCGGCAAGCATGACCCCGCAGAGCAGCCTTGTCGGGAGGTTCGCGCGCACCGCGGGGGACCACGCGGGGGAGAATGATTTGCCGTCATAGAAGAGGTAGCCGCTGCGCTTCGTGCCGACAAGAAAACGCCCCTCTCCCGCCGGGAGGATGAAATAGACGCTTTCCTCTTCCCTGGCGAGCAATTCTCCGCCAGGGACGAGCGAGACACTGTTTTTCCGGACGAGATGCAGTCCGACATCCTCGACAAGGACATAAAGCAGTCCGTCAATGAGATGCGATTGCTTGAAAGCGGTACTGGGCCGAATGATGCTGATGTTTGATCCGTCCCACCGATAAAGACCGGATGCGCAGCGAAACACGATCGTATTGCCGATCGCATGGACACCATAGAAATAGTCGCGAGTGATTTCCTGCTCGGGAAGGCGGCTGCTGAGCAATTCCATTCGATTCCGCCCGTTCTTGTCCCTGACAAGCCGCCCGAATGCCCCGAGCAGCCCGAAATACACCCTCCCGTCGCTGCCGAGCGCCAGTCCGAAAGCAGGGGTTCCGTTGACCGATGGAATCTGGCGCCACACAGCTCCATCGTATTCGAGGATTCCCTCGTCATTCCCGACATAGAGGATCCCGGACGGATCACGGACAACTGACCAGTTCGTGACGCCGAAATCAAGAAGACTCGTCGAAATATTCTCAATAAGAG
>JACZJN010000052.1 GCA_014860565.1 Bacteroidota bacterium
TGCGGGGCGGCGCATCCGATGTGATCATCGGGATTCTGCGCGACAAATCCACTTCGGTTGAATCGCTTGTCGGCATGGCTGGCGACCACACCCTACAAATTCACCCCCAGCCAACGCGCGGCGAACTGCGGTTCGCCGTCGAAGGAAGAGGGAATGCGGAGGCGTTGCTCTACGACCTGCTCGGAAGAAAGCTCATGGACCTGCCGCTTCGAAGCGACGGCACGGTGATCCGCGGCACGATGGCTCTTGGAACCGTGAGTCCCGGAATGTATATGCTCGTGGTCCGTACCGCCGATATGGTGCGTAGCGGAAAGGTAGTTGTGACGAAATGACAGACGGAATTGCGCAGGCGTACCAGGGCTCTGTCACTGCTTCCGAAAACCATCGCGTCTACTGGGTCCGGCTCTCCTGCAATGAGACGACCGATCCCTGCGGACCGATTGAATAGTATTCTGCTGTAAAACGAATCGTCGTTGCCGCGCACATCCTATGAACGCTGGCCGCGAGGCGTTTCCCGGAACGGGCATAGCAATCCAACCATGGGAGCAATTCCGTTCGCGGCTAGCAACGCGGACAGGCGACGGGACGCGACGGGACAAGAACCTCTACCGGTTCTTTCCGATCCTTTCGCATTTTGTCCTGAATTGTGTTGCATATTTGTTACTCGCCTCCCCGTATGTCCATTGATAACAACAAAACGGAAAATCATGGACTGCCCCCGCGCCGAAGTCCCGCGTCGCGGGACGAAGGCTGGAGCTCGCGGCTTCGCCGCTCGCGCAGCAGGCGCGGGGCAGTAGGCGCGGGGACCGGGCATCAAGGCAGCTCGGACCGATTCCGCTCCCCGCCAAAAGCCAATCGCCTATCGCAGTTGAATCCCCGAAATCCAGGATGGGGCACAGGCCTGCGTCCCCACCACAAGACGATCTCTCCTCCCACTCTCTCCCTACTCAGCCAGTCCGCCTCAGGCGGACCCCGGGATCCCCTCCCGGGCGTTGTGATGATTATGTGCGTAATATCGAGCTTGCATATTGCATCCGAATTGTGTAGATAGCGGAACATAATATAAGATCATAAGCTCCGGTGTGTGCCAAATGCGTCATCTGATCTCAAGCTGGGCAATGGGAATCATTTTTCTGGTAGGGATGGCACATGCACAGCAGTGGGAACGACTGCCCCTCAACGTCGGATATCTCGACAAGTTGGTGCAGAATCCCTATAACCCAATGGAGATCGTGGGGTATGTACAAACTGGTGACTTCTACCGATCGATCGACGGAGGATCGAGCTGGAAGAAGATCGAGCAGGACAATGTCCCGTTTCAGCGAGCGTACATTGATATGACTTTTGATCCGGCTGGTCGGTTGTACCTGATTTCAGCCCAGGATGGGTTGTATCGATCAAGCGATCATGGTACTACCTGGGACGGCTTACTTGTCAAAGGATCGGGACATTTTCTGGGTGAAAGCCGAACGAAGATCGCACGCGACGGTACGATCCTGGTTTGGGAGGGTAGTCTTTTGACCGCGGAGCTCCTTCGCTCCACTGACGACGGGGCGTCCTGGAAGTCTATCGGTCCCAAGGACACTCGATTCGACTGGTATTTTTACCTCGATGAGAGGAGAAGCGATTTTATCATTCTGCTAGAAAAGGAAAAAGTTATTGTGACAACCAATAGTGGCCTCACATGGACTCCACTTTCACTGGATAATCCTGCGGGGTCAATCCTGTTTCATCACCTGCGCGATACCCTTCTTGTGCTATCATACCTGTCCGGGCGTGATAGCAGTGAGATATTCGAATCATGCGACACTGGAAAGACATGGCAACAGGTTACGCGACGCTCGATTCGCCCGAATCAAGGAGATTGCATACATGACGTCTTAATCGCCGAAAAACGTTTCCGGATGAACGATTCCGCGGATATCTACCCGATCTGCCACACCCTCCAGCGATCTACCGATTCGGGGCGAACCTTTCATCAGATCACGAATTTCCGCGTGGAGGACGCC
>JACZJN010000053.1 GCA_014860565.1 Bacteroidota bacterium
GGGGCGGCGGCGGTCCGCGTCCGGGCAGCGGCGGCGGCATGCCGAATTTCAACAGCGGCAGCATCAATGATTTTCTCGTGAACTCGAGCAACGGCATTGCAAGCACCAACGCCATCGGGCTGAACTATATCGACACCTGGGCCGAGAAAATCGAAGTCTCAGGTAGCTACTTTTTCAACCGCAGCAACCTCGATGCCAGCAGCGGACTCGCCCGAGAGTACATACTCCCGGCGGTGCAGGGACAGTTTTATAACGAGACCACCCTGGCCAACACCGACAACATGAACCACCGTCTCAATATGAAGTTCGATTACAAGATCGACACGCTCAACTCGATTCTGTGGCGCCCGCGCCTCTCGGCTCAGATCAACAACGGAAACGAAGCGACGCTCGCGAGCACATCACTCGCAGACGCCCCGATCAACAGCAACGCCAGCAATTTCACTTCGGACCTGACGGGCCTCTCCTTCAACAACGAGCTGCTGTACCGGCATCGTTTTGAGACCCGCGGCCGCACGTTCTCGTTTGAAATCGAAAACGACGTCAAGAACAACAGCGGCGACAACACCCTCTTTTCCAACTATGCAAGTTTCGGCCAGCAGACATCTTTCGATACCACAGACCAGCGCTCGAATCTCGACAAAAGCAGCTGGTCGATGGAGGCGACCGCCACCTACACCGAACCACTCGGGGAGAACAGTCAACTGCAGCTTCGTCACCGGGCGTCATTCAGCAACGACGCGTCCAACAAACGCACGTGGAATCTCCCGCGTCTCAGCGGCATGATGGAGGAACTCGATCCACTGTTGAGCAACGAATTCAGCACCGATTATCTCACGCAGAATGCAAGCCTCGGGTACCGCTACGAGCAGGATGACGTCAACGCCATGGTCGGTGTCGGCTACCAGTGGGCGAATCTGCAGAATGACCAGGTCTATCCCTACACAAGCAGCATCGACCGCACCTACGGCGACTTGATGCCCTATGCCATGATGCGGCTGAAATTCACGCAGGGCAAGGATATGCGCCTCTTCTATCGCAGCCGCACTTCGCCGCCGAGTGTCGACCGCCTGCAGGACGTGCTCGACAATTCGAATCCCCTGCAGCTGAGCATCGGCAATCCCGGCCTCGACCAGGAATACATGCACTTTCTCGGGATGCGTTACTCGGCGACGAACATGCAGGCCGGGAGCTATTTTTTCCTCTTCGCAATGGGCAGCTACACCTTCGACCCCGTCGGCAACAGCACCATCGTGGCCAGCGGCGACACCACGGTCTTCGGCGGCATTCCCCTCCTGCGCGGAACGCAGATCACGCGTCCCGAGAACTTCGACGGATCGTATTCCCTGCGGAGCTACATGACGTACGGACAGGCGGTCGGCTTCCTGAAATCAAACATCAATCTCAACCTGTCGGGAACCTTCTCGCGTTCTCCCAGCCGCATTAACGGACTGATCAACTATGCATCCGCACCGGCGGCAGGCCTTGGCGTTTCGCTCACAAGCAACATCAGTCAGAATATCGATTTCACCGTTTCTACCCAGTCGAGCATGACGTGGATCGCCAACTCCCTGCAGGAACAGAACAACAGCAATTACCTGACGCAATCCACACGCTTCCGCTTCAATTGGATTTTCCTCGACGGCTTCGTGTTCAACACTGATCTGGCACATGAGTATTACAGCGGGCTGTCGGAGGGATACAACGACGACTTCCTGCTCTGGAACCTGAGTCTCGGATACAAATTCCTCCCCAACGACGCAGCGGAAATCCGGGCAACGGTGTTCGACGTGCTCAAGCAGAACAACAGCATCACCCGCAGCGTCACCGACACGTACATCGAAGATGCCCGCACGAATCTGCTGCAGCGCTACGTACTCGTCACGTTCACCTGGAACCTGCGAAACTTCACGATATAAACAATCGCACACGCATGATAGAGCAAGAGGCCGCCATTTCGGATGACGGCCTCTTTTTTTTTGCGACCTCCGCGCAGCAGCACAACGTGGGGTAACAGCCCGGAACTCTGCTGGTCAGGTGATGAACGTCGCCTAACGCAGAATCATGAGCGGCTGCGTACGCATTTCGGTTCCAACATGCATTCTGCAGAAGTACATCCCGGGAGGAAGTCCCGTAGCGACGACACTCACCGTGGAGAGACCCGCGGGACGCAGCCCGTCTACAAGGACGGCGACTTCGCGACCGGTCATGTCATACACGGCGATGCGCACATGCGATGCGGCTGGCAATGCGAACGAAAGCTGCGCAGCCGAAGTGAACGGATTCGGATACGCGCTATGGAGCTGTAAGCCTTCCACGGCGGCCGCCGGGTTTTTCACGGAGACGACGGGAGCGGTGGCGTGAAATACGCCGTTTCCGTCCGTGCTGGCGAAGAGTGTGTTATTGCCATCGAGAAGAAGCGTCAGGACATGGGGATTCAGTAAACCGGAATTGAATGCCGTCCATGAGCTGCTCTGGGCATTGGTCATGAAGACGCCGCCTCCAAACGAGGCGGCATACAGCATACCATCGGTACTCGAAACGATACTGCTCACGGAGGAGAATGACCCGTCACCAATGTCCGCCCAGCTGTCTCCATTGTCCGTTGAGACATAAATCGACCCGAATGCCCCGAGGAATAGCTTCCCCTGATGATCCGAGTAAATGGTTCGAACATACCCCTCGTTCATGCCGTTATCGAGCTTGGTCCATGACAGACCTTTGTCCTTGGAGCGAAACAGGCCATCCCTGGTGGTCGCGGCAAAAAGCGCTCCGTTTTCCCAGAGCAGGCAATTGACATTCGATGTGATCAGCGCATCCTTGGCCGACCGCCACACGGAGGCCCCGGCCTCACGCACGTAGAGCTTCCCATCTGTGCCGCCCACCGCGAAGTCACCGAGAGCATTCAAGGCGAGTGTGATCGGCGTGAACTGTGGAAGTCCGGTCGTATCATGCTCCCAGGTTGCACCGTTATCGGAGGTGTGCCGCACCCCCGTGTACTGACTCCCTGTATAGAGCATATCACCGGGTCCGATGGCGAGGCAATTCACATAGTCATCTTTCGACCCGAACGGGGTCCAGCTCCTTCCGCCATTACTGCTCTTGACGACCGGCCCGCCCGTATAGCTGAGGTAGAGATTGTCTTTCGAATCAAGCACAAACCCTGTTGCGGCGGTGGGCATAACGTTGGTCAGTCCCTTGTTCGATTGTATCCACGACGTGCCGTTATCCGTGCTGATATGAACACCGCCCCATTGCGTGGCCGCTAGCAGAGGACCGCCAGGGGCTTCGATAATCTGGCTCACGGATGACCCTTCAGGGATCGTGAATTGCGTCGTCCAGTTCATACCACCATCCGTGCTGGAGAGGAACTGGCCGTTCGTCGTCCCTGCCCATATTTCCTGCGCCGAACGGGCATACAGTGCGGAAGGTGAAGCACTCGAAATGCCGCTGGTGCTCGGAGCCCACGTTGCTCCACCATCGGAAGAACGGAAAACATCCACACCCTGAATGCCGGCGAACATCATGCCCCCCGTGCCCGTGATGGCGGCGACGCTCTTGCTTTCGAAAAGCGGGTCAGCCAGGTTCCAGGTCTGTCCGTTATCCACCGAACGGATGAGGCCTCCCTGATACAGACCCACCAGGATTTCGTCATTTGCGCCGATGAATATCTCATCCACCCGGTTGCTGAAAGGAGTGAGAGACACGTTCTCAAACGTGGCTCCCTGGTCCGTGCTGCGGGCGAGTCCGCCCCAGCCTCCGACGAACAGCGTACCCGTCGAGGTAACACCGATGCCAAATCCATTGTTGCTCGTGCTGAAGTTGCTCCATTCCCATGTACCGCCATTGTCGGTCGAAAACATCAATCCGTTTTGCAGTCCCGCATACAAACGACCGTCACTGTGCCGATACAATGTCCGAACGACCTCATACGAGAGCCCGGCGTACGCCCATTCCGCTCCGGCGTCGTCTGAGCGGAACACTCCTCCCCGTTCCGTTCCTGCGAGGATTTCATTATTGTCGTCTATACAGAGCGAAAAGACTCTCCCGATGTATGGGCCATCGACGGGCTCCCACAACTGCTGGGACAGCGACGACGATCCCGTCGAGAGGATAAGCAAGGCTGCGCATGACAACGTACGACGGACGAGGTTTCCTTTCATACTGTGTACTCCAAAAACGTGATGACCGGTGTGCGGGCAGCAGACAGTAGTGCCCACTTGAAATGGTATTCGGATATCGTTGGACGGTTTTGGATACAATACGGCTTCGTGATTCGAATCGCAAGCTCCCCCGGGATAAAAACGCTCATCCCTTCGCCGCGGAGTGGTCTATCGCAAAATGAGCTGCCGCAGATTCATGACGCGCCCGTTTGCGATCAGGCGAAGCAAAACCAGGCCGCGAGGCAGGGACTGAAGTTGCATCGGCAGAGTCGTCGTGCCGACTTCAAGCTGACGCGCAGGGAGTATTGCCAGCCTACGCCCGAGAATATCCACACATTCGACAGCGGCATTCACCGGCGAAGTACAATGGATCTGCACCTG
This sequence comes from Bacteroidota bacterium, assembly GCA_014860565.1. GTDB lineage: Bacteria > Bacteroidota > Ignavibacteria > SZUA-365 > SZUA-365 > SZUA-365. Next base: position 4,545 of record JACZJN010000053.1, read on the forward strand.
CACGTCTCCACTCGCAGGATTCGGAAATGCGTCCATGGTGACGACCGAAACAGGCGTTGCCGCGGGAGCGGAGAGCGTAAACGGAGCAGAAATGTACGAATCCCATTTCCAGGGACGCCATTCTCCGTCCTGCCATTCATCGACGTAGAGATCCGTGAGGAGGCCGCAGTCGTTGCGCGTCCACCGGTCACGACGATCCCGCACCCATTCTCCTCCGCGCTCGCGCGTATAGTGTATCTCCTCGCCTATCTTTCCGCATGGAGCGACCTCTGCGGTGCTGCGGGCGCAAAGGAAGTTATCGACGAGTTCGGTACGTTCGTAACCAGAGTAATGGCCGTCGTTGTCGTAAAACATCACAGTGAGCACACACGCGCGCCAGCCATCCTCGCACCAGCGGTATTCCCGCATGCTGGCGACCGATCCCTCGTCGTTATAGCGATAGACTTTGCGGTCCGAGAGCGCCCAGTCGCCGCCCTTCCATTCGAATCGGGTCTGCGTGCGGTCTCCCGAATCGATATCGAAGGAGCAGTGAATGCGTTCGACATTCTGCCACATACTGCCATTCCATGCCTGCGTGGTCATGGAATATAATTCGCCCCATACGTCCCATGAGTACAGCTGCCGTCCGACGAGTTCCCAGTCGCCATCGGCCCACGCAGACACCTGCTGCGACCACATATGCGCGTGATGGTCGTAAGAATTTTCGTATCGGCGGAGCGGTTTCCAGTCCACCCCCAGCATTTCGCTGTGAATGATCTGTTTGACGACCATCAGTTCCTTTTCGGAAGGCACATCCGTAAGATTGCTGCCTCCGGAGCTGACACTCCATGATTGTGCGGTAATGGTTAACGTTGTCGCGAAAAACAGGACACAGAACACTCCACCCCAGGAGCGCCGGGAAGCGGTGGTTGACGTATACATGAAGACCTCCTATGCTGCAGGTGATCGTTGCTTTCTGTGTGGGGATGGCACGACAGGACGCTGCCCTCCATCCTCCTGCGGGCGGAAAGACGACTGACGCGCACGACGAAAAGCCGAAATGCGTGCTAGTGCATTCCGGTCAGACATTGTCGGTTTCATTGTCCTGTATAATGGAATAATACATACGGCACGGATGAAGTGCAAAAAAGATGGAGCGCAAAAATGGAGTAACCCATGCGGGTACGGCGGAAAGGGACGCAGGTTGCAGAAATGTGAAAAAAAAAGGACGAGCGTGACGCCCGTCCTTTTCACCGTTACGGTAGAGACCAGGTTTATTTCACCGGTTTGGCGACCTGATTCGTCACGCGCTGGAGCTCCGAACGGTCTCCACCGGTGCGAATCATATCCTTGATCGCACTGAGATACTGTGAACGGAACGAGCTGTCGTTCTCGAGAGAAACCATGAACTGGATGTCTGCCGGATCATGTCCGCGAGCGCGAAGTTCATTCTTTGCAACCTCGATGGCGCTGACGAACATCTCTTCCGTCAACAGATCAGGATTGGGCTTGCTGGGATCAGGAACAGCTTCGGTGGAAGCATCGTCCAGTCCTTCGGCGGTGGTCTTTGCAGATTCCGACGTATATCCGAAACGGGCAAGGCGGGCGTCGAGATCAGGGATCAGTTCCCGAAGCATGGATTCCATGGCTCCGACCTGAACCTCCAGAGCGGAGATTTTATCCTGCTGACGCACGAGGACGTCAACACTCGACTGATCGGCATTCCCACCGCGACGTTGACGTAGCCGGGCATTCCCGCTTCAAGGGATTCCCATGCGATACCCACCACAGATCCGCACTGCTGTGCCGTGATGTCGGCGTCTTCGATCCTGCGGGAAATCTTGCCGGCATGCACGCCGACAATGTCACCGAACACAAATTTATCGTTGGGGTCTTCCCGTTCGAGCCACTCGGCATAATCGGCACCGCCGGAGTTAAAGGCAACGCCCCATTCCTCCGCGTACTTTTTCTGCTCAAGAATGACCTCCGCCGCGACCAGGATGATCGCAGCCGTTGATTTGACGATCTTCGCCACACCAGGAGTCACGACGACGACGCCGAAACCGGCACCGGCGCGAAAATCCGTGACGTCCGAGACCAGTTCAGCGGCCGCTTCGCGCAGGCTCGTTCCCGCACCCGTTCCGGGCAGAAGATCGCCATCGAGTTCGTCAATGAGTGTAGTGACGGTATAGGTGGTGTCTTGCGGAACCCACTGTGCCATGCCCGCCGCGAATGGGACGAACAACAGCACGGCGAATGCCAGACAGAACGCCGGACCATACCGTTTGAGAATCGTATATGCAGATATCATTGTGATCCTGCTCCACTGGTGGATAATCAGTTGCGTTGTGGAGAGAATCGGACTTCACGGGCACACCCGTACGACAGCCGAAGCTGTGGGAGACGCCGTTCCAGAAGGAACTGGAGACGTCATCCGTCGAAAGACGTTGCTCGCAAATTCCGGTCTCCAACATCGCAAGAGGTATGGACAGGATCAGAAAGCGTGTGACGGTGGGGTATGACTGTGACCAAAGTACACCCCGTGAAGCGCGGCCTCAATACGCACTTGTGCGTATCCGCATAAGTGCGTATCCGCCAGGAGCGTGTGGTCCGCCCTGACGGATACCTGGTTTGCCGTCTCAGCTGTTCTTTTTCTTCAGCTTCTTCAGTTCCGCGTTGAGCTTGGTGATGGATTTCACCGCACTGGCATAGTCGAGCACGGAATTCCACAGACTCGATCCCCCGCTGGCGAGCAGACCCAGCGCCACGATGCCCGGAAGGGTCTGCCAGGCGGCCGGGACGAGATCCGTTACCGCGGGCATGGCCAGGTGCGCGGTGAGCATCCCGGCGGCGACGGCGAGCAGCTGCAGGGCGACACGCCGCCAGTTCTCCAGAGACTCGCTTCCCGCCTTGCTGCTGAGAAACGGGACGACGCCTTTCACGATTTCGACGAGGCGTTCCGACGCGATGCTGAGCGCGACGATGTACGCGATGAGGTCGGACAATGCGGTGATTTCCATGATGCCTCCTGGTTGGTGGGAAGAGGCGTAGCAATCGTGATGGGCGTTCCGGATGGTTTCACATATCCCGATGTGATTGTACGATTCATCGCGAGGGAGTTGCGTCAAGGACGCATTTCTGCCCTGGACGATCCAAAGCCCCCCCCGCTGAGGTCGCTGATTTCTTCTTTGTTTCTGGCACGGATCCTTCGTAGCATTGGGGAATTGCATACGCACGTTTACGTATTCATTCCCGGGAGATTCTGGCGGCTGCTGTAACTTTGCTTCCATCGGATCAGTCTCTGACTTCGGCACATTATCAATGATTCCTTCACAAACACTTGACGACATACAATGAAACGACATCGTTTCCAACGGACGGCCGCCATTCTCGGGCTGTTCCTTTCCACCGCGCTTACCGGCTGCACGCATGACCCCGTGGGGGTCGACGCGCAGCCAATGGTCTGCTACACGACCGAAGTCAAGCCGATTATTCTGAACAACTGCGCCAAGAGCGGCTGTCATGCCGGCGGTCATCAAATCGATTTCAGTTCCGACGCCGGCATCGTGCGCTACGTCGTTCCTTTCAAGCCGGAACAGAGCAGCCTCTACACGGCCACCACCAGCACATGGATTCAGCCCATGCCCCCGTCGCCGAATCCTGCCCTCACGCAGACGCAGCGTACGACGATCGCGCTCTGGATACTCCAGGGCGCCAACACCAGCTGCGGATCTTGAGGAGGCACGCACCATGAAATCTACATCACTGCTTTTCACCATCCTCGTCTCATGCAGTCTGCTCGCCGGATGCTATTACGACAACGAGGAAGCCCTGTATCCGCAGCTCAACAGCGGCTGCGACACGACAAATGTCACCTATGCGGGCAGTGTCGTCCCCGTACTCGTCGGCAGCTGCTACAGCTGCCACAGCAACGCGAATGCTGCCTCATTCGGCGACAACATACGGTTGGAGAGCTACAGCGACGTCAAATCCAATCTGACGCGGCTGTATGGCGCGATCACGTGGGATCCGAAGTTTACACGGATGCCGAAAAACAGCGGCAAGCTGGACGACTGCTCGATCCGCATCATCGAAATCTGGATGGCGCAGGGCGCTCCCAACAATATCGTGCCGCAAGGAGGTGTGCGATGAAGAGACCGATCTCCCTCACCCTCCTGCTGCTCACCTTGCTGACACCGCCCGCACTCCGGGCGCAGGAAGTCGACAGCCTGCTCGATGCGCTGACGACACCGGCGACGGAATACGCTTCCGCGACGTTCAAAGCCACGCGCATCATCAACGGGCATTCGATTGAACAAATGAAAGCCCGGCAGCTTGATTTCCGCATCCACCACCGCTTCGGCGAATTAGGCGACGGGGCATACAACCTGTGGGGACTCGATCAGGGCACGGTGTTCCTCGGCCTCGAATACGGCGTCACCGACTGGCTCATGCTTGGCGTAGGCCATTCGTCGTATCAGAAAGCGTACAACGGTTTTACGAAGTTCCGTCTGTGGCGGCAATCGGAAGGGGAGGAAAACATGCCCGTGGCCGTTTCGGCCTACACGGGCATCGATCTCCAGACCGTGCATTGGGCGCAGCCCACGAGGGAAAACTATTTTTCCTCGCGCCTTTCATACATTTTCCAGCTGCTCATCGCGAGAAAATTCAGCGAGGAGCTTTCCCTCCAGATATCGCCCAGCGTGGTGCATCGCAATCTGGTGGCCACCGCGCTCGACGAGAACGATCTGCCCGCGATCGGATTCGGCGGACGATACAAGTTGACCAGCCGGATTTCCTTCAACGCGGAGTACTTCCTCGTGATCACACCCGGGCGCGAAGGAGCTGAGAAACCGATCAATGCGCTTTCGGTCGGCTTCGATATCGAGACCGGCGGACACGTGTTTCAGATCATGCTGACAAACTCCCTCCCGATGACCGAACGCGGATTCATCGGGGAGACCACCGGTCAATGGAGCGATGGCGGCATCCATCTCGGTTTCAATATCTCCCGCGTCTTCACCCTGTAGCGCACCTTCCCCGAGGAAAGCGTGTTCTTGATGTACACAGGTCCCCACATGCCGCCGCGCGCGGCGCAAACTTTTGCATCCCGTTTTTCACCAGCACCGGATCCACCATGAAAACTGCAATATATCTCACCCTCCTGCTGTTCATCGTCGCCGCGCCCATGCACGGGCAGGACAAATACCTGTGTAAAAACGGCCATATCTGGTTTTATTCGGAAACACCGCTCGAGACGATCGAGGCGCACAACAACGAAGCCGCGAGCGTGCTGACTCCCGCGACGGGTGAGCTGGTGTTTCAGCTGCTCATCAAATCGTTCAAGTTCGAACGCGCATTGATGGAGGAACATTTCAACGAGAATTACATGGAGTCCGCGAAATTCCCAAAAAGCGACTTCAAGGGCAAGCTGGTGAATCTGACGGAAATCGATTTCTCGAAAAACGGCGTGTACCAGGCGGTTGTCGAGGGCAAGTTGACCATTCACAATAAAACGAACACCGTCCGTCAGAAGGGTACTGTCGAAGTCAAAGGAAACACCATTCTGGTGAAGGCGAAGTTCGACGTCGTGCCGGGGGACTATGACATCGAGATTCCGAGTGCGGTGCGCGACAAAATCGCAAAGACCGTCGCCGTTAACGTGGATATGGCGTATCAACCCTACAAGAAGTGACACAATGAAAAAATCCCGCATCATTATCATTACTGTCCTGTCTGTCATCGTGATTGCGGTGACGATCGGACTCATGATGTATTTCAAACCGCACAAGGATTTCGCCGACGCGACACCCGACTACGAACTCACGGTGGCGGAACTGATCGGGGCCTTTGCTTCCGATGAAGCCGCGGCCACCGCTACTTATGTCGTGGATGATAAAACCGTCCTCGTCAGCGGCATCGTACGGGAGACCGACACCGACAGCAACGGGTGTGCGGTGATCGTGCTTGGGCAGAACGGCACGGAGGGCAGCGTCTGCTGCACGCTTACACCGGATGAATCCACCGCGTCGATCACGATCCGGCCAGGTGATCCGATCCGCATCCAGGGGCAATGCACCGGCATGCAGGAACTGATCGAACCACAGGTTATCATGATCCGCTGCGCTCTGCCACGCAAGTAGACGCGCACGTCCGCACCCGCGTCCTGGTATCTTCAATCCTCGATGCCCTGTCCTATATCCAACGTCCTACATCCTATATCGTCCGCCTTCGTTCCGCTTCGCGGGATGAAGGCGGACTCCTCCTACTGCACGCGCACCACGCGCCGCACCCAGCTGTCGCTGCCAGCGGTGATGTGGAGGAAGTATGCGCCCGGTGCGGCACCGAGCTCGACGCGGCGGGAGAAGTCGCGCACGGGCACACCACTCTCGTAACGCGCAAGCTCCTGACCGAGCGCGTTGAGCACAAGAATGCGTATCGCTTCGGTACGTTCGAGGCGAAGGTCGACCGTGACCTCGCCATGCGTGGGATCGGGATAGACGTCGAAGCGCCGGACCACCGCGGGCACACCGCCGGCATCGAGCACGGTGACGTCGATTTCGTCCGAAAGAGCGCTGCAGCCGTTTTCATCGGTGACGCGTACCTGATAACGGCCGGTCTGTGTCACGACAAGGAACTGATTCACCTCCCCAACGAGTTCGATGCCGTTGCGCAGCCAGGTGTACGTCACAGCAGGAGGACTCATCAACACGTCGCCCACGCGTGTGACGACGGGTTTGGCTGGTCCCTGTTTGGATGTGACCGTCACGGTGTCGGAATACCCCACACAATTATTCGCGCTGCGCACCTCGACCCAATACGCGCCTGGCCACCGAACGGAGATGGTACCGGTGGTTGCGCCCGTGTTCCATAGGTAGGAAGAGAAGCCACTGCCGGCATCAAGCGTAACCGAATCACCCTCGCACATGGGTATGCTGCCGAAGACGAATATCCGGGTACTCGGAGTGGGATAGATAACGACCCGCACGGTATCGGAAGTCCCCACACGTCCATCGCTGCGCAGCACCGTGCAGTGATAGATGCCGGCCGTCTTCACGGTGATTGTTTGTGAGGTGTCGCCGGTATTCCAGAACAGCCTCGTATTCCCCGCGCCTGCGTCCAGTGTAACGGAGTCGCCGTCGCAGAGGGACAGCGGTCCGTCGGCGGCAATGGAAAACGAAAACGGCTCCAGCACCATCGCGGGAATATGGAGTATCTCCTGGCATGTGGATGTATCCGAGGGTGTGAACATGCGCACACTTATATAATAATCCTTCGGGCTGATCGAATTGGGATGCTGCAGCCGCCAGCTCACTCCCCCGATCGTTCCGGGAGCGATGACCGCGGGGGTCAACGCTTTTTTCTCGCTGCCGGGTCCATCCGGTGCGGCAAACGAAAGCTCCGGATCGAAGGAAATCTCCGCGCTGACCGAGTCCACCGGGAATGCGCCGATATTACTCAGTTTGGTGAACACCTCGAAGGGCATGGGATCATATCGTTCGTTCGCCGTATCCACGCGAATCTCGGGAACGATGACGCTGCAATACCACGCATCTCCCTCTGGGACCACGAGACATACCCTGCCGGAATCGATTTTCGGCATGCGGCAGCCCTGCTCGATCAGCACATTGTTCGCATGGATTCCCCGGCAGGTTTCCTGCGGTGGAGACGAACTCTTGAACAGCAGTTCGAGCAGCTTGCCGCTCCCGTTGATGAGCTTCCTGTTATTGACGGAGATGCGCACGCCCCCGCTGACGGGCGCGGCCGTGATCGGGACTCCGTCGAGCAGCGACCCCGGCGGCGCATAGACTCCCTTCCATTGCACATGGCTTGTGTCGTAGGCAATCGAGAATGAAAACGGGTACAGCATTTCACTGGCCAACGGCGTGACAAGATTCAGCGGCACGGCCAGATCACTGCCCCGCACAGCCCAGGTATCCCCGATTTTCATGCGCAGGTCGGTGAACGTCGTCGAGTCCAGCGGCGCGCGGTAGGTCTTTGTCTTGGTATCCGTCCCGCCGCAGTAGTTGGTCAGCTGCAATTCTATCGTTCGCATATCGCCATCCGCGCAGGTGCGCTGGAAGGTAATGCGACATTCGTTGCCCCCGTTTATGGCGATAATCTGAAATATCTCGGTGACGATTACCGCGAGCTGTCCCGGATTCGGCGTCTGATAATATCGCCCACCGGTCAGCAGTGCGATCTGCTCGAGTTCGGTCGCGTTGATTCCGGAACCGATCCCTATGGTGAAGACCTTTATCTGATGCCGATTCGCCAGGGCAATGATTTCGGCCACGCTGCGAGCGGAGGAATTATCCCCGCCGTCCGTCATGGCGATTACAGAACGGCACGGGTTCACGCCGTTGTTGACGAGTTCGACAATTCCAGCGTAGATGCCGTCCCACACCGCCGTAACTCCGCTGGCGGGCAGGGCATCCACCGCCGAGTGCAGCATGGGCTTGATTGTCGTCATCTGCTGATAGATGGTCACCCTGTCATTGAACCAGAGGATTGCAGCCTCATCGACCATACCATCCATCAGATCGACGAACGCATGCCCTGACAGTTTGGCGCCTGCGTTGCCTGCTCCCGCCATCGACCCCGAGGCGTCGAAGACGAGAGCGACGGAAATGGCGCAGCGGGTTGTGGGATCGGGACACCAGAGCGTGAAGTTCTGTATCTCTGCGCCGTTTTCGAAAATCCGGAAATGCTGCTTCTGCATATCGTAGGCAGGATTCCCGTTGCAGCCCACCGAGAAGTACAACTCGATGTCCGGCCGGTTCACCGTGACGCGTTTGAAATTCAGATTCGGCTGCGCAGTCAGCGGGATTGCGAAAGCGAGAAGAAAAAGCATGATGCATGATGCCGCCACGCGGCGGCGTGCGTTTGCTTGATGCGTTCCCCAACGCGATGCGGGAATGAGAATCCTTGGGACCATGGTCCGCCCTCCGATATAGTACATAAACGACATGTATTTCGTATGATATTCGTTTCCGTGGAAAAGATCAATACCTCAGGAGAAGTATCGTCCTGTACAGACCCTCAGAAGCCGCGAATGTTACAAGGTACATCCCGGAAGGATTGCCGCGAAGGTCGAGGTCGATGAGCGCGGCACCGCCGGCATTGGCGCGTGTCCCTCCCGCGTCGACGCGTCGCTGCTCGACGATGCGCCCGAGCAGGTCGGTGACGGTGAGCGTGCCTGCTCCGGTTTGCGCTGCGTCGATGTGCACCGTAAAGCGTCCGTTGCCGGGATTGGGATACACCCGCGGCGATGAGATCGCAGCCGAGGGATCCTGCACGGAGAGCACGTTGACGATATACGGATCCGATATGGCGCTGCACCCGTTCACGTCCGTAATCCGCACCGTATAGATGCCCGTCTCTTGCAGGGCAAGCTCCTGCTCCACGGCGCCCGTGATCGGCTGTCCGTTGCGATACCACTGCCAGGCGGCGGCCGGTGCGGTTGTGAGCATGTCGCCGCCGCGGCTGATCGAAGGGATGGCCGCTGCCGGGTGCATGGTGACGAGGATCGAGTCGGAACGTCCCGAGCAGCCGTAGACATCGGTGACGTCCACATAATAGGTGCCGATGCGCGTGACAGGAATGCGGCGCACGGCGAGACTGTTGTTCCACGAATACGCTGCGTAGCCGGCACCGGCATCGAGAACGACCGTGTCGCCAGGACAGAAAGGAATGCTCCCTTCCATCGACAGCATGGGACGGGGCCGTGGATGCACCTGCACCTGTACGGTGTCGGAGTATCCGGTCCGGCTGCCGAGCGAAAGCACGCAGAAAAACTCCCCGCTCCGCCGCACGGTGATGTGCTGCGTGCTGTCGCCGGTGTTCCAGCGCCATGCATCGTAGCCGCTGCCGGCATCCAGCGTGACCGACATACCTTCGCAGAAATCGAGCGCACCGCTGCGCCGCAATTCGACCCGGAAGTCGAGCACATTCAGCGCGGGGATGTTCACCACCGTTTCACAGCGGGATGAGTCCGCGTTCGCGCAGCGGGACCAGGCTTCCACCAGATATTGCTTCTTGACCGTCGTCGGCGCGTGCACGAGCATCCATACCAGCGCGGCGGTCTGTTGCGCGCCCAGTCGTGCGGGGTACGCGGTTTTCTCGTCGGTCTCTCCCGGAGCCAGCGCGAGGCCGGACGGCACGACGATGCGAACGCGCACGGTATCGGTTTCAGTCCGCCCGCTGTTGGTGACGCGGACCGTAACCGGGAACGGCATAGGATCATACTCGCCGCGGTTGGGACTCGCGACAATCGACGGCGCGGAAAGATCGCAGGAGAGAACGGGTCCCGCGGCGGGAATGTGTATCTCCGTGCAGCAGTAGACGTCGGGATGGTTGTCGAACTGCCCGCTGATGCACACCTGCGTCACAGCCGCACTGTCGCGCGGCAGGGCCTGGAAATCCCACGCCACCGCCGTATGACTGCCCGCGACGATGTCGGGGATGGCGTAGATGACGGTGTCATGATCCGGCTGTACACGCCGCAGCGCTGTGTGATCGTAGGTGACGAAGAAGACGCCGCTGCGCGCGGTCACGGTGCCATTGTTGTCGAATCGGGCAAAGACGGTAGCGGGCTCCGGAACGTAGCTCCGTCTGCTCGCGCGCCACTCGAGCGTTACCTCCGGAGAAATGTCGCAAAAGACCAACGGTTCGCTACGCCAGGGATAGATGCAGATTTCGCCCGAGGTGACGTCCGGCACCAGGCAGCCACCGGTGGTGGACCAGAGCGTCAGACCGATTTCGCTGCACAGGGTGTCCTGCACATCGCGTGCCTCGAAGGTGAATTCCAGAACGATGCCGCTCCCGGTGATCATGGCACTGTTATGCGTCTGCACCTGGATGAGCCCGGGAATTTCCTGATGAGTCCATGAAACGCCCCTGATCAGCGAGACGACGGGGATGTCCACCTTCCTGAAAATGAGCGACGCATCGTCGTAATGCACGCGGATCAGGGAAGGGGTGAGTTTCTCCTTCTGCACCGCCTGTGGCAGGTTGAGCTGTACGGTGAATGTCCGTCGCGCCATGGTGTGCGATGAAGTGAAATGCATGGGCAGCGGTTCGCGGTCGCTGCTGTCGAGCGGGGCCGTGAAGGAAGTCGTGGCCTGCCTGCTCGTTCCACAGAGATTGTCCAGTGTCAGTGAGACCGTTCTCCTCCCTCCATCCGCGCACGCGCTTTCGTAGCGCAGCGTACACTTCTCGAGGCATCGCTGTATGAGGCCGGAGCACTCCCCGTAGATGGTGTACAACTGCCAGGGATCCAGTGTCGCGTAATATTTCCCGTTTGTCGTTCGTGCGATCATTTCGAGACTATAGTCACCAGCACCCAGTTTGATGGTGAACACACGCACATCCTTCTGGACGGCGAGAGCAATAATCTCATTCACTGTCTTCGTGGATGAATTATCGACGCCGTCCGTCAGGACGATGACCGCGCGCGTCTCTCCCTTTCCCTGGGCGCCGACGATCTCGATTGCAGCGTACAGCGCATCCCACAGAGCGGTGGCGCCGTTGGCGGGAAGCGCATCGACGGCGGCATGCAGCAGTGGCTTATATTTTGTCATGGGCTGCTGCAGGTTCGTGACCTCGGTGAACCACATCACGGCGGCCTCGTCGAGATTGCTTCGCATGCCGTCGATGAAGTCATGTCCGCCCTGTTTCGCGCCCGTGTTTCCCGGTCCCGCCATCGAACCGGAGGCGTCGAAGAGCAGCACCGTCGAGGAGGAACAGGTCTGTGCGGCCGGCGGACAGTCGACCTCGAAGGAATCGACAGGAAACCCGTCCTCGAAAAGATGGATATTCTGCGGGAGGAGTCCCAGTTGAGGATTCCCGTCGCAGCGCGCGGTGATGGAGAGTTCCACTTGCGGCCAGGTGAGCAGTACGCGGTCAATAGTGAGCGTCGGCTGCGCGCCGGCAGCGGACGCGAAAAGAATGGCTGAGACGATGGAAAGAAACAGCTTCATGCGTCAGCCCCCGGGATATTCACGTCATCAGACTATAACGATGCAGAAACATCGCCATTCTGACGATAAAAGGCAAGCAGCTCCCCAATCATTGTTTCAGGCAATTTTCTCAACCGGAGGGAAGGCCGTTCGGATACTCCGGGTTCCGTCACCGAAGCCGTTCCACTCCCCATTCCTTCAGACTGGCATTGTAGACGAATTTATACCGTTCGTTCATTTCCAGCTTGAGCGATTTCTCGCTGCCCATCTTTTCCACATAACGGACGATGACTTCCGTATGCCCGAATTCCTCGACCGGAATAGTGCACGAACGGCGGGGGTTGAGGGCATAATCCTCCCACTTTCGGGCATCATAGCTGAGGGCGAAACGCACTTCGCGCGACGCTTCGTTGAGCAGGTAGACCGTTCCGGGCTTCTGATCAGGCACCAGCGCGCGGGACTGCACCGTGTCCTCCTGCGCATGGATCAGCCCGGCCGGAATGACGAGGCATGTGAGAAATCCGCATACGAACAGGACGCACACGAACATCCGACACAGTCTTGGCTTCATGACCGTCTCCTGCGGATGTACAACAGCTTCTATGGAAAAAACTTTCGTTCGGTATGTGAACAGGGACGCGTTGGATACGTATTGGGGATGGGAAAGGTGCATCAGGGAGGCGAGGGCAGTAATAAAGGGCGTCCCGCTGTACGGGACGCCCTTTCCTCTCATTTCTCCACTCACTTGTGTGTGACTCATCCGTTCAACTGCCACACATAAGTCATGCACGTACGGCTCTGGAAAACTCGGGGGCTCCTCTCTCACAAAGAACCTGCGTTGACATGGGGTTTTTGCTTCCGAGCCGTGGCGCCGTAACTGCTGCTTTCGAAATCGTCAGCACAATCGCGACGCGCTTTCATAAAGTAATTACCACCGCCGAGAGGGAACTGCAGAAAATCGGATGAAAAAAAATCGCTATCGGCCGAAATAACATCTCTGGGGTCAATATACCTAGGCCGTTTTCCTGAGAAAACAGAACATTTGTACGGTTTTTCCGTGCCGAACTGCCGCCGGGATATCGCATGAACTTAGATGCGGCGGGACGACATCGGCGCGCTGGAGCGCGCCGCTCCAGTGGCGCTCCTC